>JBGCCY010000018.1:0-9918 GCA_045104975.1 Saprospiraceae bacterium
ATTACCTACAGAATCTTGGAACAACTCCCATGGGGTATTCTCATCAAATATTGATTTAGAATCTGTGATTAGTTTGCTTTTTTTTGAACAAGTTAATATGGTAACTAATAGTAAAAGTAGGAATGGAAAATGTTTTTTCAAAACATCTTTTTTATTGACCCCGACGCAAGCATCGGGGAATTCTTTAGATTAAACATAAACAATTTCTTAACCTTTTTAGTTTTGATCATGGTTTTGAAGTTCAAAAAAGTCTAGATGGTGTTCTCTGGGAAAAAATAGACTGGGTTATAGGTGCTGGTACTTCGGAAATAAATATTAGATATACAAGTACCGATCAGTCACCAGTTAGAGGATTGAACTATTATAGATTGAAACAAATAGATTTGGATGATCAATCTTCTATGACAGGAATAATTGCAGTTAATTTCAAACCTGTTGCAAACAAAAATTTAGCGTTCTATCCCAATCCCGTGATTGATATTTTAACTATCTCAGAACCAATAGAAAAAGAGGCCATAATCAATATCTACTCCACAGATGGTTGTCAGGTTGATTCGAAGAAAATTATTAACAACACTAATAAAATTAACGTATCTCACTTGCACTCAGGAGTCTACATTTTAGAATTTATCAACGGCGAAAAGATAAAAACAAGTAGATTTATTAAATAGGCATATAGCCCCCTCTTGCGTTGATACTCTGGATCGTGCTTGCTTTTCTTTAGTAACATCTTCAAATTGCATAATAAACATATTCCCACTAAACACAGATCCTTTGACGTGATAATATTTATCCGTATTATGATAATATTCAATAAATTGAATAGGTTGTTTAATGAGAACAACAGAACTATATATATCAATCCAAGTAGATTCAATGTCAGGATATATTTCTTTAATTCCATCTAATGTTTATTACTCGTTTTGTTGATTCATAAAAATAACAATACATTTACAAAGTGTAAATAAAACAAAAAAATCATTTCGAGATTTTTTTAACTGAGGAAAATAAATATGTTGTTTTTAATAAAACATCCGAGTCATTAAAATGTGATGAATGTTTAGTTTCTATTGATTTTACATCTTATATAAAATTTGGAAAAGAAGAATTAGTTTAGGGAGAGATAGATGATTTCGGAAAATAAAAAGGGAGAAGGTTGAACTACTTACTTATACGAAAACAGAGGTGTTTCTTCAAAATCTGAATTTGTGGCAGTAGAAAATAATCCCCCTTAATCGAATTTTAGTGAAACAAAAAGGAGGGAAAGCAGAATTAAAAATAATTAATAGATCCGATAAATTACCAAAAATACCAGAGGATGTTTAGAGAATCAGTCAATGGTTTTTAGGTAACTCTAGAGTTTTAAAAGATAAAAAAAAAGGAATATCCAATATCCACCAACAGGACTTTCAGAACTGTTTGGATATTGGATATTCAACCATTAAACTACCTCAAACAATCCCGCAGCACCCATTCCTCCTCCAACACACATCGTACAAACTACATACTTCGCTCCTCTCCTCTTTCCTTCAATCAAGGCATGTCCAACCATTCTTGAACCAGTCATACCGTATGGATGTCCGATAGAAATAGCTCCACCATTTACATTCAATAACTCATCTGGAATACCCAAACGATCTCGACAATAAAGTGCTTGAACAGCAAATGCTTCGTTCAATTCCCACAATCCGATATCCTCCATTTTTAATCCATGAGCTTTCAATAATTTTGGAATAGCGAAGACAGGACCGATTCCCATTTCATCAGGTTCGCAACCTGCTACCGCAATTCCTCGATAGATTCCCAAAGGTTCCACTCCTCGTTGTTCCGCCAATTTTCTATCCATCAAAACACAAGCAGAAGCTCCATCAGAAAGTTGACTAGCATTTCCAGCAGTAACTGTTCCTCCTTCGATGACTAATCGTAAACCCTGCAATCCTTCTAAAGTTGTAGAAGGTCGATTCCCTTCATCTTTAGACAAAGTCACCTCTTCAAAACTCACTTTTTTAGTTTCTTTATCCATCACACCTTTAATAGTTGTAACTGGAATTATTTCATCATCAAATTTTCCAGCAGCCTGTGCAGCAGCAGTTCTCATTTGACTTTGAAATCCATACTCATCTTGTCTTTCTCTGCTGATACCATATCTTTTCGCAACGACTTCTGCCGTTTGCAACATTGGCATATATGCATCTTTATGCATCGCTACCAATTTTTTATCAACCATTTGATAAGTGTTCATATGTTCATTCTGCACCAAACTAATTGACTCTAATCCACCACCAATCGCAATACTCATTCCGTCAGTAATAATTTGTTTGGCAGCAGTAGCTATCGCCATCATTCCTGAAGAACATTGACGGTCGATAGTCATTCCACTAACCGTTACCGGCAAGCCTCCTGCAAGTGCAGCTAGTCTTCCAATATTTGCGCCAGTCGAACCTTGGGTCAAAGCATTTCCCATGATAACATCATCAATTTCGGCAGGATCAACCCCTGCCCTTTTAACAGCTTCTCGAATAGCAAAACTTGCCAATGTTGGCCCTTGAGTTGCGTTAAATGCTCCACGGTAGGCTTTGCCAATTGGAGTTCTTGCGGTGGAAACGATTACTGCTTCTTTCATTTTATTATTTTTGTAAATGTTTTGTTATAAAATTAAAATGTTCATCAAGAACTATTTTATATAAACTAATTATTAGTTAAATTTTGTCTTTAAAATTTTTCAAATCTTCCGTCTTATCCATTACTTCCATTTCAAATTTCGCTTCATATTCCAACCCTTCTTTTAAAGTGTTTTCACTTCCAAATTGATAAAGCTCTTTGATTGAACCAATTGCTGTCCCACTATTTGGAAGTATTTTTTCTATCAAATTATCTACGGCAGATTTCAACTCTTCCAAAGGATGGGATGAATTTGCTAAACCAATTCTAGCAGCTTCTGTTCCAGATATTGCTTGAGCAGTAAATGATAATTCTTTTGCTTTCCGCAGTCCCACTTGTTGTTGCAATCGTTGCGTCATTCCCCAAGTTGGACGGATTCCCCATTTTGCATGAGTGTCACCAATTTTAGCTTCATCAGCTGCCAAAATCAAATCAAATGACATCATCATTTCCATCGCTCCAGTAAAACAAAATCCATTGACCATCGCAATCGTAACCTGCGGACAATTTTCATTGAGTCGCATAATTTCCATACCATCTTCATACATTTTAAAACCTGGTTCTACTTTTATTTCTTGAAAAACCGATAGATCAACTCCTGCGGACCAAGCCCTTCCTTCTCCTTTTGTAACAATGACTCTACATGTTTTGTCATTTGTCGCATCTGTCAAAACAGTTCGCCATTCATCAATCATCACTTGAGTAAAAGCATTCAATTTGTCTGGTCGATTTAAAGTGATCCAAGCGACTTCACCAATTCTTTCGTATTTAATTTGAGTAAGATTCATTATTGGAAGGTTTTATTTTTTTTGGAAAAACGAAAATAGAAACTTGGTTTTTATTTTCGATTATACTGGTTAAAGTTTATTGAATTTGGACATTTAACAAAATAGGAAAGCCTCTAAAAAATTTAGAGGCTTTCCTATTTTGCGTACTTACTTGAATGGTCAATTTTGTTCTTCTTTTACACCTTCTATAAATGCTCGATAAGAAGTAATCCCTTTTTCCGTCAAGTAAGGATAAATAATTCCAAATCCTGCTTCCAAACCTTTGACCACTACACTTCCTTCGAGTCCTCTAATTTTCATTTGAGCAAACCAAAAATGATTATTGATCCAAATTTGCTCCGCCAATTGATCGTACAATCCTGGCATTTCAGTTGGTTCTTGTTTCATCAATCCCTTTCCTACAGACATATAATTTAGATTTTTTATCATTTGAATGGACTCCTCAATTTGAGTAGTCAAATCATCTTTTATCTCAGGATAAGTTTGAATAATATTATGAGTATCTAAATAAAAGAATTGAAATTCTTCTTCAAATTCAAAATAAGATTTTGCAATTTCTAAGCCTTGACCATCTTGAATTAACAATTTATTTCCATAAACTTTCTCCACCAAAACTTCTTGCATATAAGCTACAACTGCTAAAACCAAATCTTTTTTAGTCTTAAAATGATAGTTGAAATTACTAAGACTAATCCCTGAATGTTTCGCAACATCTTGATTCCGAGCATTCGCCAAACCTACCTGATTAAAAAGATTAACTGCGGAAAGTATGATTTTTCTTTTGGTCTTGTTCATAAATGCAATTTGGTGAAAAATTCCTTTTTAACAAAGTTTCAATGTTTGAAGTATTGGTTTTTATTATAGTTTTGTATAGTTTCTGACTACTTTAACCGACCGTTTTTGAAGACTATACTAAAGGGAATTCCTTCGATTAAATTTTGTAGCGATGCCAGAAATTATTAGCTTTCCATATTGAAGAGTTTTCATTTTAGAAATGATTTTTTTGGAATAGAGATAGACGACTTTTTATATAAATCTAATGATGAAATCTTTAGTTTTGAGAGGAGGAAAAGATGGTGGTTTGATCCTAGGGTTCGTCAAGTTGGGTGGTATTTAAAATAGGAAGATTTGCATGTTTTTTTAAACACAAGTTGATGCCCAAATAAAGTCAATTTTCTACCCTAAAATAAACATGACTCCAACTAATTGGAATGACGCTAAAATGGAAGGTGCAAAAGTATCGTTACAAATTGAGTTAGAATGGATAAGAAGGAATTTACCCAAATAAAAATATTAAAAGGTAATACATGGTCAATTCAAATCTGTGGCAAAAAAACATAAATAACTGACATTCAAATATTTAGAAACAAAAATAAACAATTTACATCATGGAGAAATTCGATTTCAGATTTTATAAGTGGGAAAAAGAATTAGCTAATAAACCATTTTTACGACAGCCAATTGGTGATACTTGGGAGGAATATACTTGGGGTGAAGTTGGACAAATGGCTCGAAAATTAGCAACTGGTTTGCAATCATTAGGACTTCAACCAAACGCTCATATTGGACTTGTTTCCAAAAATTGTAGAGAGTGGATTATTGCAGATCTGGCTATCATGATGGCAGGTTTTGTATCAGTTCCCTTTTTCCCAACTTTGACTTCCAAACAAATGAATCAAGTGCTTAGACTAGGAGATGTAGATGCGCTATTTGTAGGAAAATTAGAAGTGTGGGATGAAATGAAAAAAGGTGTTCCAAATGATATGCCGATCATTTCCTTTCCTCAATATAAAGATCATTCCAAAGTAGAACGAGGAGAGAAATGGGATAATTTTATCAATCGATTTGAACCCATACAAGGAACACCAAGTGGAAATATGGATGACACTTGGACGATTGTTTTTACGTCAGGAACAACAGGAACACCAAAAGGTGTGGTGCATGATTATAAAAGATTAGACTCTACCAAAATTGTTACTGAAGAAAGTAATCCATTAGATATTTCTTTCTCTGGGGACAATCGCTTTTTTTCCTATTTGCCTCTAAATCATATTGCCGAAAGAATAGTAGTCGAGTCAACTTGTATTAGATATGGTGGAACAATTTCCTTTGCCGAATCTTTAGCGACTTTTGCAAAAAATTTATCCGATGTTCAGCCAACTGTTTTCTTTGCGGTACCTAGAATTTGGACAAAATTTCAATTAGGTATTCTATCAAAAATGCCTCAAAAGAAATTAGATACCATGTTAAAGATTCCAATTGTTTCTGGAATGGTCAAAAAGAAAATTCGAAAAGGTTTAGGTCTAAATGAAGTTCGTGCTTGTGTATCAGGTGCTGCAATGCTTTCGGAAGGACTCAAACAATGGTTTAAAAAATTAGGTGTTCAAATTACGAACGGATATGGAATGACTGAAAATAGTGCACTTTGTACGACCCTATATCCTTGGGATGACAAACCTGGTTCGGTCGGAAAAGCACAACCTGGTGCTACCCTAAAAATTGATCCCGATACAAATGAAATCATGATGAAAGCACCTTATGTGATGAAAGGTTATTATAAAGATCCAGAAAAAACAGCAGAAGTTTTGCAAGGCGGTTGGCTTCGAACTGGCGATCAAGGGCGAGTAGATTCAGAAGGATTTTTATATATCACAGGGCGAGTAAAAGATACTTTTAAAACTGCCAAAGGAGAATTTATCGTGCCCACTCCAATGGAAGGAGTCCTCGAACAAAATTCTGATATTGAACAAATTTGTATTGTTGGTTTAGGTTGCCCTCAGCCGATTGCGATGGTGGTGCTTTCAGAAATGGGCATGGCAAAATCGAAAGATGATTTAGCTAAAAGTTTGGATAGTACTTTGACTGATTTAAATAAAACAGTTGAATCTTATCAAAAAGTTTCGACTATTGTTGTAGTTAAAGAAGCTTGGAGTGTGGAAAATGGTTGCCTCACTCCTACTCTTAAAGTGAAACGAAATGTGGTGAATCAACAATATCAAAATAATTTGGAAGGATGGCACGAAACTCCCAAAACCATCGTGTGGGAATAGCACATGGAGGTCTGCTTCAACTGACCTAAGGAATGGTTCAATAATAAATTACCATTCCTAAAATGAAAAATTAAACTCAATTTATTCACGGTTAGCTGAAACAGACCGCCACTTTATAATATGACAACCATACTAATACCCATCGGCGCACTCCTTTTTCTACTCTTAATCATCCACAACTGGATGATCAGTTCCGAACCTCGCTTGCCTTCTAATATCAACCAATTGATTCAAGAAGTCATGACTTCTGACCTTCCAGAATTTATGCCTGGAAAAAGTGGTTTTGCCAAAAATGGAAATATCAATCTCGCTTACGAAGTTCTAGAAAACGAAAATTGTAACAATGTAAATATATTGTTAGTAAATGGGCATACTCAAACTTTGTTGGAGTGGCAATCCTATTTTTACCAACCTCTTTTGGATGCTGGATACCGAGTGATTCGATATGACAATCGAGGTTTCGGTCAATCTGATTGGATAAAAGATTGGGGCGAAAACAACAAATATGCCTTGGAAGAAATGGCAACTGATGGCATCGCAGTTTTGGATCATTTAGGATTTGAGCAAGCACATATTATTGGTTCATCCATGGGTGGAATGATTTGTCAAACCATCGCCTTTAATTTTCCAAGTCGAGTTTTGTCACTCACCTCGATTATGTCAACTGGTTTTTATTTTGATAAAAACCTAAATGACGTGCCAAAATCCTTTGCCTTAAAATTGGTGAAATTAATTTTCAGACATAAAAAATCTATGAATAAGATTGAAACCAAAATGAAATTTCAATATGGTATTCGGCAAATTTTGAAAGGAAAAGGTAATTACGAATTAGAGTCAAAAACCATGTTACAACAATTTTATTATGAGATAAAAAACCGAAATGGGTACAACTCAAAAGCCAACGATCAACATGGTTATGCCATCAAGAAATCTGGTTCAAGATATGATGATTTAAAAAAATTAAATGTTCCCTCATTGATTGTTCATGGAACTGACGACACACTAATTTTAGTCAATCATGCGAAAAAATATGGCCCAATGATTCCAAATTCAACCTCTTTGATTTTGGATGGAATGGGGCATGATATTCCTGAAAAATATACTCCTGAAATTTTAAAATCACTTTTTATACTTTTTGAAAAAGTAAATTCAATTTAAAATAACTTGTAAAAAACAAAATCAATAACAGTTTATAACTAACTGAATATCAATTTATTACAATCACATTTTTAATATACAAAATTAAAATAAAACATGGGGAAACTCGAAAAAAAAGTAGCTTTAGTTACTGGAGCTGCAACTGGAATAGGAAGAGCTACTGCAATTGCTTTAGCAAAAGAAGGCGCAAAGGTAATGGTCACAGATATCAATGAAGTAGAAGGAAAAGAGACACTCAATCAAATAATCAAAGGTGGAGGAATCGCAAAATATTTCCATTTAGATGTTTCCAAAAAAGATCAAGTTGATCAAGTTGTAAAGGAAATTTTTGAAACGGAAGGCTCCTTAGATTTAGCGGTTAACAATGCGGGAATTGGCGGTGCTAGATCACCAATTCATGAATTATCAATGGAGGATTGGAACACGATGATGGACATTAATTTGACAGGAGTATTCCTTTGTCTCCAAGCAGAAATAAAGTGCATGTTACAAACGGGAGGTGGTCGGATTGTTAATGTTGCTTCCCTCGCAGGGTTAAACGGTATGCCAATGGGTAGTTCTTATGCTGCTGCCAAACATGCCGTAATTGGTTTGACAAAATCTGCTGCTATTGAATATGGTAAATTAAATATTCGTACAAATTCCGTTTGCCCTGGATTTGTTCAGACTCCAATTTTAGATGAAGTTCCTCAAAAAATGTTGGACTACAGTACTAAATTTCGAGTGCCATTAAGACGCATCGGACAACCTGAAGAAGTAGCTCAATCTATTCTTTGGTTACTCTCAGAAGATTCAACTTACGTCAATGGACACCAACTTTTGGTAGATGGTGGGTTTAGCACGAGTTAGTAGATAATAAAATTGTTGATCGGTAAATCAGTCAAACGAAATATCAAATGATATTTTTACCTCCCTTCTATTTTACCGATCAACTCATTTTTCAAGCAAAAAATTAAAGTGGTATATTTTCTAAAATAAAAATTAATCCTATGTTTAGCTTATGAAAAAATTAATTTTATCAGCAGCCTTAACTGGTGCAGCCACCACTCGAAAACAATGTCCAGCCATTCCATATACTCCAAAGGAAATTGCTGAAGAAGGAAGAAGAGCGGTAGAAGCAGGTGCAAGTATTTTGCACATTCATGCACGAGAAGACAATGGAATTCCGAGTTGGCGTTTGGAAGTTTTTCAAGCGATCAAGGAAGAAGTTCGGAACCTTTGTCCAAAGGTATTGATCAATTTTTCAACTGGAGCACTTGGCTTGTCAAAAGAGGAAAGAATGAACCATATCATCCCAACTGCTCCTGACATGGCGGCCTTCAATATGGGAAGTATGAATTATGCCATTTACTCCAAACGATCGAAGCAATTTTATTTCGAAGGTGTTTTTGAAAATTCATTTGGCACTATGGAATATGTGGTGGACATCATGAATCAGGCCGGAACGATTCCTGAAATGGAATGTTTTGACACCGGGCATATTCGAAATGTAGAACCACTTCGAGACAAAGGGTTAATTCCAGACAATGCCGTTTATTCTCTAGTAATGGGAGTGCTTGGAGGAATTCCTGCGACTACTGAAAACTTGATTCATCAAATTAAACAAGTGCCTGATGGTGCTCATTGGCAAGCCATAGCGATCAGCCGAAAACAATGGCAATTAGCTGCAGTTGCATGTACGATGGGCGGAAGTTTTAGAGTTGGATTAGAAGATAATTTTTATTTACCGAATGGAGAAATGGCAAAATCAAATGGCGAATGCGTTGAGTGGGGAGTGAAGTTAGCTAATATGATGGGTAGAGAAATTGCAACAATTGATGAAGCAAGAGAAATGTTAAAAATTCCATACCATTCTTAGCAGGAAAACTGGTGAAGTGAAGATTAGTTAGTTTCGTTTTAAATATTTTATAACCGCTTTTTTTGAAAGCACAAATTAGCTCCTACTTTAAGAAAGAAAAATTGCACAATTTTTTTTTGAATATCGAATAAGAATTTGAGAAGTTTAACGAAATCTCGCATAGATTAAGTCTTTAGAAATTTCGTCAAACTTCTCAAACCTCAAATCTTTGTTCTTAAATCGTTATTCAAAAAATTCCTCTTGCGTTTTCTGAATACTTAAAGGAGTCTCAGGTTTATGTACCAAGAAAATTTATTCAAAAATAAACACGTCCTCGTCACAGGAGGCAGAAGCGGAATCGGTTACGGCATCGCCAAACAATATCTCCAACTTGGTGCAAGCGTAACTATCGCCTCTCGAAAAC
>JBGCCY010000019.1:0-12354 GCA_045104975.1 Saprospiraceae bacterium
AAATTGGAGTTCACTCTAATTTAAATTGAAGATGTGACTGTAAAATGTTCAACTTCAAGAGAATAAATGCTATCAGAAATGAGTAAAAAAATAAAAAACCCTACCCCTCAATTAATATCTATTTATGCTTCTCTGGTAATTACAGGAATCATGCTTTTATTGTTTAGTGTATTATCATTTATGAAAATGGTCAATTTTGGTATTACGGAAATTGTCATTTTAGTACTAAGTGTTTTTATTACTTGCCATTTGGTATTTTCTTTTTTTTTAAAAAATTATATCTATCGTAAAATTAAATTGATATATAAAAACATTAGAAAAACTAAAGTTACAGGTGTAGAAAATTCAAAATCTATTGATCTATCAAGTAATATTTTTGAAGAAGTTGGAGATGAAGTTGCTTTGTGGGCAGAGAATCGAAATAAAGAAATAGAGAATCTAAAAGCGATGGAAACTTATCGAAGGAATTTTTTAGGTGATATATCACACGAATTAAAAACACCTATTTTTAATATCCAGGGCTATATTCATACCTTATTGGAAGGTGGGCTTTATGATGAAAAAATTAATAAAACGTTTTTGACACGTGCTGCAAATAATGTGGAGCGATTGAATTTTATTGTAGAAGATTTGGAAGAGATTTCAAGGTTGGAAACAGGCGAAATGAAATTAGATATTCAAACATTTGGTATTAGAAAATTATCAGAAGAAGTTATTGAAGACCTAGAAATGACTGCTGAAGAAATGAATATTAAATTAATTTTGAAAGAAGGAGCTGACCAGAATTTTGAAGTGAAAGCAGATCGAGAAAAGATTAGGAGGGTATTGATGAACCTTGTGGTAAATTCCATTAAATATGGAAAAATGAATGGTGATACCAAAATTGGATTTTATGATATGGATAGTTATATCTTAATTGAAATTGCAGATAATGGAATTGGTATTGAAGAACAATATTTAAAAAGGGTATTTGAAAGGTTTTTTAGAGCAGATAAAAGTAGGTCTCGAAAGCAGGGTGGTTCAGGATTAGGACTTTCAATAGTTAAACATATCATTGAGGCACATAAACAAACCATTAATTTAAGAAGTACTTATGGAGTAGGATCGACTTTTGGATTTACTTTAGAAAAAGAATAAAACGAAGTCTCTAAAAAAAAGAATAGCCAAATTTTCAAAATCGAAAATTTGGCTATTCTTTTTTTAGAGAAGTAATACTAAGGATTTGATTTGCTTACTTTTTTCTTAGTTGTCTCATCTTTTTCAGCATCTATATTAGCAAGGATGGATTTAGGTTTGAATTTTATCTGATTTAATTGCTTTACAATTTGATCTCTTTGCTCATTAAATCTTGGAATTTCTCCTTCAGCCATTGGCTCAGCAGGAGGGAAATTAAGTCTTCTATGATTAACCTGTCGGTTATTTTTCCAAAATCTAAAACAAACGTGTGGGCCAGTTGCTAAACCAGTAGAACCAACATATCCAATAACTTGCCCTTGCTTTACATGAACTCCAGGATGGACTCCCTTAGCAAATTTTTGCATGTGTAAATATTGCGTTTGGTAGGTCTTATCATGTTTGATTTTAACAAAATTACCATTTCCTCTTGTTCGACTTGCTTTAGTGACAACTCCATTAGCAACAGCTAAGATTGGTGTTCCATATGGTGCAGCATAATCTGTCCCAAGGTGGGCTTTTCTTCTTTTTAGTACTGGGTGAAATCTATTCATGTTAAATCCAGAAGAAATTCTAGAGTATTTAACTGGCGATTTCAAAAAGGTCTTTTTCATTGGACGTCCTTCCAAATCGTAATACCCCTGGTGCTGTTCATTTTCAAAATAAACTCCATGATATTCATTATCATAATTTTTATAGTAAGCACCTAAAATATTACCAACACCGACTACTTTCCCATCAATAGAACGGGATTCATAAATGACTTTAAAACGATCACCATTTTGAACATGATGAAAATCAATCGACCAACCAAAAACATCTTCCAAGCGAGAAGCTAAGTCATAACTTAAATCATTATCAACCATAGTTTGCCATAAAGAAGATTCTATAATCCCAGAAGAAGATTTTATTTGAGTATTAATTTCTCTTTCAAATACTTCAGCAGTTCCTTTTTCAATATCATAAACTACATAACTATATACATCAGGCTCATAAATGAAATATTGAGCTGGACTAGATGCATCCTTTGATAAAATCATATAATCCTTTCCTGCACGCAATTTGGTAACAGAAAAAACGTCTTCCGCATTTCTTGCCAAAGCATCTACCTTTTCATACAATACATGATGCTCATCTAATATTTCCGACAAAAATTGATTTGGATTGATCGATGCATTAATAATGTGAAAGGTATCCAGAATAAAACCATATTTTATTTCAGGTTTGAAAACTGGGAAGAAGGATAATTTTTCTCCATGATTAGAATTAGAAGCTAATTGATTAGGAGTATTGGTGAAGGCTAAAAGAAGGTAAGAAACTAGGGCAAATGTTGCTAAAAATATAGTACTGCCTGCTAAAAGTTTCTTTTTATTAGTTTGGTTCCAAATCGATTTTAATCGACCTACCGAATGTGGTTGTTCCAATTTATTTACAGTTTAGATTAATTTAATATATACCTCAAAGTCTAAAAGCTGTCAAATATAAAACACTTGTTTAGTATGACATAATTTTAAGAAAACTTTAATATATAATTGTAACTCCATTTTATGAGGATTAAATGATATTTTTGCAAAAAGTGAACCAATATATTATACTTATTCAAGTTAATTTAGTTTCAAAATAAGATACTTTAACTTATTGATTATCAATTATTTAAATTCGATTACCATGAAAAAATACCTATTAAATTTCTCTTGTTTGTTTTTGCTCCTGTTTACAATGAGCGGATGTGTTAAAATTCCAAAAATTCAACAAGGAAATGAAGTTCAACAAATTTATGATGCTAAAGTAATGATGCAAGATGGAGGATCTTTAAATATGTTAAAGAAGGATTCAGAAGGGAATACAACCATTATTTTGGTGCGTCATGCTGAAAAAATGAAAGATCAAAAAGATCCAAATTTGACCGAAGAGGGAAATCTTAGAGCAGCAAAATTAAAAGATATTCTTTCTACTATTCCTTTAGATCGGATTTATTCAACTGATTATAACCGAACTCAACAAACGGCAAAACCTACTGCAAATACTCAAAGAAAAGAGATTATTAGCTATAATCCTAGAGGTTTAAATGAGTTTGGAAATATGTTGCTAGAAACAAATAAAGGGAAGAACATTTTAGTGGTTGGGCATTCCAATACGACTCCGAATTTATTAAATCATTTTATGGATGAAACAGTTGTGGAGTCTATTTCTGAGTCAGATTATGGGAATTTGTACATTATTAATGTTGATAAAAAAGGAAAGGCTAAGACATTGATTTTGAGGTTTTGATTTCATTGATGCCCCTAATTTTATTCATTTAAAATAAAAATAATGAAAAACTTAACCCTTTTCTATTGCTTTAGTATTCTCCTTTCTTTCCAATCTTCAATTGCACAACCCAGTCAATTTTTTCCAACAAAAAATGCATCATGGGAAAATGCAACAATAGGATTCGCAGGTGTTCCATTTCCTGATTATCAAGTCATTTGTGGAGATACTATAATAGGGAATAATACTTATTCACAATTGTATTCCATTTTTTTAGATACATCAGGAGTTGAAACAATGAGACAATATTTTGGGGGAACTCGAATGGAGGCAGATTTAGTTTTTTATATAGAAAACAATTCTTCAACAGAATATTTATTGTATGATTTTTCATTGGAAACGGGACAGACTATTACCGTACAAACCATTTTTGGATCTGATGAAACCTTAACCGCCACTTCAAATATGTTAATTGACACACCAGATGGTGTTACACGACGGGTCATTAATTTTGATAACGAATCTTGGATTGAAGGTATTGGAAGTACGCGTGGATTAATTACCAGAGGGTTGCCGATCACCCCAGATTTAGATCCATATTTAAATTGTTTTAAGTCATTTGAGCAACTTGGATATTCCAATCCGAATACTCAGCCAGAATGCCTGTTTACTTTTACTGATTTGTGTGGAACCACTCCTATTTCTGATCTTTCAAAAAATGAAATAGTTAATTTTAAAGTTTTTCCGAACCCTATATCAGACGAATCAACTATTGAAGTAAAGGGAATATTGGAACTAAAATCTCCAGTTATAAGTATTTATAATCACCAGGGGCAAATAGTTGAAAAAATAATGAATATAAATGAAGACAAATTCATTTTTTCCCGTAAAAATCTAAAAGCAGGAGTTTATATTTTTGAATTAAGCGATTGGAAAACTACTTTTGCACTTCGTAAAAAAATATTGATCGTTGAACGTTAGAGGTGGAATAAATTATGTATTTACAAAGCACGCAAAATTCAATTTCTCTAACGCCAAACGTCTAAAGTAAAACGTTTAAAAAATGTCAATTTCAACACAGTACAAAGCAGCTGATACAGAAAATAAATGGTATCAACATTGGATGGAAAAAAATTATTTTCATTCTACTCCTGACGATCGAGAATCCTATAGTATCGTCATTCCACCTCCCAATGTAACTGGTGTTTTGCACATGGGTCATATGTTGAATAATACGATTCAAGATGCCTTGATTCGTAAAGCAAGGTTAGAAGGAAAGAATGCTTGTTGGGTTCCAGGAACTGATCATGCTTCTATTGCGACAGAGGCTAAAGTTGTGAAACTTTTAAGAGAAAAAGGGATTAAAAAATCTGATATTTCAAGAGAAGAATTTTTGGGTTATGCTTTTGAATGGAAAGATAAATATGGAGGAATTATCCTGGATCAATTAAAAAAACTAGGAGCTTCTTGTGATTGGGAACGAACTCGATTTACGATGGAAGACAAATTATCGGCAGCGGTAATTAAAGTTTTTGTTGATTTACATAAAAAAGGAAAAATCTATCGTGGAAAAAGAATGACGAATTGGGACCCTTCTGCTCAAACAGTTTTGTCAAATGAAGAAGTACTTCACTCGGAAGAAAATTCTCATTTACATTATGTTCGATACCAAATAGAAGATTCTGATGATGAATGGATTACAATTGCCACAACTCGACCAGAAACTATCCTTGGAGATTCTGCCATTGCTGTAAATCCAAAGGATGAAAGGTATGAGCATTTGAAAGGAAAACGAGCTTTGGTTCCATTACTTAATCGCTCTATTCCGATTATTTTTGATCGATATGTTGAAACTGATTTTGGGACGGGGGCACTAAAAGTTACGCCTGCTCATGATATGAATGATTATGAAATCGGACAACGACATGAATTAGAAGTAATTGATGTTTTCAATGATGATGGAACAATGAGTGAGGCTGCACAGATGTATATTGGAGAAGATCGATTTAAGGCTAAAAAGCTGATTATCAAAGACTTAGAAGCATCTGGTAATCTAGTAAAAATTGAACCATATCAAAATAAAGTAGGAAGATCTGAGCGAACGAATGCGGTGGTTGAACCTCGGTTGACTTTGCAATGGTTCTTGGATATGAAAGAATTGTCTAAGACTGCTTTGGATGCAGTTAAGGAAGGTGAAGTGAAATTTTACCCAGACCATTTTATCAATATGTATAAAAACTGGTTGGAGGAAGATAAAGTGAGAGATTGGTGTATTAGTCGTCAATTGTGGTGGGGACAACGGATTCCTGCTTACTATTATGAAGACCATTTTTTCGTAGCAGAAACGCCAGAAGAAGCTTTGGCGGAAGCAAAAGCAAAGACTGGAAATGATGCTTTGACGATCGAAGATTTACATCAAGATGAAGATGTGATGGATACTTGGTTTAGTTCATGGCTATGGCCAATAAGTGTTTTTGATGGTTTTGAAAATCAAGAGGAATTGAAATATTACTATCCTACTAATGTTTTGGTAACCGGTTGGGATATTATGTATTTGTGGGTAGCGAGAATGATTATGGCAGGGTATGAGTGGTCAGAAGATTTGTTGGGAAAAGAATTTATTGAGAAAAATGGAAGACAACCATTTCACGATGTTTACTTCACAGGAATGGTTCGAGATGCCCAACGAAGAAAGATGAGTAAATCATTAGGAAATTCCCCTGACGCTTTAAATTTGATTGATACATATGGAGCTGATGGTGTTCGATTCGGAATGTTATCAAGTGGATCGGCTGGAAATGATATTGTTTTTGATGCCCCCATTGATCCTAAGACAAAGCAAGCGGTGGATGAAAGTAAATTGTGTGCTCAGGGCTCACAATTTTGCAATAAAATTTGGAATGCGATGCGAATGCTACGATTGCTAGATAAAGTTGAAAATCCTTCCTATTCTGCTGCGGAGAAAATCAATCCTTTAGCTCATTCTTGGATGGAGAATAAGTTGAATCAATTATTTGAAACGCTAGAAGAAAATTATAAAAATTACAAGTTAGGTGATGCAATGATGAACTTGTATAATTTCATTTGGAATGATTTCTTTTCGGAGTATTTAGAAATGATTAAACCTCCTTATGGAGAACCTATCGATCATACAACTTACGAAACAGCAATTGGATTTTTTGAAAAATTAATGACGGTTTTGCACCCATTTATGCCTTTTATCACAGAAGAGATTTGGCATCACTTAAGAGAGCGAAAAGAAGGGGAGGACTGTGTGATTAGTACTTACCCAACGGTTGGTTCGTTTGATAAAAATGCTTTTAAAGAAGTAGATCAAGCAATTGATGTTATTTCAAAAGTCCGAGCAACTCGAAAGGATAAGGGAATGAAAGATAAAGAGCCATTAAAGCTTTTTGTACAAAACTCTGATACAGCTAAACAAATTTTCAAGACTGCAGGAATCCAAGAAATCATTGAGAAGCGTGGATATATTTCTGAAATTCATTTTACAGATGATGAAGATGTGGATGGAACTATTTCTTTTGTTTCAGGTACAGATAAATTCTTTTTGGAAGCTAACATTCAAATAGATGTGGCTGCTGAAAAAGAAAAATTTACAAAAGAGTTGGATTACACCAAAGGCTTTGTAAATAGTATTGAGAAGAAATTAAGCAACGAGAGATTTGTTCAAAATGCACCTCCAGCAGTAGTTGATAATGAGCGAAAGAAATTAGCAGATGGGCAAGCGAGAATTAAAATGTTAGAAGAAAGTTTAGCTCAATTAGGATAATAATTCTAATTAATTTTTTCCCAAAAAAATCCTTCCAGATTAATTTCTAGAAGGATTTTTTTTGGAAAAATGACTAATTATTTAGCCACCACAAATCGTTTCGTTCTCACGCCATTTGGAGTAATTACTTGAAGTGTATAAGTTCCTTGTACATAATTACTCGTATTGATTTGAGCAATTTGTTGATCGATATTATTCAAGTTTCTAACATGTATTTCCTTGCCTGTCATATCGGTAATTTTGATAATTACCTCATCAAAAGATGCTACAAAATCAAGTTCAAGATTCAATTCCTCACGAACTGGATTAGGGAAAATATTTACAATATTATCTTCAGATAATTGGTTATCAACAGCATCAATAATTATAATTTGTTCTGGAGTAATATGCATTCTAATTCTTGGTGCAAAAATTACTTGTGTCAAATCAGCATTAGTTCCAACTTCATTTACGTTCCAAAATGATCCATATCTTTCAGTATTTAATGAGTCATTTAAAAATGACATCGCAGTATAATCCCAAACTCCTGTTCCCGCAATTGAAACATATTCAGTTGCTCCAGCTGGAGGAGTAGTTTCTACTGATAAAAGATAATGAGTATCATCCTTTAATCTAATTTGATAATCTGGTGATGCATTCCAATTTTCAAGAACCAATTGAACATCAGTATCTGCTGCTTGAATAGTGTAAATACCATTTGCTACAATTTCTCCTCCAATTGTACCATCTCTTTCTCCACTTTGAGCAATCCCATCATCATTAATATCTTCCCATTCATATAAGTAAACATTTACTAGACCACCAACACTTTCTGTTGCATTTCCAATTGAGAATACAATAGAAGAACATACATAATCATCACCGTTTGGCAGATAATAATGATTAGCAAGTGTCCAAGGAGTAACCGCAGGATCTGGAGGTCCACCTGCTGTAGTTATATTAAATTCTTTTGCAAAGACAGAATCACTTACTGCAAATTGAAAAGCAATTTCATTGTTGGCAGGAACTAAATCTGTGGAGTCCATTGAAATAGTATATACTGCATCATATACAACATTGGCGTCGCCAGGTGGAGTATAACGATCTGGAAAAATTCTATTTTCATCTATTGCACCAGCAGGAACAGTTCCATAATCTAAATCCTGATTATGTAAAACTCCTCCAGTTGTAGTAGAAATATTTATGTTAAGATTAACACCACCTGCATCCATTTGTCCAACATTTTCTACATCACAAAGGAAACCGATTCCGATAGGATCTACTTGACTTGCTGGAGTATTGATACTTGGAGGTATTGCAAAAAAGTTAGTGTTCAACCTCATATCAAAAAATGGGGTAGGGTCAACATCCGTTACTACAATATCATCAATTTGCCAAGAATAAGCACATCCTTCTGAGGAGAAAAACCTAAATGCGATGATTACATCACTTTGGTTAGCTGCAATATTTGATATAACGGTAGTTGAAAGTACAGGGTTTTCATTTGCACCTGCACCTGCAAAATCATTATTTCCCAGTTCTTCATATAATTCATATTCCTCCCAAACCGTACCTCCATCAATACTTACTTCAAGAAATATTTGATCATTAAATCTAGCATAAAAATGCTCAAATGTAACCACTACATCATCAAAGTCAGTTGCATCAAAAGATGGGGAAATTAACCAAACGTCTTGTGGACCGTCACAGTTTAAATCTGAATCAAAAATCATATATCCATTGTTGGCAGTAGTTGAAGTTAGCGGCCCAATAGAAAAACCACCCTGAGGACCAGAAGTAGTATAAATCCAATTCGAAGAAGCGTTAACCGTACTTCCATCCATTTGAGAAGCCGTCCAATCTGTAGGCAGACCTCCCTCAAAATCCTCTGAAAAAATTTGTGCATTTATGGAGACACACAAAAGAAAGGTAAACGCTAATAAAAAGAGTTTCGTAAAATTCTTAATCATAATATAATTTTTAGTTAAATAAATTATTAGGAATCTTATTCTATCCTAATTCTTCTGCCAAAATTAGTTATTAATTAAAATCCGAATTGATAATATGGTGACAGTTTTCAATTTGAAATAATAAGTAAATGACAGTTTTCTTAATTTTTTTAATTATCCTTAATTCAAAAAAAACGGGAATTATCAGATTAATCTGATAATTCCCGATATAAAAGTAGAGTAGTATTTTACTCTTTATTATCTATTTTACAATAGTAAATTTCTTAGTAATATAACCTTTGTCAGATTGTATTTTTAAGAAATATGTTCCAGTAGCTAGGTTAGCTACTGAATAAGTCAATGTTTGACTAGAAAGATTGTCGTAAACAACTTCCATTACGTTTCGAGCATTTAAATCTACAATTCTTACAACTGCGTTATTCAAATTTTCTACTAAGTCTAATTCCATATTAACTACATCAGTAGCAGGATTAGGATAAACATTTACTTTGTTTGCCTCATCTAATGGATTATTAACAGAAACTTCCATGTATTCACCAATGTGCATTCTCATTCGAGGAGCAACATTCAATAAAGTTAAGTCATTATTAAATCCTCCATCGTCGCTAGTCGTATTCCACATTGAACCAAATCTAGGAATAGTTGTCAATGAATCAGATAAGAAACCAGTATTCAACAAATCATTATCATTCGTACTAGAAAGCTCAATTTTAGAAGTACCTGCAGAAGTTAATCCAGCAGCTAAAACATAATTAGTGTTTTCTTTAAGTTGAATTGGCTCACCTCCATCAATAAAATTTTCTAATGAAACTAATAAATCAGTAACATCATCAGTACCATCTAAAATCTCGTAAGTGAAATTACCTACAACATTACCACCAAGACTTCCATCTCTTTCTCCACTTTGAGAAATACCGTCATTATTTACATCTTCCCATTCATATAGATAGATTGTTACGAAACCTCCAACATTATCTAGTAAGTTTTCTAATCCAATAAGAACAGATGAACATTCATATTTAATATCAGCATTATTTGGATCTACTTCATTTCTTACGAAATAAGTAGTAGCCATTGTCCAAGTTAATTCTGGTGGAGTTTGAGGAGATGCACCAAATAAATTTGTTGCTTCTTCTTTTGCAAAAATAGAATCAGTTATTTGGAAAGAAAATGATTGAGAATTATCAGTTAAGTCAAAATCATCTTCATCTGCTGATACAGTATAAGTACCAGTATAGGTATCTATTGCAGCATCAGGAAGGAAGTGTCCAGGGAAAATTCTATTTGCATCATAAAAATTAGCAGGAATATTTCCATACACTAAATCTTCATTATAAACTTCAGCTCCAGCACTATTAACGATATTCATATTAACACTAGAACCTGTTTGAGCAGCTGCTCCAACGTTCTCAATATCAATCAAAAATCTAACAGAATCCGTTTGTGAAGCAGGAGTTAAAAGGTTAGGAGCAATTGCATAGTTAGTAGTCGCTACTAAGTTATTTGCTTCAGTCTCAATTAATTGAACATCATCAATAATCCAGTAGTAGTAATTTGCATCATATCTAAATCTGAATTGGAAATTAGTTGAGTTCAAATCTGCATCTGGCAAGAATACACGTTTCCAAGTTTGGAACGTTTCACTATTTACAATAAACTCAGTATTAATTTCAATTTCAAACCAAGTTGTTCCATCATTCGTATACTCAATAAAGTAATCACTTTGGAATTGACGAGTAGTTTGAAAGAATAAAACAGAAACACCTGCAGTTCCAGCTGGAACAATTGTAGATAAATCAAGAACAGGAGAAACTAATGTTCCAAATTGAGAAGCAGCACAAGTAGCAGTTTGGTCAAATCCATCAGAGTTAAATGTTACTGCACCAGTACAACCTGTAGGCGCTTGAGAAGTTGCATCTCCAAATGCATTAGCTACCGTTGATTCAAGAGTTGAACCACTAGGAACCCATTGCCAAAGATCAAGCGTATCACATGGAGCTTCAACTGTTGTTGTCCAACCATTTAATCCTCCTGTAAAATCTCCTTCACCCTCTACACTA
This sequence comes from Saprospiraceae bacterium, assembly GCA_045104975.1. Lineage (GTDB taxonomy): Bacteria > Bacteroidota > Bacteroidia > Chitinophagales > Saprospiraceae > CAJQQY01. Next base: position 11,223 of record JBGCCY010000019.1, read on the forward strand.
CCCCAAAATACAGTAGCATTACTATTTGCAGGTTCAGCTTCATAAGCACCAATTCTAAATGTACCTTCATTAGCAGTAGTATTTCCACCTGACCAAACTCTTACTAAGTAAGAAGTATTAGGCTCAAGACCACATACGATGTTCAAGCTATTAGTTGATCCATCTCCACTAGAGAAGCATTGAAATTCAATATTATCAGTAGCACATGAATTGGTATAAAATGACATACCAATACCTGCTACATCATCTGCCTGAGCTCCAAATTCAGTTTGAACAACTAGACCTCCTTCAGAGATAGTTGCTCCTGTAGAAAAGGAAAACCATACATCATCAATGTACCATGATCCAGAACAAACTGCAGGGGTATTTGTAAGTACCGTTGCATCTTGAGCCATACGAGTATCTCCATCTACCCATACAATACTTGCTTCATCAGCAGCTAAGGTAATTGGAGTAGGAGCATCACAATTATCATTAGCAGGTTGTGCAAATAAATTCATACTACCAAAAAGTAATACGAGTAAAGGAAGTAATCGTGAAATAGAAGTAAATTTGTTTTTCATAAATCTCTTTTTTCTAAGTTAAATAATCGTAAAAGTAAGATTATTATATAATATATCCATCGTAATTCTCAAAAGAAGTCGTTTGTATGGCAATTTTTTTTTAGGTATAATTTACCATAAAAGTATGGGACAAAGATAATTGCTTTTTATGTTTTGTTCCCATTCGTCATCAAGATGAATTTATATATTGCCATATGAATATTCAAAAGTATTTTATCACCTAAAATCATGTTAATGCCCAATTTCACATTAGTGAAATCCTTTATTTGTAAGGGCTTGTTGGATATTTATCTATTTTTTGATATTCGCTTTTTTTATTAAAAAATTAACTGGAAACCATTTTTTTTACTAATTTTAACAAAATTCCAAACCTCATACATCAACTCTTATTGAGTCAATGGAATTTAATTATACTTTCCTGAGAAAATAAATAATTGTGTTAACAACTATAATTTAAACTTTCAATCTTTTTTAAGAAGGGCTTCAACTGAGTATTTATCGCCTATATTATTAGTGATAAACTTTAATTTAACTAGTTCCAATTTTCAACACACATTCTTTTACCTATG
>JBGCCY010000020.1:0-42798 GCA_045104975.1 Saprospiraceae bacterium
TTATATTTTCGGGTTGGAATTAAATACTTGTTTGGAAAATACTCTGAATTCACAGAAGAAACAATTTTTATTTTTCCTGTAAATACCGTAGTGACTGAATCAGATGAAGGGAACTACAATCATTTTGCTTTCGGCATTGAATATGGAATTCGAAGAGTATTTTATGATCATGTAATCTTTAACGTTGGAGGTTCTTTAAGTGATGTTGTCGGACTAGGAGTTGTCGCACCTGAAGGTTATAAAACTATATTGGGAGGATATTATTCGATCAGATTTCATGTGGGATTAGGAGTGTTACTTTTTTAGGATCGTAGTTTTAGGACTTCCAAATAATTGAATATTTGGAAGTTCTAAAACTAGAAAATTACTCTTCTTCCAACTTTAAAATCCTAGTTGTTCTTTCCCTTGTCGCCAAACATAACTCCCCATTTTCAATCAAAGATTTTCCGTAAGTTGGAATCATTTCTTTAATTTTATTTTGCCAATCTTCTGATTTTATTTTTTCTGGAAAACATTTTTTCACGACATCTAACATGATACTTACGGAAGTTGAGGCACCAGGTGATGCTCCCAGAAGTGCAGCTAAAGAACCATCATCATCAGCAACGATTTCAGTTCCGAATTGTAATTTTCCTCCACCTTCTTCATCCTTTTTAATAATCTGAACTCGCTGACCAGCATATGCTAATTCCCAATCTTCCATTCTTGCATCTGGATAATATTTTTGCAAAAACTCAAATCGTTCTTCTGGTGATTGCATCACTTGATCAATCAAATATTTAGTCAAAGAAATATTTTTCATTCCAACAGAAAGCATCGGCCAAATATTATGCATCTCAATGGATAATGGTAAATCCCAATACGATCCATTCTTTAAAAACTTCGTAGAAAAACCTGCATAAGGACCGAACAGCAATGCCTGTTTTCCATCAATAAATCGAGTATCTAGATGAGGAACAGACATGGGGGGATTTCCTGTTGCCGCTTTTCCATAAACCTTAGCTTGATGTTGTTTTACAATCTCAGGATTCGTACATCTTAACCATTGACCACCAACTGGAAATCCTCCAAAACCATTTCCTTGTTCAATATCTGCTTTGTCCAATAATGGAATCGCTCCACCTCCTGCTCCAATAAAAACGAAAGGACTAGAATGAGCATATTCTTCTTCATTAGCTAAATTTTCAATATCAATTTTCCAATTTCCATTTTCCTGTTTCGTCAAATCCTGAATCTCCTGTCCCAAGTAGACTTCGACTCCATCCAAGGTTTTTAAATAGTTAATCATCCCTCGGGTAATCGCTCCAAAATTTACATCAGTTCCAATTTCCATAAACGTGGCACCGACTACTTCTTTGTGATTTCGACTCAACATCATCAAGGGCGCCCACAAAGTAATTTCCTCAAAATCTACACTAAATTTCATGTCTTTGAAAATCGGATATTGCGTCATGGCATCATATCTTTTTTTCAAAAACTGAATATTATCTTCTCCCCAAACTAAACTCATGTGAGGAATATCATTGATAAAAGGTTGTTTGAATGGGAAATTTTGCGACTCTTTCAAGTAGGCCCAAAATTGTTTGGATACTTCAAAATTGGAAGCAATCTTGAGTGCTTTTGAAATGTCAACCGAACCATCTTCTCGTTCGGGTGTATAATTTAATTCACAAAAAGCAGAATGCCCTGTACCGGCATTATTCCATGCATCAGAGCTTTCCGCACCAACTTCATCTAGTCTTTCGAAAATGGAAATAGTCGCATCAGGCATTAATTTTTTAAGAAGTACGCCTAGGGTGGCACTCATAATTCCTGCACCAATTAGAGTAATGTCTGACTGCTTTCGGGTATTTTTCATAAAATAAGTATTCGTGTTTTTTTCCAAAAATCAAATGTAAATGATTAAATTGGATTCTAAAATTTTTTATACAAAAGAAAGATTTTATAAAAACATATCTCAATTATTGGTCGTAAAAAGAAAACAATAAGTCGAGAAAATGGGTTTTAAGAAAACGAAAAAAATATATTTAAGTTTTTATTTAGAAACAAAAGAATATTAGAATTATTATGAACGAAAGAATAGAAAGCGCAGATAAAATCATTAGAAATCATATTGTTTGGTCTATGGGTGCAGGATTAATTCCAGTTCCAATTGCCGATTTTTTTGCGGTAAGTGCCATTCAGTTAGACATGGTTCGACAGATGTGTAAGTTGTATGATATTGACTTTAAAGAAACCGAAGGAAAAGCAGTCATCTCTTCCATGACAGGTTCAGGATTGGCAAGACTAGGGGCAAGAGCTGCAATCAAATTTATTCCTGGAATTGGAACAGTTGTCGGAGGAATGACGATGGCAGTTTTGTCAGGAGCATCTACTTATGCTTTGGGAGAAGTATTTAAAAAGCATTTCGAAACAGGTGGAACGTTCTTAGATTTTGATATGGATCGGTTGACGAAAATGTATAAAGAGAAATTTGAAAAAGGGAAAAAAGTAGCAGAGAAGATCAAAAAGGAACAAGAGCGGAAACAAGAAGTAGTTGAAAAAGTCGAACATAAAGAAGCAGCGAAGAAAGATCAAAAAGATGTTATTTCTCGATTAACAAAACTGGGTGAGCTGAAAGAAAAAGGCGTTATTTCTGATGAAGAATTTCAAGCAATGAAGAAGAAATTGATTGAAGAGTTTTAATCTGGAAAATATAAAAAAGGCTTTCTAAATTTTTAGAAAGCCTTTTCTTTTGTGAAGAAAATCATATTCATTTCTAATCCGTAAATGTCTTGTTTTTTTTCTATTGGAATTAAAAAATCAAAACTATATTTCAGTCCTAAAAAACCAGTTACTGCCAAAACTAAAGCATCAATTATATCATCTGACTTTACTTCCTTTTTCAAAAACTGAGCATTTCCTTTTTCAAAAACATCTGTTGATTTTGGAAAAAAACTGTCCAATAATTTAATTCTTTCTTTAACTCCTTCCTTTTCTTTTTTCTTAAAAAACATTGGAATTTGATTATTTAAAGTGGCAAAACAGACTTCTGGATGTGCTTCAAAAATCTTGTGTTTATATTCGTTGTTTTTCAAAATAAATTGATCAACTTCTCTCATTTTTGGAACAATATTCCAAGCTTGAATAGAGATTGATTTTCCTAAAACCATTTTATTTTTTTCCTTCGCTGCTTCGTAAGTCTTTTGATAAACAGCCGCTCGACAAGGTGGTGTAAAAACGGATGAAGTTCGATTCGGTTTTAATTTTTCTCTTGCAAATTTTTCAACTTTCCTTGGATGATTTTCATCTGCCAGACCAATAACCATGTCCACTAAATATTTTTCAGCATCAGGATATGTTTTGAAAATAGAAGAAAAACTGGAATGTTTGCTGATGGAAAATTGAGAATTAGCCGTGATCTTTATGGCAATCCAACCGTATTTGCATCCATCAATTCCGACAATATATTTGTGATTATTCTTCAAAGTTGAATTTAATTTTTTTTATAAAACCGAATATTAAGGATATTGTTTATTTGAAATAAAAATTGGCAATGAGTTAAGATTTCCAAATAAAAACCATTTTAGTGATTTAAACTAGGGTTTAATCCAAATTTTTTAAAGTATTTGGTTTTCAACTAAACATCAAAGCTATTTTTCACGTACATTTGTAGGAGTAAAACAAAACTTTTTTTAATCAAATTTTATTATGAAAAAATCATTCGAAAAGATTTGGAAGATGCTTGGCTTGAGGTATAAATCACATCCTTGGCATGGTATCTCGATTGGAGAAGACGCACCTGATGTGGTGGCGGCATTTATTGAAGTTATTCCTTCTGATACAGTAAAATACGAAATAGATAAGAAGTCTGGATATTTAAAAATTGATCGGCCTCAGAAGTTCTCAAATATTGTTCCTGCGCTTTATGGCTTCGTTCCTCAAACATTATGTGCAGATAAAGTTGCTCAGTATTGTATGGAGAAAACGGAACGAGAAGGAATAGTTGGAGATGATGATCCACTAGATATTTGTGTCTTGACAGAGCGTGAAGTTACGCATGGAAATATTATCGTTAATGCTATTCCAATTGGTGGATTTAGAATGATTGATGGGGGAGAAGCGGATGATAAAATTATTGCAGTATTGAATAATGATGAGATGTATGCACAATGGGAAGATATTGCAGATATTCCAGAAAATATATTGAATCGATTGAAGCATTACTTTTTGACTTATAAGCAATTACCTGGTGAAGAACCTAAGTGTGAGATTACTCATATCTATGGAAAAAAAGAAGCTCATGAGGTGATTCGAAGAAGTTATAAAGACTATCAAGATGCTTATGGTAACTTGGAAGAAGTGCTTTCGTTTACCATGTTGGAAGCCATGAACTTTGGACAAAGACAACAGAAGATGTTAGAAAACTTAGACTAGTTTTTTAATGGTGAAAGATTAACTATAAAAGGTTAATTTCACTATTGTAAATATATTGTTATAGATATCACTATAATTTTAGCACCTCCAAAATAGATTATTCTGGAGGTGCTTTTTTTTGGGAAATTAAGATTGGTATTCTGCTGGATCTTCGATTCCTAAGGCCGAGAATCCTTTTAGTCGAAGAACACAAGAGTCACATATTCCACAGGGTAATCCTTTTTCATTTGGATCATAACAAGTTGAAGTAATGGCATAATCTACCCCCAACTCTAATCCCATTTGGATTATTTCTGATTTTTTTAAATCAATCAAAGGAGTATGTATGGTTAACCTATTTTCATTTTCAACTCCTGATTTTGTAGCAAGATTAGCCATTTTCTCATAGGCCTCAATATACTCAGGTCGACAATCAGGATAACCACTATAATCGACAGCATTGACACCAATAAAAATATCTTCAGAACCAATTACTTCTGCATATGCTAAGGCAAAAGAGAGGAAAATAGTGTTTCTGGCAGGAACGTAAGTAATTGGAATTTCTCCTTCCATTTCTGCTTCTGTTCGACCCTTAGGTACGTCAATTTCAGCAGTCAATGCTGAACCTCCAAATACTCGTAAATCAATATGAGCTGTTTTATGGTCTTTGACTCCAAAATGTTGAGCTACTTTTTTAGAAGCTTCTAGTTCGAATTTGTGTCGCTGTCCATAGAAAAACGATATAGCGTAGATATCAAATCCTTTGCTGATAGCGTAAGCTAGAATGGTAGATGAATCTAGACCTCCACTTAATAGTACTACTGCTTTTTTATTCATTGCAAATTATCTTATGAATGGTTCAATCATAAATTGATTCCTTATGAAAAATGAGTGCAAAAATAAAAACACTTTTGAAAAAGGAAGTGTTTTTAGGAATGGATATTATCTTTGTGGCTAATTATTTATTAGGACTCGGGAGAACAGCGACCAACCTAACCCCTGACTCCTCAAAAAAGAAAAATATGTCTTCTAAGGAATTTGAACTTTTAGGAAAAGCGGTGAATGAATTACCTACTTCACCAGATGAGGCTCAGTTGGATTCGTTTCCCAACAAACATAAAATGCGAAACTACATTGTAGAGTTTCATTGTGCTGATTTTATGTCGATGTGTCCAATCACACAACAATCTGATTTTGCAAAAATATATATTCGATATATCCCTGCGGAAGAATGTATTGAAACTAAATCATTGAAATTTTATTTACAATCTTATCGAAGTCAAAAAACTTTTAATGAGGAAATTGTTAATCGAATTTTGACAGATCTTGTGGCAGCTTGCAATCCAAAATGGATGCAAGTGAAAGGTGCTTTTGTAGCTCGTGGTGGAATTAGTTTAACTACGATTGCAGAACATCCTAGTCTTGACGTGGAAAGTGTAGCTGGCAAATAATGCGTGGTGGTCTGCTTTAGCTGACCTAAAAAACACCATAATTTGTTTAATAACACACCTTAACCAATTAAGATTTTATTTGTCGCTTTGCTCAATTTTCTAGGTCAGCTAAAGCAGACCACCAGGTGTTATATAATTTAAAATTACTATGAGAATAATTGCTTTAATATTTTTACTGCTAGTGATTCTTACCGCTTCTTGCAAGAAAGATGATGATTCACCTCGTCAAAAAAGGTATTTAGATTATATCGTTATTGAAGAAGCAAAATTAGAAGCATGGGATATTTTGAATGGACCAGATATGACTTTATTTTATCGAGATGGAGTAGTTGATAGTACGAGTTTATCAGGTGGGAGTGAATTTTTTGAAGATGTGGTAGATATAATGTTGCCATTAACTTTTGAAGATGTGGCGTTTGAATTGACGGATTATATGGACTTTCAAGTGATAGATGTAGATGAATTTGCGCCTGATCAAATTATGTATCAATTGCAATTTAATCCTTACGAATATTCAAAAACTGCTAATCCATTATTACTTTCTGATGCAGATTGGACGATAAAAATATTTTGGAAAACACAATAAAAAACGTTCAACGCCAATCGTTTGACGTTGAACGTTTTAAATTATACATTAAAAAGGAAGTGCATGATATCGCCATCAATTACTTCGTAAGTTTTTCCTTCAACACCCATTTTCCCTGCACCTTTGGCGGCAGCTTCTGAGCCTAAACTTACAAAATCATTATACTTAATTACTTCTGCTCGGATAAATCCTTTTTCAAAGTCAGTATGAATTACTCCTGCAGCTCCTGGAGCTAAAGTTCCTCTTTCGATAGTCCAAGCTCTCACTTCTTTTTCCCCTGCGGTAAAATAGGTGATCAAATTCAAGAGTTTGTAGCAAGATAAAATCAAACGATTAACTCCTGGTTCAGTCAATCCCATTTCTTCTAAAAATAATTCTCGATCTTCTTTGGTATCCAATTCTGCAATATCAGCTTCCATTCCTGCACAGATAAAAATAACTTCTGCTTTTTCATCTTTTACACATTCCATAAATCGAGTCGTATGTCCATTTCCCGAAATCACAGAATTCTCATCTACATTGCACGCATATAAAATTGGCTTAGAAGTCAAGAGCATCATTTCTTGCATTAATTCTATTCCTTCATCTTCCAATTCTAATGTTCGAGCAGGTTTTTCGGATTCTAAATGTGCTAAGATGGCCTGTCCAAGTTCCATTAACTTCACAGCAGATTTTTCACCAGCTTTAGCATTTTTCTTTAATTTATCTACCCGCTTTTCTACAGTTTCAATATCCTTAAGAATCAATTCCATATCGATGATTTCTTTATCCCGAACTGGATCAACTGAATTATCTACATGGATCACATTGTCATTGTCAAAACATCGAACTACATGAACGATAGCATCCACTTCTCGAATATTTGCCAAAAATTGGTTACCTAATCCTTCCCCTTTACTTGCTCCTTTGATCAAACCTGCGATGTCCAAAATCTCAACCGTCGTTGGTTGTGTTTTTTGAGGATTAACGATTTCTGTTAATTTGTCTAATCTTTCATCAGGAACCGTAATGATACCTAAATTAGGTTCTTTAGTTGCAAAAGGATAATTTGCTGCCAATGCCTTAGCAGAAGTTAATGCATTAAATAACGTAGATTTTCCTACATTTGGCAAGCCAACAATACCACATTTTAAAGCCATTTCTTTTGATTTATTATTTGACAATTTGTTGAAAATAGGCGCAAAGATATAATTTTTACCATAAAGAAATCACAAATATTAATTAATGAATTTTTTAGCTCATATTTATTTGTCTTGCGATAATGAAGATCTTTTGATTGGGAACTTTATTGCTGATTTTATTAGGAATAAAGAAGTGCCAAACTTCTCTCCAGCTATTCAAAAAGGAATCTTCTTGCACCGACAAATAGATACTTTTACCGATGAACATCCTTTGGTGAAAAAAGGCACTCGTCGCTTGCAAGAAAAACATCATAAATATGCTCCTGTGATTGTAGATGTGTGGTACGATTACTTGTTGGCCAATAATTGGGAACGATATTCTGGCGAAAGTTTGGATGATTTTTGCGAAGGTGTTTATCAGATTTTAGAAAGAAGAATGGACGATCTCCCTGTAAAATTGCAAAAACGATTACCTATGATGATTGAACATAAATGGTTGCAAGCTTATGGAACAGATGAAGGAATTCGATATACTTTTAAGCGATTATCTGAGCGGTTATCAAAGCCAGAATATTTGGATGGAGTAGTGGATAATTTACAGCATTTTAATAAGGAAATGACTGAAGAATTTAATTTGTTTTTCCCTGAGGTGATTGAATATGTAAGAGCAAATTGTCAATGTGATTAATGCTGTTTCTGAACTTAATCAATTGTGATAAAACATCTTTAATATAAAAAACGTAATAGAAAGAGATAATGGTTAGGAATGGTACAATAATCGTAATTTATTAATGCACCATTCCTTAGAATGTATTAAAGCATGAAGAAACATTTCCAAAAGGTTATAAAATTTTTAGGTATTACCATACTTATTTTGGTAATACTTTTCCTATTGGTATTCTTTCTTATTCGAATTCCTAAAGTGCAAACCTGGCTCGTTCAAAATGTTACTACCCATCTTTCCGAAACATTACAAACTAAAGTAGAGATTAAAGCAGTTGATATTGAATTTTTTAAAACTGCCGTTTTGGAAGGGATTTATATTGAAGATGAGAACTCCGATACATTGCTTTTTGCTCAACAATTGAAAGTCGATATTGGTGTGTTTTCAATTTTACAAAAAGAAATTTTTCTGAATAAAATTCATTTACAAGGTGGGAATATTCAGTTGTCAAGAGAGAATTTGGACAGCATGTTTAATTATCAATTTATCATTGACAAAATTAATAAACCATCTTCAGATCCTAAACCAAAGGTTGTCACGAACAATTTACCTTGGTCATTTGGATTGGGAAATGTATTGTTAGAAAATATCAAGTTTGACTTAAAAGACGAGCTAGGAAATGGCTTCGATGTGAATGCTGAGATTGGACATTTAAAATTGAATTCCAATTCTTTTGACTTGAAAAATAAAAGTATTGATTTTGCAAATGTATTGTTAGGAAAAACTAAAATTAATTACACCGTTTTTAAAAAGAGAGTAGAGAACTCAGGTGAACCTGCTGCTTTGGGTTTCCCAAATTTTGGTTGGCAGATAAAAACGAAGCAAGTAGAATTAAAGGAAACTCAGTTTGTCTATGACGATCAAAATGCTGAAAGACAAGTTAATGTAGTGGATTTTAGTCATTTAGGATTTAAAGATATTTCCTTGATTATCAATGATTTAGATATTGTGAATGATTCAATAGGTGGAAAAATTAATCATTTGACTTTGAATGATCATAGCGGTTTTAGCCTTTCAAATTTAGAAGGAGAAGTATCATTAACCAACCAAATGATTCAAGTCAATAATTTTCAGTTAAGCACTCCAAATTCAAATTTAAAAAGTAATCTTAATTTTAGATTTAAGGAATTTGGAGATTTAAAAGATTTTGCAAATCAGGTAAAAGTAGCTTCTGATTTTTCCAAAAGTCAAGTTGCTTTTCGAGATCTTTGGCAATTGATTCCCGCATTTAGAACTGTTCCTGTGCTAAAAACTGACCTACCTGAAACCATAAAATTATTTGGAAAAATAAGGTTTGAAAAAGACAAATTAACGCTAGAAAATATTGATGCTAAAATTGCAAATGATTTTATTTTGCAAGCTGATGGAACCATTGCACAACTTTCTACTCGTCCGAATTTTAATGTTCGAATTAAAAAAATAGAAACAAATTATCTCTCTTTGACCAGGTTAACCAAAGATCTTTCCTTGCCAAATGGATTTCAAAATTGGGGGAAGATTAATTTTTCTGGAAAGATAAAAGGTACGTTAGGAAATCTTTTGGGGCGTGACCTTGATTTGACCACAAGTGGAGAAACTGCATTTAAAGGAGACTTGGCGATGAAAGGATTACCGGATATTTCTAATACTTTTTTTGATGCCAAAATTTACAATTTGACCACACGTTCCAAGGAATTGATTGGATTTTCAAAAACTAGTTTGCCACCACTTTTAGATAGTTTAGGGATAGTAAATTTTAGAGGAGATTTTATTGGGGAAATTGATGACTTCAAAATGAATGGTGACTTTGAAACGACAGCAGGGAATTTAGGAACTAATATAACAATGCTTTTCCAAGATAATTTTGAAACGGCAAAGTATCAAGGAGATTTAAAAATGGAACAATTCGACTTGGGAAAAATACTCGGCGAACCATTTGATATGATCAATTTTGCCACAAATATAGATGGCGAAGGATTGAAGTTAGATGATTTGGCAACGAATATAAAAGCAACTATTCCGAGTGTGATCTATCAAGGTTATAATTATAAAAATTTAGCGGTGGATGGTTCATTTAACAAAAAACAGTTTGAAGGAAAAGCGAATATTCAAGATGAAAATATTGCTTTTGATTTTTTTGGAAAAGTGGATCTAAATCAAGAGTTGCCTGAGATTAATATGTCATTGAAGTTGGATACGATTAATCTTAGTCAGTTAAATTTGTATGAAAAAAAATTGAGCTTTAGTGGATTGGTCGAAGCAGATTTGCAAGGAAGTAATTTAGATGATTTGCAAGGTTCAGCTAGTTTGGATTATTTTAATATAGAGCAAGATTCAATTTCCTATTCCACCAAGAAGAAAATTACTTTAAAATCAAATCTAAATTCGGATAAGAAAAAATCATTAGCCATTCGTTCTGAATTTATGGATGCAGATATCATAGGACAATATAATTTTAGGGAATTACCTGATGCAATATATGCTTATGTTGATGAATTTTTTCCAGTTAATGAAGTTAGAAAACCTAACCAATTAGATTTGGATGATGCTTCAAAGCCGTCTGCTAAACAAGATTTTACTTTTGATTTTCGATTTAAAGATATGGCTGATTTTACTAAAATATTTGTTCCTGGTTTTTCAGAGACGGATACTGCATCGTTAAAGGGGGAATTTGATTATAATGCTAAAATTTTAAAATTGGATGGGGTTTTTCCAAACATTGTTTACCATGATTTTTCTGCTGATACCTTACGGATTTTAGCAGGAAGTTCTACTAATTTTTTGACTGCTGATGTTGAATTTTCTGATGCTCATTCTAAAGGAGCATTTAATTTTCCTAAAGCCAAATTTGAAACGGTATTTAAAGATGATACGCTGACTTATGGTGTGAAAATTTGGGATGAAAAAACAATAGAATTACAACCAGATAGTATCAAGAATAAATCCATTGTAAAAACGGATGCTAAGCTTAAAAATCAAAAATTAGAATTAGGTGGAAATGTTTTTCGGGCGAAGGATGGCTACCAAATGGAGTTTTTACCTACGCTCGTTTTAAATGATGAAATTTGGAAAATTGAAAAAGAGAATTCGATTTATTATGACTTTAAGTCGTTGGTAATCAATGAGTTATTGTTTTTAAAAGGAGGTCAAAGGATATTAGTCAATTCCGAAGGGGGCTCATTAAAAAATGATTTTTCACCATTGGGAATTAAATTTTCTAATTTCAATATATCAGAAGTATCTGACCTTCTAGGAATGAATAATTATTATCTAGATGGCATATTGAATGGAAATGTTTTACTAAAAGAACCTAAAAATAATTTGCATTATAATGGAGATCTAAAGGTAGATAGTTTGAGTTTTAATGGAGAATATTTAGGTGTTTTAAATGTAAAAGCTAACCAATCTGCGGGTGAAAATGTCGTGAATGTAAATGTATTGTTAAGTGGAGAAAATGAAATGAGCTTAATCGGGAATTATGCTATTCCCGAAAATAAATTTGACCTTGATTTTGATTTTAAAAAATTGTCTTTTGCCTTAGTTGATCCATTTATAAAAGAAATTATTAAAGACTCCAAAGGCGATATTTTTGGAAAAATAAAACTTACAGGAACACCTAATGAACCAAATGTAAATGGATTGTTACAAGTTCGAGATTTGAATACTTTAGTCGTACTTTCCAACACTCGCTACCGTACAGAATTGGCAACCATCCAAGTCTCTGAAAAAACCTTTGAACTTGGAACTATCAGGTTAAAGGATCCTGAGAATAATTTAGCGGTTTTAACTGGAAAAATTAAACATAAATATTTTCAGGATCTTATTTTAGATTTAAATATTGATACTGATGCTTTTCAAGTCTTAAATACCATCGTAGAAAATAATGAATTGTATCACGGAAAACTTTTTTTAAAAGCAAATGTCAAAGTCAAAGGACCACTTGAATTACCTTTTTTAGATGTAGTAGCGAAGACCTTACCTAAGTCTGAATTATTTGTTCAACCATTTATTCAATCACAAAATTTAACCCAAGTTGATTATATAATTTTTTCTAATCCAAATTTGTATAATGAGGACAGTTTGAAAATTATAGAACAAAATATTACAAAAAATGGCAATGGTTTTTCTTTAGCCTTAAACTTGGAAGTGACTAAAGATGCTATCCTTAATATTATTGTTGACCCTGAAACTGGCGATCAATTGACTAGTAAAGGAAGTGCTAATTTTACCATTAATATGGATGCTTTAGGAGATGTATCAGTAGTAGGAAATTATTATATTGACGAAGGAAAATATTCCATGAATTACCAGCAATTTATCAACCGAGATTTTGATATACAAAAAGGAAGTAACATTATCTTTACGGGTGATCCATTGAAAGCAAAATTTAATATTATTGCTGAGTATAATATACGAACTACTACGTTGGAACTAATAAAAAATGAGGCAACAGAGGAGAAAGATCTTAATGCAGCTCAACTGAGACAAAATGTAAGAGTATTGTTAAAACTGTTAGGTGATTTGGATGATCCTTTAGTAAGTTTTGATATACAATTGCCTGATAATCAAGGAGATAGTTTCGGTACTGCCATTTCAAATAAGCTTTCCTCGTTGAGAGAAACGCCACAAGAATTGAACAAACAGGTTTTTGGGATTTTGTTTTTTAATAGCTTTATCGCAACGGATCAAGCTAATACTCAATTTCTTGCCAATACTTCAGAAACCTTAGCATTATCAAGTGTAAGTAAATTATTGAGTAATCAATTGAATAAATTAGCTAGTCAATATATTAAAGGGGTGGAAGTAAATTTTGATTTGGAATCTTATAAATCAGGTCTGCTTCAAGAGAACACCATGACCCAATTACAGTTGAATGTTTCAAAACAGTTATTTGATGATCGACTGTCTATTAGAGTTGGAACAAATGTAAATGTCAATTCAGATGACACTAATACGAATACAGCCATTGCTGGAGATTTTGTTTTGGAATATAAACTCAATGAGGCAGGTAATTATTTTGTACGAGTTTTTCATAAGAGTGATTTTAATATTTTGGAAGAGGCGAATACTAATAAAACTGGTGCAGGAATTATTTTTAGAAAGTCATTTAATGGAAAAAAATATAAGGAATAAAAATTCATGAATTTTTTTAAAACGATTTTATTTTCTGGGTTTATATTTTCTTTAACTGCATGTTCTGTCACCAAGCATTTAGATAAAAAACAACGTGTACACGTATCTACTGAGATTAGTTTTCTCCAACCTAAATTAATCAACAAAAAGAAAAAATTGGAAGCTGAACTTCTTTTGCTTGCCCAACCTAAACCTGCAACTGGAATTAAGAAATGGCAAACTAAGATGTATAATGCCTTGCAAAAAAGTAAAAGGAAGAAAGGATTAAAATATAAAATTAGAAAAAAATATGGAAGACCTCCTGTCTTTTTTGATGCAAAAAAAGTAGAACGGAGTCGTTTGGTTTTGGAAAATCATATGAGGGAGAATGGATATTTTGGAGTGGAGATTAAAACTGAAATTTCCGAAAAAAAACAAAAGGTAAGTGTCAAATATGTGGTGATGAGCCAAGGGCAATATCGCATTCGGAAGATCGACTATCCAATAGAACCAAGAGGATTAGCTCATACCATAAAAAGCGATTCTAGCCATTCACTTTTACAACCTGGAAATCCATACATTCGATTAAAATTGACCACAGAAAGAAATCGGTTAGCTTCTTTAGCGAACAATTCTGGGTACTTAAATATCAACCAAGGTCAATTTTATTTTTTTGCAGATACCACGATTGGCAATAGGCAAGTGGATATATTTTTAAAAATAAGGCAATCTACAGATAGTACTACTTTTCAAAAATATAGATTAAATAGTGATGTTGTTTTTGGAAAATACTCCTTGACTTTTCAACCTCAAAAAGGAGATACCACGCTGATTGAAAATTTTATTATTATTCAAAAAAATGATATTGTTCGACCAAAAGTTTTGGCAGATATTATTGGTGGAGATAAAAATGAGTACTATTCAAAAAAGAAACAAGATGATGCTTTGGCTCGATTACTCGATTTAGGAATTTATAAATTTGTGAATTTAAAGTTTGAAAAAATTTATAAAGATTCGATTTTTTTGTTTAATCGGCAGTTTTATTTAACTCCCTCCTTGCTGCAAGATGTGGCGACTGAGTTTCAAGTGAATACACGTTCAGGTAATTTTTTTGGAATAGGAAGTTCCGTTTCGTATACGCATAAAAATATTTTTCGTGGAGCCGAACAATTAAATTTGAGTCTTGCTGGTGGTGTAGAAACTCAAATTGGGGAAACCGAAAATTTTATTAATACCGCAGATATTGGAATAAAAACCTCACTTGCCATTCCTGATTTTTTATTACCCTTCAAGGTGAAAAAAGGAGGCGGTAAATTTGTACCTCGAACGCTGATAAGTATAAATGATAATTTTCAACAAAGGATAGGTTATTATACTAGTAATAATTTTAATAGTAAATTTGGTTATGAATGGAATGAATTGGCTGATCGGAGACATGGACTTTATCCAATAAATATTAGTCAAATTTCAGTTTTTAAAACCTCCGAAGATTTTGATAATTTGCTCTTAGCTAATCCTCGATTAAGAAAGAGTTTTGAGAACGCATTTATTCTTGGGTTAAGCTATAATTTCACTTATAATACATTGACTACTAGTTCTTTGCAGCGATATTCTTATTTTAGAATGGGATTAAAAACATCAGGAAATGTTGCTTCACTAGCTTCTCAACTCATTAATCAAAATGGAAGCCGACCTTATAAATTTTTGGGAACTCCTTTTTCTCAATTTGTTCGTTTTGATATGGATTACCGATATTTTATTCCACGTCCCAAGGGACTTTTTGCGAGTCGATTTATTGGTGGAGTAGGAGTACCTTATAATACATCTACAGTATTACCTTTCGTTGAACAATTTTCAGCAGGAGGTTCAAATGATATTCGAGCCTTTGCTCTTCGATCATTGGGGCCAGGTAGTTATCCACCTAATGCAACTATAACAAATGATTTTTTAGATCAAACTGGTGATATAAAATTAGAATTGAATTTGGAATATCGGTTCCCAATTTTTAGTTTTTTTAAAGGAGCCATATTTGTAGATGCTGGAAATATTTGGTTGATAAAGGATGTTGAAAATGCTAGACCAGAAGGAGTATTTAAGTTTAATCGTTTTTATAAAGAAATTGCGATAGGTACAGGTGTAGGATTTCGTTTAGATTTTGAATATGTAGTAATTCGAGTAGATGCAGCTTTTCCGATCCGAAAACCTTTTATTGTAAACAACGAAAATTGGACATTTTCACAAATAGATTTTCTCAATAAATCATGGCGAAAAGATAATTTGGTTTGGAATTTTGCCATTGGATATCCGTTTTAGCAATTTGGATACTCAGGTTAAATCAGTTAATAAAATGATTTTAAAACAATATATTTACAAGTTTTTAAAATTCTGATAAAATTTATACGAATCGGATAATTAAAACGTTCTCAAAAGTTCAATGAATAGTTTCGATTTTTTCTCTCTAAAAAATAAATATAAATGGATTACAAAAGTAAAATTTTAGTTGTGTTGATGAGTGGAATGATTTTTCTCTTAGGGAGTTGTTTTTTTCGATATAAAAAAATTAATCTTCCAGATAGAACACTTGTCGAAAAAGTATATGTTGATCGAATGGATAATGGAGACTATTTATTTCAATTTAGTACAAATGATACATTCGTAGTTTACCAAGGTTATTCAGTTGAAACAATCGACTGGACCAAACCAATTCGTACAGTTTCAGCAAGCACAGTTTTATTGAAGAATTATAATTTTGCTAAAAGATTTTTCTTTGGATTTGAAAATACGAAAGGAGAAAAAATTATTGCTGCTGAGCGATTAATCCCGATGAAAAACGCTTCTAATTTTAGAGACCTTGGAGGTATCCCGACTCAGGATGGTAGGGTAGTTAAATGGGGGAAAATATATCGTTCTGGAAAATTGAATAAATTGGATGGTAAGGATTTGGATTACTTCAATACTTTAGGAATTAATACTATCGTCGATTTTCGAGATGATGTTGAAGTAGTGAAAGATAAGACTCGATTTCCAACTAATCGGGAAGTAAATAGAATCAGAACTCCAATAGGTGATAGAAGTGGAAATATGCAAGCAGAACTTAGAAAGCAAATCAAGAGTGCTGATCAAAAAACGTTTGATAGTGAAAAATTTGTAGCAGATGTGATGCGTGAATTTATTGATACTTTCGCTTTTCAATATCAACCATTTTTAGATATTGTTGCAGAAACGGATAATGCTCCCGTTCTTTTTCATTGCTCTGCTGGGAAAGATCGGACTGGCCTTGGAGCTGCTATTATTTTAGGAATGCTTGGTGTAGAAAGAGAGGTGATTTTGGGCGATTTTATGATGTCTAATTATTATCGAAATAAAGATATTAATAAGACTTTGAGAAAAACATCATTAGTTGCTAAGCAACGAGTGACTCAGCCTTTGGTCGAAGTAAAAGAATCTTATCTGAAGGCTGCCTTTGAAGCTATTGACAAGAAATATGGAAGTATGGAGAATTTCTTAGAAAAAGAATATGGTTATGATCAGAAAAAATTAGAAATGTTTCGAAATAAATATTTAATGGATAATGATAATAATGTGAAGTGAGGAGAATAAATTATTCAAAGAAATATAAAGTAAAAGGATTGAAATGAATTTACATAGTTCTTCAATCCTATAGGAGGAGGTCTCAGCGCTCGAAGTGCTGAGACCTCTTTCTTCAATTTTATCAAACCTCGTAAAATCATTTTGAGCGGAATAAAAAAGTAAGTGGAGTTCGATACAAAATTATAATATTCTAAATTTTTCGTTTTTAAAGTAATTTTATTAATTTTAAATCAGAGAAAACACAAACTTTCATTTCAGAAGGGAAATGTCTACCTATGGCAAAATTATTCTAATCCCTAAAATCAGCTATTGTGGTTGATTTATCAAAAAAAATTATTTCAATTTCAACTGAGTAATTTAAACTAAAGATTTGTTTACGTGAGTAGGCCTGATCATTAATTATATTCAATATACTAATTACCAAATCAATTTTTAACCCCTAAATTAATAAAAATGAAAAGTTTAACGACCTCAACCATCCTTATGTTAATTGCCTCATCTGTTATCTTTTTCTTTGTTGGAAGGTATACGGCTACTCCGAGTAGTACTAATAGTACTGAAGCCGTTGTAGCCACAAAAGATAAAGTAGTTACGACGTCGAAAGGTGGAACTGATATAGTTGATCCTATAGCCGTAAATGATGACACTAAAAATACAACGGTAGAAGATGGAGATGTTTCGGCGGAAGATGCTGCTGCAGAAAAAGTAAGATTAGAAGAAGCAGCAGAAAAAAAGGCTGCAGAAGAAAAGGCTGCTGCAGAAGCAGAATTGGCTAAAAAAAGGAGAGTAGAAAATGCTACATCTATTGATGCACGGACAACATTAGTTTCTTCTAATACTTTGGCTAGAGTCAAAATGGGCATTAGTGATAAAAAAATTGCAGAAGTATTATCCTCCGTTTCCAAAAGAATGGAACAACAAAAATTAGCTTATGTAAGTAGTATGATGCAGGACTGTTCAGGGATTTTTCATCAGCTGAAAGATAGCTTACAATCTCGACTACCTTCCTTAGCTGCAGGCGGTCAATACCAATATCCAACTCCTCAGGTAGCAAGAAGTTCTCGACAAATTGCAGATTGGTATCACAAAAATAATAACTTATTAATTGTTCAAGATCCAATGGCATCTCGAAATTCTATTCGTCCAGGTGCAGTAATGTTTTTTGGAAAATCGAACAGAACTTTCAAAGATATTGATATTGATATGTTGACAGATCGAGATAATAATTACACTTCGAATGGTGCTATTCAACACATTGCAGTTGTGACGGCTGTAACACTAGATGAAGATGGAAATGTAGTTGATTATACTATGATGCATGGAAGACGACCAGGGAAAACTGCTCATCGATCAGGTAGTAAGGAAGTTCAAAGTCGAAATAAAAAGCTACCAGCTTATGGACATTGGAGTCAACAATGGGTAGGAATTGCTAATATTGCCACACCGAAAATGTAGATTCTAAGTTAAGCGCATATCTAAAAAATTCTCCAAAAAAAAATGCAGGGCAATTTGATTTCCAAATTGTTCTGCATTTTTTTTAGAGAAATTTTTATGACTAAGAACTTAATTACTTTCCTAATATTACAATTCGTTCGTTGTAGATTTCATTTCCGATTTGAATAGTAATTACATAAATTCCATTTCTATCAATCTCTAATTCCTTATTCCAACCTGATTCGTCTAAGATCAAACTACTTTCCCAAACTTTCATTCCTAAGTTATCATGGATTTGTACACTCATTCTTTGACGTAATGGGTTCTTAATTTGAATATTGAATTTTCTATTAGTTGGATTTGGAAAAACTTGAACATCAAAGTTTGATTTATCAAAATCAACAGCTATAATCTTCGAATATTCAAACGTACCATCAAAATCAAATTGTTTCAATCGATAGTAATTAATTCCAAACTCAGGTTGTCTATCATCAAACATGTAATTGTGTTGTTGAGTAGTTGACCCATTTCCAGTTACCCATCCTATATTTTCCCAAGAATTAGTGTTACTTCTTCGGTATATTTCAAAACCTTTATTATTAATTTCAGAGGAAGTTTGCCAAGAAAGTTGAACTTCATTTCTTAATCTTTCTCCTGAAAAATAAGATAATTCAATTGGAAGAGGTGCATTATTTTCAATGGTAAACTCCTTCCAAACTATATTGTTATTATCTCTCACATTATCTTCTATATCTGATACCTCTGGAAAAGTCATAGGATCATTAGTTGAAACTTGTCTTGCCAATAAGCAAAATACATCATTATTAGCACCATTATAATCATCAGGATTAGGCGGAATCCATTCAAATTCCATAACTGTAGAGCTTTGTGAGGCAGTAACAGAAATATTTTGAGTACTAATTAGATCACCCATAGGTTCAGGATAAGTGATAGATCCATTCCAATGAGAAGGCCATGATAATGTGGTCGCACCTTTTGCCCAATGCAATGATAACTCTTCATTACCTGTAGAGGAAATACACCCTCTATTTCTTACTCTTACATAAACATAAACAGGAGAGGTGGGACCAGTATATTGAGGCGTTTCATGTGTATTATTTGTAAATCCATCTTGTTGATTTCTAACCCATACATCTTCAGTATTTGACATAGAACCTTGGTCAATATTAGGCTCTTCTCCTCTGTCTCTAGTCTCCAACATGATCTCAGTATTATCTTTTAAATATAAATCCACATCTGCTGTTGTTGATTGAGAACAATTACATTCCCAATCTTTCCACATATCATCAAGGAAAGCATGCCAGTTCCAAAAAATTGGAGAGGCCGGAGAAGCAAAAGAAAACATATTTTCACCCATTTCTTCATGCACTTCATTATGGTATGGTTCCTCAAGTTGTCTACTTAAACCATCTTCATCTTCTTCAAAAGGTTCTGTAGGTGAATAGTCATAATCGCATAGGTCATCTAAATAACTTGGAATGGATATATCTGGAGTCCAGTCAATATCATCGTCGCAATATTGATTGGGATTACCATTGCCAACATTAATGGTGCAATTTGTTGCCATACAATCTGGATCTACTAACCGAAATTCTAGAGGAGTTGGAGTATCTGGATTCCAAGATGGAAGAGGAACAAATTCTGGATGTCCACTCCTAAGTAAAAAATCTTCCATCCCTTCTAAATAGACCCTATGATAGGGCATAAAATTAAAATCATCATGAATATCTAAATCTTCTTCATTGGTTAGATTTACATAATCGCAGTGCAAATGAATAATATCAGTAGTAATATATTGCTGCATTAAATTAACCAAGGTCGTCCTTTGAGCTGGAGTGAAATCAGATATTAAATCTTTCCTAACTTGGCTAAGACAATTTGTGGCGACAATAAAAAGGAATAAAAAAAGAGTAAAAGTGTTTTTCATGGTAGATTAAAGAGTTTACTTAATGTATGGTTAAATTGTTCTGAGTGTATAAGTTTGGGGGAATAAAATTAGATTAGTCGCTTTGTGTAAATTTTTTCTAAAAATAAGGATAATTAAATAATTTTTTTTTCTAAAAATAAAAATATTATTCAGTTCAACATAGAGAGCTGAATAATTTGATTTTTTAAAAGGATTAAATTGTATTTGGAACGGTACAGGAAAGTAAAATTGTTCTAGACACTTTTGTTTACATATAGTAAATTATTGTATTTTAAAGTGTTTTAAAAACAAAAATAAAGTTATATAATAAAATTGGCTTTTAAAAGCATGAACTATTTTATTTTGTCAAAAGATGGATCAATTATTCTTGTCTTTACATTAGTACATATCTTTCATCTTCAAGTATTTAATAATAATCCCAAGTTGTCCTAAATGATAAATATTATGATGGAGCATACCATTAATAATAAATGAATAGGGATAATTCCCCTTAAAATCTGGATCATAATATTCTTCTTCTAAAAAACTATCATCTTTAGTTTTTAGTAATTCGATTAATTCCAACAAACTTGTTTGGTATTCCTCCAATAGTTTACCCCATGTCTTTTCTTTTAACCTCTCATTTGAATACCAATTTTCTTCGCAATCATCTGTCAATTTTCCTTTTCCTGTTTTTACTTTGAGGATGGTTTCTTTTTGCCAAGTCGTTAAGTGAGATATTATTTCGGCTACACTATGTAAACCTGAATCTGGTCTTATAAAAGCATTTTCCTCATTAATATTTTTCAATTTTTTAGCATAGGTGGAGCCTACCCAAACCTTGCCCTCTTGATTGTCTAATAATTGTTTTATAATATATTCTATTACTATTTGCATTACTTTGATTTGTATTTGTCGATAGTAGTTTTGTTGAGTTTTATTTGAAATTGATTGTGACCTTGGTGAGAATTAAGCATTTGAAATGTCTTTTTGGTATGCTTAAAGATACGGAAATTTACATTTGTAAATGTATTGTTTTTTTGTTTCACACTTTTAGAAAATGATGGGAATACATTTATGGTGACTAAACGTTTTAAACTTAATTTTGGATTGTAATTATTTTTTCTTTTCTGAAGAATTAATGATTTGAAAAGATCCTTCCTTTAATGTATATAAAATTCCATTGGAATTCATCCCCGTACAAAACCATAATTGCCCATCATTGTCCTTATAAATGGTTTCTACAAAATTGCTTGGTAAACCATCTTTTATGGAATAATTAATGATCTCTTCTCCATCAAATTTCCACAATCCAGAATCTGCAGTACCAAACCACATATTTCCCTCTTTATCTTGCTCGATTGACCAGACTCGTGATAGTGTACCAAACTCATCATAATCGGGGTTGCTGCTAGTTAAACCTTGCTCTTTGGTAAAATTTAGGTATTGGCTTCCATCATATTTATATACTCCACCACCATTACTTCCAAACCAATGGTTTCCCTCTTTATCTTGAAAAATACTTCTTATTGTCCCCACTCCAAAATTATTTGGATTGTGATACTCAAACGCCTTTCCATCGTACCCAATAACTCCTCTATTGAAGGTACCTATCCATAATTTTCCTTTATTTTTTTGATAAATTTTAATTCCAAAATAGGGATAGTGATAAGGTTTATCGTTTCGTTCCTTGATGTATTCCGTATCTTCTTTTGGAATTGGAATATCTAAATTTTCTAAAATTCCTTTGCTGTACCGCAATACACTATATTTATTAGCGGTAAACCAAATGTCTTCATCATCCATACTCCATTTTCCCAATTTTTTTGGAGGTTGATTTTTTGGAAATTGTACTAAATTCTTCGCTTCTTTTAAAGACACAGTTTTAAATTCCTTTCCATTAAAAAAGCAAATTCCTTTACCGGTGTTAAGCCAAATGTTTCCCTTTTTATCTTCTTGAATCTTTCGAACAAAATTATTTGGTAAGCCATTGGCTGTGGTGTAATAATTATAATTATTTCCATCAAATTTACATACTCCTTCTTCTTTTGATCCAATCCAAAAATTCCCTTTGCTATCTTGAAAGATGGAGAAAATACCTTTTTCAAAATTTAGTTTTAGATCAATATTATTCTGAGATTGGATTAATGGGGTAGTTTGTTTTTTAACATTCGATTGGCCATTACATGATATGATGCAAATTGCAATGACCAATTGAGTCAATAGGATTGAAAATTTATGTTTATAAATTGATTTCACTTAGTATTTTTTTATGATTAAACGCTTTTTATATACGTGATGAATTAGTATAGTCAAAAAGGCAGTTTTATCTTACGATTATTTTTATCTAATTGAGATACCTGCAATGATTCCGAGATTAGTTATTTCTAGAGTTGAGAATGCAGTAGAATCTGGCAACCCATTTAGTATACTCCAATTTTTTCCATTATCAGATGAATGATAAATTCCTATCCATTGAGCTGAAAAAATATTTTTTTCGATGTGTTGTATTTCATTGGTATAAAAATTAACAGGATAATTTATTCCATTTTGTGCATTTTCCCAGACCTCTCCATCATTTTGTGTTTTTAATAATTGTTGACCAATAGTCATTGCATAGATATATGTTCCATCATTGCTGATGTCATGAAGTGCATCTCCTTCGTAAATATATTCCCAGTTTTTAGCATTGCCTTCACAGATCATCGCTCCATTTTGTGTAGCGGCATAAATCTTATCGTTCAATGAGGTAAAGCCAAGAATTTGCATCTGTCCAAAAACGTGTGTCCAGGTATTTCCCATATCTGCTGATTCAAAAATACCTGAGTCAGTTCCTGCATATAATTTATTTTTTGACTTTATAAATGCTCTGATTGATGAATTCGGAATATTTTTTTCCGATGATTTCCAACTTAATCCACCATCATTGGAAACAATGATTCCTTGATTTAAAGTACCTAAGACTAATTTTTTCGCCTCAACTTCAATGCAATTGATATCTAAGTCTTTAAAATTTTTAATTTTCAAAGACGTCCATGTATCTTGATTTTTTGAGATAACAAATACACCGTGGTAATCTGTGGTGATATATATATTATTGCCTTCTTGTTTAATTCCACTTAAGGTGGCCTCTTCTGGAATTCCTTTGGCAAAGGAAGACCATGACCTACCAAGATCATTAGATTTATAAATTACTGAGGGTTTTTTAGTGGAGTTAATTTTTTCAGAAATAGTTTTTGTCGTTTTCTTCATCTCAACATTTGAGGATCTTTTTAGTCCCTCATTAGTTGTTTTTTGGTGACAGCCTGTAGTCGTTTTTAAAATTAGAAAAAATGACAAACCAAAAATGATGTTTTGAAAAGTTTTGTAATGCTGCATTTCAGACATATTGAGATTAGAAACGAAATTTATTTATTATTGCCTTCGTCAGGACTTTGAATAATTCAAGGCGTAAGTTAAATTATCAAATATACAGAGTCATTATTTCAAATCCATTTAACAAGTTAATAACACGGAATAGGGTTTTCTATTTCCTGCACTCAATTGATTCCTTCTTTTTGATTTTAGTTGAAAACAAGTGTTAATTTTTATGCAAAATTCATTACCATCTGTTCAATGTTTGAATTTAAGTTTATACAAACAGTTTTATTTTGGATTATGGGGTGGGCATAATTAATAAAGCAGGGAAGGAGTTGGTCTGCACCGTGGAGATGTTTTTTTATTTCTTCTTCCCAAATAGAACCAGCTTCAATTTTGCCATCATACCATATTTCGATATTAGACTTTCGTTCCAATGGCTTTAAATGGATTGCAAGTTGCTCTAGATATTTAATATCTTTTCGTGAGTAGGCTATGAATATATTGATATTTTGGTTTGTAACTTTCAAGCAGTTTAATTCAAGAGGTGTCCATCGAAAAAAATCGATATTAATGAAGATCGTGAAATATTCACAGCTATTCAAATATTAAAGAATAAAAGATGAGAATGATTTAAACCGGCATATTATTTTGGATAGCAATATGGAAATTATTCTATCATCTTGGTTTGACTTCAAATCGAATTTTAATTAAAGGCAATTTTAAAATAAAATCCTCCTGCGATTTTATTATTCGAAATATACTCCAAAAAATAATATCTTATTTTTAAGTACATCTGTTTTTTAAGAATGTAAATGTATTGTTATGTTTTAGCGCAACCCATTTTCAGGTTAAGACAAGTCCTATTTTTCCAATTGCGTAAATCAGATATTTACTGAACTTATTTTCAGAGAGTATTTTTTGTTTGGTTTTTCTAAAGGATTTTATCGTTGGTTATTTTAATAAAATAAAACGAGGGGTATAGGAGAAATTAGAGTGTTTAGTCGCCATGATTCTCATATACATTTTTATGATTTTTTTTGCTTTCTCAGTATTTTAACAATTCTATTATTTATGATCTCAGACAAATTCCAATTGTACAATTTAGGATCAGTTGTGCTGTAGAATTCAATAACGACAGCATCAATGTCTTTGTGGTATCTTGCAAAGCTTTGATATCCTGGAACCCAACCTGCATGTTCATATTTATAAATCGAAGCATATATTTCCTGCTCTCCAGGTTCAAACAATGATCCATCGTTCAATGCTCTTAGGAAAGTACCTACGTCCTTTGCTGTGGCTAACATACCATGGTCATCTTCTTTTAAATCAAAGGGATGTCCTACATGATAGCCACTCATCACATCGTTCATATTCACGTCACTTAGCGAACCGAAAGTATGGTTAAGGTTTAGAGGCATTAGAATTTCTTCCTGAATGAATTGAAAATTATCATAGCCTAATACCTTATCCATTATTTTATTGATTAAAAGGTAATTCGTGTTACAATATTCATAGTCTTTACCAGGAGCAAAATTGGCCGGCTTATCTAGAATCAAAGCAAGACTTTCTTCATAGCTTTCTGTTGGAGCTGCCCAAAAATTCGGAGCGTCCGTAAAATTGGGAATGCCACTTCTATGCTGTACCATTAATCTCAATGTGATTTTGTCTGAGTTTTCGATTCTTTCCACCAGTTCAGGTAAATAATCAGCGATTGTTTTGTCAAGAGAAAGCCGTCCATCATTTACCAATTTGGTGACAGCGACCACATCATATAGCTTGCTAATGCTGGCAATTTTAAATAATGCGTGGGGTTTGGCAAGTATCTTAGATTCTCGATTATGCCAACCGGAAGTAAAATACTGAGGTAGTTGACCAGCTTGGTCTACATAAACAATCATTCCTTCAAATCCATGACTAATGGCTTCGTCTACTTGTTCCTGAACCGTATTCGGTAGCGGAAGTATCCATGCTTTTACCAATAGCCATGGTACAAAAAATAAAGAGAATATAGATGCAACTATCAATGCTATACTCAGAATCTGTTTGGTCTTTTTCTTAGTCATTATACTACTATTGATGAATTGTGTAATTACCGTGTATGTATTGTTATTTTCTGGTTTTAGTTTTCAAATGTTTTTGATTTTGTTTCAATTAACTCTTTCATGTCAATTAAAACGAGGGAAGTCATTATTAGATAAACAATAAGTACGAGGTTTTTTAGCTTCAATATTTTCATTTTTTATCAGTACACTTTTTTGATTTCTTGACTCTAAATTATCTTAATGCCATGTAGGCATAAAAACAACATTGTTTTTATCTTCATTTAGTTTTTCCAAAAAAGGGGAGAGAAGACACACTTGAAATGAATACTAATATTTTCTTTTTATTTGTCATGTTGTTTTTTTTGAGTTGCAATTTGCTTGGAAAAGACACTTTATGATCAGTAGTTTTTTGAGGAAACGTTAATCCTGATCTATTAAATATTGATCCGTTAAAGTATTCAAAAAAGCGATTAAGTAGGAACGTTCTTCTGGAGTAATTTTAAAGCCATTGATTAGTTTTGATTTCGATTGATGATTGCTACCTCCTGATGAATAATGGTCTAAGACTTCTTCCAATGAAGCAATTGATCCATCATGCATATATGGAAAAGTAACTACGACATTTCTTAAAGTAGGGATTTTAAATTTTGCCAAATCTTTAATTTTACCTGTAACTAAGTATCTACCCTTATCTGTATATTCTGAATTTAACCCATTATTCTCAAATTCATAATTGGTGAAATTATAACCATTGTGGCATTGTCTGCAATTTAAATTATCACTTTTAAATAATTGCCAGCCTTTCATTTCTTCTTCTGATAATATTATTTCATTCCTCATGAATTTATCAAAATTGGAATTATCTGAAATTAGTTCTCTTTGAAAATTTGCAAGAGCCTTTTGAATTATCATGATTGATAAATCTTCACCATAAGCTGCAATGCTCATCTCCTTATATTGCGGATAGGGTTTAAGTCTTTTAAGAATTAATTCTGGGGACATATCGAATTCATTATGTTCTTTTATTGGAGCTAAAGCCTGTTCTTCTAAAGAACTAAATTTACCATCTATCATAAAATAGGGATGGAACCCAATATTTAATAAGGTTGGTGTATTCCTTTCTACATGTCGTCCTTTTATGCCTTCTCCTTTGGGTAAGTGATCAGCAAAAGCTTCATTATTTAAATGACATGTTTGACAACTAATGGATGTATCTCTGGACAGTAAGGATTCAAAGAATAAAGCCGAACCTAATTTTATACTTTCTTCTGTCAATGGATTATTACTTGGGACTTTTATTGGAGGTCGTTCCCACTTTTCAACGAAGTTTTTTTCTGTACAATTTAAATTTAGAGCGATAGTAGAGATAAAAATTAAGAGGAAAATTTGATATTTCATTTAACTTTATTTTTAGTTATCTACGACATCAGTTTTTGAAAACTTCTTGTCTGCGATTTTGTTATTCGAAATATACGGCAAAATTTTTATAACTATTTTATAAGTCTATCTATTTCTTGTGAAATGTAAATGTGTTGTTATTTTTGAAAAAATAAAATACTTGTAACCCTCATTTTTTAATTGATAAATTGACTTTGTATTTTACTGGGTACATAGGAAAACTATCAGTCTTTAATTTTTATTAGTTCTTTTATTTTTTGCATTTCAAGGTCCTCCTTATTTTGTAATTGATTAAGATTCCTATCCACCATAAAATCAGGAATTACTCCATGCTTATGGTTTTTCGCAGCTGACACGCATCTTTTCATAAAAGGTACTTGAAGTACAAATTTTGAGTTTGGTAAAGTGATAGAATAAAACCCTCCTCCACAGTAATATCCATTTGCTCCGCCCGTTTCTTGTCCAATAAATGTTACATTATCATTGCGACTAAGAAGTGTTGCAAAATTAGCTGCGGCTGAAAATGTTAATCCTGAGGTGATACAATAAACATGTCCTTTAAATTTGTTTTTTGAAATATTTTCTGGTTTAGATTTTGGGCCTTTGTAAATGTAGTCACTATCGTTAGTCTCTTTAGAATCTATTCCATCTTTGATTTCAAACAAGTTATTTTCTAAACGTTTAATTTTATGTGTTTTAAGGAAGGGATAATTTCCATTGGGAAAATTAGAATATTTGGAAACAGAAATAGTATCTCTAAGTTTAGTTATGCTGGGACTCATTGCTTTAAACTTTCCTTGAGTTAGATAAGAATACAAGGTAATTCCAAGAATATTATCGCCTCCGTAATTTTCTCTAAGGTCAATGATGAGGTGATCAATTTTGTTTTTTCGGATACTTTTAAAACTTTTCTTGAGAAGTTTATGGAAGTCGATACCATTCTTCCTCATCAACCGATATTGAAAAGTATTAACAGTAAGGATAGCAAAGTTTTCACTCTTATTTAATTTAAAGTCTAAGGGGATCTTATCATATTGGTTAGGATGCATGATTTTGTCTTTAATACCTTTAACCGTATATGTCAAAATAGAATTATCAGATTGTTTTAATTTTATGTTATATTCTTCTGAAATTTCAAATAGCTTTGAGAAAAGCCGGCCAAATATTTTTTCAATATATTCCTTTTTGAATCCTAATCTATTTCCATCGGAAGGGGTAAGTCGATATAGCGTTTGTAATATCTGATCGATAGAGATATCGTTGATAAATAATATTTCCGAAAACAACGGTAGGCTTTTCTTTTCTGAATAATCTTTAGTTATATAAACTTTGTCATTAATTATCGTAACCTCGAAGGGTAAAGTGTGATTTAGATAAGGATATAAAATTCGAAATTTTTTACCTTCATACAAATCAGTATGCCCATCACCAAAAGTTGTAATTAATTCTAATAGTAAAATATAATATTCCATAAAAGTTATCTCCTTATGGAGGCTACTTATTTTATTGAAAGCAGAATCTATTTCGGAACGATTTAAATATATATCTAATCCTGGATGCGCTTGGTTTAATGTAGCAATAAGAATGTCTGTGTCTTCCTTAATTTGAGATTGATTTAAGAGGTTCGTTTGAGCATTGATATTCAAACACCAAATGGATAAAAAAAATAGGAATTTCATAGATAGGGGAGTTGGGCGGAAATTGGATATCATGATATAGGAATTTTTCTTAAAAAAAAATGAATTTGATTACTTGGAAGTATAGTGTTAGATCTACTGGAAAAGTTACTGAAAGAGTTGAAATTTTTTCTGATGTATGGGTAAGTAGTTTTTCTTGGAGTACTGAAAAGGAGGGTAGTTCTAGTTAGGT
Organism: Saprospiraceae bacterium; assembly: GCA_045104975.1. Classification (GTDB taxonomy): domain Bacteria; phylum Bacteroidota; class Bacteroidia; order Chitinophagales; family Saprospiraceae; genus CAJQQY01. The sequence goes on from JBGCCY010000020.1 coordinate 28,990, forward strand.
ATTGGATAGAAGGGCGAAGCTTGCCAACCTTTGTTTGACATGAAATTATTAGCTTCCGTTTTCTTTTTTTATTAAATCTTCTTTCCTATAGCGTTTATTGTAAAATTGTCCGTCTGTAAAAATGGAATAACAATAAGTATCCCAGTCTTTTGAATATCCTTGTGCAATTATGTACCCGTTTCTAATCGTTTTTACATTGTCTGAAATAATTGTTTCAACTTTGGTTCCAATTGCAAAATCATCAGATTTATTGTAATCACCCAAAAGTTGTTGACAATAGTATTTCCTTATTTCTTCATTCGTATTATAAAGCAATTGATTCAAAATATTTACTCTAAATTTTTCTAAATAAGGTGAATAATAATAATTCTCTTTTTGAAGTAAAACTGATTTAGAATTATCCCAGTTTTCTCTTTTAACTTCAATTAATGTTTTACCTGACTTCTGATCAATCAGTAGTTCATATTTATTCAGTAGGAAAATTTCAGAATTTGAATTTCCCTTTTGAAGAGCTTTATAGATGCTGATCACTTTTTTAAGGGAGGGAGCCTCAGATGATTTGAAAGTAATTTTATCTCCTAATCCAAGTTCCAAATCACAAGTACAGACAATTTTTGTTTTTAGTGTCCAGTCCTTGTTAGGCAGTTCCTCTGAATTATTACTTCTGGATATTATTTTGATATTACTAAACATTTATTTTGGCTTCTTTTTTTATTTTCTTTTACCTAACATTAATTTTTGATGTTTTACGATGCTATTTTTTTCTTTGTTTTTTAGAAAGAAAACCTATCTATTTAGTTGATAAGTATTCCTCAAGTCATCTTGAACAATTTTTGTTTTCCCATTTGATTCTAAAATAAATTCAGAAGAAGTTTTTTCTAATTCATATTTCCAACCTCTTTCAAGATTCAGTTTCTTTTCAAGAACTTCTAAATCTAATAATTTTAGTGTTGTATCAATTTCTTGAGAAGCAGCCTGCATAATATATTCTTCTCCTGATGGGCTGATGAGTTTGTAAAGTAAAGAATTTTTATAGTAGACATATTTGGTATCTCTAATTACTTCCATTGGATTATAAGGTTTCCTATTGAGCAAATCCAAAACATTAAGCTTGAGATAAGCTGGGACAATATATTTATGTCCTTGCAAAGTCCAGATTGGACTTTTACTTTTCCCCGAAATTTCATCCAAGACCCAAAACCTTGGACCATTCTTTATTACAATATCAGCGTTAGTTTCCTTTTTTATTTTGTCTTCCTCCAAGTTGTCAAACTCTTTTTTGGAAAGTACATCGTTTAAGTCATTATAAACTATTAAATGATAGTTATACCAATTTCGATATCCTACCAAAACTTCATGATAGGGAATAGGGCGTCCCTGCCCAATTGATGATGGGGTTTCTAACTTAATGAATGTGGGAATGACTATTTCTTTTTTTGGAGTTCCTCTTCCAAAGAAAAATATTAAAGTCAAAACTCCTATCATAAAGATTGTTCTTATTAATCCTACTTTTTTCATATATCAAAATAAACTTCTTTCTCTAGTTATTTGTAACAGTATAATTACATTTTTTTATTTTAGAACATATTACAACGTTTTGAGTAAATGCCGTAGTAGTATTTATATACGATTGATATTTTACAACTGCTTGTATTCTGTTTTTATTTTTCCTTCTTTTATCAACTTTAATAAATTTTCTTTCCAGCGAATTGCAATTAAACTTTTATTTTCGAACTGGTTATTTCCTCTACTTAATTCAGTCAAAATTTCGTCGCTATTTAATGTATTTAGATCGTCAATTTTTCTTTTGTTTTTCAGGACTTCTTTTGCTTTCTTTTTAAAGTCCGGATCTACAATGGATGCAGTCGCTGCTAATTGAGGAATTATCCAAGAGCCATATTCTTCTAATTTATTCCAGAGTTCCTTTTTTAAGTTCGATATTTCTTCTTCTTTTACCCTTAATATCGAGATGCAAAAAATTAATTGAGGTCTCCAATTATTTTGTTTGATGAGAAGCACCAAATCTTGAATTACTTTTTGTCTATCATTTTCTTGGAAGATTTTTTCAATTCTTTGTAAACTGACTTTAACATTCCAATCTTTATTTTTTGTATCATCTCTTAAATTCATCAAAGGCAAATGATGTGGATGATTTCCGTCCCAAAAGTCTTTGAATATTCCGATTTGGTTACCTTCCACTTCCTTTATTTTTTGATTCCTTTTAGTTATTATGATTTAGAGATAAGGATATTCTAAGGAGTCAGTTATTCTCCATATAAACTAAGAAACCCCCAGAGGCAAATTGCCCATTCCTCACTCTAATTACCAATTGATTCTTTCCTTTTTTAAGAGAAATTTTCTTTTTCCTGCCTTTGTGTTTGGGGTTTTTCCAGAAATCATACCAGGCATTCCAATCATTGTCCTTCGAAACATAACCATCTCTGTAAACTCTTCCTGCATCTTTTCCATTTAAATAGAGTGCCAACTCATCAGTAGTTGTAAAATGCAATATCACCGTTTTATCTTTTTCAGCAACCAACGATGTACGAAAATAAGCAACGGTGTTTTCTCCTTGATATTCAGTTATTCTAGCTGTAATTAATGCACCTCTTGCATCTGTTTTAAAATTTTCCCAGGTAAGGTTTGCCCCATTTATTTCCATGGAAGCATCATCATAATTTACAGTTTGTTCAATGGCTAAATTAGGCTTAGTTAAAGGACCAAACACTTCCCAATTTGTTATTAATGAATCTGGTTCATATTTGATATTTGGAATATTTTCTCCCTTATAATTAAGTTGTTTTATTGAAGTTACTTTTATGTCGTCAATCCATACAGCTCCACCAGTAACTCTAGGTTGAAATCCTATTTTACCTGATTCTAATTCAAAGAGGTCGAAGGTTATTTTAGGCCTTTCCATATCATTAATATATAAATGGCAGATTTCGTTGATGACTTCCATTTTAAAAGTATGCCATACTCCAATTTTAATAGCCTGATCTTCTTTTAGATTTGTTTTATACTCTTCGTATAAAAGCCGAGAAACATTGCCATCTCTCCAAGGATTTGCTCTTATATAACTTCCATTTCCTTTTACATACAAAAGACCAAAGTCTTCTCTGGTGTTTGATTTTTTATAATTATAAATGAAGCCCAAATAGTTATGCTCATTTTTAGGAAATAACATTTTTCCTTCTATTTTTAATGAACCCCATTGATCGGAATTTTTGATTAAAGCGGAAACATTATTATTTGGTGTCAATACAAGAGCCTTTCCTTGCTTAGGATCTTGAGAATCAATTATTTCTATCGATGCGGCATTATTTATTTCCCAACCTGAAAGATTTCCTTCAAAATTATCTTCGAATAGTATTTGAGCAGAGCAGACTATGGGCAAAAATATCAATACGATGAGGGTTCTAACATTTAATTTCATCATGTTTTATTTAATGCATTATTCAATTTTAAGAAGGTTGAATTACAGTTGACATCAGTCTGTAAAAAAAAACTAAAAACTAAAACGGGATTCGTATATTTATAGATTCAAGGGAATAGAAGATACAGACTTCATTTTTTAATTTTGTAACCAATTTCTGCTTGTTCAATTTCATCTTTCCTTTCAAACTCTTTAAGCAGATTCTCCAATTTTTCAATTCTTTCTTTTTGTGTGCTCAACCAATTTAAATCTTCTATTGGTGCACCAAGTAATTTCATCATGCTTCTTGGAGTAAGAATTTGATTTGGGTTTTCTTTTCGTACAGCTTCAATAAATTGCTTAATTAATTCAGGTGTAATATCTTCAATTTTTATGCGAATAATTTGTGAATATAATTCCCAATATGGTATCCTTTTCTTTTCTGAGCTTTCAGTCTTTTGTCCGATTGACTGAATACCTTCCAACATTTTTTCATCTTCTATATAAAAAACTTCTGGACAAGAATTTTTAGGACGAGTTGCAATTATCATTATTTGCCCCAGTCTTAAATCTGGATTCTCTTTCCAAATTCTTTCAAGTTCGTTTAATATTTTTGGTATTCGTTTTTTATCTCTCATCTTATTAGTCTTCAACAATTTCAGAAAGGTTTAGATTAAATCTATTTTAAAATTATTCATTTAAAATGATAATGTCATAAAACTTTTTCCATTCTCAAATTGATCAACAAATCCAGTTTTAAATCTTTCTTTTCTTAGTCGAATGTCTTCTTTTGAATCATGTTCCCAATGATGTCCAACAAAAGAGTATGCTTTTAGAAAATCTTCTTTATCAAAATAATAATGATACTTACTTTTATAATTAAAATAAGTCCAAAATTCACTTTTCATTCCTTCTCTTTGGTAACCAACTTGTTTTGTGTAAAAGCCACTTTTAATTTCTTTGTCAAAATATTTAATTTGATTCCAAGGAGGACTATTAGTTATTACCTCTTTGTAATATTGGGTTAGACTTTGTTTCTCTTCGAAAGATTTAATTTCATTTTCTAAATTAATTTGATTTTCAGCAAATAATATATCTTGATTTTTTAGTTCTTTCATTAAAAATTCTATTTCACTTGGAATGATTGAAAAGAAAATTGATTTCACACGTCTGTAATATTCAATTTCTTTTACAAAAGGTTCTATGAATTGCCAGTCTCTCTTATTGAATTTTCCAAAATTATCCTCCAAATAAATTCCATCATTTGAAAATCCAATTTTAGTAGGACGTTTAGTTACAAGTTTACTATGATATATATCTAACCCCATGTTCTTTTTTTTATGACACACAACTTAAATATCTCTTATGTTTTATCATAATCTATTTTCTAATATTCCTTGGTAAACGATTAGTAACGAATAATTACAAAGGTCAAATTAATATAATTAAGTAGCATATTATAAAAATTGACTAACCAAGTAGCATTTTAATTTTAGAATTCATGTCCTGGCTTTTCTAAAAAAAAAGAGCAGCTATCCACTAAGGATAACCACTCTTTAATATTTTTTAAAAGGAAAAATTGCCTACTGCAATGTTCATTATCTTACTGAAGATCACCATTAACTTACAAACGGTTTCCCCTTTTTTATATTTGGAATAACCTCGATGGCAAGGTTTGTCATTTCAATCAAAGTCCATTCTTTTTCAACCAAGTAAGTGAGTAATCCGCAATTTCTTTCCAACCATTATCTATAACCAACGAGTGTCCACGTCCTTCAAATAATTTAAAATCTGAAACTACTGAAGAGTTATATTTTTTTAAAGATGCTTTACCTAATATTGGAGGAGCTTGATTGTCTTTTTTACCTCCTGTGATTAGCAATGGACCACGCTTGGTATTTTCTGTATTGACTTTTGTTTCGGAACCAGCAAAAGTAGCAGTTGCTGCTTGGAAAAGTGGTCTGCAAGGTGCTGGAATAGTATAACGATCATAAAGTTCTTTTGCTTCTTTTTCTGGAAGTGCATTGGCAAATCCATAACTGAACTCTTTGAAAGAAAGCGAATAGGCTTTTTTGAAATTAAAAGGATTGCTTAGTATAGAGAAAGATGCTTTCAATACTGAAAACGGCAGTTGCCATACTCCTTTGACCGGTGCAGGGTCAAGCGCAATACAACCACTTGCTAAATTACGTCCTAAAAGAATTTGTGCAATTAGTCCACCAAAGGAATGTCCAATTACAATGGGTGGTTCTGGAAGTGTAGCAATTATTTTGGCATAATTTTCTACAATTTCAGTAACACCTCTATTGGCAATCGGTGTTGGATTTGCACGGCATTCAGCCACCGTCTTAGCATCTCCTGGCCAGCCTGGATTGAGTGTTGTATAGCCTTGTTCATTAAAAAAATCCATCCATTTTTGCCAAGAAGAATTGTGCATCCATAATCCGTGAATAAATACAATTGTTTTTGTTGGTCTCATTTTTACTTTTTTTTTTGTAAATGTCCAACAAATAATTCTGTGTAATTTTAACTTAAGTTAAAATCGTAAGAAGATCTTGTAATTATTTTTCTGAAAGTCTTTTTCTTATTCTACTTAAGGAAGGGCCTTGGATACCCAGATATGAAGAAATATGATACAATGGAATGTTATTGAAAATGTCTGGGTGATTTTTTATTAAATCCAAATAACGTTCTTCGGGGGTTCTCATGATAAAACTTTCCAACCTTTCAATTGTCACATTAAAAGCCATTTGTGCCATCAGTCTTCCAAACCGTTCCCAGTTGTGAGATTGCTGGTAAAGGGAAAGCAGATCATTAATGTTAATATAAAGTATGGAAGCATCTGTCATTGCTTGAGTGGCATATTCGCAAGGGGTTTGATTGATTAAACTTTTGAATGGCACAACAAAACTATTTTGAGAATAAAGAAAAATGTTTTTTTCTTCGCCTGTTTTTCTGTCGAGAATATAGGAACGGAAGGCACCTGTATTTATAAATCCTAAATATTTACAAACGTTTTTGTGGTGATTGAAATAGTCGCCTTTTTTATATTCTTTGGTATGCCAAAAAGAAGTGGACAGCTTAAAATCGTCTGATGTCAAGTCAGCAAATTGGTTAAGAGCGAAGGCAAGTGTTTCTATTTCTGTCATTATTGTTTTGTTGTGTGAGTATCGTTCTGTAAAGATCGCTAATTTTTGCTGTATTTTTATTTTAAAATCAACACAAACAGGTTTGGTTTTGAATGTTAAGTTTGGTTGGTATTGGACAGCGGAGAAGTGTTTTTTAGGGATGCTTCGAGCAGTATACTAGAACCAAATTACTTTTTAAATTTAATGTACTTTTTACTAATTTCCGATAGAGGTTTGATTTAACTTACAGGGGTAAATTTTTCTTTTAATTACTATTCTTTAAACCTTTAATAATTTGAGAACTATTAATCAAGAGATCTATCAGAAACTGTAAGTCTAAGTAATCCTCTTTCTCACTAACAAAGATAGTAGCATTAGATTTATTGCTTTTTAGATTTGGGGAGTCTTGCCTTTGATCTTTCCATTGATCTAGAATTAATTGATGAATTAATTCTTTTTCGGAATTACTGTCAACTAAAAACACAATTCCTTCAATCGGGAAAGTATCTATGATGAAATTGACCTCGTATTCACAGCCTTTACGTTCATTGGAAAACCCTCGAAGATCCATAAGAATGGCATCACTACTTTTAACAAAAGCATTTACTGCTAGTTTCCAAGTATTATCAAAACAGTTTATATGTAAATCCTTATAAGAAAGATCCCAGTTGCGAGGTCTTTTTTCAATAGCCGCAAACTGTTTTTTTATACTTTCTTCATTTTTTGCAAAACGCTTATTCATTTTATACTTCCAATATAGCCAATATAACCACCAGGCGAGAGCGACGATGATCACTAAAGTAAAATTTTCAAAATCGTTTTTAGACATTTGAATGTCTGCATATTTTATTATCGAAGTGAAGATTATTTTTATCAAAAAAATTAATAAAAATACACTTAACAATATCTTTATTCCTTTACTGGAAGAAAAGCGGTAAGTATGTAACAGATAATATGGATCAATCACGGTGTAAGATGGTCCAATGTGTTTCCAGTATTGAAGTAGCCTGCTAAAAGTAAATTTATTATTTTCTTCGCGACCAAAGACTCTAAGGATGGTAAGTTTAATAGCAGGAATCTTATTTGCATATTGACGCAGATATCGATAAAGTTGACGATGAATAAAAGCCATAATCAAGAAAGCAATTCCGGTGTATCGAACAGCCGATGTGGGCTCATTTAGATTAATCGTTATATTAATAATGATTATACTCACAAACAGGATGTTTAGGTATATCCGTTCAATCCTTGGAGAAGTGAGACGTCTAAGAACGGCAATTATAGAATAAAATCTCATTCTTTTTGGATTACCTAGTTGGCGAAACTCTTTATAGAGAACAAATAATTGTACTACAGTAAATAAAAAATACAATCGAACAAAGTGGATAACGAAAAAGGATGCTTCGTTAGTTGCATTTTCATTAGTATTCAATAACTTAAATGTTAAGAATGGTAATGTTATATATCCTAATACTATAAAAAATATATAGAGTAGTTTTTTCCACCAGAGCTTTGTCAATTGTTTAAAGACCTTTTCCCGTTGTTTTGTGGCCTGTGCCAGATCTCCTTCAAGTTCTTGTTGACTATTTATATTAAGTAGTTTAGGCTGATGTGTGGCTGGTCGCTCTTCATATTTTTTTGTGAGAAAATGTTCTCGTTCCTCGTCTTTGGATAATTCCATCATCAGCCTTTCAGAATATCTGATGATAGCTTCTCTCACCATAAAAAAACCAACTATACAGGCAATAAGAATAGGAAAGGTAATTAATGGGCTACTTGTTTCTTCAACTTCGATCGATTTCCAACTACCACAGAGGAAAAAAAAAAAAAAAAAAAAAAGTAGAGAGTATATAGATACAGGAATAGAGGAGAATGTAAATTGTCTTGGATGTTTCATTTGGATTATTTGGTGTCTTAAAATCTTACACTAAATATAATGAAAAAAATCAATGTAGAAAAATTACTAATAAGATTAATCGTTAGAGATCTCTCTCTATGATAGTGCAGCCTCTTCCTTGGTTTTATTTTCTTTGCCATCATGAAAGAATGGTCACTTCGTCAAATTATTTACTGACTTCCTATCTTAATTTTTCAAAAGTAAGACATTGTTCTAAATCGGATCTTTTAAATTTAACTCCAAGATTTACTCGTCTTGACATTAGACTTTAAATTAACACAAGGATGTTTAGTTTTAAAGGCTAGGTTAGATTTATATTGGACAGCAGGGAATTGGAACAATTAAAATGAACTCTCACCAATTTATACCTAGTGTTTGCCATAGCCAATAGTAGGTGCCTATCTGGAAAAGTATGCCTGATAACCCAATAGCAAGTCGCCCTCGTGAACCTTCTGCTATCAGGCTGATCATTCCAAAGATATCCCATAGTACACTTAGCATTAAAAAGATAAGCGTGAATAATATTAGACCTTCTAAATTACTTTTATTTTCTATTCCCAATTTATGATATATGCATAGTAGACCTATAGGTAAGAGACTTGCACTAAAAATAAAACCTAAAGGACCGCGCTTTTTACTTGACATAGGGTAGGGGGTGACAAACAGTAATTTACTTATTATTTTTTCACTTAATTAATTCCCGCCAAAAGGAAATAAATAACCTATCGAAATAGAAATATTATTAAATTTATTAGGTTTATAATCATCAGGTTTTCCATTGGGGTAAAGTTCACCTGTATTATTAATATCAGTTAAACCGATTCCAAATCTAGCATCAAGAATCAATGATCCAGTTCCTAGTCTTTTTTGAATTCCTGTACCAACATATAATCCTATTTCTAATTGGTTAAAAGTTTTATTTAAGTATCCATTCTTACCTGTATAGTTTCCAGGCATCACTCCAAATTTAATTCTAGTTTTCGTCGTCATTGTTTCATCGTTCACAGTAACTATATTTTTAGATTTTGCAGTTATTGCATATCCTAAATATGGGCCTACGCTTCCGAAAAACTTCAAGTTTTCACCAATAGAATACTTTAATAGAATAGGAACTTCAAGATAACTAATAATTGATTGAGATTTAAAATCGTTAGATGGAATAGAACCACTTATAATTACTCCTTTCTGTTGGAGATTTAATTCTGTGATAACAGAGATCTTGTCATTTATTCCAAATTGTCGCATTACTCCTACTAAAAGACCGTAACCTCTTTTGAGTTCAGTTGATGGAAGTTCTCCACGATTAGAAAGATTTGAACTAGTATAACCTACTTTTAATCCTAGGCTATTTTGGCTAAATCCAATATTTATGACAAATAATGCAAAGATAAGAGTTGTTAATTTCTTCATACTTTTTTTAAAATTAAAATTGTGCTTTAGTTTTTATAGATAGTTTGCCTCTTTTATTCTATAGAATATGAACTGTACTAAAAAGAATCTAATCGCTAAAAGTTAAATATTTAGGTGAATTAAAGATAGTGGATTTTGTCAGATTGTCTACAAGCAGGTTTGGTTTTAATTATTAGGTTGGGCTTGTATTGGACAGCGGGAAAAAATTACAACCCTGCTTTTTAATCTGGGAGGTTTACAAATGAAAGAAATATATTCAATTTAATCCTTCTAAAATGATTTTCCTTTTTGGATTTATGGGGTAGTTATTTTTTATTATAACAATAAAATTACATTTTTTGACTTTTTCAATTGTCCAAGAATGTGACGTGAAAAATATGATGCTTCTATCAAATCATACGCCAGTTTTTCACCTTAACTTTACGGAACTGATACAATGTTAGCGGTTGTTTATCTCAGTCTTGATTTTATCGTATCTTTTTAATATTGGTCCAACGATTGTTTGTTTCTTCAAACTGTCGATTATTATATTTAATGCGTTAAGGTGTGCCGTTTTAAAAGTCTCACTATCACTTGTATTTATGTTGGGTATTACACCGGTTCCTTCCCAGTCTGTTTTGGTAACAGGATGAATACTTCGACTAATCGGAAGCTGTATACTATAATTATCATTTATTTCTGGAAAATAAATTCCGTGAGCCGCTCCAGAACTAGTTTGTCCAATTATTTTAGCCTTACCAAAATGCTTCATACAATATGCAAATTGTTCTGCAAGAGAAAAAGTATTTTTACTTACTAAGATGAAAACAGGCTTATCTAAATATCGTTCTCCTCCAATTTTTTTAAAAGTATACTCAGTTTCTGTCTCTCCTGTAGGTCTATTATAACTCGATGTCCATAATGTGGATTCTTCATCAAAGAAGTAACTTCCCAAATAGCTATCAGTAGGGCTATATCCTCCCTGATTTTCTGTTAAGTCAATTATTAATGCATCTGTGTTGGAAACGAATTTCATGGTAGCATCAATAGTTGGTTTTACCCAATCTAAGGGTTGCCAAAAATTAAGTTTTATATATCCGATGTTTCCACCAAGTATTTCAACTTTCTCAAAGCCATAATTCTCTTTTTTTGCATACCATAAGTCCCAATCAATTTTTTTATCTTCCTCTTCCTTAGGCTTTTTTTGATTCTCACGTTCAGCTTGTCGTCGTCGTTCGCGATTGCTTTTAATAAATTCAGGATTGTATTGAACTTTAAAATGAAGGTCTTTCGTAATTTCTACAAGGTCATCGGTTAACACCTTAGCAAAGGTTTCATAGTCTTTTATATCATTATATTTTCCTGTCAAATTTAAACTATCAAACGAATTATTTATATACTTAACCTTGTCAATAAAAACATAATTCGAATCGATTAATTCTTTAATGTTTTCAATCACAGTATTTTTTTCATTGTCAGATATGTTTTTTTGAGAGTAGGTTACAAAAGGTGTTATTATTAGTAAAAGACTTAGTATTTTTCTAATTCGTTTCATATTATTGAAGTTTTTTTAATCTGTAAATTGCCTATTTTAAAACATCCGTTTCCCTTGCTATTTATACAAGATGAATTTTACTAAAAAGGAAAGGAGCTCGCAAAATGTTAAACATTTACGCGAACTAAAGTAGCTGGCTTTGCCCGACAATCTACAAGTATGTGGGGATAAAAATAATGAATTTGTATTTACGTAGGTAGCTTTCTTTTGAGTTATAAAAAGGTGGAGTACTTGGTGGACTTGTAGACTGTCGGTCGAAGCCCGAACCTTTTGCTGTATGTTGACTTTCAAGTCAACACAAGCAGGTTTAGTTTTGATTGTTGGGTTGAGTTTATATTGAACAGCGAGGGGCAAGGGCGCTAGCGACTATTTAATTATGGTTCCTAGAGGTGACGCCAGCGAGTAATAATCAGATTTATAATTACTTTAAGCGTTTACTATTACCAATTGAATATCCAATTGATACTGCAATAAAGCTATCATCAACTGTTCCTATTATTAGTCCGCTTGGTATTTTTATATCAGCCTCTAGTAAGTAATTGAATTCCAATCCAAATGATAACTTCCCCATTTCTAACCCTCCTCTTATTAGAAATCCAACTGGGTTATCGGCACTTGTTTCAAGTTCATCATCGAAAGAGGCTCCAAAGACTAAAACATCTTTGGAAGTAGTCAAAAAATAGTATCCTATACCTACACCTAAATAAGGCTTAAAACGATTTTTACTAAAGTAATAATCAAAGGTCGGGACAAACGAAATGAGCGTAGTTGGTGTCGCCTCAAGAAAACTAATATTAATATTGTTATCGATGAAAAATTGTGTGGGTTTATACTTTTCATTGAATGGTTCGTTCTCACTAGCTTGGATTCTCAATCCAATGAAAGTCTTCTTTGAAGTTTTCAATTTAGGCTCCAGACTAAAATGTAAAGACCAATCCCAATGGTTTATTATATCTTTTTCAGCAAGCTTCCAGTTTAGTCCAGCTTCTACTTTTAGTTTTATATTAGGTTCTTTTTGAGCATTTAAGTTGACAAAACAATACAATAGTATCATTAATAATAGTATTGTTTTAAGTAAAACACTTTTATTATGGAAGTAGAACGATTTAAGTTGAAAAATCTTCATAAACTATTTACGTGTTAGACTTGCAGACTGTCGGGCGCAGCCCGCAACCTTTTGCTGTATGTTGACTTTCAAGTCAACACAAGCAGATTTGGTTTTGATTGCCTTTTAGACATTGTTATAGCCAGTTCCTTTTTTCCTTTAAATTCCAATTTATTTTTATTTGCCAGTTACCACAAAACATTGATTCATAGGTTCTTCATTGTCTATAAATATTGTAACTATATAAGTTCCAGATGGAAATTCACTTATTTTAAGACGAGTTGATTCTTTTGAAATTAGACCTATTTCTTTACTCATTATTTTTTTTCCTATTTCATTTCTGATTTCAATTGCTGCAACCTTGTTAATATATTCTTTAAGCTCTAAGTGTATAATTTCATTTAAAGGATAAGAATTGATTGTAGAACAATTTCGGTCTAAGATTTTTATAGAATCATTCGCTTGTTCAATTATTTTGTTTTTATCTAAACCAACCATTTTTTCCACTTTAGATATTTCTCCTTTTATTGTAACAAAATTATATATTGGATTTGTATTTGCATAAATCGTCACTCGCTTACTATGGTCTCCCTGTCGTCCTTTAGTTTCAAATATTACTTCTATTTAACTAGTATCTCCTGGCCATATTGGGTCTTCAGGATAGAAGGGTGTCGTGCATTTGCAACTTCCTTTAGCACTCGTTATAATTAAAGGAACTTCTCCTATATTTTTAAACTTAAATACATGTGAAATTTTTTCTCCAGATTCCACAACTCCAAAATCAAAATTGGCTTCTTCAAAATCAATTACTGCATATTTCTTTCTTTCCTCTGAAATATCATTTTTTTGAGAAAAAGAAATTGTTGAAGTGATTAAACTCAAAGTTAGAATTGATAAAAAATGTCTTTTCAAAATTTTAAAATGTTGTTTATTTATGAAGGTGATTTTCTTTTTTTTACATTGTCTCCCTGCTTCGCACCTCGGAATTGCTTTCGACGCACTCGGGATAAAGAATTATTTACAGTAAAATAAGTCAATGCCTAAACTAAGTTTTGTGCTATTAATTAGTCTATTGATTGACGATATATTGGACGACTTCATGTCTACTCGATTAGCGAATTATTGCATTACTTCAATTGGATCTTTCTTGTATATGCCTTATTGTCGATTTTTAAACGTACTAAGTAGAGACCAGGAGTTTCGTTGAAATGGACTTTCCACTTTGAAGCAAAGAAGCTTTCACTCAAGACAATTCTTCCGGTCAAATCATAGATTTCTATATCCGTTTGTGATTTTGAGTTCAATTCAATATTAATATAT
>JBGCCY010000021.1:0-11970 GCA_045104975.1 Saprospiraceae bacterium
CCATCACGAAGGCAAAATAGGCAATGATAATCCCGATATCAATATTGGAGATTGGGTTCATAAAGTTGATTTTTTTCGTTTTGTTTTTTAAAAAAGTATTGGTCTATTTATTTTAGAAATATACTAAATGATTGATTTTGCTTTGTATGTACTTTCTAATTCTTTGTCATAATAATGTGTCGCATCATAAATTAATTCATCCATCTTTTTATTTTCTAAAGCTATTCTTACATCACTCCATCGTAAAGTATTTTTCAAATCCTCCATCACTTTTTCTCGAATCACAACAATACTTTTTATATCAAAATATAATCTTCCCGTTCGTCTGACAAAAAAATCTTCTGCACTTGACACCATCTCATAATTCATTCCAAACCAAGCCTCTGCTCTGGCAAGTGAAACTTCTGGTTCATCTGAAAACTCAATCATCTTTAGTAAAATCAAATCTGCTTGCGTTCCATAATTCGTCGTCAAATACCAAGCATAATATTTATCCAAACCCTTAAACTCGACAACTTCTTCCAACTTCTTAATGTACTTTTCGACTGCTTTAAAATTTGCTAAAGGCTTTGGTGTCAAAGGAATTTTTCTAGTATTACATTTCTTAAAACTCTTCTTCGTTACCCCTTCCATTTTTTTCAAAACTAAATCGACAATTCGTTGTCCCATTTTTCGGTACCCTGTCAGTTTCCCACCAGCGATAGAAATCAATCCTTTTTCAGAAACAAAAATTTCATCTTTTCTCGATAGTTCAGAAGGTGATTTTCCATCTTCATGAATCAACGGTCGCAGACCTGCCCAATTGGAAATGATGTCTTCCTCCGAAACTTTTATCGACGGAAATGCATGATGAATCGCTGCCAAACAATACGCAGCATCATTCTTCGTACAGACAACCCGACTAAGATCTCCTGTATAATTAGTATCGGTTGTTCCAACGTAAGTTGCCCGACCTCTGGGAACGGCAAAAATCATTCGTCCATCAGGTCCATCGAAATAAGTCGTGTGCTTCAATGGTAACTTCTCATGAGGAAAAACAACGTGTACACCTTTCGTCAAATGCAATCTTTTGCCAGTTACTTCACCGTCTTTTTTCCGAATTCGATCTACCCATGGTCCTCCTGCGGAGACGACCATTTTTGCTTTTATGGAAAATTCATTGCCATCATTTTCATCTCGACAGATTACTCCATTAACAGTATCATTCGAGTAAGTAAAATCTTTTACCTTACAATAATTCAAAGTAGTTGCTCCAAAAGTAGCTGCAGTTTTTAATAACTCAATCGTTAGTCGTGCATCATCAGTTCGATACTCTGCGTAGTAACCTCCACCTTTTAATCCGTTCTCATCGAGCAACGGTTCGAGCGCAAGGGTCTGTTTTTTTGACAACATTTTTCGTCGATCATCTCCTTTTACTCCTGCCAAGATATCGTAGACCATCAAGCCAAAAGAGGTCGCCCATTTTCCATAAGTTCCTCCTTTGATTAAGGGCATCAACATTTTTTCGGGTAAAACTAAATGTGGTGCTAAGCGATGAACGATCGCTCTTTCGGTTCCAGTTTCTCGCACCAAAGCAATGTCTAATTGTTTTAAATATCTTAATCCGCCATGAATCAATTTGGTGGATTTACTACTGGTACCTGAGGCGAAATCTCGCATTTCTACCAAGGCTGTTTTTAGTCCACGCGCTGATGCGTCTAGCGCTATTCCTGCTCCCGTTGCACCTCCTCCGATAACGAGTAAGTCGAAGGTTTCTGTTTTTAATTTTTCGATATGTTCTTCTCGATTTAGAATCGAAAAGGGAAATCCTATTGAACTCATTGCTGAATTTTTAATGTGATTATGTTTATTTAAATAGATTTTCTTAAAATGTAAATATTCTACACTATCTGATTTTATTGATTAATGATTTCTATTTCTTGTAAAAATGCTCCACGCCATTTATTCTTAATAATTATTTCTTTTACTTTTTCAGAAATCAATATTGGTTGGTTTGAACTGCCTCCACTTCCAAACCATTCGGAAGTTCTAACAAAATCTGGTTTTTCATTGAAAGCACTTAATTCAAATTTCATTTTCTGACTTTGAGGAAAATTATATTTAATTCTCCCACAAAAAGGCCCTTCTACTAATCTGCTTTTAATTGCTTTTAATTGCTTTTAATTGCTTTTAATTGCTTTTAAAAATTTTAAGGTTTTTTCATCTTTTGGCAATTCGCAAATTTCTGTTGATAAATTATCTCCAATTAATGACTTTGGAAGTATTGTGTTTATATTTAATTGATAAATTGATGCTAACTCTTTTTCTGATTTATGAAAAATTGGTTTTGAATAATGTACTCCAGTTACTCCACTTTTTTCAAATTCTTTTTTTACAATTTCTTGAATAAATATTTGGTCGAACACCCAGTTTAAACCAAAAAATTGACTGTGCTTTGCTCTTGGTTCTTTTCGAAACCTGAATTGACTGACTTCTTCTTTTCCAATTCCACATGTTTTACAGCCTTTATTTTTTGAGTAAGTAATTTCTTCATACCCATCTTCTGGTTGAGGATATCCAAATTGACCTGTTGATATGTGAAACCACTTTTTATTCATTATTCCCAATATTATTCATAAACACAACTTTTAGGTTCCGAACAAACAAAATACGACTTATAATTCACCGCCTTTTTATCCATACATCCACACAAATCAAGTATTTCTATCTTCCTAAAATCAAAACTCTGACTCTCCGCTTGAATCGAAATATAACCTTCCGTCATTCTTTTTCCTTCGGGAAATTTCAAAGTATCTAGTCCTTTCTCCCCACCTCCGATCACAGGTTTCGAATAAGTCATCACCGTATCTCCTTCGATCACATGATGGATTATTGAATCGCCATAAACGATCGCTTCGGCAGTTACCCATTGTTCACCGTGGTAGGTTTTACTATTTGAATTCACGCAATGTGGTTCGAATAATTCTCCCTTCATAGTTACATGACTACCTGGTGTACAAAGATTTCCCGTTGGTCGTTCGTCCTTTCCATTTCCTGCCAACAATTGAAATTCAATCGACAATGGAAATCCTTGATCCAAAGTCATCGACTCTGGTGATTGACAATGCAACATCAAACCATTATTCGCCACCGCCCAACCTGCTCCTCCGTTCATTTGTTTTCCAACTGCTCGATATTCTGCTCGAAGTCGATAATGAGAATATTTTTCTTGATAAAAAAGATGCCCAAACTCATTTCGAAAAGTATCATACTCTGAGTAATTCGCTTGCAAGTTTCCATCCGTCACTCGGAAAGTATTATTAAAATTATCTCCCACTTTGTAACCTGCCAACTTAGGAGTCCAGCCTTCCATATTTTTTCCATTGAAAAGTTGAGACCATCCTTCAACGCTCGAAGTGTCAACTTGTTTATCGGAGGATTCACATCCAAACAATAAAAACAGACAAGCAAAAATTACAATTAGGTTTTTCATGTTTTGTTTTGTTTTATTATTTCAATTTTTCTATATCAGCCAATCCTTAAAATCATTTTTCTAACTCCTAAAAGAATAAATTGACAAAAACGCCAATAGTGATTTAATGTAAAATATTTATTTTTTCTAACCTAAACAAATCCCAATTGTTTCATAATCGTCAACCGATCAAACACTTGAGAATGTCCTGCAATTTTATTGTTATAAAAATGGTAAATAGTCATTCCATTAGTTTTTATCTTTCGGTTGGTCGGTGGAAAGTCTCCGATTTTCCCAAGATTCGTTCCTGTCATTATCCAAGTTATCGCTACTTGATCCTCATCATGAATCGCACTAGTCACTTCAAAATGAATATCAGGAAAACTGCCAAATGAAAAATTTAATCGCTCCTTAAATTCTTCGAGCGATAAAGTTTTTCCTTCCCAAGGATCGGCATTATCTAAATGAATTTTATACTCCGCATGAATGTATTTCTCTACTACTTCAAAATTCTTCTTGTTCCAAACCTCTTCCATAAAATCTCGCAAAAAACTTTCTTTATCCATTTTACTTTTATTTTACTGTTCTTATAGCTAAGGGACAAAGTTAGAAAAGTATTTTCAACCTTGATCTTCTAAATAGATTCAACATGAAAATTAATTATCTTCAATTATTTACCCTGTTCAATTGGAAAATTCTAAACTCTAATTACTTTTGTCAAAAAGTAACTTTCATGAAAGATATAGTCAACCAATCATTTTCAACTCGGTTCTCAGACGAATCATTGATGGTCAAATCACCTGGCCGAATCAATTTGATTGGAGAACATACTGATTATAACAATGGATTTGTGATGCCTGCTGCCATCGACCAGGCAATGTACTTTGCAATAGGGAAAAATGGAAATTCGATTTTAGATATTCATTCTTTTAATTTTGAAGAGTCTATCATTTTTAAAGATTTAGAGAAATCAGACATACCTAGTTGGGGAAAATACTTTAAAGCGATTCTAGAAATCCTAAACGAAAAAGGATTTTCGATCCAAGGTGTTCAATGTGTTTTTGGAGCTGATCTTCCGATTGGAGCAGGACTCTCTTCTTCGGCGGCACTTTGTTGTGGGTTTATTTTTGGGCTTTCGAAATTATTTGATTTAAAAATTCCAAGAGAAGAAATTGCAAAAATGGCACAAGCCGCAGAACATCGAATTGGATCCAAATGTGGCTTGATGGATCAGTACGCAGTTTTATTTGGGAAAAAAAATCACTTGTTTTGTTTGGATTGTGAAAGCTTAGAAATAAGACATATTCCCTTCCAGTTAGAGAACCACACCTTAATATTAATCAATTCAAATATCGAACATCAATTAGCCTCTGTAGACTCAGAGTATAATGTCAGAAGAGCATCTTGCGAAAAAGTGGTTGAACTGATTGCCAAGGATTTCCCAAAAATTAAATCACTTCGAAATGTTGATTTTCCTCTTTTAGAAAAATATAAAAAAAACATACAACCTATTGATTTCCAGAGAGTTAACTATGTCCTCAAAGAAAACGAAAGAGTCCATCAAGTGATTAATTTATTAGAAAAAAACGACTTGGAAGAAGTTGGAAATATATTGTTACAAGGTCATCATGGATTAAGCAAAGAATATGAAGTGAGTCTTCCTGAGTTGGATATTTTAGTTGATTTGGCCAAAAAAGAAATAGGCGTTTTGGGAGCAAGATTGATGGGTGGAGGATTTGGTGGAGCGACCATTAACTTAGTTGCCAATGAAAATAAATCAGCTGCACTTTCTAATATCAAAAAGCAATATTTGGAAATGACTGGTTTGGAATGTAAAATTCATGAGGTGAAGATTGAGGATGGGGTGAAGGTTATTAATTATAAAAAAGGTCAATGAGAAGTATTCAATGAGTTTTGTTCTGTGAGTTCTGACCTGTGAGAAACGGGGCGGGTTGGGGCTGGCGAAAAAAATGGCGTTCGCCATGCAGGCTCCAGCACCCACATTTTTCGCCAGCCCCAACCCGCCCCGTTTCTCAGAGAACACTTCTCCCAGATCGAAAATCAAAAACTAATTCTAAAGGTTCACTACGTTCAGTTTCTTTTAAAATTTCGAATCATACCTCCGAATCATACCTAAAAACGCATTGACAAAAAATATCATTTGCGCTAAAATCAGCAACGTCATCAAAGAAATAATAGAATTAAATACATCATAAATCGAAAATTCAATTAACAAACTCTCATCTGAAACTTTCCATAACAATACAATTACGGTTAGTAAAGAAAACACTAAATGCAAGATCCCCATCTTGTAATCAGTCTTAATTTTGAGACCTCGATTGATAAATGCATATAATCCTCCGAAAGTAAAAAAGATCATGGTCGCTCCCAGCCAAACAAAATAAAAAGGAGTAATAATTAGATTTCCATCCAAAAATAATCCGACTACTTTTTCTGGATAAAAAAAGATACAAGCAAGTGAAAAAAACATAAAGAAAAAGCCCGTCAAGCTAAATAACCAATCCACCTTTTTGGTAGGTGAATAGCGTTGAAAAATCGGTAATTGATCATCAAGTAACATAATGGTTCTTAGAAATAAGCAGTAGTTAGTCACACTACTTTTGTGAATAAAGTTAGAGAATTGACTCCCAATTTAAGGGTAGATGAATATTAATACTGAGTGTCAACGGAGATGGGAATTTTTTGGATTCTCTTTTAGTATGTCGGGACTAAAGTATAAAGTTGATCTCCAAAAACAAAATATTTATCATTTTTTCAAAACCTTTTTTTTATTCGTATTTGAATAAAAAATATTTTACAACAAGCTGATAATCAAATAAATAGGAGTCAGGATTCAGGTTGGTCGCTACACTCTCCGTCAGGAGTCAGGGGCTTCTTGATTACGATAATAGTTTTATTCATTTATAAGAAAAGCTCTTTTTGCATTTTAGCAAAAATAGCTTTTCTTCATATTAAACTGTGGAAAAAGAAAACCCTGACTTCAGGATATTTTGAATATCGAATAACGATTATCGTAATCAAGAAGCCCCTGACTCCTGACCGAGAGCACAGCGAACAACCTGAATCCTGACTCCTATTTATCTATACATCACAGACTTAACTGCATCAATTACTTTTTTAGGATTTGGCATGTATGCTTCCACATATGCAGCTGCATAAGGTAAAGAAACATCAGGAGCATTTACTCTCACTACGGGCGCATCCAAATAATCAAACGCATGTTTTTGAATCTGATAAGTGATTTCTGAACTAATTCCCGCGTATGGCCAAGACTCATCAACTACCACAATTCGATTAGTCTTTTTTACAGAATTTACAATCGTTTCGTGATCCAATGGTCGAATTGTTCGCAAGTCAATTACCTCTGCTGAAATTCCTTCTTTCTCTAATTGATCAGCAGCAGCATTTGCTACCAACATCATTTTATTAAAAGAAACAATCGTAACATCAGTTCCTTCTCTTCGAACCGCAGCCTTTCCGATTGGAGTCAAATATTCTCCATCAGGCACTTCACCTTCTAAAGCATAAAATTGCTCCGACTCCATCATACAAATCGGATCATTATCTCTAATCGCAGATTTGATTAAACCTTTGGCATCAGCTGGATCGATACATGAAATAACTTTTAATCCAGGACAGTTTGCTAACCAAGCCTCAAAAGTTTGAGAGTGCTGCTGCGCCAATTGGCCAGCAGCTCCAGATGGTCCACGAAAAACAATCGGACAATTAAATTCACCTGCAGATTGAGAAAGTGTTTTGGCCGCATTGTTTACGATTTGGTCAAATGCCAAAACAGCAAAATTCCAAGTCATAAATTCTACGATTGGGCGCAATCCATTCATCGCAGCACCTACTCCAATTCCTGCAAAACCTAATTCAGCAATTGGGGTATCTACTACCCTTCTTGCTCCAAATTCGTCAAGCATACCTTTACTTACTTTGTATGCTCCATTATATTCTGCCACTTCTTCTCCCATGAGAAAGACACTATCATCTCTTCTCATTTCTTCGGTCATTCCTTCTCGAATGGCATCTCTTAAAGCTAAAACTCTAGACATTGATGTGATTTTTTAGTGAATGACAAAAGTAGGAAAAACAAGTGAATTTCTTAATTTCTTGAAATAAAAATATTGTCATTGGTAATGAAAAAAATATAAAGGATTTGAAGGCTGTTTTGTTGAGTTGTTTTAAAAAAAATTTGAATTATTCACAAGGTGAATTTAAGTTACCTTGCGAATAATAGCATTTATATCCAAACCTAATCAACCAACAATGAATGCCACAAATAAAAAGTAGCATAAGATTTCCAACCTTTCCAATTTTCAGCCATCTTCTCAATACTTTCAATACTTGGTTTTTGCTCCAAATTCAATTCCTTTTTGATCGCATTATGAATTCCAACATCAGTAATTGGTAAAGCATCAGGGTATCGCAAACATTTCATCAAAACATAATCCGCAGTCCAATTTCCCACACCTTTATGTTCTATTAATTTAGCTTTCGCCTCTTCGTAGGAAAGTGTTTGAAGTATTTTTTTGGAAATCTCCCCTCTGTCAATTGCTTTGGCAACACCAGTTAAATATTTTATTTTGCTACGACTAAATTGATGGGGTCGAAGATCATCTTCCGTAAGTTTAGCAATCACCTCGGCAGTTGGAAATAGAAAAAAGTCTTTCCCGTCGAATTCGATTTTTTGGCCAAAATTTTCTACCAATCTTTTCTTCAACGAATAAGCAAACGTAAGATTTATTTGCTGTCCAATGATCGCCCAGCTGATCGCTTCCAAAAAACTCGGAACTCCAATCAATCGAAGTCCTTGATTTTGTTTGCAAATGTTTTTTAGCAGTTTATCTTTTTTACAAATTTTATTAAATGCGGTCAAATCTCGTTTTACATCAAACCATTCTAAAATATAATTAGCAATGATTTTTTTGGAAACAGTCCTTAATTCCCCTTTTAAAATTTCGATTTGTAATCTTTCTTTTTTCCAAAAAACTTGAATTAGAAATATCTCATTTTCCACCGCTAAAGCAAATTGAACCACTTCATTTTCCACTTGAAACAAACATTCCAAATCTGATCTTTGCAAGAATCTCAAACATTCTTCAAAGTTGAAATCTGATGGAGTTGATATAGAAAATTTTTTATTCATTAATTTCGATTTGTATTTGATTAAACTTTCTGATATTTTTGCCGTTTTAATAGGAGGATGACTTTTAACTAAATGTCATTTCTAATTTTTTACAATAATAAAATAAATAATGGCAATTATAATTACTGATGAATGTATTAATTGTGGCGCATGCGAACCAGAGTGTCCAAACAATGCAATTTATGAAGGAGGCGTGGAATGGACCATTTCAGAAGGAACTACGATTACTGGAAAATATACACTCGAAGGTGGAAAAGAAGTAGCAGCTGATGAGTCCAATGCACCTGTTGAGGAAGATTACTATTTTATCACGCCTGACAAATGTACGGAATGCATGGGTTTCCATGAAGAACCTCAATGTGCAGCAGTTTGTCCGGTAGATTGTTGTGTTCCAGATCCAGATCGAGAAGAATCAGAAGAAGTTCTTTTGGCTCGGCAAGCAACTTTGCATGCATAATCGACGATTTTAACTTTTCGAAAAAAAAACTGATAGTATTTAACATGCTATCAGTTTTTTTTTGCCGTATTTTAACTTAATTTTTAACAACGAGAAGTTTAATTTTTTCGTTTTAAAAAAAGTAAATCTGATCTTATTTTTTTCACCTGAGATTACACAATTTTTTTTCTCTGAACAGATCTATGAAATTTTATGTCAATTATGGTGTACCATCAAACTAAAATCATGAATCATAAATATCTATTTTTCTTACTTATCGGAATCTCGATCTCATTTTCGAGTTGCTTTTTTTACTCTTTTAAAGGAACTAGTATTCCTGCTGAAGTGGATTCTTATTTTGTAGAAAGGTTTGATGTCAGATCAAGTAATGCAATTCCCACTTTAGGTCAAACTTTATCGGAAGCACTCAAAGATAAAATCCGAGCTGAATCTAATTTGAATCAAACGGAAACCGATCCTGATATTGAATTCAAAGGAGTAGTTACTGATTATTATATCAGCTCAGAAGCACCTCAGGCAGGTGAGACAACTGCATTTAACCGTTTGACGATTACGCTTTCTGTGGAATATATTTATCATCAAGATGAGAAAAAAGGTTGGAAAGAGAATTTTAGATCGTTCTCTGACTTTGGGAGTAATGTCAACCTGATTGATGTGCAAGATGAATTGATTGATGCGATTCAGGAGGAGATGATTGAGAAGATTTTTAATAAGGCATTTAATGATTGGTAGTATTATTCATTTACATCTTGCATTAAGGAATAGAAAAACATATAAACTAAATAACATATAAATATCAACACTCCATATCTTAGCAACTTTTTATTTATCTTTGAGTTTAAACGACCATACATTGAAGCGCAATTGATTAGCAGATTATTAGAAAAAAACATTCAATGACAGCGGAAAAATTTTCATATTATTTAAAAAACCCTGGACATCTATATCAAGTGTCTTATCAAGAATTAAAAAGCTTGGTAGTACAATATCCATATTGTCAAAACTTAAGATTTTTACTGCTCACCAAAAGTAAAATTGAAAATTCAGAAGAATATCAAAATGATCTAGCACTTGCAGCTACTTACCATGTTGATCGAAGTTACTTGTACCAATTAATCCATCAAATAGAAGAGGAAGAGAGTGCTGATAACTTTGTTTTAAATGAAGATTTTTTAGAACTAAAAGACCTTTCTGCTGATCGTGAAGAAAAAAATGAGTTATCTATTTTAGCGCAAGAGGATGTTCGGTTGCCTCAAGGAGAGGCTTTAGAATTGCCTAATCTTGAGGAAGCAGCTAGCACTTTCCTAATTGATTCTAGCATTCCGCAAGAAGCCATCAATGAAGTATCGAATGATAAAATAGAGCAAGATGATGATCATGATGATGATGATGATTTAGTATTGCTCGAATCATCAGATTTAGAAAGACCAACCTCTGCCCTTCCAGAAGATTCATCAATAGATGAAATCGCAGATAATATTTCAGATGAGTCCGAAATGATCTCATATATGGAAAAACCTAAAAAGAGTAAATCAGTCATTGATCAACTTTTGGGAAAGGACAAGAAATTCAAAAAAGATGGGAAAATTATTTCTCTTTCTTCTGAAAAGAAAATCAATCTAGAGGATGAACTAGAATCGCCTACAAATATCGACAATGGCTTTAAAGATTTGACTCCTATTAAAGAAACTACAAGATTAGGGAAAGAAGTTCTTTTTGAAATAACTAACAAAACGGATAAAGAAATGGATGCTTTGATGCAGAGAGCCAATCAATCTGACGATGATGATTCAATTGAGGATGATTTAGGATATTTAGATTCAAAAGAGGAAACAAAAAATGAAGATTCCGTACAACCTTTAGAGGCTCCTACACCTAAAACTTCCTTTAAAAGTTATATCGATCAATTTCAACCACCTGCTGGATTTATCGAAGAAGTTGAAGAAGAAACGGAATTGGCCAATGCGATTGATGAAGCGGTCGAAGAAGAAGAAATTGAGTTGATGTTCATCCAAAAGAAAAAATCTAAAAAGAAAAAGAAAAAAAAGAAACTCATGTCTAAAATCAAGATGAAGAAGAAGGAAAAGAAAGAGAAAAAAGAAAAGAAAAATAAGAAAGCTAAAGTGGTAGCTGAAGCCAATAAAAGTGTTCAACAAAGTGATGACATCGTATCAGAAACTTTGGCAAAATTACTGGCCAAACAAGGCAGCCACAAAAAAGCAATTCAGATGTATAAACGATTAAGTTTGATTTTTCCTAAAAAAAGCAGTTTCTTTGCAAAAAAAATTGCGAAACTTAAAAAATAATTCAATATGTTATCAGGAATTACAGTATTAACCGCTCTTGTTTGTGTAATGCTTATGGGAGTAGTATTAATCCAAAATCCGAAAGGAGGAGGAGTTGATGCAACTTTTGGTGGAAATGCTTCTAACCAAATTTTTGGAGCAGCTAAATCTACCGATTTTGTTGAGAAATTAACTTGGGGCTTAGCTATTGCTTTGTTCGTTCTTTGTATCATTGCTGCAATCGTTGCAGGTGGTGGTGGACCAATTTCTTCTGGTTTGGAATCAGCAGGATAGTTAAATTTCCATTTTATAAAAAAAACGGATGTGTCGTGATGATGCATCCGTTTTTTTTTGACAATTAATTTTGAATATCGAACCCTGACAGTTTCTCTAGAGGTGGTCGAATGAATGCAACTTGGAGTCAACTGAACATTTAAGAGTCATAATATTTAATTACTCGTCTCCTTTCCATAATCTTATCGGAAGATTTTTCTACCTCACTTTGTTTTATCCAATTCTTATTTTCATCTTTTTCATATTTATATTTTTTCGCTTTTTTATGCTTTTCTTCTGAAAATAATTCTTCCTCACCAATCCATCCTAT
>JBGCCY010000022.1:0-15852 GCA_045104975.1 Saprospiraceae bacterium
CAGTTGTTTTAGACTTATCAGTAGATGCAATAATAAGTAATTCGATAGTAGCAGAAAACTGTGTAGATGAAAATTATCAAGTAGGCGATACGACTTATACTACAAGTGGAACGTATGAACAAAGCTACACGACAACAAGTGGCTGTGATAGCACAATCACTTTAGACTTAACCATCTTAGGAGAAAACGAAAATTCAATAGTTGCGTCAATCTGTGAAGGTTCTAATTATCAAGTAGGTGATTCAACTTATACGACGAATGGAATATACACCACCGTATTGACTTCGGTAGCAGGTTGTGATAGTACAGTTGTTTTAGACTTATCAGTCAATCCAACTGCAGAAACAAATTTCCCAGTGTCGATTTGTGAAGGAGAAAATTATTTTGCCGGAGGCGACAATCAAACGATCACAGGAATTTATTTCGATACATTAATTACTAGTTTAGGATGTGATAGTATCGTCATAACGGACTTGACTGTGTTACCAAATTCTATCACTAATTTAGAAGAAGAAATATGTGAAAATGATTTCTACACTTTTGCAGGAATTCAATTGACTGCAAGTGGAACTTACACCGATACACTTTCCGCTGCCAATGGCTGTGATAGTATTGTGATTTTAGAATTAAATGTTTTACCAGAGTTAGTTGAAATAATCCAAGTGACAATTTGTGATGGAACTAGTTATGAATTTGGAGATAGCACTTATTTTGAGGGAGGTATCTATGAAGAAAACTTTATCTCATCAAATGGTTGTGATAGTTCTGTTACGTTAACATTAACGGTTACAGATATAATTTTGCAAGACGAAGTTGCTACGATTTGTTCTTATGAATCTTATGAATTTGGAAATGAAATTTTGACAGAGTCAGGATTGTATATTGATACCTTGACTTCAATGGGAGGATGTGATAGTATTGTTAGTTTAGATTTGATAGTATTATTTCCAGCGGATGAAATTATAAATGCAACCATCTGTACAGGTGATTCATATACACTTGGAGATACAACGTACCAAACTCCTGGAACTTATGAACAAAGCTTTATTGCAACTTCAGGTTGTGATAGTTTGGTGACTTTAAATCTTTCTGTTGTACCAAATTTCCAATTACCTATTTCGGCAACACTTTGTGCCAATGACTTTTACCAAGTAGGAGATTCATTGTATAATCAAACAGGACTTTATATTGATACCTTATCATCTATTACAGGCTGTGATAGTATTATTATGTTGAATTTAAATATCCTACCATTTGAGGAAGAGACGATAGAAGCAACTATTTGTGCAGGTGAAATATATCAGATTGGTAATAATGCATATAACACTTCTGGAATTTATTCTGATACGCTTACATCGATCAATGGCTGTGATAGTATCACGAATTTAGTGTTAGAAGTTTCGGATGTGCAGCCAACAGTTATTTATCTAGATCTTTGTGAAGGCGATAGTATTGTCTTGGCAGGTGCTTACCAAACTACAGGAGGTATTTTCACAGATGTCTTACAGTCCGCAAATGGATGTGATAGTTTGGTGCATTCATATGTTTCGTTATTAGACAATTCAACTACTTATATACAAGAAGTAATTTGTGAAGGAGATAGTATCTTTATTGCAGGCGAATATCAATTTGAAGCGGGAGAATTTACCGAAAATTTAAATACAGTAGAAGGATGTGATAGTATCATCATTACAGAATTAATGGTCGATCCACCAATTGATATATATGTAGAAGGACTAGAATTATGTCTAGGCGAAGAAGGACAATTATTTGTCGAAGGAGCAGATGTTGTTACTTGGTCTCCGACTGTAGGATTGAGTTGTGATAATTGTCCTAACCCAATAGTTTCACCTTCATCAACTACTACATATAAAGTAAGCGCAGCAGGTTGTTTGGGAACAACGGTAGAGACAAGTGTTACGGTTTATGTTAATACACCACCTGAGTTGGCGGTTTCTGATGATGAAACAATTTTACTTGGTGAGTCTGCATTTTTGATGGCATCGACTGATGATATGCAAGACGTAATTACTTGGTCAGATGGGATTCAAACGATTTGTGAGAACTGTAGAGAAATGACAGTTTCACCTGAACAAACGACGACTTATTATATTTCTGTTGTAGATGAATTTGGTTGTGTATCGATAGAGGAGATTACGGTTAATGTAAATGAAGCATGTCAATATTCTAAGTTGCAAATTCCAAATATGATTTCTCCAAATGGAGATGGATACAATGATCGATTTGAAATAAGACATGAAGGATTTGGTCAAATTTCATTACTCAAAGTCTTTAACCGATGGGGAGAAATTGTTTACGAAACTAATGATATTGATTTGTCTTGGGATGGAACATTTAAAGGAGAAGTACTTAATCCAGGGGTTTATGTTTATTATTTAGAAGGTTTATGTCTAAATGAAGAGACATTTATTAGAACTGGAAATGTTACTATTATTAAATAAAACATACACGTTTAAGTTATTGATTATCAGCCATTTTTGGTTTTTAATCTAAGTTCAATAAAGAGTTAAGAACCTAATTTTTAGTCAAAAGGCATTTGCTTCTCAGCGAATGCCTTTTCTTTTTTCTAAAAAATAACGCATTAGATATAGTTATCAACTATCAAAAACCGTTGTCACACTCTCTTTCGATTATTATAAATAAAAGGTCCATTGGCATAAAAATTGACTTTTTAATAATAGGATTCTATTTGAAAAAAAAGCATTATTCCCACCAAGGCTATTTTCCCTCCTTTCATTTTTTTCCTTTTAAAGCAGAGTTATCCTTTATTTTTCTAATCAAGAAATAAAGGATAAGAATGCCGATACATAGCACACGATACTAACCATTTTAATACATTACCATGAAAAAACTTTACACAGTAGTCATACTGTTGATGACGCTTGGGCTTAAAGCTCAGGATGTTCATTTCTCTCACATCCATGCTTCACCAACGATCATGAATCCGGCGATGACGGGTCTATTCGAGGGTGACCTAAGATTGATTTTAAATTATCGATCTCAATGGAACAACTTCACTAATGGGTATAAAACTTTTGCAGCTTCAGCAGATACCAAATTAATCAAAATTGGAAAAGACGATTTTATTGGGGCAGGTATGCAATTATATAAAGATGTTGCTGGTGATTTAGATTTTACAACAAGTTATGCAGGTTTGTCTTTCTCTCTACTAAAATCCTTAGACGGACAGGGAAAAAATTATCTCTCTTTTGGATTACAAAGTTCATTCATGAGCAATAGTGTTAATTATGCTAATATCATTGCACACGATAATGAACCATTAATTGAAGGTGGCTCTCCAGATCAAATTAATTTTTGGAACGTTTCCGCAGGTCTAGGTTGGTTCTATGCTTTTGACAATAAAAATATGATGTACTTAGGATTATCTCTTTCAAATATTAATGAACCACGAGTTTCATTTTTTGAAGACGGAATTGGTGCAACAGATGTTTTGAAATATAGAAACTTAACCATTCATGGAGGTGCGGATATTCGACTAAACGACGATATGTCGCTAAAGCCAAATTTTGTTTTTAAAGATCAAGGGCCGCATAGAGAAATACTGATTGGATCTTTTTGGAAATATAAAAAGTTGAGGAGTAAGTTACGACAACCAGCATCATTATATTTTGGAGGATGGGTGAGATGGTATCTAGATCAAAAGCAAGATGTAAGAGGAACCGATGCTTTTATTTTTGCGGTTCGATTTGATTATAAAAAAATGTTTATTACTTTTTCTTTCGATGCAAATGTATCATCGCTTAGAAGTGTGAGTGCTGGAAATGGAGGCCCGGAGCTTTCAATAATTAAAATCTTTGCCTATGAAAAACAACGAAGAAGAAGTCAAAAAGTGATCTGTCCAGCATTTAGATATTAATGAAAAATAGATCTAATTGTATATTTTCTTAGTACTTACTTCTATAATCAGAGATGTAAAAAAATCATAGTTCCAACTTTTCAGTTGGGGCTATGATTTTTTTACAGTTGTTTGTCAATTTTTTGTAAGGTAGTTTTATCCTGTCACTTTATGTATAATTATTGAATTGTAAATTACTGATAATCAACCAGTTGGCAAGTACTAAACGTTTCTTTAATGGTATAAAATTTGAAATAGACATATTAGAGAATACTCAATATTTTGACTTATCTAAAAAATTAATAAATAAAATGGTCACTAAAAATTATCGTAAAACCCTCCCCGCAATTCTATTTTGTCTCCTCGCCTTAGCGATGGAGGCACAATTAAATTATGAGAACTTTGTTTACAATGGTTCCGGAGGAGGAGCTTTAATGGATCAAGCGAGTGCTGTTGCAATTAGCCCTGATGGAGACTATGTATATGTGACAAGTGCGGGATCTAATGCCATCAATGTCTTTAACAAAAGTATCTCGAGTCCTGATGGAAATTTAACCTTTGTAGAAGTAATTAAGACTGGATTGAATGGAGTTCAAGGATTGACTTCAGCTCAATCTGTTGCTGTTAGTCCTGATGGAAATAATGTTTATGCAGTTGGAAATTTCGACGATGCATTAGTTACTTTTAATCGAAGTCATGTTAATGGAACTTTGACTTATGTCAATATGCACAAAGATGGATTGGCTGGAGTTGATGGACTTGATGCACCTTTTATGGTAAAAGTTAGTCCTGATGGAAAACATGTTTATGTAACGGCAACTGATGATAAAGCGATTTCAATTTTTGAAAGAAATGCTTCGACGGGAATTTTGACTTTTAAATCAAAAATAACTGATCCTTCTTTAAATGTAGTTTTAGGATTCGATATTAGCTCAGATGGAAACCATATATATGCAGCTGGACATGTTGATGGAAAGGTGGTTGTTTTTTCTCGAAATTCGACAACTGGATTATTGACCTTCGTGGAAGCGATTCAGGATAATGTGAATTTTGTAGATGGATTGTCAGGAGCATTTTCAGTTTTTGTTAGTCCTGATGGAGAGAATGTTTATGTAACTGGAGTTTACGATAATGCAGTTGCTATCTTTGAAAGAAATGCAATTGCTGGAACTTTATCCTTTATGGGACTTCAGCAGGATGGTCAAAATGGAGTGGATTTTTTAGAGTTTCCATTTAATGTTTCAGGAAGTGCAGATGGAAATTATATTTATGTCTTAGGAGCAAATGATAATGCGATTAATGTTTTTGAAAGAAATCCGACTAATGGAATTTTGACTTTCAAAGAAGCACAAGTGGAAGGAAATGTTGGTGTTGAAGGAATGAATTATCCAGTTCATATGGCAGTAAGTCCTGATGGAAATCAAGTCTATACCGCTGCTAATGGAAGTGGGAGTGCAGTGGTCTTTAAAAAAGAAAGTGATGGAGGTTTAAGTTTTACAGAAAACCAACAGAGTGGAACAGGAGGGGTTACTGGATTAGGAAAACCATACTCTTTAGCAGTAAGTCCTGATGGGAAAAATGTATATGCTGCAGCTTATGATGATAACTCAGTAGTCATGTTTTCAAGATCTGAAACGACGGGTGATTTAACCTATATTGATATGTTACAAGATGGAGAAAATGGAGTGGATGGATTATTTCGAGCTTACTCAATTACAGTTAGTCCCGATGGAAAACATGCTTATGCGACTGGAAATAATGATGATGCTTTGGTTGTTTTTGATCGAGATGAAGTAACTGGACAGTTGACCTTTGTGGAAAAAATAAAAGATAATATTGCTGGAGTAGATGGCTTGAATGGTGCTCGATTTGTAAAAGTAAGTGATGATGGAAATTACATTTATGTTGCAGCATATTATGATGATGCGATTTCAGTTTTTCAACGGAATGCTGCGACAGGAGAGTTATCATATATTCAATTGGTAAAAGATGGAGTAAATGGAGTAGATGGCTTGAATGGAGCAAACTCATTTGCGATATCTGCTGATGGGAATTTTGCTTATGCTACAGGTTATGCAGATGATGCGATTGTTTCTTTCTCAAGAGATCCAGCAGATGGTACTTTAGTTTTTATTGAAGCATATAAGAATGGAGTTGCTAATGTAAATGGATTGAATGGTGCGCATTCAGCAGTAGTAAGTTCTGATGGAAAAAGTTTTTATGTATGTGGATATAATGACAATTCAGTTTCTGCATTTAGTCGAAACAATACAACAGGTAAATTAACCTTTGTAGAAATGTACAAAGATGGAGTGAATGGAATTGATGGATTAACTGGTGCGAGAGCAGTAGCATTGAATCCTGATGGGACTCATTTTTATGCAGTAAGTGGTGGAGAAAATGCGATTGTTTTATTTGAAAGAGATGAAAATACAAGTGCATTGACTTATCAATTTAAATATGAAGATGGAATCGATAATGTAAATGGATTGTCTGGTTCTAGATTCGTAACACTTGATCCTTATGGTCGACATATTTATGTTGCCGGAGCAGATGATGATGCAATTGCAGTTTTTAGTTGTACTTACCTTGAGACGATGACAGAGGAAATTTGTCAAGGAGGAAGTGTTACGATTGGAAATAATGTTTATACAGAATCTGGAATTTATGATGATGTTTTATCAGGTACTTATGGATGTGTAAGTCTTGTTACCTTGGATTTAACCGTTCTGGAAACTTCGGAGAGTTTAACACAAACCATTTGTTTTGGTGAAACTTATGAATTAGGAAATCAAACTTTGACTGAAAGTGGAACTTACCAGAATACAGTTACCAATAGTTTAGGTTGTGAAATAAATACAACCTTAGATTTGACCGTAGCCTCTGAAAACAGCATGTCTATGTCTGCTGAAATTTGTCAAGGCGATACATATAATGTAGGAGCAAATTCATTTTTCGAAACGGGAGTATACGAAAATATATTGACAGCAAGTACAGGATGTGATAGTGTTGTTTTACTAGAATTGACGGTTAATTCAACTTCATTTAATGATAATGTTTCGATTTGTTTTGGAGATCAATATACCTTTGGAAATCAAACGTTAGTTTCAAGTGGAACTTTCCAAGAGACTTTCGCTTCAAGTAATGGATGTGATAGTGTAGTGACTTTACAACTTGCAGTAGTGAGTTCATTTTCGGAAAATGTTGCTCAAACTATTTGTGAAGGAGGAAGTTACAGCATAGGAAATTCAACTTATACAGAGGCTGGAACTTATATTAATACCTTGACTTCGACTAGTGGATGCGATAGTGTAGTTACTTTAAATTTAGCAGTTGAACAAAATATTTCAGTTCTTGTCAATGAAACAATTTGCGAAGGGGAAGAATATATTTTCAATGGAACAAATTTAGTAGAAACTGGACTTTATACCGAAACACTTATTACAATAGGTGGATGTGATAGTACCGTTTCAGTTAATTTAACAGTTCTTCCAGGAGTACCACCAACGTTGAATGAAGTTATTTGCGAAGGCGATTCGTATAATTTTGGAAATAATATTTATACGGAAAGTGGAGTGTACACAAGTACATTTAGTAGTCCAAATGGTTGTGAAACTTTAGTCACTTTGACTTTGGCTGTACAGACATCGCAAGAAGTCTTGATTGGTCAAACTATTTGTGAAGGAGAACAATATCCGTTTGGATCTCAATTATTAACTGATGCAGGAACCTATGTCGGCAACTTCAACACATTGAGTGGATGTGATAGTATTGTTACTTTGACATTGAATGTCAACCCAGTTCAAGAATACGAATTATTTGAAACGATTTGTAAAGATGATACTTATACTATTGGCAATGAAACATATACTAATACAGGTACATATACAAATACTTTGACCTCAACAGTCACAGGATGTGATAGTATTGTTACATTGAATTTAACAGTAGTTGATATCAATGGTGGAGCACTTATTACTAATGATGATGGAACAGGAATTGGTGCAATTAATTTGACTGTTAGTAACGGAACACCACCTTATATTTTTGAATGGAGTAATGGTGCTGAAACCGAAGATGTAACAGGATTGACAGATGGGGATTACGATGTTGTGGTGAGTGATGCGAATGGATGTAGTGAATCATTCTCATTTACGATTGATAATTCAACGGGTATTTTTAGCCCTGCACCAGAAGTAACTTTTGCAGCGACTGTTCATCCTAATCCTGCACCAACGAATGGAGAATTAAATATTTCAATTTCGAATAACGAAGATCAAATTTTCGAATTCAGATTATTTGATTCAGTTGGGAAAATGATAGAAAATAAAAAAGTACAAATGAATGCAGGAGAGCAAGTACAAAGATTTACAGCACCTCAAAATGCTGGATTGTACTACTTACAAGTAATCAATGAAAATCAAGAAACGAAGAGTTTAAAAATAATTATTCACTAGTATTTTTGATTTTTTGAAAAATAAAAAGGGCGACTTGAATTCATTTTCAAGTCGCCTTTTTTTGTAAAAAAAATTACGGTCGATCTTCTCCTAAAATCACCAATTTCATTTTATCCGCTCGCACTATTTTTTTATAAAATTTTACTAAATCAACATATCGTTCCGCAGGGTAAGTTTTTTTATTAAACTTCAAAGTTCGCACATAAGTAATTTGATTTCCCTCCTTCGATATACTTGCAACATAAGACCCAAAGTCAGATTCAAAATTGACCGATTCGGGTAAATGTTCTATTTTATAATAACTTGGTACTTCGTAAATGATTTCATCTGTATCAATAAAAGCCATATTTATGACCACCTCTGTTTTTCTATTTTTAACTTTAGGTGGCGTTTTTTTATTTTTATTTAAAATATTAAGAGGGATAAAGATTCGCTTCCCACTCACCGAGGCATAATTCTTTATTCCCAAATTAATTTCTTCCGTTGCTTCTGGAATTCTATCTTTTATTTGAACGTATTTGAAGTTTTCGATTTCCATATTTGGAATATCTAAATTTTCGAAAAGTGCTTCTTTTTGCTCTTTTTCATTTCTTCTAAATTGATATTGAATATTTTCATATTGTAGTCCTCGATATTTTGTAATAATACTTGCACGTGCGTTTCCTTTTGTGTCTATTTTTACTTTGGCAGTTCTATTTTGAGTATTTACTTCTTGAGGATAACGAGTTGTTCTAACTATTTTCCCACCTTCTTCTGTGTATAAAAGTGCATTTCGATCATCGGTAAATGAACCCATAAAACCAAATGGACTATCTTGACTTGTACACTCTAACCAGATCGTATCATTTTCCAAGGGGACACAAAGTATCTGGTGATTAGCAAAACCCATTGATGGGAAATCAGGATCAAAAGAAGGGTGTCCTCTACCAGCACCAATGGAAGCATTGTATGATTTGATTCCAATAGCTTTGAGCATGGCGTGAGTATAATTGCTTAATGCTTTACAGTCACCATAGCCATTTTTATCAACCTCTTTTGCTTTAAAGGGTTGCCAACCACCGATGCCTAATTGAATACTAATGTATCGAGTTTTGGATTGAAGGTACTCGTAAATAATTTTCACTTTTTCTTCATCACTAGCAGCCTCAGCAACTAAATTATTTACTTTTTGTACGGTTTCCTCTTTCAATTCATCCCTTCCTTCTTCCAGACCTTTTAGCCATTTACCAAAACTCTCCCATGTTTCCATATTTCCAGAATAACCATCATATTCAAATTCATTCGGAGAGATATAAACCATCGGTAAAAAATTTCTGTAATCAGGGCTGTATGGCTCTGAATCAATTGCTTGAAAATTTTCCACATTCCAAGTATAAATTTTTGAGTCATCATCTGTAGTGATTTCGGGTTCATTTGAAAAGTTCTTCACCATGTATCGCATGCCTAATTCATTAGGGATATTTGCAATGTAAGTAGATTGCTCCACCGCCATTTTATAACCACCAACAGGAATCCAACGAGGATAGGAAAGCATTCCAGAAAACTCTTTTTTAAATTCAAACTCAATCGTAAATGGATAATTGTTTTGAAGCACTTCAATATATTTCATTCTAGTATCTTCAATTAACGAAATATTTGAAACGGCACTCACATCATTAACTTCCTTCTTTTTTATCTTCTTAATTACTTTCCCATTTTTATCATAAATAACCCCTTTGATAGATTTTATTTTAGTGAAGTCATCATAATACTCTCTAAACTGTGCATAGCTATCTGCATTATTATTAAGAATGGTGATGGCATATTTTCGAGTAACAGTCGCATTCTTTTTTGATTTCAATTCGAACAAAGTATAATCCATTCTCACTACTGCATTAGCGTCTTTCAATAATTCAGCAGGAATATTATAAATGGAATAATTACTATCGCCTGATGGAGTAGGAGTGTTTTTGGCTAAAATGGGAAGTGTAAATAAGACTGTCGCTACTATATTTACAAAGAATAGGGAAATGTATTTTTTCATAACTCATATATTTTTTATAAAAAATTCCTTGCGCCAAATAATTTTTGAAGTAAGGAATTTATAGGACTCAGATTACGATTTTTTCAAGACAATTTGTTCACTATGTTTTTTTATAATCAAATTATAAAACTCTTTTAAGTTTTCATATTCGTCTCCAACAAATAGCGTCTTTGTAATCTTAATTCGACTAAGTACAGTAATGTTACCTCCTACCATTTTGGCACTATAAGAAAATAAAGTAGCCTTTTCAGGTAATCCTATAGTGGTGTTTTCTGGCATAGATTCTACGACATATCCTTCAGGAATGGTTAATTGAAACATATAAGTTTCTTCAATCGGAATGGCATAATCAACAGGGAATTGTCGTTGTTTCATTTTGAATGGATTCTCAGAATGGGCGCTATTAAGCATCGGATTTAAATAGACAAGATCGCCAGCCATTTCAGTTTTATCATCAAGAGATACTTCATATTCTTCCTTGATGGATTTGTAAGCATCTGAAAGGTTTTTAAATGTATGACTTTCGATAGTTAGCCCTTCTTGTTTATTTTGAAGACTTTCGATAAACGCTTCTTCATTATCTGCTCGATCATATGCTTTTCTAAAGTTGATAGCTTGATAGCCTGCTTTAGTTTTTTTTATGGTTCCTTCTAATGTTCCATCAGGAGTCATGGTGAGTTTATTTTGAGTAACAGACTTATACTTTGCCAGAGGTTTTAAATTTTTAATAAGTTCTGTTTGTTCTTTTTTCAAAACTATTGCATCGCCATTAAAGCATCTTAAGGGTAAGACGCCGGCAGGAAAGTAATCATCTGTTGCATCTAAGTAAATCGTTTTTCCTTCCAACTGAACAGCAGCAATGACATAATTCAAATTATCCATTGAAGGGTGAGTCAAAGGAAGCATTCCATTATCACGAGTACTCAAAACTACTGGATTCACCTTGAAGCCAGCTTTTTTCAAAGTAGAAATCAGTGCTAAATTAATATCTCCAGAATTTCCACTTTCTTTGTTTAAGGCTTTAGCTATTCCTGCTTGGCTGAATTTATTTTTTCGTCCATCCCATTTCATATTCTTTTTGATATGTTCATAGATTCGAATCATTCTTTCTTCATCACTTCCACTATCATATGTTTCCACAATCTCAACTAGTTTGTTACTTCTCGGTTTTTTTATGGTTCCTCCAAAATATTTATACTTCATTAAATCCTCTCTAATCTCTTCCCAAGATTTTGTATAATATTCAACTTCTTGATAAGGAATTTGAATAGATTTTAATTCAAAATCTATTTTGGAAATATAGTTTTTGTAAGACCTCATATAATCCTCTTTTTCAAAACTAGGTAAATCAGTCATCACCCAACCTTCCTTAAAAACCCTAAAGCCTTCTATGCTTGTTTCTTCTCTTTTTTTGATATGAGGAGTAAAATATCCGACCATGTTTTTATTAAAAGTAAAGAACTCAGGAATCTCAATATTATATTCACTATACCTAGTTGGAACCGATTTTTGAAAATACCAAGGATTCATAGACGAATAAAAATCAGAAGCAACGTTATATTTTAACTCGATGATAGAACCTTTTTTTACGCTGGGCATAGTGATTTTTTTCACATCTAGATTATCATGGATCTCTTCTTTGATGATACTTTTTTTAGAGAATTTTACTCGATCAAATTTCCCATCTGTAAGGTTATAAGTGTACCCTTTGACACTTTCAAGTTTCTCTTTACTGCTACTAGTGTGATATAAAGGTATTTCAAAAGTAGCTAGGTCAAATTCTGTATTGTCAAAAAACTGGATGGCAATATGCCGTTCTGTATTGAGTCGTAAACCTATATTTGGGAGGAAGCGATAATAAGCAGTTCCGTAATCAAACAGTACCACAGCATGTGCATCTGGAAATTTTTCATCTACTGTTTTTTGTAATTGTTCGAGGCTGATTTTTCCAAACTTAGGTTCTTTTTGAGTTTGAGAAAAAATAGAGTTTGAGAAAAAAAGGAATAAGGAGAAAATTACAAATGTTTTGAGAGGAGCTGAATTGTACATAACTATTTTTTGTTTATTGGTTTTAAAAAATGTTGTTTATTTTTAGGAATTATAAATGATAGGATATTAAAAATATTTTTAGTTTTATAGAAACTAAAAGTAATAAATTAAAGTGTTTTTTCTTAAACATCTTTTTTAATTTTTTTTAAAAATAACAAAATGAACCAATTCAAAAAACAAATTTTTACTTGTCTTCTTTGCTTGATGATCTTGAATATTGGATTTGCCCAAATGCCAACAAATGCAAATGAAGAGATTACTAAAAAGGAATTAAAACAAAAAATTGATGCACTCGCTGATCAAGTCGAACCTAAAGTAATTGAATGGAGAAGACATTTTCATGAAAATCCAGAACTGTCGAACCGCGAATTTAAAACTGCTGAAAAGGTGGCAAAGCATCTTCGTGATTTAGGATTAGAAGTAAAAACAGGAATTGCACACACCGGGGTTGTTGGAATTTTAAAAGGTGGAAAACCTGGTCCAACTGTTGCTTTACGTGCCGATATGGATGCATTGCCTGTAGTCGAAAGAGTTGATCTCCCTTTTGCCTCGAAAGTGAAATCTACCTACAATGATATTGAAGTAGGAGTGATGCATGCCTGCGGTCACGATACACATGTGGCGATGCTGATGGGAGCTGCTGAAGTGTTGACGAAGGTGAAAAAAGACATCAAAGGGACGGTTGTATTTATCTTTCAACCTGCGGAAGAAGGTGCTCCTCAGGGCGAAGAGGGTGGAGCAGAATTGATGGTGAAAGAAGGTGTTTTGGAAGATCCAAAAGTGGATGTGATTTTTGGCTTGCATATTAATTCCAAAACTGAAGTTGGAAAAATCACCTATAAACCTGGCGGAACGATGGCTGCTGTAGATCGATTAGAAATCAAAGTCAAAGGAAAACAAACGCATGGTTCGACACCTTGGGCAGGGGTAGACCCAATCGTTGCTTCTTCTCAAATCATAACTGGTTTGCAAACAATCATCAGTCGTCAAACTGAATTGACCAAAGAAGGAGCAGTCATTAGTATCGGATTAATTCGTGGCGGAGTACGTAGCAATATCATTCCGGAAGAAGTGGAATTGATTGGTACGATTCGAACGTTGGATGTGGAGATGCAAAAAAAGATTCATGAAAAAATAAAATTGACCGCTACCAAAATTGCAGAAAGTTCAGGTGCAGTCGCGGAGGTAAATATTATCACAGGTTATCCAATTACTTTTAATGATATTGAATTGACAAGTCAAATGTTACCAACTGTTCAATCAGTAGCTGGCAAGGAAAATGTAAAATTAGTTGATGCACGAACAGGCGCGGAGGATTTTTCATTTTATGCTCAAAAAGTTCCTGGGCTATTTTTATTTTTAGGTGGAATGCCAAAAGGACAAAATTCCGATGAAGCTGCATCTCATCATACGCCTGATTTCTTTATTGATGAAAGCTCGATGAAATTGGGTGTGCGAACACTTTGCAATTTGACGATAGATTATGTGAAATAATTTTTTGGTGGAATAGATGATACTCACAAGGTGGCTCAAAGTCATCTTGTGAGTTATGGCGTTAGATTAAATTAATATTTTTAACATGGCAAAAAAAGAACAAAAAATACTCACCCTTCATCCTGATGGAAAAAAAGGAACGAACATTTCTTTGACAAAATACAATGTGATCAAAGATGTAATGCTTCAAATGATTCAACAAGCAGGAGAAATAACCTATCAAGAATTGTCGGATCAAATGGAAAAGGAATTGCAACCGACTTTTGACGGAAAAGTAATTTGGTATGTCGTGACTGTAAAACTTGATCTAGAAACTCGTGGAATTATTGAACGGATTCCTAAAACTAGTCCACATCAAGTGCGAATGAAAAAGGATTAATCTTTTTTCAAAATCAAATCATTTTAATATTAGAATTTGATACATCTAGAAACTTCTTTGATATAAAAAATACCACCAAGAGGGTATTTAGGCGTGAAATGTATAGATTATCTTTGTGATAAGCATTTTTACACCTATCAATTACATCCTATTAGCCGAAAAAATAACGGCCCAACTACCTCCACACGATT
This sequence comes from Saprospiraceae bacterium, assembly GCA_045104975.1. GTDB lineage: Bacteria > Bacteroidota > Bacteroidia > Chitinophagales > Saprospiraceae > CAJQQY01. The sequence continues at coordinate 14,471 of JBGCCY010000022.1, forward strand.
TTAAAACCTTATGGTTCTGGCAAAGCTCCTAACTAAAAAAACATATTTTTAGTTATCTGAGTCAAGAGAAAAATTGAACAATCAAGATATTACAAAATATAAATACGTCTGACTTTTTCATTTTGAAAGATGGTCAGCGAGCAAGATTTTTGGAACAGTTTAGTTGGGAAAAGCCTTTACAATTTTTTGTGGAGGCTTTCTTTTTTGGCTAAAGAAGAAGAAATGTTATTTTTTTATTAAAAAATAAGAAAAACTTGAAATAAAAGTAAAAAAAACTGAACTTGGAGGCAGCAAACGATGTTATATGATCGTTACTAAGTTAGAAATTCGATAAAAAGGTAACGCTCGGTTCATCTTTCGAAATTCTAAGTTGTCAAAAATTTAATCCTATGTTAGTTAGGTAGAGTTAGAATCAGTTAGGCTGCTAGCAAATCCCAACTAAGTTGACAAAAAAACGCTAAAGCAGCTCACCAATCCGGATGAGCTGCTTTTTTGATTTTAGGAAGTATTATTTTTGTCTAACTACAACAGGTAATCAATTTATTCTTAGCACAAATTTGATATTACCTACGTTAATCTTCGTAATGTCCATTCTGGAAAATTAATTTTATACCATAGTTCATAAATCCGTCCTCATAGTCATTCAAATTTACTCCAGTATTTAAATCATTTTCCAAATTGGTAAAGTCAAAATTAGTCCAAGGAACTTGCACATAAGGTTGCAAGGCTATGGTTAAATTTTCATTTCCATAAACATTGAGACTAACAAAGAAATGACTACTAGTATTTTTTGTGTTAAATATTTCGTGCCGATCAGTTCGTTCGGTATTCTCAGATCTAACCCGCATCTTGTTCCAATCATAGCTTAACCCAAAAGAAAATTGTTTTATAAAGAATTCAACTCCTAAGGAATAACTATCGAATCGATAATAAAGCTTTCGAAATTCACTCACATCAGTTGTAGGATTAGTGCCTTCAAATTCGATAATTTGAAATTTAGGATTCCAATCTAGATTCAAACCAACAGCTCCTACTCGATATCGAGTACCAAAATTGGCTCCATGAAATGATTTTATAGATTTCATTTTATTATAATTATCGAAGGAACTATTGTTGGTATTTATCTGGTCAATAATTTTATTGTGAGTGGTTGGCTTGGTTAATCCATATTGATAACCCACTTTGATATTGAATTGTGCTGAGAGGGAAGTACTTAAAAATATTCCGAAAAGAATAAATAAAATGAAACGCATGGTTTTTAGATTTTTGTGATTTTGAAATCGAACCACAAGGTCTAAACTTTTTGGAAATTATTTTATCTTTTTTGGAAAAATAGAAGTCAGGCGGTCAGGTTGGTCGCTGCGCTCTCGGTCAGGAGTCAG
>JBGCCY010000023.1:0-73503 GCA_045104975.1 Saprospiraceae bacterium
ATTAATTCATATTGTCCTAACACACCATAAATTTCATCTCCAAAACCATTATTACCTACTGCTAAAAGTTTAATCCCACCAACTAATTCAGCCTCAGCCTTAATTTTATTTTCTAAATAATCATAATAACAAACTTGCCCGCTGTTCTTATTATAAAAATAAATAGCATTTTTTTCAGAAAATGATATTAATTGTCTTGCATCAATATCAATTACCTCTGAAATACCTTTTTCAAAAACAATCATCTTCGACCTAATCATTCGATCGCCAATATCTACAAACAATTGAAAATACAAAGTTAAATCTTCCTCTCCTCCCAAATCAATACTTATAGAATTGGTAGCTTGGGAATAAACACTTGTCCAACGATATGAAAAGGATTCACTAGGCTCGTCCTCATTCTCCATTTTTAATGGAGAATGAACAATATAATATTTTTCAAAAGTAGAAATATTCGTCGCCGTCCAACTACAATGATAAACGCCATCAATTTCTTCCACTTGGAAATTAAGATCAGCCAATGGCACTTCCTCCTTTCCACAAGAAAAAAAACAATACACTTACAAATATTAAAAATGAGCGAGATTGGAATATTTTAGAATTCATTTTCTTATTTTTTAAAAGATAGGACGAATAACAATCCTGTTGGTATTGTCTTTTCTCGCCACTAACATCCTTTTTCCATTTAATCTAAATAACAACATAGGTCTTACATTGCTATAAAATGGAATATATTGATACCCATTTCCTGAACCAAATATATTCAAAATATGAATCTCTAGTCCATTTGGAATTATTCCATACAAGACTTCTCCATTTTCAGAAAGAAGACTTGAAGCATATTTTTGATTAAATTTATCATAAATCCAAACTAGTGAATTTAAAGAATCATCGTATATCTCTCCATATTCAGTATTCATAAAATAATTCCCGCCAGGCGATGTAACAATTAATGTATTATCGCTGCTAGATTCATATGGGTTATTAGTAAAGTTATGGGACAATAATTCACCTTCATCACTTAAAAGATATCGATCTATTCGTGATCTTGAAGTTTCTATTAATACATTATTTTCCTGAGACAAAAATACCAAACCATGAGTTGACACATCAGTTGTTGAATAACTAAAAGAGTTGGCTGTACTCCAATCATTTCTATTTAATATCAGTACTTTATTAAGAAGTGAAAGTGCGATTAATCCTTTACCATTAGATGCAACAGCAGAAATGGGTAAGCTAGTAGTATAGGTTGATTTCTCTTCTAGAGTATTGGCATCTAACGTAACCAATTCATATCGACTCTTTATTATATATAATTCATCACCAAGTCCATTATTCCCAACTGCTACATCATAACAATAAAAGCCAACCTTTTTTGATACCTTCTTTTTATTTGTCCCAAAATCATAATACAACAACTCTTGATCATCATTATCAAATAAATAAATGGCATTTTTTTTAGGATATGGGATTGCTTTAGCCATGTCAAAATCGAGTACGTAAGTGTCTTCATGTTCGATTTGGATCATATTCGATCTTACTATTCTATCTCCAGCAATCGCAAAAACCTGAAAAAAGAAATTGGGGTAATTAGGTGGTATTCTCCAAAAGAAAATACTATCACTTTGATCAGTAAAAACTTTCTTAAAATCTGAATTCAGACTCGAAGGATCTTCATTGGGTAAAATTGGAGTAGGTGAATAGGTTAAGATATAAGATTCGAAAGAAGCAATATTTGTTGGTGACCAAGTTAGTTGATATTCATCAGATACCTTTTTCAATTTTAATTCAAAAATATCTAGTTCTAAGGCTTCCTCCTTTCCACAAGAAAAAAACAATACACTTACAAATAAAAAAATAAATACAGGAAAGAGGTTTTTAGTAATCATAGCTAGCTGGTTTTTCGAAACTTTATTTTTTTCTAAACCCAAGTTCGTTTTTTTTGTTTGAAAAAAAGAACAAACAACTCCCTTTTAAATTTGAATTCTTTTTAATAAAAAATCAGGTTCGTACATTTTCCTTTTGTACATTTAAACTTCTTATTCCAAATTTTATTTTTGACAAAATCAACAAATACCAACTATGAGAAAAATCTTAACCGTCGCACTTGTAGCGTTCTCCTTCGTATTTTCTTTTTCCCAAAAAAACACCATCAATTATTTCTTACCTGATTGTGAGTACGATGCTAAAATACCAACTCCCGAATCTGTCCTCGGATATCAAGTTGGCGAATGGCATGCGAGTCACGATCAAGTGGTGATGTACTTGCGAGAACTGTCAAAAGTTTCTCCCCGAATCGTGATGAAAGAATATGCGAGAAGTTACGAAAATCGACCTTTGTATCATCTTTACATTACTTCGAAATCTAACCATGCTCGCCTCGGCGACATCCAAAAAGAACATATAAAATTATCACAACCTGATCAATCTGCTGATGTGGATATTTTAAAGATGCCTTCGGTTGTCTATCAAGGATTTAGTATTCATGGAAATGAACCGAGTGGTGGAAATGCAAGTATGCTCGTGGCTTATCATTTGGCGGCAGGCAAATGTGCGGAGGTGAATGACATTTTAGATAATGTAATTATATTGTTAGACCCTGTTTATAATCCAGATGGATTTCATCGTTTTTCGACTTGGGCCAATTCTCAAAAAAGTAAAAATATGTCTTCCGATCCCAATGATCGAGAATACAATGAAGTTTTTCCAAGAGGTCGAACGAATCATTATTGGTTTGATTTGAATCGAGATTGGTTGCTTTTGGCGCATCCTGAAAGTCGAGGTCGAGTGGCTAAATTCCAAGAATGGAAACCCAACATCTTGACTGATCATCATGAAATGGGAACGAATCAAACTTTCTTTTTTATGCCTGGTATTCAAACTAGAATCCATCCATTGACTCCTAAAAAAAATCAAGAACTGACTGCCAAAATCGGAACGTTCCATGCGAAAGCTTTGGACAAAATTGGTTCCTTATATTTTACCGAAGAACGCTACGACGATTATTATTATGGCAAAGGTTCAACTTATCCTGATGCGAATGGATCAGTTGGAATTTTGTTTGAACAAGCGAGTTCGAGAGGGCATTTGCAAGAGACGGATAATGGTTTGATGAGTTTTCCATTTACGATTCGGAACCAAACGACGACTGCCATGTCAACCCTTCGAGCTGCAGCAAGTATGCGAGAAGAGTTGTTAGATTACCAAAGAGAATTTTATCAGTCTGCGATGCAGGAAGCAAAAAAAGATACTCGTAAAGGTTTTGTTTTTTCTGAATCCAAAGACAAAAGTCGGTTGACTCACTTTGTAAATCTTTTACAAAAACATGATATCAAAGTGCAAACTTTGCAACAAAATATTTCAGCAGGTGGAAAGCAATTTAATAAAGAACATTCTTACTATGTTCCACTTGAACAACCTCAATATCGATTGATCAAATCGGTCTTTGATCCTATTTTTAAATTTGATGATAGTTTGTTTTATGATGTTTCTGCGTTTACCCTCCCAATGGCTTACAATATTGAATATCAAGCAGTTAAGGGCAAAAAAACCGCACATGAGGCAATGCCATATTTAGGAAAACCTGAAGGAAAAGTTGTCGGTGGAAAAAGTGAATATGCTTATCTTTTTGAGTGGAATGAATATTATGCACCCAATGCATTGAATGAATTATTGAGTGAAAATTTGATTGTAAAAGTAGGTACTCAACAACTGAAAATCCAAACTTCGGAAGGCATGAAATTATTCGATTATGGAACGATTCAAATTCCAGTCAGTAATAATCAGCGAAAAACATCTACTGAAATTTTTGACCTCATCAAAAAAGTAGCGAGCAAAAATCAATTAAAAATTTATGCCGTAAAAACTGGTTTGACTCCAATGGGAAGTGATTTGGGAAGTGGTGATTTTGAAGTTTTAGAAAAACCTGAAGTGCTACTTTTAGTAGGTAGCGGAGTGAATAGTTATGATGCAGGAGAGGTTTGGCATTTACTCGACCAGCGATACGATATGCCTATTACCAAAATGGATGTGAGCAGATTTAGTAGAGCAGACTTGAGTCGATACAATGTGATTGTGATGGTCGATGGAAATTATAATAGCATTTCTAATCAGTCTGAGAAATTAAAAACTTGGGTACAAAAAGGAGGGACTTTGATTCCATTCAAACGAGCTATTCGATGGGCAAAATCGGCAGGCATTTCTAAAGCTACTTTTAAGAATTCTAGCGATGATAAATCAAAAGACAAGCAGCGACGACCTTACGAAAAACAAGGAGCTGATGCTGGAGCAGAGGTAATCGGAGGAGCTATTTTTCAAACTGAATTAGACTTGACGCATCCACTTGGATTTGGATATCATAATTCGAGTTTACCGATTTTTAGACGTGGAACACTTTTCTTGGAGCCTGCTAATAATCCTTATGCGACACCTTTAGTTTATACTTCTTCTCCCCTTTTGAGTGGATATATTTCTAAGAAAAATTTAAATGCGTTGAGTAGTTCTGCTTCGATCGTAGTGAGTGGAATGGGTCGAGGAAAAGTGATCAACATGGCAGACAATACTAACTTTCGAGCATTTTGGTATGGTACAAATAAGTTGTTTGCTAATGCTATTTTCTTTGGAAATATTATTGGTGGGGGAACGGTGGAGTAGTTTTTTTTTCGATGGACGGTGGACGGCCGCTGCGCTGACGATGGACAGGAAATGCCCTATAAAAACCCGTCAAGCGCAGCGACCGTTTACCGTCCACCGAAAAAAATTACTCACACAATTCTGAATAAATTCTAGCAGCTTTTACCAAGTCATCTTGATTTTTTTTGATGCCGCCTTCTGTACACATATCTTTTAAGTCAGCGCAATCTTCGAAATATTTTGCCATTCCTTTTTTCCATAATAAAAATTGAGTATCCTCAACTGACAATGGAAAATCCTCTGATCCTTTTTGAAAAGCAAACTCTGTTTTCTCTTCTCCTAAGACTCCCGATGAAGGAAAATATTTATATAATTTAATCTTTTCAGAATCATAAACTACTTCCAAAATATGCATCGCAGATTCTCCTTTTCCTTTAGCTGAAGGATTAAATCTTGTCTTGATAAATTTACGTTCTCCCAAAGTAAATTCAGAAACATCTTCCGCTGTCAAATCATATTCTTTCATTTCACCATCTTCTTCTGCCATAAATTTAGTATTTCCTTTTGGACCAAAAAACATTTCATCAGCTCCTTTCGCTTGTAGAACAGCACCTTTGATTTCATTTCCTCCCATTATCAAAACTGCGGTAACGGTATTATTATCAGCTTCTAATTCTTCTTTCTCTTCTTCAAATTCTTTTACTTTCGCAGGAGCTTTTGCAGCTGAAAGGTCACGAACATAATGCATGGTATTTACTCCATGGAAATCCATTTTCTTTTGAGTCGCTTCGATGTCTTTTAAAAGGATACTACTTTTCCGATCTTTTCCTTCTGACTTCAAAACCATATTAGCGTATTCTTTTGCCGTTTCTAAATCACCAAAAAAGTAACTCACTAAAGCATAATTATAATTAGCTGCTCGGTAAACTTTTTTTGATTTTTTATCAGCAGGGTTGATCTCTCCAGTTTTTTTCCAAAAATCCATAGCAGGTTGCAATTTCTTTTTTACCGTTGCTACTTTATCTTCTGTAATTCCTTTTTTAAGCGTCTCAAAAGTTTCTTTGGTCAAATCAAAATACTTGTCAAAATCTTTAGCAGTATCATGTTTTTTCAAAAAATAAAGGTTGCGCCATTCTTGTGATCGAGCATAATCATACTTTTGTCTAACTGTCGCTCTGGCATCATTCATTACTCCATTCACAACTGTTTTAGCAAAATCTTTTTTAATCTTATTGATTTGAGCACTATAATTTTTTCTTCGATCAGAAGATTTTGAATACTTTTTGGTAGCCAGTTTTTTGCTGTGTGGAGAATTTCCTTCTGCCAAAATATTTCCTTCAGGATCGACAATTTTGAAACTACCATTTCCTGAAAATGGAATCTCGTACCAGTAGGAATAAGTAGTCGTTTCTTTTCCAGTTTTTTTATCTTTTCTTTTAGACGTAGAAGATTTTGGTTCTGCGCGCCCCGTACTAATATAACCTGTGTAAACAGAAACTCGAAGGTGTCCATAATCTTTACCTGATCCACTTAATCTTTTGAAGCCATCCATTCCGATAGACTTAGATAATTTTTGAGCACTCAATCCTGCTTGTGAAATAGCAGAACCATACACTCTTACAGAGTAGGTTTGGAAATCATCTGTCAGTTTCTCAGCGGGAAGGTTAACATAATGAAATTGTACTTTTTTGTCTTTGATTTTTTGTCCCATACTTGAGAATGAAAGAGATAAAAATAGAATTGAAATAAGCAGACTAAGTGTCTTCATGATATAAATATTTAGTTATTAAATGTTTTGAATATGATTTTGCAACCTTAAATAAAAAGGTGTTCAAGTAGGTATGATGGATAGGATGGAAAGGTAAATGGGGGAGGTGATTTTTTTGAAAAAAAATTAAATCAAGAACTGTACGACTTACAAGATAAAGTCTTGATTTTTTTGTTTCGTTTTTTTATCAAGAAAAAAAATGAAAATACAGAAGGGAGTTTTAATGTATGTTTTATCAGATTGTGGTTAAAATACAAAAGCCTGGTAATCAATGATTACCAGGCTTTTGTTTCTCATTATTTAAATCCTGTGAAAACTTCGGGACTTATCTGATAATTAATAGATTTTATTCTAAATGAAGTTGTATGGGAGAACGTAAAACGTCTAACGTTCAACGTCCATCGAATAAAGTCTAATGTTATCCATTAAAAATCGGTTTCCATTTTGTTTAGTTTTTCACTCTGGAGTTGGTGGATGAATTAAGCATTATTCTTTTTTTCATCGAAAAAAAAAGAAACAAAAAATTCTAGACGAAAAAATAGCTTGACGCAAAGCAAGCTCCCGCTCCTTCATTTTTCGCCGTTCCTCTCCCGCTCCTTATTCCTCATGGTTTTCCTTTCAATTCTAATTTTTTTTATGAACACCACTAATTCAAATATTCAAATACTTGAACCCTCTGATTATTATTGGCTACAATGACCAATGGGGATTTTTTCCCACATGAAACATAAGCCATTTTCCGAACATCTTTATTGGCAAAAAAGCCAGATTGCGAAATGGTTTTAGCCGTAAATTTATTTTTGTTATTGGTCAAAAGAAGTCCTGTTCCAGCATCCGCTCTTGGCGTTTCTACTTCTGATACATACCAGTTTCCTGCAAGTAAAATATCGAGTTGATTATCTTTATCAAAGTCTTGAATAAGGAAATCTTGAATTGGTGCTAGTTGCGCTTGTCCTGGTAATTTTTCAATATCGAATTCTTCATTCCCTTTGTTCCATAGAATTAAAGAAGAAAAATTATTAGCTTTATAATGTAAAGCATTCTCCAATTCAGCTCCATAAATTTCAAAAATATCTGCCGTCCCAAAAGATTTATAACTATCAAATTGGTTTTGCAAATCAGGCATCTGCTCTGAGGAACATTGGAATCCTCTGACTGGATATAAATTAGATTCTGAGTAGTATCCCAACACGATATCTTGCTTTCCATTTTTGTCGAAATCACCACTAAATATTTCAAATGGTTCTTCGTTGGTTGCTTTGTATTTATAATTTTCGCCAAGGTTTCCTAACAAGTAATCTTCATCACCATCATTATCCAAATCGACTGCCGTAACTTTATTCCACCAACCGACCATCTTGTCGACCTCACCCATTTTCGTCAAACTAAACTCCGTTCCATCATTTGCAAAGAACATTGGACTCGTCCATTCTCCTACGACGATCAGATCCAAATTGCCATCACTATTAAAATCTGACCAAACTGATGATTGTATAATTCCCGCTTCTTCCAATTCAGGAGCAAGTGCTTGAGTTACATTTTTAAAACCCTCCTTATTATTTTGTAATAAAATACTTTTTGAAGCATAAGGATATTTCCCTGGCAGTACTCCTCCTCCTATAAATAAATCTTGATCACCATCTTTATCAAAATCACAAGCAGATATAGTTCCTCCATTAGTGGTAATTTGGGGAAGTAGTCCGGTGGATTTTTCAAAGACTCCTTTTCCATTATTCAAATAAAGGCGATCTGCCAACAATGCTGGCTTTTGCAAAAACTCATTACTTCCACTCACGACATAAAGGTCTAAATCTTGATCACCATCTGCATCAAAAAACAAAGCATCTACATCTTCATATTTTGAATCTGTTGACCAAAACGCAGGTTGACTTTTGACAAATTTTTGAGATTGTTTTTGTAAAAATAAAGCACCTGCTTGTTGATGCGCTCCTCCAATATAAATATCATCCAACCCATTTTTATCAACATCACCGACAACTAGTGCTGGTCCCATTTGAGACAATTGATGAGGTAGCAAAACTTCCTCCTTGTAATCATCATAATAAATTTCCTGATGGGTAAAATCAATTACGCTTTTAGCATTGAGTTCTTTAAATGTTGGAGAGGAGTTATCTTTTTTGGTATTACTTTTTTTGGCATCTTTATATTCGATCGTGTGAGTTTGGTTAGTCGCTAATCCTTTGATTACTTGCTCTTTTCCATCTGCCCAAACAACTGATAGACTTTCTATTTGAGTGCCAGACTTTAGTCCGAAATGAACCACGGGTTCACAAGAAGATTGAAAACCTCTAGTCGTAATAAATTCTTTATACTGAGTTCCTTGATTGGTCGTAAGCGTAATTTTACTATTGACACCTAAGTTATTTCCTACTGGGCCATTCAATTTTAATTTGAGGTAAGAACCGTTGGTATTATTTTGATAAAGAGAAGTATTGGCGTTCATGTTATTGACTACGATATCTAAATCTCCATCATTGTCCAAGTCTCCATAAGCCATTCCATTTGAAAATCCTTTGAAGTTAAAACCCCATTTATCAGATACTTTTTTAAATTTCAAATCACCTTCATATTCAAAAGCATAGTTTTCAAGTGGCGTACTTTTCAAAAAAGAATCGACCTGATTATACTTTAGTTTGTTGTTATACTTTTGCGCATAGGCATTTGCTTTTTTAGAAAAATCTTTATCCTGCGTATCTTTCAACCAACCATTGACGACCAATAAATCATTGTCTCCATCATGATCGTAATCTCCAAACAAGGAACTCCAACTCCAATCCGTTTTCGAAATTCCTGCATATTCAGCGATATCACTAAAGTGCCCATTTCCATTATTCAAGTGAAATGAGTTACGCATATATTGGTAATGTAAATCGCTATTCACCAACGTTTTAAATAAATTGGCATCCATAGGCGCCATATTTGTTTTCTGTCTTACGTTAGTTTCAGAAAGCATTTCGCCAACAAAAACATCAAGGTTCTGATCATTATTAATATCCACTAAATCTACGCCCATGGCAAAATAAGAAGTGTGTGGGAAATATTTTTTTAGCGATTCAGTAAAGGTTCCATCTCCATTATTCACATAATAATAATCATGCGCTTGAAAATCATTGGACACATAAACATCTGTCCAACCATCATTATTCAAATCAGCTGCTACTAAACCTAATCCCCAACCGTGGTTAAATATTCCTACTTTTTTTCCAGATTCAGTATAAGTACCGTCGGCATTTTTAATGTAAAATTTGTCGGTATTCTCATCCGTAGGATTATTGATTTTTGCGATAACTTGCTCTGTCGATTGTCTAAAAACTTTGGGGTGATTCGACAAGTACATATCTAAATCTCCATCTTTATCATAATCAAAAAAGACAGATTGGATAGATCGATTGCCATCATCAATTCCATATTCGGCAGCTGACTCTTTAAAAGTATTATCTTGATTATTGATAAAGAGCAAATTTTTTCTATCCTTTGGATTCTTTGCCCACCCAGCTCGGCAGACATAAAGATCCGTCCAGCCATCATTGTTGACATCGGTAAAACTTACCCCAGTTTTGCATCCTTTGAATTTATCAATTCCAGAAGATTTACTGATGTCTTTAAATTTAAAATTTCCTAGATTCAAATATAGTTTATCTGCCTTTTGAGTGGAAGTAAAATATACATCTGGCAAGTCGTCATTATTAATATCAACTAGTGCAACTCCGCCACCATTATATAGATAGGTATAGCCAAAATAATTAATCTCGTCATTTTCTACAATCCGATTACTGAAATATAGATTGGTTTTCTTTGGATGAGTTTCGGTAAAAACCGTTGATTCCGTCTTTGGAGTTTCTTCTTTGGTTTCATTTTCTTTGAGCTGTTTGCTCTCATTAGTACAGCCAAAAAGCAAACAAAGAAGTATTGATAAGTATAAATATTTCATTCCTGATATTTAAATAATGATATGTTTTTTCCAAAATAATAATCCAAGAATCAAACCAATCATATTGATTCATATGCTATATGAAAAACTACGAGTTTGATAATCAAGAAAATTTGATGAGGATTTATTCTGTTGAGATGTCAATTTCGCTAATATATAAATTTTGCATTAAAAATTAAGTAATGGAACCATTATAAAGCAGCTGCTCCTTGTTGTGCTTCTCTCAATTTTTCATCTATCGCAGCTCCAGGATGAAACCGCTGATATTCTTGAAGATAAGCTATCGCAACATCATATCTTCCAAGTCTTAAATTTGCCACTCCGATATTATATGAAATCATTGCTTTTTGATCTGGAGGCAAAGTGGTCAATAGTCTACTCCTTTCAAATAAAATAATTGCAGTAATATAATTTCCATTATCAAAATGAGCAGCACCCCTTCGAAAAATTTGCGTTGCTCTTTCTTCATCTGTTGCACCTGCGTCCTCCACCTCATAAGAATCCATACCTATGCCTTGTCTAGCTTCAGCAATTCTAGTCTCAGCGTCTTCACGATCAGGATTATGTCTTTTATAAATTTCGAAATAGTAATTAGCAGTAGCCACCCATCGAATTTTCAAACAAGCCATGGCAATATTATAACTAACCATTCCCATTCGGTGTTGCGGACCATTCTGCATTTCATCAGTCTGCATTAATCGTTGAAATTTGGTAATAGCTTCTCGGTACTCACCATTTTCATAAAGCGCATTCGCTTCTAAAAAAAGCTCTCTTGGAGATGATGTATTTTCCGCTACTTGAGTTGCTGGTTCTTCTTGGCGTTGAACAATATTTTTTACGTCTCCATTTTGTTGTACTACATGTGTCAACTCATGCGCCAGTAATCGTTTGCCTTCTTTACTATTTGGACTAAATTTATTTTGATTAAAATAAACATCTTTCCCATGAGTAAATGCCTGCGCTCCAAGGTCTTTATTCATCCCTTCCGCTTGACTACCTGTATGAATTTTCACTTGACTAAAATCTGCTCCGATAGCAGATTCCATTTCTATTTGAGTAGACTTTGATAAGGAAGCACCACCACCTTTACTTTGATTTAATTTTTTGGCAACATTTGGACTTGCTGTTTTTGGATCGGATGTATTCGATTTAGTCTGAAGAGATTCTTCCTCTTCCATCAGTTGCAATGGCTCTTCTTCCTCGGTCTTCATCTGTAGTGGTTCTTCTTCCTCTGCCCCTCCCTTTCTTTGAATAGAAGAAATCTCTTTATTTTGAACAGATGGAGCAATACTAGATTGATTGACAACTGCATCTGCCACAGCATCAGCTTCCACTTCATATTTATCACCAGGCTGCCCAACGGTTAATTTAGTTTGAAAAAAAGGTTGCTCCGTTTTAGTCTGAATAGATGTATCAGACGCTTTAGTGAAGAAGGGTTTTTTATCTCCTTGATTCGTGTGAGGATTATGGTGCTGGCGGAATTTAGATATACGCTCTTTCATAATTAATTTTTATTTTCAAATGGTTCCCAAATAAATAACTTTAGGATTATTATTTTTTAAAAATAAAAAAATAACTCCGAAAACATATTGTAATAAATATTTATTTATTTAATTTAACAAAAGGAATTAAATGTTGAAAAAACAAAAACCTGATAATCAAACGATTATCAGGCTTTCTTTATAGCCGAAGCAAATAAGAATCTGAACTTTCTCCTGCCTATTTAGATAAACTTAAGCTGCCTAATTTTGCTTTAGGTTTCTTGAATAAAACAAGTTTTTTAAAAAGGAAATAAACATTCAGAGACCTTTTATCAAAAAAACTATTGTTTACTTCAAGTGAAAAATCTCCAAATTCTCCATCTAAAAAAAGCGTTTCAGTATTTATAGTTTCTCCTGACTCTGATGAAATAACCGTCTTGTCAAAACCAATTTTGCTATGCTTCTCATTTAAAAGTTTATTCATTCCTTTCAATTGATCTTTCTTAAAAGTATTATAAAAAAAGACTAATTCCTTTTGAGCATTAAACCCAAAAATATTTGAAGTATAGGAGGAATAGGCAGACATTCCACCTTGCGTATGAAATTCTTTTGGAATTTTTGTCATCCATTCTTGTTCTCCAGAAAAAGTCATTTTCCCAACAAGTAAATCATCTGTTGCAAAACGATCCGGAGCATTTTTTCCTGTTCCTTTCTTTTTATACTGATATTCTGCCACGAAATAAAAAGACTGATCTTCTTCATCAATTAGTAAATTAGTAAAACGATAAGGCAGAAACATCGCCTTCATACTTTCCTCTTTTTTAGAATTTCGTTTCTTTTTAGAATTTCGCTCCCGTCCCTTTTTAATTATTTCAGGTAAAGTCTTTTCAGGATCGAGTTGATAATCCTTATGTAATTTCATCTCGCCTGTTGATGAATATTTGGTAAAGAATAACGAGGGTGTTTTATCAGAGCAAGTTCCGACAAAGAATAATTCATCTTCTTGAGACATGAATAAACTTCCTTCTAAAAAATCTTTCCCTTCTAATTTCGTTTCTATTTCCTCTAAATCTTGACTTTGACTTACTTTGTATAAATGACCATAATGTGCCTTATCAGTCTTTTTGAATAAATCATTAAACTTAACTTGAATTTCATCAATGGTTGTAAAGTCAGAAGACTCCTTCGCTAGGATATAAACCTGACCATTATTATCAATCTCAAAATCCCAAACAAAAAACTGTTTTTCATCATATTTAATTTCTATTAATTTCTCAAAAACTATTTGCGCATTTTCGTCAAAAACAGCCAACTGGAATTGCTTCTTATTTCCTTTTTTGTGTAGGTTCACGGAATGACAAAACGCTAAGAATCTTTTATTTCTACTCATTTTAAATCCTTCGCTATCGTAGTTCTTTTTAGAAAAACCAATCATCCAAGTATTGTCATCATAATCAAAACTGTAAAAATCTTTCAAGTTATTTTCTTCAATTCCTTTGCTTAAATCCACACATTTCAAATTGATTAAGTTCTTTTTCTTATTGTGAGAATATGCAATTAGCAAATCTTTGTTTTGAAAATTAATCACCTCTTTAAATAGGATTGGATATTTTCCATCTTTCCAGTTGATAAGAATTTCCTTTTCTAACTGGAGATCCTTATTGATTTCATAGAGACTGTATTGTTTAGTATGATTTCTATCCCAATTGGAATAATAGATACTTTTATCTGTTGAGCCTAATAAGATTTGGTCGTAAAAAATTCTCTTATTTTTGGCAGGCACGAACTCTTCTCCAAAAGAAATATCTTTTGTTGTGATTTGACTACTTACTTGAATAAGAATTAATAATGAAAGGAAGGTGAAAATTATTTTTTTCAATTTGTTTATGTTTTTTGTTTTGAAGATGGGAACTAAGGTAAATAATAAAATATTGGAAAGGCTTCCTAAAACGACAAAAGCCCGATAATCAAATGATTATCAGGCTTTCTTTGTAGCGGAGGCAGGACTTGAACCTACGACCTTCGGGTTATGAGCCCGACGAGCTACCAACTGCTCCACTCCGCGATATTACCATTCAATAACGACTAATAAGCTTTTTCTATTCATTAATAGTTGACCACTCTGCGATATTGGATTGCAAAAGTAAAGTCTTTTTTGAATTAAACAAACAATTTCCAACTTATTTCTAAAGTTAATTTTAAATAATTTAATTTTGCATCGCTTTAGGATATTCCTCTTTTACCAATTAGCATTTATATCTATGAAAAAAATACCTTTTTCTCCTCCCAAAATGGATCAAGCAATTGTCGATGAAGTCGTCGCTACCTTGAATTCAGGTTGGATTACTACTGGTCCTCGAACGAAAGCACTCGAAAAGGAAGTAGAAAAATTGGCTCAAGTTCCTCGTGTCCTTTGCGTTAATTCCTGCACCGGAGGTTTGGAATTGATGATGAGATGGTTGGGAATTCAAGAAGGAGATGAAGTGATTGTTCCTGCCTTTACTTATTGTGCAACTGCCAATGTCGTTTTACATTGTGGAGCAACACCAGTTATGGTCGATGTCAAACCAGACGATTTTACCATCGACATCGAAGCAGTAAAAAATGCGATAACTCCAAAAACTAAAGTAATCGTTCCTGTCGATTTGGGTGGAATGCCGGTGGACTATGCTGAGCTTTTAAGCTTGGTCAAATCCGATGATATCAAAAATCAATTTCAACCTCGCACAGATATTCAAATACAATTAAATCGAATCGCCGTCATCACCGATGCCGCACATTCTGTTGGAGCCAGTTATCTTGGTCAACCTGCAGCGATGCAAGCTGATGTCACGGTCTTTTCTTTTCATGCAGTCAAAAATTTAACTACGGCAGAAGGCGGCGCAATTTGTTTGAACTTGCCAAGTAGTTTTGATGCTGATCAAATTTATACTCAGCTAAATACCAAAACGGTTCATGGTCAATCAAAAGATGCTTTAGCTAAATTTGGAAAAAACTCTTGGGAATATGATGTCGTCGAAGTCGGTTATAAATTCAATATGCCTGATATTTTAGCAGCAATCGGATTGGTTGAAATTAAAAGATACCAAGTAGAAACTTTAACTAAACGTAAAGCGATTTTTGATCTTTACACGCAACTTTTATTGAAGTATAATTGGGCAGAATTACCCGTTTACGAAACAGATAAAAAGGTTTCTTCTTACCATTTGTATTTATTGCGAATTAAAAATATTTCCTTGGAGCAGCGCAATGCTATCATCAATCGTATTTTCGAGGCAGGTGTTTCGGTCAATGTTCACTACAAACCTTTGCCAGAGTTAACTCTCTATAAGTCAATGGGTTACGAGTCGAAAAACTATCCTGTTTCGTTAGATACTTTTCATCGAGTGATTACATTACCCGTTTTTTATGATTTGGAAAAAGAGCAAGTGGAACGAGTGGTTGAGGTAGTTGTGGAAGCGGTGGAACATTTTTTATAAATAAAAATCCTTCTAGATTGAAGCGAATATTCGACATATTATTTTCTGTAAGTGTATTGTTATTACTTTTTCCAATTTTGTTCATCATTGGTATTTCGATTATTTTGGAATCACGTGGTGGAATGTTTTTTTCTCAAAAGAGAATAGGAAAAAATGAACGACCATTTCAAATTTTAAAATTCAGAACCATGTTTGTAGACTCTGAGAAAAAAGGTCAAATTACCGTTGGAGATCGAGATCCAAGAATTACACAAGTTGGTTTTTTTTTGAGAAAATATAAACTGGATGAGTTACCGCAATTTTGGAATGTGTTGATTGGAGAAATGAGCATTGTTGGCCCAAGACCAGAAGTACCTTATTATGTTAACTTTTATGATAAAAATCAAAGGCAGGTTTTTGAAGTAAATCCTGGAATTACAGATTACGCTTCATTAAAATATTTTGATGAAAATGTATTGTTAGGAAAAAGCGAAAATCCAGAACAAACTTACATCAAAGAAATTATGCCAGCCAAATTAGTACTCAATTTGGAGTATGTTAACCAGCATAGTTTTTTTACAGATTTAAAAATCATTGGAAAAACGGCTTTGAAGATTTTTCAAAAATGAAAAATCTAAAACATTGGACGTCTTAGGAAACGTTCAACAAATTCACCTTTACTAAAAACAAAAAATGCAGCAAATCTCTCGTTGGGGAATATTAATTATTGATATTGGAATCATCGTCTTCTCGTTGGTGCTAGCGCATCTTTTGCGCTTCAATTTCAATATGCCAACGACAGAAGATTACGACAATTTATTGTACGGAACACCTGTGATGATTGCTGTTCGAGTCTTAACTTTTTTTATTTTTAAAACTTACGCAGGGATAATTTTACACACGAGTATTGAAGATGCCCAACGGATTTTTTGGGCAGTTCTGAGTGGAAGTGTTTTTATGGCGACTTTGGGCAACATAGGTTTTTACTATTCGACTGGACATTTTGCGCTCCCCTACTCCATCTTAATTATTGATTTTTTGGTTTCTATTTTTATGCTCA
The DNA here is from genome assembly GCA_045104975.1 of Saprospiraceae bacterium. Lineage (GTDB taxonomy): Bacteria > Bacteroidota > Bacteroidia > Chitinophagales > Saprospiraceae > CAJQQY01. The sequence goes on from JBGCCY010000023.1 coordinate 16,352, forward strand.
CCGCATATCGAGCGTTGGTGAAAATTTTATATATCGAATTTCGAAATGGAAAAAAAGATAAAAAGTTTGTAGCCGTTTACGGCGCAGGCGAAACTGGAATCACCACCAAAACAGCTTTGGAAAGAGACATGGGAAATAAATTTTCCGTCAATGCATTTTTTGATAACAATAGTAATTATCGAAAAAAACGATTGCTTGGTGTTCCAATTTATCCTGGAAAATTTTTAGAAAGATACCTCTTAGCGAATCATCCCCAACTTTTAGTCATCGCTGATAACAATATATCTACGGATAAAAAACAAGAGATCATCGAACTCTGTTTGAAGTATAATGTCAAAGTTAGAAATGTTCCTCCAGTCGAAAAATGGATCAACGGAGAACTCAGTTTACAGCAAATCAAAGAAATCAAAATCGACGATTTACTCGAGCGTGATCCTATCCAGTTAGACTGGGAAAACATCGAAAACCAACTCAAAAACAAAACGATTTTAATCACCGGTGCAGCAGGTTCTATCGGTAGTGAAATTGCTCGACAAGTCATGCGTTTTCATCCAAAACTTTTAGTACTTTTGGATCAAGCAGAAACCCCACTTTATGAACTCGACATCGAACTTAACAATACATTCCCGCATCTAAAACATGAAGTCGTCATTGGAGATATTCGCAACCATGAACGAATGCATAATGTATTTAGATCTTTTCAACCTGACATTGTTTATCATGCTGCAGCTTACAAACATGTTCCAATGATGGAAGACAATCCATCTGAGGCCATTCTGACAAATGTAGGTGGAACAAGCATCACAGCCGATTTAGCCACAGAATTCAAAGTGGAAAAATTTGTTTTTGTCAGTACCGACAAAGCTGTGAATCCAACCAACATCATGGGCGCAAGCAAACGGATGGCAGAAATCTATGTGCAATCTTTAAATCGTTCTATTTCTACTAACAATACATTTACAAAATTTATCACAACTCGTTTTGGAAACGTTTTAGGGAGTAATGGTTCAGTCATTCCTTTGTTCAAAAAACAAATTGCATCAGGCGGACCAGTCACGGTGACGCATCCTGAAATGACTCGATATTTCATGACGATTCCAGAAGCATGTCAATTAGTTCTGGAAGCTGGCTGCATGGGAAAAGGAGGAGAGATTTATGTATTCGACATGGGGAAATCTATCAAGATTTTAGACCTCGCCAAACGTATGATCCGACTTTCAGGATTGGAACTAGGGAAGGACATTCAGATCACTTTTACAGGTTTACGACCTGGCGAAAAATTGTATGAAGAGTTACTCAATCCTGCCGAAACAAGTTTACCCAATCATCATCAAAAAATTATGATTGCCACGGTTCGGCAATATGATTTTGAAAAAGTAAAAATTGTAGTCAACGAACTCACTCATCTTTTTGGCAAACAAAATAACAACGACCTCGTCAAAATTTTAAAAAAATATATTCCTGAGTATAAAAGTAACAACTCGATTTTTGAGGAATTGGACAAATAGGTTTTATCACTTCGTTTCTTCAATTGCTTTTTTAATATTCTTCGCCACTTCCATAAATGCTTCATCTATATTTTCCCATTGCGAAATAGCTCTAAGTTGTAGATGTCCTCCTCTAATCTGTTTTGGAATCATTTGTAATTGCGAAAACTCTAAACCATCAAAATCAAACGGTCTCAGATAAATAGGAATCACTCGCTTCACTCTTTCACTCGAATCATTTTTCAACTCCATCGCCAACGGAATTTCTTTTTCCCAAATATAACTGGAAGCAATAAAATCTGCACTCACTAAAAAAAGAATAATATCAGAGTCTCGTAAATTATTAATAATCGCTTCGTCCCATTCATCACCTGCTTGAATAGCTTTATCACTCCATGTTTCAATTTTTTCTAATCGCTTCAATGGTGCCAAATGAACCGCCAATTGATTCATGATTTCCGCATCTTTATGCGAATAAGAAAAGAAAACTTTTAGTGGTCGTTGCGGTTGGTCATCCAACAATAATTCAAAATCATGGATACGCAATCGTTTGTCCTGAGCCAAAGTTCCATCATTCAATCGATTAGGAATAGATGGAATAAAAACAGATTTCTTTCGATTGGCATGGCACAATTTAAGGTAGTTCACAAAGTCTTCACCGTTCGTTGATACCTCCATTTTTTTCAACCAACGAGGAGCATCTTCTTTCTCATATCGGCTCGTCCAATTATTGGGACGATGATGAATTTCGGAAGTAGAACTATCTGCAAATCTTTGTATCGTTATCTTTCCTCCTTTCTTTACTATTGGAGGTTTCTCATTTTTATTAATTTTAGCCAAATCTTTCTCCTCTAAAATCTCTGCAATAATATGAAAAACCTCTTTTTGAATATCCCGAGCAGCAACGGAAGGTTGTGCTCCGATAAGAAAAATTCCATGTTCATTATCCATCGATTGATCGTCAACAGAATCAGATTCTTGCGAAGGCATGATTCCTTTAAACATCACTTTGGTTCCTTTTTTCTCAAAAAGAATTCCTTGCTTCCAATAATATTTAGCATCCACATTTGGAGACATTCCATAAAAGAAAATCATCCGTTGCAACACCTTTCTAAAAAAATATAAAGGCAATCGAACATAATATGCTTTCTGTTGCAAACCATTGGCTGCTATCGCATAAAGGTCTTCCACAGGATGGGTTTCTGGCAAATATTGAGGCGCAACATAAGTATCTGGCTCATCCATTTTTTCAAAAACGATTTCCATTTCTTTCATCAATGCCAAGACCGTTTCTTCGTCTAACCCTTTTTTCGCATTAATATCTTTTTTGGAAAAAACGCCTGCTTTGGCTCGAACGGTTTCATTTAATATTTTATAAATACCAGTCGTCACCCAAATCGGATCGAGATAAACGGTATCATTTAAAATATCATCTTCTCCGAAATAAATAACCAAACCAGAATTATGCAACCACCTCGGCATCGTATAAACTTCACTTTCGGTCAACTCCGATTCTATTTCCAAACATGCTTTTTCAAAGTCTTTAATTTTGATACTTTTTCCAATCTTTAAATGTTTGGAAAATGGATTCTTCGCATTCTTCCCTTGAGAAACTTCCACAACTGCATCTCTAATTTTTAACCAAGCGATTGATCTCTTTTGCTCTGCTTTCCTTTTTAAAATTTTACCAAAGCATTCTGACAAGTCATTGCAAAAAGTATCAAAGCTCCATTTATATTTTGAGCTACTTGCCTTGGCAGCCTCATGCAAACTAATATGATGATCGCCAAAAATTTTATATTCATCAATCCAAGTGGTTGAGATTCTTTGTCGTTGATCTTTATCCACTTTATTTTGCACAAGCAAAATTGGACTATCAGGAGCGAAGTGGCGAATATTATCCAACCAATATTTATAGTGATAATGTTGTAAATCTTCGCTTTCATCTTTTCGAACTTCCGTCGAAATAATATCATTTTTATTAGTATCGGTTTCCCAAAGCAAAATATAAACAGCATGATTACTGAGGAACAATCGAAACGTCCCATGATAATATTCTTGTCCTCCAAAATCCCAAACATTTGCTGCGACCTTATCTTTTATTTCTTTAAATGCAGGCGAGACTTTTCCTTTGGGCAACCATCGATTAAGTCGAATACCATGAGTGGTTTCTCTTTTTTTATCGAGTTTTCCATTTTCAAAAAACTTACTGAGTTGAGTTTTTCCAGCACCGCTGTTGCCTACGAAGATGAGTTTTATGTCGTCGATTTCGGGAGTAGGTTTTACTTTATCTTCCTCTCCGAAAAGTTCTTCGAAATTTTTATCGCCTCCTAAAACGTCTCTTGCTTTTTCGTCTAGGTTTGGTGAAATGTTTGCAGTTGGAATTTCTAGATTTGGTTGGATATCTATTTTTTGCTCGATATTGGACGTTGCGTCTCGACTTATTCCTTCGAAGTAGGCTCGGATTTGGTGGATGTCGTTGGTTTGGTAAACTTCGGGTGGACAATCATTTATTGGATTATCTATCAAGAATAAATGTTCTATTTTTTTTAACTTAATTAAAGGTTTAACCTTTAAAATTTCGTTATGACTAAGATAAAGAGTAGTCACATTTTCAAGCTTAGAAATAACTTCAACATCTGAAATATCATTCAGCATAATCCCCAAATGTGTTAATTCTTTTAAATTTTCAAGAAAAGAAATATCTGAAATTCCATTTCTATCAAGGTTTAATTTTTTTAGGTTTTCTAATTTTTTTAATATTGAATAATCTACAATTGCTACATTATATGATAAATTTAATTCTTGTAATTTTTGAAGGTTTCCGAATGGTGAAATATCGTGTATTTTATTCTCTTCTAAATTTAAATATTTTAATTCTGCTAACCACCTTCCAATGAAACTAATGTCTGAAATAGAATTATGACTAAGATCAACTTCTTCCAACTTAGTTAAACTTCCTAGTTTTCTACAATCAGAAATAGCCCAGTTTTCATCAGTATTTTTTCCACCTATTTTTATTCTTTTTAAATTTTGTAATGCTCCTATCTCCTTTGGAATTTCACTAAGAAAATTAGGCTCTCGATAAACCTCTTTCATTCCCATAGTCTTTCTTACAACCTTCGACTTGTCTTGTCTTTGTCTCTTCATCTCAGATACATACCCATTCGTAATCACCAACTCCTCCAACCAATCCATCTCAAACACCTCCTTCGGAATTTCCCTCAATCCACAATCACTAAGCACCAACTTTCCAGTTCGTTCTTTCATTTCCCGATTAATAAACTTCAAAGCCATTGGTGGTGTCTGCTGCACATTCATAATCTAGTATTATTTTTTTAATTCGAAATATAATGAAAAATTACATCTATTATCAATTAACGACTTGCCTAAAAATATCTACCAAATTTTGTCGCCCATTTCTCTAACCTCTTTTCATTCGTTTTTTACCTATCCAAAAAAAATACCTTTGATTTTATTTTCAATCAAAAAACAACTCATGAAAAAAATTCAACTTTTCGTTTTTCTAATTATTTGTGTTTTCCAATTACAAAGTCAAAGTCTAACTCAAGTCGAATCTGTAGAATATGACGCTTCACAAAATAGGTTTCTTATTTCCAATGGAAGTAATATCATTGCTCGTGCAAGCAATGGAGATTTAAGTTTTTTTGGATCAGAAGGAGCAAGCCATGGAATGGAAGTTTTGGGAAATCACCTTTTTGCAATTGATGGATCAACCATTCGAGGTTTTGAATTAAATACTGAAAATGAAGTGATGGCACTCCAGGTTAATAATGCAGCTTTTCTAAATGGACTGACCAATGATGGTGTTTCAACTTTGTATGCGACCGATTTTAGCAACAAGAATATATACAGAATTGATGTTTCTGATTTGACCAATCCAACTTATGAAATCATTGTAAATGGTACTGGTTCTACTCCCAACGGAATCGTTTTCGATGGAGCTAACAATCGTTTGATTTTTGTCAACTGGGGAAATAATGCTCCGATCAAAGCAGTTGATCTTTCCGATAATTCAGTCAGTACGTTGGTGACTACAAGCGTTGGAAACATCGACGGTATCGACGAAGACAATGATGGCAATTATTATATTGCTTATTGGAATCCAAGTAAAATCGCCAAGTATGATAATGCTTTTGCGAATCCTCCTGAAGTAGTTTCCACTCCATTTTTAAATAACCCCGCTGATATATGTTATGCCAAAGAGATTGACACTTTAGCCATTCCACATTATCCAAGTGGTACTGATCAAGTAACTTTTGTTGGTTTTGAACCAGATACTATTTCTTCGATTTATGATATTTATTCCAATGATTTTGAGTTAGAAGTTTTTCCAAATCCAGTTACGGATAATTCAGTCATTCGATTTTCTTTGGATAAAAAAACAACATTACAATTATCCATTTTAAATCAAGAAGGAAAATTGGTGAAAACACTTTTGCAAGGAGAACAGATGAAAGGTGAGCATACTATCTCATTTGCAGGCATGAAAATTCCTGCTGGAATTTATTGGCTTTCGCTCGAAGGAATCAATATTAAAAAAACAATTCCGATTCAAGTAAATTAGTTAAGGAGGGATCGGATCCCTTGAAGGGATCCGATCCCTATCTCAAAGAAAAAAACAATTCCCTTTCATATAAACTAAGCTCTTATTATAGTGTTTAAAGAGTATAAACATTGCCTAAAAACTATTACTTTTGCGGCACTAAACCATTTTAACCATTTATAATTAATAAAAAAAACATGAAAGAAGTTTATATCGTATCAGCAGTAAGAACTCCGATGGGAAGTTTTGGAGGCGCATTATCTAGTTTTTCTGCCGTTCAATTAGGATCATTTGCGATCGAAGGTGCTTTGAAAAGAGCCAAGGTGAGTCCGTCAAAAGTTCAAGAAGTTTTGATGGGAAATGTTGTTTCTGCAGGACTTGGTCAGGCACCAGCTCGACAAGCAGCTTTGGGAGCTGGCATCGGCAATAACGTGCCATGTACGACTATCAATAAAGTTTGCTCATCAGGAATGAAATCTATAATGATTGGTGCTGCAAATATTATGATTGGTCAAGCTGACATCATCGTTGCAGGTGGAATGGAAAGCATGAGTAATATTCCTTTTTATGCTCCGAAAATGAGATGGGGAAATAAATTTGGAAATGCACATTTCATCGACGGATTGGTTCAAGATGGTTTGCAAGATGCTTATGGAAAAATGCCAATGGGTGTTTGTGCAGATGCAACTGCTGAAAAATATAACTTCACTCGAGAGCAACAAGATGCTTTTGCGATTCAATCTTATGAGCGAGCAAGTGCAGCAACTGACGATGGATCTTTCGCAGATGAAATCGTTCCTGTAACTGTTCCACAAAGAAGAGGCGATGCAATTATCGTTTCACAAGATGAAGAATACAAAAAAGTAAAATTCGAAAAGATCCCTGCACTTCGAGCAGCTTTCACTAAAGATGGAACTGTAACTGCAGCAAATGCATCAACAATTAATGATGGCGCATCAGCAGTAGTTTTAGCAAGTGCGGAAGCTGTAAAAAAATATAAATTGAAACCTGTAGCAAAAATTCTTTCTTTTGCAGATGCTGCTCACGAGCCAGAATGGTTCACCACAGCTCCTCCAAAAGCTGCTAAGAAAGCAATGAAATTAGCAGGTATCAAAAAATCAGATATCGATTATTACGAAGTGAATGAAGCATTCGCAGCAGTAACGATGGCATTCAATAAAGAGATGAAATTAAAAGAAAATAAAGTGAATGTTTTTGGTGGTGCAGTATCTTTGGGTCATCCACTTGGAGCTTCAGGAGCACGAATTTTGACTACCTTAAATAATGTTTTACATCAGAAAGATGCAAGCGTTGGTTTGGCAGCAATTTGTAATGGTGGTGGTGGTGCTTCATCAATGATTATTGAGCGTATCAAGTAATTTAATTTTAAAATAATAAAGGTTAACAACCCGGATTTTCTGATGAAGAAAATCCGGGTTTTCTTTTGCGTTTAGGGATTTCATTTGGGTAAAAAAACAAATACAGAAATTCTGTTTTCGCAAATACGATTTCATAAAAACATTAAAATATAACTTCTTGAAAATCAGTTATTTAAATTCTATTTTCAAAAATAAAATCAATCCTATTTTAAGTTTTTAATTTCAAAAAATCGTATCTTAGTCATTCACCAAAACAAGTGAATTATGACTAAAACAAATCACCTCAGCAAGGGACGTTTAGCTTTAATTTTTGGTGTCCCGCTTCTATTGATTTCAGGAATTACTTGCCTCACTTTCTTACCCGTTTTTGCTTCGCAAAATCTTTCCTACGCGATTACTTTGGATTTGATTTTCACGGTTCCGATTGTGTATTTTTTACTCATTCGGAAAACTGAAATTCCAAAAACGACAACTCTTACTTTTTTGATTTTGGGAGCAATCATCGCATCTTTTATTATACCAAAGGAACATCAAACCATTCTTGCTTTTGCCAAACAATTTTTGATTCCGATCATTGAAGTTTCAATTTTCTTTTTTATTATTTTTAAAATTCGAAAAGTATATTTAGCAATTCAATCGGCAAAAAGTGAAACACCTGATTTCCTAGAAATTGCTCGAAAAGTAGTTGGAGACATTCTACCTAAAAAGGCGGCTGGATTTTTTTTAATGGAACTCTCTTTGTTTTATTATTGCTTTCATACTTGGAGAAAACCAATACTCCCTAACAATGCTTTTACATATCACAAAAGAAGTGATCTGTCTTTGATATTTGGCGTCTTCATCGGATTAATTTTAGTGGAAACATTTGCTTTTCATATTTTAGTAGAAAGATGGAGTCCAATTGTTGCTTGGATTGGGACAAGTTTAAGCTTGTATTCTATCGTACAAGTTGTTGGCATCATCAAGTCTGCTTCTCGACGACCTATCCTTTTAAATGAACGAAGTGCAGTCTTACGATTTGGAATGATGGCTGAAACCGAAATTGCCTACGAAGATATCGATCGAATAGAATTGAGTCAACGAACGATTAGTAATAATCCTTTGGCAAAAAAATTAGGTACAGAACTCACTTCACATAATGTTGTGATTTATTTGAAAAAAGAAAATATCTTACATGGTCTTTTTGGAATAAAAAACAACTTCAATATTCTTTCTCTTTTTGTGGATGATCATAAAAGATTTAAAGAAGAAATTGATCAACGACTTTAATGTATCGAGGCTTTCCAAGTCCCGTAATCATCGTATTATAAAGTTATTAAAACAGGACTTGAAAAGTCCCGCTACAAATAAAATAAAATGTCTAAAATTTCATTTCCAAAAGGAATAACAAACTTGATTATCATCATTTGTTATTCCTTTTTTTTAAGCACCCTTTGCACTTCTTGTTCTGCTCAGACTGCTCCGCAAAAAGTAGTTGAAATTGATGCGCAAGAAATTACCTATCGCAATCAAAAATTCGATGTTGTAAAAATTGACTTGCGAAAAACACCAGTTCAGTTTTATTGGAAAAATAAAAATGGGAAACTCATTCGTAGTTTGGAGAATTTAAAAAACGAATTGGAAAGTGACGACAAGGAATTACTTTTTGCCATGAATGCAGGCATGTATCAACGTGATCGAAATCCTCAAGGACTTTATATCGAAAATGAAAAAACGATTAAATCATTGGACACATTGCAAGATGGTTACGGTAATTTTTATCTTCAACCGAATGGCGTTTTCTATCTGAAAAATGATTCTGCAGGAGTTCTCCCCAGCAATCTTTTTTCCCAAAAAAATATTACTCCAACTTGGGCGACTCAATCTGGCCCGATGCTTTTAATCAATGAAAAAGTACATCCTATTTTCCAAGAAGGTTCAACTAATTTGAATATTCGAAATGGCGTAGGTGTTATTTCCAAACATGAAATCGTATTTGTGATTTCGCATAAAGAAGTTAATCTTTTTGATTTTGCAATGCTTTTTAAAGAAGAATTGAATTGCAAGAATGCGTTGTATCTCGATGGTTTTGTTTCGAGAGCTTATATTCCTCCATTGAATCGGAAAGATTTGGATGGGAATTTTGGGGTGATGATTGGGGCTTTTAAAACACCTTAGATTGTTCTTTTAAACAGAGAAATGAGCATTAGAATTAACTAATACTCATTTCTATTTTTAAGGTGTGTGGTGTTTTCTATTTCTTAATAATTTTCCCAGTAGCAACAATCTCCCCTTCATCTTCAATCGTGAAGAAATAAATATTACTTTCTAATCCATTTTTAGAGATCGTAAAGAAATTATTTTCAGCACCCAACTCTTTGACCAGTTGCCCACTAAGATTATAAAGTTTCAAACGACCGTTGTTCAATATTTTCCCCTTAACCTCAATCGTAGATTTTTCCATAAATGGATTTGGAAATACATTACATATAATTCCTTGATTATCTTTTGAGTCAGGAATTGGGTCAATGCTAACCATCAGTAACTCTTCTCCTAAAGTGTGCAGAGTTTCATTAGTGATTATTGGCGCATTAAAATCAAAATAAATAGCGGCCTGATTATTAACTATTGTTCCCAACGGAAGTTCAAGCTTTGGTGATATTTTGAATTTCACGAAACCATTTGATTCAATCAAATTCACATTACTATCTGGTAACATTATATTTTCAAAATTAAAAATAAGCGTTCTATCATCCATGATACTAAATTGATAAGGATGGCTAGATACTCCTGTTCTTAAAGTTGCCATATCCAATTTTTCACTCAACTCATCTTTAATCACAACTTGAAAAGCAGTATCTGTTCCTGTATTTTGAAATCTAATTAGATACTCTATTTCTTGATTAAGACCAATAATATTTTCATCACTATGACCTAGTGGAAATCCAGTTTTATCATTAGGATCAAAAGAACCTATGTTTTGTCTACAATCAATATCGATGTATGGATTACCATCGTTTTGATCAAAAATATTGACAAACCCAAACGTAAATAAATTACTAGAAGCTCCACAATTTTCCACACTTATACTAGGCATATTCACACCAGGGTGATTCGGTTCTTGTTGCGCTTCCAATCTAAAAGTGCTACCGTTAGTTGGTACAAAAACAATTTTTGTTTCATTGACATCTAGTTCAAAGTCATCTTGAAATAAAACCACATCATCTTCCACAATAATATAATTTAATCCAGGTTGAGTAGGCGCAGTTCCTACATTTTCTAAAATAAACTGAATCGAATCTCCAATACATAATGCATCAACTTCAATACTTGCTCCAGACCAATTTTGAGTAGGAATACAAATAGAGTCAGGGTAAATATGTGCTTCAATACAATGAGTAGCTCCGATAGGAATCGAATCACAATTGCTAGCATCTCCTAGGTTAAAATAAATTTCAAAATCATTACAATCACCAATCTCTAAATCATTTAGCAAAAAAGTTAGCGTGTCACCAGACTGAATAGGAACTCCAGGAAGAGAACTACCTGTATAATCCATCAAAGGATCCAACACCAAATCAATCGAAACATCTTCCGCCAACTGTGTCCCTATATTACAATATTGAACATTATAAGTATTCTCGACACATCTCCTTAAAACATTAGTTCCAATCGATACATCTAATACTGGACATTCGACCAATGGTTTTGCAAATATATTTTGACAGATCGTATCTCCACTTTGAAGATCAATCGTGAACACCGAATCACATAGTCCCCAATAAGTTGAAAATGGAAATGTGCTTAATTCATACTCCCCTGTGTCTACCAAAAATTCAAATTCACCATTGGAATTTGTCGTCGTCACATATTCATCATCTCCTTTCGAAGCTTTTATCAACCAATTCATCAATTGCTGCTCACCATTATCTAGCACACAGTTTTCATTTTCATCCAAGACGACCGCACCTTTTATTAAGTTTTTATAACTATACCCTAAGCTATCTATCTTTATCAAATAACCATTAAAACTATTCCCAGGCACCGATACATTCCCTGCCAAATAATAAGTATTATCATCTACCACCATAAAGTTTTGAAAAAATTCACTTCCACTTTGACCATATTTTCGTAACCAAACTTCATTACCTGATGCGTCTAATTTCAATAAAGCCAAATCATTATCAAACGTCAAATTATTCCTCACCACACCTGCTAGCAAAATACTTCCATCAGATAATTCATTGACCATCGGATGAAAAGACGAATAATTGGTAAGGTTGAATTGAGGATTTGACACTGTACTAAGCAAAGTCCCACCACTACTTATTGTTAATAATTCTGAAGTATATTTACTCACCGCAGGATTCCATCTTTGGGCAGTAATTAGTAAGTTACCCGATGCCAATTCAGTTATATTATTGAAATATAAATTCGCTCCTGAGATAGAATCATCTGTCCATAAAATATTTCCCAATGCATCTAACCGCCCAATTCTTTTCAATCCAAAAACAATAATTTCATTATTCTCTGCCAATGAAATTTCTCTAATACTCGCCAGTTCATTATTCGTATAAGTTTGCTCCCAAATAGTATTATTGTCAGCATCTATTTTCCGAAGTGAGTTATTGGTCAAAACGAAAACATCTCCATTTCCAGCATCGGCAATAGCTCCAATACTTTGATCCGCATCATACACATCCCAAACCAAAACACCCTCCTGAGTATATTTCTTAAAGGATTGAAAATAGGGCAAACCTGAATCATAATTAGTGACTAGTAGAAAACTAGAATCTTCTTTTGATTGCAACATTGATTCATGCCACGCCCCACCACTATCTATATTAAAATAAGTTTCCTCTTCCACCCAAACGATATTTCCCAAGGCATCCACTTTCGTAATTCGAGAAATAATAGAATCAACCGCTTGCAAAGTCGTCGCCACAATAACTCCCCCATCATTAGATGGAGTTGATACTTGAATCCCTTCGCTCAGGTCTCGCTCCCACCCTTGTGCAACAATAAAAGTTAGAGAAAAAAGCGACACATAAATCAGTAATATTATCTTTTTCATATTTGTTTAATTTTCCAAATTCTAAGAGATCATCATAAATATTAACCATGACTTAGAACTCAATAAGTTTTAATATTAATTATGATTCAAAAATCGGAAGTAATGTTTGCTATTTCAACAACATTATTTTACATTTATCGAACTTACTGAAACGTAACTAACTGACAATCAAATACTTATTTTTAAAAACATCGAAATTTTTGATCAAAACTAATGGAAAAAAGTAATCTAGTTTACACTTTAAAGAGGTTTTCTAGCAAAGATTGGCGAGCTGTCAAAAAATTTGTTAGATCTCCCTACTTCAATTCCAGAAATGATGTGATCTTATTATATGATTTTTTAGAAAAAAAATACAAACGTACTGATTATAATAGGCTTGATAAAGAGGCGATGTTTAAAGCCATTTATCCAACCGAAAAATTTGATGAAAAGAAATTACGGCACTTGATGTCCTATTTATCTGCACTAATCAAAAAGTATTTTTCCGTTGAACATTTCCAATCAAAAACTATTACCCAACAGAAATTTCTATGTGAAAATTTAGAACGAAGAGGATTTAAACGCCTTCTTCAAAAAGAATTAAAAAACGCTTTAGAATTAGTCGAAAAAGAAAAACAGAAAAATGCTAATCTGTATTTATCTCGATATGAAATTGTGTCTATGGTTTCTAATTTTTCGATAGAAGGGACCAGAAAGAAAAAGAAAAATTTTCAATCCTTAGAACAAAACATCAGCCTAGCTTTTGTGATCAAGTTTTTGAAATTAGGTTGTGAAATACAATCGCATCAAACTTTGACTAAGGAGAATTATGATTTAAAGTTATTTCCTAAAATTCTAAACTTATTAAAAGAAGGGCAGTTTTTAGATACGCCAATAGTTGAACTCTATTTTAATTGCTACATGGCCAATGATTATTTAGAGCAAAATAATATCTCCAATTCTGAAAAACATTTTTTCAATTTTAAAAAATCATTAGAAAAAAACTGGTCAACCATCACCTCTCTGGAAGTTTGGGAAATATGTATGATTGCGATCAACTATTGCATCAAAAGACTCAACTCAGGAAATAAATCTTTTATTCGGGAGGCGTTTGAACTGTATCGATTTGGTCTCGAAAATAAATTCATTTTTAGAGAAGGTATTCTATCGACTTACTCTTACAAAAATTTCTCCCGACTTGGGATTGCTTTAAATGAAAATGCTTGGGTGGAAATTTTTCTAAAAGAAAACAAAAAATACTTACCTGCTAGAGAAAAGGAAAATACTTGGAGATACAATTTAGCTTACTTTTATTTCCAGCAAAATAATTATTCTGCCGCTATGCGATTATTGCTGCAAGTTGAATTTAGCGACACACTTAACAACTTGGATGCTCGACGGATTTTATTGAAATGTTATTTTGAGTTGAAAGAGTATGATGCATTGGATTCTCTCTTCAATAGTTTTTCCAGATATATTTATCGACAGAAAGAAATCGGTTACCATAAAGAGAATTATTTGAATTTAATTCGAATCGTAAAAAAGATTATCTACTTACCTGTAGCTGAGAAGAAAAATATTCACCACATCAAAGACGAAGTTATTCAAATGAATAATCTAGTAGAACGAGAATGGCTTTTGGCAAAAATTGAGGAATTGATCAATGAAGTATGACATTTGAAAACATCAATAATCTTTTGATGAAATAACCAATCAGGAAAGAATACGTAATAAAATTGTGAAAGGAATTAATCCAAAAATTATACATGTTTTTATACCGTTTGTGATAGTCACACTAGTCACCATCATTGGGTATTCTATCATCAGATGGTTACTGGAAATCAAACTTGGATTTTTGCCAATTCAAGATACTTGGTTGGACTTTATGTTTCCACTCTTCTTTTCCTATCTAGCTGTTTCAATTTGTTTGAACAAGAGAATCCAGATCTTGGATATTCATAATAAGAAAAAAGACCACAGCTTTAATTATAAATTAGCACTGGTGGTATTGATAACCGTTCCTTTTATCATTTCGCAACATTACATTTCGAGTGCCTCCTATGACTTAAATCATCTTGATTCACCTGCGGAAATTCAAAATTTAAAAAATGAAAAGTTTTTCAAAATAGATCAATTCAATATTGATCAACAAAAATGTATTTCCTATGTAACCTCAACCATTACTGGAAAGTACAATGACGATTTAAATTTCAAACTATATTATGCCTGCCCATTTGAAGAAACGAATGCCTCTGTTTTTTACGGGATAAAATACTACAAACAAATTGATAACGATTTTACGGATATCCAAAAGCAAGCAGAGTATGAAGATTTCTTAACTGAATCTCAAACCAAATTTGTACAAGTAGATTTTAAAAAAGCTGACTATTTTAAAAAAGAATCTTACTCCAATAATCTGAAAAATTATGAAGCAGCCATTCTTGAAAAATTTCCAAATATTAATCTAGAAAATCAAATTATCCTAACTCCCGAAAATGGTTCTTTTGTAAACAGAAATGATGGTTCCTTCAAATGGTTCTTTATTATGCTCGGAATTGCATTTTTTATTTACGCTTTGATGGTTGCCATCCCTAAGCTTAATAAAGGAGGGTTGAAAGCATTTCACAACAACAAAAATCTTTACGAGAGTAGTTTTCCCTTTTTTCTAAATCTATTAATACCTATAGGAAAAAGCAAAGGGCTATCACTTTTACTATTATGTAATTGTATTGTTTTTTTCATCATGATCTGCTCAGGGATAGACTTCCTTTATCCTTCCCCACAAGAACTTTTTGAATTTGGTGGCAAGACAAAAGACAGCATACTACAAGGAGAATATTGGCGATTATTTACTGCCATGTTTATACATCGAGGAGCAACTCATTTATTTTCAAATCTTGTTGCCCTAGCTATTGCAGGCTTCTTCTTAGAACCAATTCTTAAATCTTTTAAATTTGTAACAATATATTTACTGTGTGGAATAATTTCAGGAATAGCAAGTATTTATTGGTATCCAACTGCAGTTTCGATTGGTGCATCAGGTGCCATCAGCGGTCTCTTTGGTATGTTGGTTCTTTTTAATTTTATAAAAATATTTGATAACAGTATGACTTCCATCATTTGGATGATATTTTTTACGCTGCTTTCCTTAATGATATTTTCTGCCTTTGTAATGAATAATATTAGTCATGCTGCTCATATTATTGGGTTCGTTTCGGGTTGCTTCGTGGGGCTTTTATTGACTTTAGTTCAAGGGAATGTCTTAAAGAAAGAAGCAAGACTTCATTTTGATTTTTAGTAAAACAAGAATAGTTTTAAATCTACCCATCTCAACCACTTATCCCTAGCGAATTTCAAAACAAACATTAGGAAAAAGTTAACCATTAACTGTTCAGCATTAATCGTTAAAATGCTTATTTTTGCACCTTCAAAAAAACACATCACATTTTTATCATAATTTTTTACAATGAAAGTAACGGAATATTTTGAGAAGGCGAATGGACAAACTTTAATTTCATTCGAGGTTTTACCGCCCCTCAAAGGAGGAAGTATGAAAGCCATTTTTGATGTTCTAGATCCTCTGATGGAATTCAAACCACCATTTATTGATGTAACTTATCACCGAGAAGATTTTATTTATAAGCAACGAGAAAGTGGTTATTATGAAAAAGCGGCCATTCGAAAACGCCCTGGGACGGTAGGAATTTGTGCTGCGATCATGCATCGATACGGAGTGGATGCGGTGCCACATTTGTTGTGTGGTGGATTTACCAAAGAAGATACCGAGAATGCTTTAATTGATTTAAATTTTTTAAATATCAATAATGTTTTGGCGTTGAGAGGAGATGCTCGGAAGTTTGATGGGAAATTTATTGGCGAACCAGACGGACATAAGTTTGCACTCGATTTAGTTAAACAAATCGAGAATATAAACAATGGAAATTACCTCGATAAAAATATCGAAAATGGGGTTCCTACTGATTTCTGTATCGGCATCGCTGGTTATCCTGAGAAACATTTTGAATCACCAAACTTAGCAACTGATTTAGCATTTACTAAACAAAAAGTAGATGCCGGAGCAGATTACATTGTGACCCAAATGTTTTTTGACAATGAAAAATATTTTGAATATGTGGCTGCCTGTCGTGCGATGGGAATTAATGTTCCAATTGTTCCAGGACTAAAACCATTGACCAAACAATATCAGCTCAACTCAATTCCTCGACTCTTTTATATCAATATGCCAGAAGCATTATCCAAAGAAATGATGAAAGCAAAAGATGCTAATTCTCGAAAAGAAGTCGGTATCGAATGGTTGATTACCCAGTCAAAAGAGTTAAAAGCAAAAGGTGCCCCTTGCCTACATTATTACACAATGGGTGATGTGGAAACAATTCGAAGAGTAGCAGAAGCAGTTTATTAATTTTTGAATATCGAATAACAAACATATCATCTTAAAACCGTCAACGAAGCGGTCATCAACCGTCTATCGTCAACCGTTTTTTTATCAGAAAAATTTATATTATTTTTAGTTTTGAAAAAAAAAATCGGAACATGAAAATAATCAAGCAATTAAAAAAAGCATCTATGAGCAATAATAAAAAAGTTAAAAAAAATCTCGCAAAAAAGATTGATAAGAAAATTTTAAAAGCTTTAAAGCAACGTTTCCGCAAAGCAAAAAAAGAAATGCAGGAAGCGAAAAATGCATATAAAACAGCTAAAGAATTCTTTGAAAAAAATCAATCTGATAAAAAAGCAAAGAAAAAAAGCAAATCTGCTCTTAAAGCGAAAAAAGCAAATCCGCCGAAAACAAAAAAAACGGCAGCAAAAAAAGTGGCAACACCAAAGAAGCCAGAGAGTAACGCTCGAGTAACTACTCTTGGAAAACTCGAACCAACTTCTCCTAAAAAAACAATCAAACGTTTACCGAAGCCACTAAGAATTAAAAAATCAAAAGCAGCAGCTAAAAAGAAAAAGACAACTTTACCTAAAAAAGTAGCCGTAAAAAAAAGAGTATTAAAAGTAATTGAACCTGCTCCTCAAAAAGCAAGTCCAACTGTAAAACCTGATACAAAAAAACCAGTTGCGAATAAGCCTACTCCTAAAAAAGTAGTTACTGCTCCAAAACCAGCTGCTAAAGAATCTACCCCAACAACAAAAACTACTGTTAAAAAACCAGCTGCTAAAAAAACTGTTCCCACTCGAAAGCCTGCTGCTAAAAAAGCACCAGCGACGAGTAAGCCTATTATCACTAAAACTCAAATGGAAAATTTGAAGATCGTGGAAGGTATCGGACCAGCCATTGAAAGAATACTAAAATCTAAAGGAATCAATACTGTTGCAGATTTATCCAAAGCAAGAATTGGCGTTCTTAGAAATATTTTGGAAGAAGCAGGTAGTCGATTTAGAATCCACAAACCTGATACTTGGGCTCGTCAAGCAAAACTTGCTGCAGGAGGTAAATTTGCCGAACTGAAAGAGTGGCAAAAAGAATTGAATGGAGGCAAGAAATAGCAGTAGGCAGTTTTCAGTATGCAATTGGCAACTGCGTACTGAAAACTGAAAACTGAAAACTGTTTTAGTATTAAAAATAGAAAACATCACTCACGCCCGTTAATCTATTTCAAAAACCTAAGACAAAAATTATGTACCCCAAATACCTCCTTACACTTACCTTTTCTATCTTTTTTCTCCTTACACTTCCTGCACAATGGCAACCTTCAGGACTTGATTTACTTCCTGATACTCAGCGAGTAGCTTCTATCTCTGTTTTAAATGAAGATGTCGTTTGGGGAATTTCTTATTATGATCGAACGCCAGCTCCTGTTCCTAGCACAACAATTCCTTGGGTTTTTCACACTAAAGATAGTGGCGAAGCATGGGAGGTCTATTCAATTCTAGAAGCCGAAGGTCGAATTTGTCAAGATATTTTTGGTGTCAATGATAGCACCGCTTGGATTACGACAAATGGATTGACTTCTGATAGCCTTCGAGGTTTATTTAAAACTATCGATGGAGGAAAATCATGGACTGAAAAATTTGATGGCGCAGCAGGAGGCGGATTTATTCATTTTTTTGACGACACAAGTGGTATCGCAATTCATGACCAATTTATGATTCATACTATTGATGGAGGGGAAAACTGGGAAAACCTTTCCCCTCTGGAACTTCCTCTTGGCGTTTCTGAAACATCATTATATACCGCAGCCAATAATGCATTAGCTACCGTTGGAGATACACTTTGGTTTGGAACTACTCGAGGTCATGTCCTCCGAAGTCATAATCGAGGAATAGATTGGGAGGTACTCGAAACTCCTTTTGAAAATAAAGATGTGATCTTTTCTACTGCCTTTCGGAATTCACAGGAAGGAATGATTATTTCTTATGCCTCGTTGTTTCAAGATGTGATTTCATTTAGCGATAGTACCAAAATTGCCTTGACTTTTGATGGCGGCGATACTTGGGAATTGGCGGATACTCTTTTTGATTTTAAGGTAAGTTGCATGACTGCAATTCCTGGATCTGAATTAAAATTCATGGGCGCAACCAATGGACTTTCTACCATCTCAACTGATACTGCTCAGACTTGGCAAAACTTTAGTTTTCGACCATACAATGCCGTGGATTTTTTCTCATCTGAATTAGGTTGGGTCGGAAATAGCCAAACTTCTCTAGATTTTCCTGCTACAATGTATAAATGGGAAGGCATCGTTTCTTCCAATCATACGATTTCCAAAAAAGAATTAAAGATCAATTTTTTCCCAAACCCATTTTCAGAATCTTTCCAACTTAAAATGGATATCATTGATTTCGAAAAATATAAAAAAGATGATTTGACACTTGATGTCTTTGATATTTTAGGAAAAAAAATCATGAGTAAAAATTTAACTTCTGCACAATCCAACATTCAATTTCCTACCACTTCAAATGGAATATATTTTTATGTTTTAAAAACGAAAAACAATATTCTTTCCAATGGAAATTTAATGTTACATCGTTAATTATTGGTTCCAAGAGACTGTTAGTACTTAAATAAATTATTAATACTTTCTAAAAAAAAAGGGTGTTAACCCATGTCGATTAACACCCCTTTTTTTCTCCAAACCTAGATTACATCTCTTTTAATCCTAATATATCCTGTCACAATTACAGACTCTTTTCGCAAAAAAAAATTGCAAAAAAAAATAACTTTCCTCAATTATAGACAATCAATCCAAGAATAAACTCAACCTAAAATATTGACTTAAATATTCCAATTAGTTTTTATGTTGAAAAAGATAACTGCCAGTTTTATTTTCTTACTATTACTCTCCGTTTTTTCGTTCGGGTTTAACCTAGATTTGAGTACCAGTCCTACACATAAGGTTTCTAATAATTGTTTAAGTTTTGTATTTGTTCCATCTGATTATAATGGTCAAGATATCAGTTGTCCTTCGGCTTCTGATGGTTCACTTTCCATCAATGCATTTGGTGGAACTGCTCCATATAATTATGCATGGGAAGATGGTACATTTGGCATCCAACGAAACAACTTAAATGCAGGAACCTACAGCTTAACCGTTACAGATATCAACGGATGCAGCTTAAGTTCATCTATTACTTTGCAAGATCCTTCTCCTTTAAATATTATTAAAAACATTCTCAATCCAGTCAGTTGTGCCAATACTCCTGATGGTTCTCTTGGTGCAAGTGCAACAGGTGGAACACCTCCATATAATTTTCAATGGGAAAATGGAAACCAAGGTCCAACAGCTGAAAACTTAACTTGTGGTGTTTATCCTTTAACTGTAACTGATGCAAATGGCTGTTCCGAGACTGCTGTTTTCGGATTGCAATGTCCTCCAATTATGGAAGTGAATATTACGGTTACCTCTAATTTTAATGGGTTCAATGTTAGCTGCCCAGAAGCAGCCGATGGAGGTGCAGAAGTAAATGTCCAAAATGGAAATGCTCCTTATTCTTACAATTGGAGTTCAGGAGCTTCAAATATTTCAGCGAACAACTTAACGGCAGGAATCAATAGTTTAATCGTTACTGATGACAATGGTTGTTCGGTAACTGCATTCGTAGAATTAACTGCACCTGTTGCTATGGAATTGACACCAACTGTTCTTTCTGATTACGAAGGCTTGGCAGTAAGTTGTATTGACGCGACAGATGGAAAAGTTGCAATAGCAGTAAATAATGGAAATACTCCTTACTCTTTTCTTTGGGAAAATGGTGAGGCAGAAGCTGAGGCAATCGCCTTGAGTGCTGGTGAAAATAGGGTAACCGTAACCGACGCAACAGGTTGTACCGTTGAAGAAATAGTTGATTTAAGTTTTTATAATATTACTATTACAACTGAAACCGTAAGCGATTATAACGGAGCAGATATTAGTTGTTCTGATGCAAACGATGGAGCTATTCAAGCAAATGTAATCGCTGGAATATCTAGTCCTCCAAATGTAACCTATGCCTGGAATAATGGAAATGTAAATGCATTGTTAGAAAAGATCTCTGCAGGCAATTACGCCTTGACTGTAACGAGTGCATTTGGTTGTACAGCTACCGCAGAAAGTATGATTGAAGCACCTGCTCCGATTCAAGGTGCAACCATAGCAACCTCTAATTATAATGGTTTTAACATCAGCATCAATGGATCAGATGATGGAATAGCAACAGTCAACCCGAGTGGCGGTACAGCTCCATATTCGATTCTTTGGGAAAATGGCGAAACAGATTTTGAAAACGAATCTCTCTCAGCTGGAATACAAAATGTGTCCATCACAGATGCGAATGGATGTAGTACTCAAACATCTATTGTACTTAACCAACCAACCATATTGGATGGCTATGCAGATGTGCTTTCAGATTATAATGGTCAAGATATTACTTGCATTGGAAATAAGGATGGAAAAGCAATTGCTTTTGGTTCTGGTGGAGTTCCGCCATACACTTATGCATGGTCTAACAATATATTTACGGATAGTACAAGTCAACTAGAATCAGGTACTCATCAAGTAACTATTACTGATGCGAATGGCGCAACTTTCTCAACTGAAGTTACACTTTATGAACCTGATCCAATCGAATTGGAATTGCAAAGTACTCCATCTTCTAACCCTGGTGATGGGACAGTTTCCGTTATTGCTCGAGGTGGAGCATCACCTTTTAGTTTCATCTGGAATGATCCTCAAGCTCAATCAGGTGAAGCACTTGACTTGCTCGAATCAGGTTGGTATCGAGTAACTGCGACCGATGCCAATGGTTGTCAAGAAGATGCTCAAATCGAAGTAGAAAAATCACTTGAAATAATTTGTATCAAAAAAAATATAGTCATCACTCCAAATGGGGATGGGAGAAATGATTTTCTCTCTTTGAATTGTATTCATCCATTTAATAATGATGTTGAAATTTATGATCGTTGGGGAAACCTAGTTTTCCAAGCAGTTGATTACGATGGAAGTTGGACTGGATTGAAAAGAAATAAACAAGTTCCAGATGGTGGATATTTTTACATTATCCGAGTGGCGTTGCCAACAGGAAAACGAACCTTTAAAGGTTCGTTGACTATCATTCGATAAAAAATAAACGCTCTAATAAAAATGTAAGTGTATTGTTTTTTCGAAAAAAATAATACGTTTCAAAACCGTTTTTAAATGAAGAATTTTTTACTCATCATATTTTGTTGTTTCTGTTTGGGAAAAATCAATGCCCAACAGGAAAACGCATTTTCACAATATCACCTCAATCCTTTTTTATTAAATCCAGCAGCAGCGGGATCTAGCGATTTACATACCATTTTTGTTCATGGTCGTTTTCAATGGACAGGTTTACCTAATTCACCTAAAACAGCACTTATTAGTTATGAAGCTCCTTTAGGAAAAATCGGTTTAGGTGCAATGATCTTCTCTGATCGAGTAGCCTCTTTAAGACGATTTGGTGCTAATTTCGCTTATGCTTATCGCTCAAAAATTGACCGATACACTTTGTCCATTGGACTCTCAGGACACTACCAAAGATTCTTTTTGGATAACAACGCAATCGACGGATTAGAAAACCCAGATGATATAACTGTAAATGATGCGATGAATGGTTTGAATGTTTACGATGCGAATTTAGGCGTTTATTTTTCAAGCAATAGAATGTATGTTGGGTTTTCAGTTCCCAATTTAGTGCAAGCCCGATTAAATACTATCGGCACCAATCTTAATACTATTTCACAATTAAGTCGTCAATATATTTTCACAGCTGGTTACCGATACTTGCCTGAGAAAGCCATGTTTAGTGTAGAGCCTTCGATACTTTTACGAAAGGTGGAGACCCTTCCTTTTCAAGCACTTTTGACAATGAAAATCGGAATGATGCAAGATAGATTTTTTACAGCATTCACCTATGGTACAACTGATATTGTCACTATGACGCTTGGTTATCAAATTCTACCCGAAGGAAAAATTGCCTATTCCTATGATTACTCTTTAGGAGAAATTTACCGATATACGGGAGGTACACATGAGATGTCTTTCGTCTGGGAATTTGGAAAAGATGATGCTAAAAGAGCCAAACCAACCAAAAGGTTTAAAGGATAATTTATGTTAACTTTTTTAAGTGAGATTTTAGTAAAGCCATCCTAAGTAGCATAGGGTGGCTTTCTTTTTTCACCTCAAAAAAGATCAAAATTAAAACTCCCAATTTGTTGATTCCCATTTTTGATTATAATTGAAGTTTTGATTTTGATTTCCTTTTCCTTTCTTTTGCAAAAAGAAAAAAATGATTCCAATCTCAATTTCATCCGAAGTCAAATCAAAATGCCCCCTTCTTCAATTAGGCTGCATTCAATGTAATTTGATGGTTACTAATGAATATCCAACTCTTTTAGAATTAATTCAAAAAGAACTTTCAGCTTTACAAAATCAACTTTCGGTAGAAGATATTTCCAAAATTCCGTCAATTCAATCATCTCGAATTGGTTACAAATCTTTGGGAAAAGATCCTGCACGTTATCGGCTTTCTGCTGAAGCTTTACTGCGTAGAGTTGTCAAAGGGAAAGGATTGTATCAAGTAAATAATGTGGTTGATTTATTAAACTTAACTTCAGTAAAGTCAGGTTTTTCTATCGGTGGCTATGATGCTAAAAAAATTGAAGGAGATGTTCAACTGAGCATCGGTAAAGCAAACGAACCTTATGAGGCTATCGGAAGAGGTGATTTGAATATTGAATTCTTGCCCACCTTTAGAGATCAAAAAGGAGCTTTTGGAAGTCCGACAAGTGATTCTGTTCGAACCATGGTTACACCAAAGACTCAACAGTTCCTGATGCCTATTTTTAATTTTGGGGGACATGAAAATTTGGAAGAAGTAATGAACGATGCCATTTCTTTATTGGAAAAATATGCAGCAGGTTCCTCTTTTGAAACTAAAATAATTAGTTGATTGTTTTTTGACTGTTGTACTGTTTGACGATAACAATACAACAGTCAAAACAAAAATCAAAATTTCTTCGCTTTTTCAAATTCTTGAATCAATTGATCTCGATCAATAATAATCCATTCGTTAATCAAAATAATTGACAAAGAAGTTGGAGCATCATTTTCAAATGATGAATTAATACGTCCATATTTGAATTCATCAATGATTCCTTCGACCGTGATCGTTTGTTCAATATTATCTTCCTTTGCCACTTCATACATTAATTTTTCATCAGATCTTCGAATGAACCCATCTGAGAAAAATTCAACTCTAACTTTCTTTCCAAAAGAATCTAAGATTGCGAAACCCGAATATTTATATTTTTTTCCATCACCCTCCATGCCTTTATTTCTTTCGACTTTAACATCATTGATTCTCAATTTTACGATTTTATCTTTTGCCAAATAATTATCATATCGTTCTTGAGAAAGGTCTTTGAATTGTTCCGACACATTAGAATTCTCATTGTACAAAGTATCTAGAAACTGTTCTGCTGAAATGATGAAGTTTTCAGAATTGCCTGTAGTTTCATAGGCAATAGTTTCCTTGATTCCATGCAAGCGATTCAAAAAAGATAAATCATATTCTGTTTCTTCTTTTTTGATTTTTAAGATCCGTTGTTTTCGATATTCTAATCCAACGATTGATAATTCCTTAGTGAGTCTAGCTAAATCTTTTTCCAAAATAATTTGAAGTTCATCAATTGGTGTACTCTCATTTTTACTAATTGGATTTTGAACGGTCAATGCAAGCGTTTCTTTTTTAGTTTCAGAAAGAGAAGGATGGCTTTTAACCGCAATTTTTGAATTCGTGGCCATCTCCTCCAATGAAAAAGGAATATTCAATGAGACACCTTTTGGTGTTTGAACATCTTTAGAAACAGGAATGGTATCAACTGAACTTTGTCCCAATCCAAAAAATGGAATAACAAAAAACAGCATTAGGGAATAGTTTTGTTTGGATTTCATAATTAACGAATTTAACCCGCAGGAAGAAATATTTTAAAGCAACAACAAAAAAGGGGGCGAAAAAAATTTATTCACATAGAACTGAATCTTAATATGAAATATTATGCTTTGGGGATGCAAATATTGTAATTTTTCCTAATATTAATAAGATTATCACCTTTTCATTTTTGCTGCTTTTTAACTCCTTTTTTTTTACTTCTATACTTTTTAAAAATATTCCCGCAAAAAAATACATAACCAACTAGCAATCAAACAAATAAGCTTCCTTCAAATTTACTCAAGATGATATTCGACAAGTCTTCTTTGAAATTGGGACACATGAGCATTGCCAAAAAAGAAATTATTTTCTTGAACCTTACCTATTCCTCTAGAATAATAGGTATTTATCAATTGGGTAGACCAATCTACTGCCACAAAAGGTGTCACTTCTCCTTGAAAATTTAAGCAATCAAAAACTCCAGCTGTAGTTTCAATTGGAGTCGTTGGAATATCCATTTTATAAATAATTTTAAAATTACTATTGTTCGTAATTTTAAGTGTATCAGTAAAATTGGAAGACGAAAAGTAGATATTATTTTGGGGATCAATCAAAAATCCAAGAGAGTCCCTTCTGAATTTTATCACAATCGGAGCAGTTATAAAAGAATTGTTCTCTTTGATTTTTTTATAAATCGAAGCGCCAATCAAAGTATCTTTTAAGATAGTTACTGTATCAATTTTGCCATCCTGAATTTCTTCTATTCCTGATGAATCAATTTTATACCATTGATAAATCCAATATGATCCAATCTCCATCGGAAAATATGATTCTGGAATTTGGGATTCGCAAGAGGGAACAACTGTCTCTTTTTGACAAGAATAAATAAAAAGGAGCAGAATAGAAGTTGTGAATAATTTAAATTTCATTTTTCGTTTGTTTGTTTTCCAAAACGCAAAATCACTTCATGTATTTTGATTTTTCTAAATGTTAAAAATACGAAATGCCCTAATTAAATCATCCTTTCCTTTTACACTAAAGATCCAATTCTGATTATCTTTGCAAAAAACTTTCTTAGAAATATCTTGTATGTACGAGATTTCTTTAAGAGCAAAAAAAAGATATTATGAAAAAAATTCTACTCCCTACTTTTTTATTACTCTTTTCTATTTTCTTAAATGCGCAAACAATTGCGGAAATTCAAGGAACTGGCGATGCTTCTCCTTTCGATGGGCAAAGTGTAACCACGACAGGAATTGTCACAGCTGTCGCTCCTCAAGGTTATTTTATTCAAGATGGAATCGCTTTGCGAAGTGGTATTTATATTTATGAGCAAAATAACTCTCCTGCTCTTGGAGATGAAGTTACTTTGACAGGAATGGTGACAGAATTTTTTGAGTTGACTGAAATTGTTGACTTGACTAGCTTCTCGATTAATTCTTCTAACAATGCTCTTCCTGATCCAATTTCAGTTTCAACAGGTGATGCAAGTAATGAGAATTACGAAGGTATGTTGGTCACCGTTCAAAATGCAACTTGCACTAATACCGATATAGGATTTGGCGAATGGCAAGTTAATGATGGAAGTGGTGCGCTTGCAATAGATGATTTGATGTATCTTTTTTCACCTGATTTAAATATCGATTATGGGGTGACTGGTATTTTGACTTATTCTTTTAGCGCTTACAAAATTGAGCCTCGTTCGATGGATGATGTAGAAATTCAGATTCCACTTTATTTTACTGTTGCTCCCAAAGAAAGTAATATTACCACCTCTAGTTTAACGGTAACTTGGGAAACAAATATTCCTGCGAACTCTAAACTTTCTTATGGTTTAACCGACGCATTGGAATTGGGAACTTTGGAAAATTTGGCGATGAGTACTACCCACGAAGTTGTCCTCGAAAACCTTTCTCCTGCAACAATTTATTATGTCAAACCTTTTTCAGAAGATGGAGCTGAAGTCACTCCTTCCCAAACTTTAGTCATGGCTACAGCTTCGAATAGTTCTGGAGAAATGAAGGTATATTTCAACCATTCTGTCGACCATTCTGTGGCAACTGATGAGTTAGCGATCTACACTCCAAACATTGTAGATACTATTATTAGCTATATCGATGCAGCACAACAAACATTGGACATCACTATGTATGAGGCTGAGAATCAACCAATTGTGGATGCCATCAATGCTGCTGATGATCGAGGTGTCACCGTTCGGGTGATTTCGGATGACATGGGAACTAATGAATTTTTTGATGGATTGAATTCAACCATTTCTTATCTAGAAGGAAATGCAACTGGAATCATGCATGACAAATTTTTCATTATTGACAGAGAGAATGTCGATAATGCTTGGGTCTTGACTGGCTCAATGAATCATACGGTCAACAATCTAGGTTGGGATTATAACAATATAATTACAATTCAAGATCAATCGTTAGCGAGAGCTTATACTTTAGAATTTCAGGAAATGTGGGGTAGTGATGGAGCGCAATTTGACCTAGCAAATTCTAAGTTTGGAAATGAAAAATCAGATAATACACCTCATCATTTTTTGATCAATAATATTCCAGTAGAATTGTACTTCTCTCCTACCGATGGAACGGCTCAAAGAATTACAGAGGCCATTGATGCTGCAGAAAGTGAATTAGCTTTTGCTGTTTTGGTTTTTACGGAAAACTCTTTGGGGACTGCTGTCAAAAATGCCTACGATCGAGGTGTGACGACTCAAGGAATTATCGACTATGTAGAATTCAATGGAAGTGAATATGATTTTTTATTAGCGAATAATATTGATGTGCAAGATTATCAAAATGACGATGGTTCGCAATGGCCTGATGGACCGACTTTGCATCACAAATATGCAATTGTAGATTATGCACAGGGAAGTTCGACACCGCTTTTGATTACAGGTTCGCATAATTGGAGTGCTTCTGCAAATTCGATTCATGATGAAAATACGTTGTTAATTTACGATCACACTTTGGCAAATATTTATTACCAAGAATTTTCTGCACGCTTCCAAGGATTCACCGATGCGACGAATGATTTAAAAATTTCTCCTTTGGAAATTTCTCCAAATCCATTTGCGGAGCAGCTTAATTTTGAGGTACCTGAAAATGGAAATTTAGTGGTGAGTGATTTGGCTGGTCGGATTCTTTTTCAACAAAAGATTAGTGAAGGTTCGAATCGGTTAAATACTGAAAATTGGATGAGCGGAATTTACTTTGTGAAATTTGTTGGGGAAAATACTCAGCGAATTGGGAAGGTGGTGAAACGATAGTTTTTTTTTGCCACAGACTTGGACTGACTTTTATGACGTTCCCATGATGGGTTCTCTAAAAAAATACATTTTGGGAGAGTCTTAAAAAAGTCATAATAGTCAGTCCAAGTCTGTGGCAAAAAAAATCACCTCTCCCGATTCACTTTAAAATCAAAAACATCCCTCCGATTATAATGCCCCGAAGTATCCAACGACATTCGCTCTTCATAAATCTGATCCATATTTTCAATTGTAAAAAAGATCATTTCCTCTACGCCAACTTGCGGCCCTAACAATACTTTCCCGTAAGGCCCAATTACACAACTCGATCCATCCAAAACCATCTGATCAGGATTCTCAACTAAGTATTCTGGCAATTTTAACTCCTTCGGAAAATCACTTCCTCGCATCACTTGACCAACAGCTACCACAAAACATCTTCCTTCAAAAGCATATTGTCGACATGTCACTTGATGCATCTCATGCACCATCGGAAACAAGGAAAAATGAATATGCTCATTACTTTCATGCATCGCCATTCTCGACAGCGGCATCCAATGTTCCCAACAAATCAATCCGCCAATTCGCCCAGCAGAAGTGTCAACTGCATTCAGATCTTTTCCATCACCTAAACCATGCACTAATTTTTCCGTAAAAGTCGGCATCAATTTTCGTCGATGACAAACGATCTCCCCAGTCGAATCTATGATGATAAATGAATTATAAATCGTCCCGTTCCCTGCACCTTGCCGAACAATTTCATTCATGCCCATGACAATGACTATTTTATTTTCTTTCGCCAATTGACAAAGTTGTTGTGTTTCAGCGCCACCGACTTCGACACTATTTTGATACATTTTGGCAAAAACCTTTTTCATTGGTTCGTGATTCCATCGAGCGATGTCTGGACAATGATCTAACCAAGCAGGATAACCGCTCAACCAAGATTCTCCAAAAACGATGAGTTCTGCATTTTGCGCAGTAGCTTGTTGAATAAGTTGAATGGCTTTTTCCATACTCTTTTTTAAATCGAGATGAATGGCAGATTCTTGGACAATAGCGAGATGGGTTGATTTTTTCATACTGAGTTTTTTTTGCCACAGACTTGGACTGACTTTTATAACTTTTTAAGACTTTCCCCAAACGTAATATTTTTTTCCAAAAAATAAAAGTCTGTAAAAAGTCATTCATCATGATTAGCATCTTGTGGTATTAACCATTAAAAAAATAGGCGCAGCTCTTCCGAACTGCACCCACTCAAAGAATAGCTATGGATTACTAAAAAGAAACTCTTGTTGTTAAGCCAAAGTCGAATTTATGCGACGTTCGCCAATTGGTTTTTATTTGATAATTTGACAAATTCATTCACTACAATTTCTGTCACATAGCGAGTTACACCATCTTTATCTTCATATGACCGATGTGTCAATTTTCCTTGAATCGCTACCTCGTCACCTTTGTTTAAAATCTTTTGAAAGTTCTCTGCATTTTTTCCCCATGCCACTAAATTGTGCCATTGCGTTTCGATTACTTTTTCACCTTTTGCATTTTTATAAATGTCGTTAGTAGCGATAGAAACGTTAGCGACAAATCTGCCACTTTCTAATTGTTTTACTTCTGGGCTTTTTCCTAATCGTCCGATAAGTTGAACATTGTTTCTTAGATTACTCATATTGTTATTTTTTTTAGATTTGTTAAATGAATTAAAATTCTCCTTCTTTGAAAGGTTATTTGCGGTAATTTTCAGATCGTGATTTTTTCCTAAACCTATCTGATTCACAGGTTTTTGGAAAAATTGCTTTGCTTGTTTCGTGTAAGTTTTAAAATCGATTACTAAGTATTTTAAAAAATCGTTAGCTGTTTTTAAAAAGCCTTTAGTTGAATAAATATTTGTATTTTCCATGGTATGTATGTTTTCTTTTTTGTTAAATCAAAACACATTTGTGTGATGTTTTTAAAAAGAGCGCGACACTTTCGCCGCGCCTAAAACGTGTAACACAATATTTTAAATGATTGATAATACAAAGATAGGGGGAGGTGCAAGCGATAGTCGTTTTTTAAATGAGTAGTGCCGATTGTAGCCGTTTGCAAACGAATTAAAACAAAGAAACAAAATCTAACTAACTGATTACTAACACTTTACAACCTAACATCAAAAATAGAAATTTTAAATAAAAATGAAAATACAATACCTCTCCGACCTCCATTTCGAATTCCCACAAAACCGAAAGTGGCTCAAAGAAAATCCTATCATTCCAAAAGGAGACATCTTACTCGTCGCAGGAGACACCTATCACTTAGGAAATCAATTTACCAATCCATGGATTTTTGATGAGTTGTCTGACAAGTTTGAGCAAGTATTTTTGATTCCAGGCAATCATGAATATTATGGAAAATATGACATCGCTCAATCCAAAGATCAACTCCGAATTGAAGTGCGACCAAACGTCACTTTACTCCATAATCATGCGATGGAATATAAAGGTGTCCAATTTATTTTTTCTACCCTTTGGTCAAAAGTGGAAAAACATATTGCTGCAGTTTACAAAGGCATGTATGATTTTCGGATGATCCACTTTGACGGAGAACCTTTTTCGGTTGCACATTATAATGAATTACATCAAGTGAGTTTAAATTTTTTGACCAACGCCATTGCGCAAAAAACCGTTGACAAATGTGTGGTCATGACTCACCATCTTCCTAGCGAAAAGTGCAATGCCGCAGAATTTCAAGGAAGTGCATTGAACGAAGGATTTTGTACAGACTTAACAAATTGGATAAAAGACTTACCAATCGATTTCTGGATTTATGGACACAGTCATCGGAATATGCCAGATTTCAAAATTGGTGGAACTCAATTGTTGACGAATCAGTTAGGATATGTTGGATTCGGAGAACATGGAAGTTTTCGGAGAGACGCGACTTTCGTTCTGTAAGACGACTTTCCAAGTCGTTTTCAACAAGCGAGTCCTTGAAAAAGATACAACTTAAATTTACTAACGATTAAACGACTCGGAGAGTCGTCCTACGAGAGACATGAAAAAAATTATCCAAGAAAGATTACTCAACATTCAAAAAGAAAAAAATATCAAAATCCTTTTCTCTAGCGAAAGTGGAAGTCGAGGTTGGGGATTCCCTTCGCCCGATAGCGATTATGATGTTCGCTTTTTTTACGTTCGATCTAAAAATGAATACTTGTCAATCAGCGACGGAAAGGATCAATATGATTTCCCCATCAATGATTTGTTAGACATCAACGGTTGGGACATTCGCAAAGCACTTCGATTGATGATGAAGTCGAATGCTTCTCCTTTGGAATGGTTGCAATCACCAATCGTTTACATGGAGGAATCTGGAATTCGAGAGGAAATTTTCAACTTGGCAAAAAAGTATTTTATTCCGCGAGCAACGGCACATCATTATTTAGGCATTTCCAAAAATCTATTGGAACAAGGAATCGTGGGGGAGGAATTTAAAATCAAAAAATACTTTTACGTTTTGCGTTCCTTGCTTTCTGCAAAATGGATTATTGATAAAAATGAAATTGCGCCAATGGAGTTTCATCTTTTGATGGAGCAAATTCAAAATCGAACTGAATTGGTGGAAGCAATAAATATTTTATGGGAAAAGAAAAAAATCGCCTTGGAAGGTGCATTGACTGCTGTCCAACCAATTATTCATGATTTTGTAAAAACAGAATTTGCCAGATGTGACGAGGCAGTCAAAAATATTGAACGACGGGACAATGATAAAACGGAGTTAGATATTTTTTTTAGAAAAATAATTGAACAATACGGTTAGTCATGACAATCCAAGATTTAAGAGATAACAATTTAATTCTCCTAGAATGCATTTCAGGCAGTCGAGCTTACGGGCTCGACTTGCCTACTTCTGATACTGACTTAAAAGGTGTTTTTATTTTACCAAAAGAAAAATACTATGGTTTGGATTATATTCCACAGGTTGCCAACGAAACTAATGATGAAGTTTTTTATGAGTTAAAAAGGTTCTTTGAATTGTTGGCTAAAAACAATCCGAACATTTTGGAATTACTCAATACCCCTGAGGATAAAATTATTTTCAAGCATCCACTTTTTGAAAAATTAGATGCATCTCTTTTTCTTTCCAAAAAATGTAAACAATCATTTGCTGGTTATGCGATGGCTCAAATCAAAAAAGCACGAGGTTTGAATAAAAAAATAGTTAACCCAATTGCGAAGGAGAAAAAAAACATTCTACATTTTTGCTATGTCATTCATAGGCAAGGATCAATTCCACTTTTAGATTGGTTAGAAAAAAATAATTTCCAGCAAGAGAATTGTGGATTGGTCAACGTTGCTCATATGAAAAATTTGTACGCTCTTTTTTATGATAAAAATGGAGAAGCAAATTTTAATGGTGTAATGAAAAAAGAAACTGCCAATGATGTTTTGTTAAGTAGTGTTCCGAAAGGAACAGAGCCAATTTCTCATCTTTCATTTAATCTGGATGGCTATGCGAAATATTGCAAAGATTACAAAGAATATTGGAGTTGGGTAAAATTGCGCAACGAAGCTCGCTATGAAAATACTGTCGAACATGGAAAAAATTATGATACCAAAAATATGATGCACACGTTTCGATTATTACAAATGGCGGAGGAAATTTTGAGAGATGGAAAAGTAAATGTGCATCGAGAAAATCGAGAGGAATTATTGGCCATTCGATTTGGAAAATTTTCCTACGATGAACTCATCGAAAAATCCAATCAGCTAATTCAAAATGTTGAAGCGGCCTATTCGATTAGTCATTTGCCAAAAGCTCCAAATATTGAATTGATTGAAAAAATGTTAATTGAGATCAGAGACCAATGGTATCAGAATCATTCTTTTATTTCGCAAGACGACTTTCCAAGTCGTTTTCACTAAACGAGTATAATATTACTAAATGATAAACGACTCGGAGAGTCGTCTTACGAAAAATCATTAAGTTTGCACAGACAAAAAAAATCAAACACATGTTTAAAAATAAAACAGTCCGAAATATTATTATCCTTTTTATCGTCATCGCCAATATCGGTTGCGATCAAATTTCCAAAAAAGTAGTTCGTGAATCTGTCGAGCCAGGAGATCGTATCGAAATCATCAATCAAAATTTTCTATTGATGAATGTCGAAAATGATGGAGCGTTTTTGAGTTTGGGAAGTAATTTCTCTCCTATGCTTAAAAGTATTTTGCTACTTGGTTTGCCTTTGATGATGTTGATAGGAGTTTTGTTTTATCTTTTTACACAAACGAAATTACCAAAGATCGCTCTGATCGGTTGGAGTTTTGTCATCGGCGGCGGAATTGGAAATATGTATGATCGCATCAAATTTGGTTCGGTGACTGATTTTTTATTTATCGATTTAGGAGGTGTTTTCAGGACAGGAGTTTTTAATATGGCGGATGTTTCGATTATGGTTGGAATGGGGTTTTTGATTTTATTTTACATTCAAGATTCGATAAAAAAAGAAGAACCTCCTTTAGAAATGGATCCTCAATAAATAATTTTGGACAATGGATCGAAATAAAATTGCCGTTAACGTTTTTGATAAATTGGCCAAAACGTATCAAGACAAATTTATGAATGTAGATTTGTACAAAGATTCATTTGATCTTTTTTGTCAAAATATTAAACATAGAGATTCCGAAATTTTAGAAATCGCTTGTGGCCCAGGTAATATCACTAAACATCTTTTAGCTAAAAGTCCTGACCTTAAAATACTAGGAATTGATTTAGCGCCCAACATGATTGATTTGGCAAAAATCAATAATCCAACTGCCAATTTTCAAGTGATGGATTGTCGAAATATTGAAATGTTTGATAAAAAATTCGACGCCATCATGTGCGGATTTTGCTTACCCTACCTTTCCAAAGAAGAAACTTCCAAATTAATTTTAGATGCTTCCACTCTTTTAAATCCAAGTGGCTTATTTTATTTGAGTACGATGGAAGATGATTATTCTAACTCAACTTTTAAAAAAGGAAGTTCTGGGGATGAGATCTTTATGCATTATTATCCTTTTAATTTTTTAGAAAATATATTGAATAAAAATCATTTTAAAATACTACATTTTGAACGGAAGAAATATTTTCATAATGAAGAAGAGACTACGGACTTGATTGTTATTGCGCAAATTTGACGGTTAAACTGTTTCAGCATGGAGAAAAACCGTCAAACAATTAGCGAAGCGAAAACAGTATAACCGTCAAATTCATCTCCATCATTTTTTTCTTATTTTCGCTTTATGAAAAACCTCAATCATAAAGTCTTTTGGATTCCTTTCTTTTTAGTTTTACTCTCCTTGCTTTTTAGTTTTTTAGATCAAAAATTATTTCTCGAAAAAACAACTGCTGCCAATAATTGGATTCTTGATAATTTCGGAATTCTATTTTCATGGAGCACTTTTGTTTTTCTTATTTTATTGGTTTTCGTTTATTTTTCTCCTTTGGGAAATGTCAAAATTGGTGGCGAAAATGCTAAACCGATTTTAAGTAAATGGAAATGGTTTTCGATCACTATTTGTACGACGATTGCAACAGGAATTTTATTTTGGGGCGCTGCTGAACCTTTGACTCACATGCATAAACCTCCGCTTGGTTTAGGTGTCGCAGCAGCTTCGGAAGGAGCACAAGATTTTGCAATGTCAACCATGTTTATGCATTGGACATTTTCGCCGTATGGAATTTATACCGTTGGAGGATTGCTATTCGCTTTGTGTTTTTACAATTTCAAACAGCGATTTAGTTTAGGTTCTTTGTTTTATCCTTTGAGGGGGAAATCGGTGGAAGGAAATTTAGCACATGGAATTGATGCAATTTGTTTGTACAGTTTAGTTGCTGGAATGGCTGCTAGTTTAGGAACTGGAATGTTGACGATTTCAGGAGGAATGAATGCGATTTTTAAAATAGAACAAACAACATTTTTACTAGGAATGATTGGTTTATTAATTGTGATTTCATTTGTTTTTTCTTCCATTTCAGGTTTGCAAAAAGGAATTAAAGTTTTGTCAGACATCAATATTAAAATATTTTTCGGCCTAGCTATTTTCATCTTTTTGACTGGCCCAACTATGGAAATGTTAACTTTTGGTTGGAACGGAATTCAAGATTATGTCATCAACTTTGTACCAAGAAGTTTGAGTTTGGGAAATGAATTGGATGATACTTGGCGAAATAGTTGGACAGCTTTTTATTTTGCCAATTGGATGGCATGGGCACCGATTAGTACTTTATTTTTAGGATTCCTTTCGGTGGGATATCGAGTGCGAACATTTATTCATTTCAATTTAATTTTTCCTTCTTTGTTCAGCATGGTTTGGATGATAATTTTGAGTGGAACAACTATGTCGGTTGACCTCGCAGAGGGAACAATTTTTCCTCTCAATCAAATTATGGCAGAGCAAGGTGTGCAAGGTGTTATTTTTGGTTTGCTTAAATATTTGCCTTGGGAAAGTTTTGTAAGTATCATTTTTCTCTTCGTTACTTTTTTATCATTTGTGACGGCAGCTGATTCAAATACAACTGCGATGAGTAATATTTCTAATCACGGAATTTCACCTGAGAATCCAGAATCACCTTTGACGACTAAAATTATTTGGGGCGTTTTGATTGGAGGAATTTCGTTTGTGATGGTTTCTTCAACTGGAATTGATGGAGTGAGAATGTTGTCTAATTTGGGTGGATTTCCTGCTTTGTGGTTATTTATGTTTGTGGGGTTAAGTTTGGGAAAATTGGTTTGGATGAGTTACTCTGATATAAAATATTTTGGCTAGCATGTGGTGGTCTGCTTTAGCTTAAACTTCTTCTGACTATTTGTTGTTTATTCATTATCTTTACATTAATAAAAATTCAATAAAATGGATACGCCAAAAGTAGACGATGCGGTAATTCAAGAGGTGCTGGATATTTTTTCAAAACACCTGGAAGGTAATAGTTTTAGAAAAACACCTGAGCGATTTGCTATCCTCGAAGAAATTTACAAACGTAATGATCACTTCGATGCGGAAGCATTATATATTCACATGAAGAACCAAAACTATCGAGTGAGTCGTGCAACGGTTTATAATACTTTGGAACTTTTGGTCAGTTGTGATTTAGTAAAGAAGCATCAGTTTGGTAAAAACTTAGCACAATACGAGAAATCTCATGGCTACAAACAACACGATCATTTGATCTGCGTTGATTGTGGGAAGGTACTAGAGTTTTGCGATCCTAGAATTCAGCAAATCAAAAATATGATGGGCGATATTTTAAAATTTAAAGTCGTCGATCATTCTTTGAACTTATATGGTAACTGTGATGGGGCTTGTCCTCGTACCCAGAAAAAAGAGGAATAATATTGTTTCTTCCTCCGATTCAACCCTTTGGTGATTTTTTTTCATAAAAAAGATACTTCTAAGTAACTTTTCTCTTGAAAATTTAGTTGAACCAAAAAACAACTTTAAAACAAACACTCATGACTCATTCATTTTCTCAACACAACGATCAAATTCAAATACTCCAAGTACACAGTCTTCTCAACGAATACGATAATAAATCTATAATGCAAGATGTCGAAAATCAAATTAGCCAAGGTTGGACTAAATTTGTACTCGACCTTTCTTTAATGGATATTATGAATAGCGTAGGTTTGAATTTTTTGATTTTCATGATGAAAAAATCCCAAAAATCAGGAGGTAATTTGGCGGTCGCTAATGCTTCTGATAATATTGTCAAACTACTCGAAGTGACCAAACTGAAATCATTTTTTCAATTATCTCCTTCGGTGGATGAAGCAATGAAAAATTTGGAAGGGTAAAATTGAATAATCTTTATATCAAAACAAAAAGGTGAATTATCTTCAGGATAATTCACCTTTTTTATTTTTCCAAAAGTTGATATCTATTTTTGATTATCAACTCAAATTAATCGCCTCAAAAAACTTTTCCACATTCCAATCAAATACTTGTAAAAGATTAGTCCTGAATAAGAAAGTTTGTATCTTTGACTTTAATTATTCCTCAATAATTAAAAACCTAACAGACAGCAAAGTGTGTTAGGTTTTGGTTTTTGATCAAATAACTTAATTATGAAAGTTGATGTACTTTTAGGTCTCCAATGGGGTGACGAAGGCAAAGGTAAAATTGTAGATTACCTTGCTAATAATTACGATATCGTTGCTCGATTCCAAGGTGTTCCAAATGCAGGACACACGTTGAAATTTGACGGAAAAAAATTCGTACTACATACCATTCCCTCTGGAATTTTCAGAGAAAACTTGCTTAATGTAATTGGCAATGGAGTCGTTATCGATCCTATTACTTTGAAAAAAGAAATCCAATTATTGGAAGATGCCAATGTGAATTACAAAGATCGATTATTCGTTGCTCGCAAAGCTCACTTGATTTTGCCAACTCATCGCTTGATGGATGCGGCTTCTGAAGCTTCCAAAGGAAAAGCAAAAATCGGTTCTACTTTAAAAGGTATCGGCCCAACTTATATGGATAAAACTGGTCGAAATGGAATTCGAGTAGGTGATATTCATTTGGATAATTTCAAAGAGCGATATAAAGCTTTGCGTAAAAAGCACATGAAATTAGTTAAGATTTATCCTGATGTTGATTTCGATTTGGAAGCAGAAGAAAAGAAATGGTTTGAGTGTTTGGAAATTTTGAAATCACTTAAACATGTGGACGGCGAGTACTACATCAACCAAGCATTAAAAAATGGAAAGAAAATTCTAGCGGAAGGTGCTCAAGGTTCGATGTTAGATATTGATTTTGGAACTTACCCATTTGTAACTTCTTCCAATACAATTTCTGCAGGGGTTTGTAGTGGTTTAGGAATTGCTCCTTCTAAAATTGGAGAAGTGATTGGAATTACCAAAGCATATTGTACACGAGTAGGTGGTGGACCATTTCCTACTGAGCAAGAAAATAAAATTGGTGAATTCCTTCGATCTGAAGGTGGTGAATTTGGTGCAACGACTGGTCGTCCTCGACGATGTGGTTGGATTGATTTACCTCAATTGAAATATACGATCATGCTCAATGGAGTAACTCAATTAGTGGTTACCAAAATTGATGTACTGAATAATTTCGAATCGCTTCAAGCATGTAATCAATACCAATATAATGGTGGCGTACATGACCAATTGCCCTACGATATCAACAATATCAAAGTGGTGCCACTTTATCAAAGTCACCCAGGATGGCAAACATCATTGGAAGGAATTACAGAATTTGAAGATTTGCCAACAACTGCAAAAGATTATATTCACAGTTTGGAAAAAGACTTGGAAGTTCCGGTGACGATGATTTCGACTGGCCCTGAACGGGAGAAATTGATTTTAAAAAATGTAAAAGAAATGATTAGCTAATCTAATCATTAACCATACTAACTATAAACTATACACATGAAAGGTGAGTTGCTCTAGAGTGATTCACCTTTTTTCGTGGTAGTCTGCTTTAGCTGATCTAGAATTT
This sequence comes from Saprospiraceae bacterium, assembly GCA_045104975.1. Taxonomy (GTDB): domain Bacteria; phylum Bacteroidota; class Bacteroidia; order Chitinophagales; family Saprospiraceae; genus CAJQQY01. The sequence goes on from JBGCCY010000023.1 coordinate 54,962, forward strand.
TTTCAATCGCTATTTTGTTTTTGAAAAAAGAGCTGCAATGATATTTGCAAAAAAGAGAAGCCAAATAGAAATCAATAAACTAAATGAAAAATAATAGTACTGAAATTGAAACGTAGAAACAAAAAACAAAAGGATTGACACAACTTGAAACACCATCAGCACATAATTAAATTCATGTTTCCTAACTCTCAATATCCAATAAACTATTGGAAAAAATAAAACCCAAACGTTTATAAAAAAACTGTTTTCAGAAAACATAAAAGCAAAATTCGTTGTATCGAATCCCCAACCAATCATTCGATTTTGATTCCAAATATCTCTCCTCAGCCACATCATATAAATAAGCGGCCAATAAATCATCCCCAAAAAGAAAACCACCAAATGAGGTTTGGTGGTTAATATTTTTTTCATCTTGCTTTTTTTATTTCAAAAAGTCCGTAACTATTTCTCCTTCTCGGCAATCACAATATATTGATAATCCAATGTTTTATCATCTGAAAAAACATGCTTAAAACCTGCTTCTTGCAAATGTTTTTCGACTTCAAAAAGAGGAACTCGTTCCTCTGCCTTGGGAAAAATTGGAGGAAGGATTTTCATTTTAAGATCGACAATATAGATTCGTCCTTTGGGTTTAACACCTTTAAAAACAGTCTTCAAATAATCGACTTTATTTTCGATATAAGAATATGTATTTGATAAAAAAACAATATCTACTTCTTCATTTTTTAATTTAGGATCATCAAATCCAACCAGCCGAGTTTCTAATTTTGATTGCAAATTAGAGGAAAGTGATTTTACCAAAGTATCAATTTGAGCCAATGCTTTTGGATCAATATCAATCGCAATAACTTTCTTTGCGTTAGGTAATATTTGAAATGAAAAATAACCAGAACCTGCTCCAATATCCGCAACCACTTTATCTGTCAAAACTCCTAATCGCTCAATTACCTGTCGAGGTTTTTGCCAATTATTTCGATCTGGGTTTTCTGAGTCTTTGGTTGCTTGTTCTAATCCTGAATTTCCAGAAGTCGATGAACCATATTTATGGGATTGAGCAAGCGGGTCTTCTTTCCCACTATTATATTCACCAACACAAGACGCCACTCCCAAAAAAAGTGTAGCCAACAGAAAAGTATAGATTAATTTCATTCAAATTTTGTTTTCGTAAAGGTAAAAAACGTTATGTGTTGTTGGTCAGGTTGATGAATTATTTTTTTGTTAAAATATTTGAGAGACCGCTTCGCTGCCAGAGGTCAGATCGTTGCCTTTGGCAACTGTCAGATCGCTGCGCACAATCTGACCTCTGGCAGCGAAGCGGTCTCTCTAATTTTCATAAATCGCCAACATCACCTTCTCCATTTTCTTCCGCACCTGAGAACTTTTGCACGTAAAATTATTAGCAATCATCGAGAAGCTAACCAACTTCCCCTTTTTTGTTTTGACAAAACCGGTGTAAGATCTGACGCGTTCCATTCCACCACTCTTTGCAAACACATTTCCTGCTGCAGAAGTTCCTTTTAGCATATATCTCATTGAACCTGACTTTGCGGAAACAGGCATTGAATTTTTAAATGAATCGGAAATTTTATCATCATTTAAAAAAATTCGAATGGCACTTGCCATCTGAAAAGTCGTCGCAGAATTCATCGGAGATAGACCACTCCCATCTAACAAAAAAAATCCTTCCGTGTTCATCTTTTTCTTTTTCAAAAAATCATATATCGCTTTCAAGCCAGCCTCAGGGGTTCCTGTGCCATTCACTTCTTTTCCAATCATTCGTAGCATTGCCTCACAATATAAATTGACACTTTTCATATTGGTCTTTTCCACGATGTCGCGAAGTGTTGGAGATTGGTAAGTATAAAATACATTTCGCTTTGCATCAGAGATTTGATGATCCCTTTCTAAATCAAAATACGTTGCGGTTAATTTAGACGTTTCAATTCCGCTTTTTTCCAAAAAATCAGCCAAGTAATGAGCAGCAAAAAATGGAGGATCAGGAATCGAACCTTTGACAGTAAATTTTTTATTCCCAACTGGAATTGTCCCTCGCACATAGCGAGTATAAGCATATGGTGCTCCAAAAATAAACGCATTGTCACCACTTCCTTTGACATCAGATTTCACCTCATTGAGTAATAATAAATTTGGAATCGAAGGTCGAGTAGCTACAATCGACGGCTTTGCTCCCACTTTTCCTACTTGCTGGAAATCTATAAAATATAAATTCTCTTGAATATTCAATCCATGCATTCCTGCTCCATAATAATTCCCCAAATCTTCCCATAACCATTTTGCTCCAATCACTTCTGATTCAAAAAATGAAGCATCTCCAATGATATGTCCATTTATTTTTTTGATGCCAGCTGCTTGAATTGCTTCAACAAATTTTTGCATCACCACATCTAACTTTTCCGCCTGATCAAATTGATGAGAACCCAAAGTTGGATCTCCAAATCCTTTGATAAACAGATTGCCATTCAAGGTTCCGTTTCCATCGATTTCACCATCATATTGGAGTTCCGTTTTAAAGCGGAAATTATCTCCCAAATAATGTAAGGCTGCGGCGGTGGTAATTACTTTGAGGGAAGATGCAGGTGTCAAACCAAGATTTGAATTATGCCCTGCTATTAATTTTCCATTCTCCACATCGACCACACTCACGCTGATTCCACCATATTTGAAATCATTATCCTTAGCAAATGCTTGGATTACATCATTTAATCTTTGAGAAAAAAGGTTTGGTAGAAAAAGACTTAACAAAATGATGGTAACCGAGAACCGATTCATATTTTTGGTGTTTATTAAAGGAGTTAGGGGTCAGGTTGGTCGTTCCACTCCCATGTCAGGAGTCAGGGGCTTCCTTTTCCCCATAATTTAATTTTTGAATATCGAATTCTAGGGAACATAAAAAGTCCCTGACTCCTGACACGGGAGTGGAACGACCAACCTGACCGCCTGACTCCTACTCACAAAATTAATCATAATCAATCGAATATTCAGTCAATAAAAAAATATGTCCAAACCTTCTTTTTCATGGTTAGTCAAAATGGCGTGGCGAGATAGTCGTCGCAATCTTTCCCGACTACTTTTATTTATCTCTTCCATTGTGATTGGAATTGCTGCCTTGGTAGCGATTAATTCTTTTAGCGAAAATCTCCAAGCAGATATTGATGCGCAAGCACAAACTCTACTCGGAGCAGATTTAAAAATAGAAAGTAATCAGCGAATTCCTCACTCTCTAGTTGTTGAGTTGGAAGAAAAAAGCTTGGAACGATCGACCATGCTTCAATTTGTTTCGATGGCCTCTTTCCCAAAAACCGGAGACACTCGATTATCGATGATCAATGGATTGGAAGGAGGTTTTCCTTTTTATGGAAAATTAAATACTACACCTGTTGAAGCAGCTCAAGAATTTAAAAATGGAAAAAAGGCATTGGTCGACAAAGCGATGCTTTTACAATTCAATATGTCCGTTGGAGATTCAATTAAAGTAGGTGAAGTTACTTTTGAAATTGCGGGGCAATTAAATAGTGCGCCTGGTTCAGCAGGAATTACTTCTTCCGTAACACCTTCGATTTTTATCCCGATGGATTATATCGAAGCAACTCAATTAGTTCAAATTGGAAGTCGAGTTGATTACCAAACTTATTTTTTATTTGACAAAAATTTTGACGTTGAAGCGTTCAGAGAAGAACTTCAACCTCAGCTCCGTTTGGCTAGTGCCCGATCAGAATCAGTTGCAAGTAGAAAGGAAAATATTAGCGAAGCATTTGATACGGTTAATGTCTTTTTGAACCTAGTTGGATTTATTGCTTTGCTTTTGGGATGTATCGGAGTAGCGAGTGCGGTCCATATTTATATCAAAGATAAAATTTCGACAGTTTCGATTTTGCGATGTTTGGGAGCGAGTGGTCGGCAAGCATTTTTAATTTATCTTTTACAAATCGTTGCGATGGGATTTGTAGGATCATTGTTAGGTGCATTGCTAGGAAGTGGAATTCAAGTTTTGTTGCCAGCTATTTTAAAAGATTTTTTGCCATTAGAAAATATTAGTTCAAGTATTTCTGTCACAGCAATTGGACAAGGAGTTTTGACGGGTTTGAGTATTGCGGTTTTGTTTGCCTTATTGCCTTTATTGAGTATTCGACGCATTTCTCCTTTGCGAAGTTTGAGAGCTTCATACGAAGATGATACTGCAGGAATAGATCCTTTGCGGTGGTTGGTTTATGTTTTAATATTTGTTTTTATAACTGCGTTTACTTATGTCCAGACAGGTGGTGGCCCTGAAGCTATTTTCTTTCCAATTGGAATTGGTTTAGGCTTTTTGCTCTTAGCTGGAATTGCAAAATTAGCAGTTTGGGCGGTGCGCAAATTTTTTCCAACCAACTGGAGTTTTGTTTGGCGACAAAGTATTGCCAATTTATATCGTCCCAATAATCAAACTTTAACCTTGATAGTTTCGATTGGATTAGGGACTACTTTTATTTCCATTTTGTTTTTTACGCAAGATCTTTTGTTGCAACGATTAGACATCACTAGCGGAAATGATCAACCCAATATGTTGGTTTACAATATCCAAAGTAAGGATAAAGATGCTATCGCTGACCTAGCTAAATCTTATGATCTTCCTGTGTTACAAAATATTCCAATCGTTACTATGCGATTGGAGTCTATCGATGATTTCGACAAAGCAGAACGCCTCAAAGACACCACAAGTGATATTAGTCGTTGGGTCTATCGTCGAGAATATCGAGTGAGTTACCGAGATACCTTAAATGAAAATGAAGAAATTATCAAAGGAACTTGGCATGGAGATCAACCTAAAAATGATTCAATTTTTATCTCCATTTCTGAAAGATTGGCGGAAGGTTCCAATGCGGAAATCGGAACGAAAATAGTTTGGAATGTGCAAGGTGCATTGATCGAAACTTATGTGGGAAGTATTCGAAAAAAAATGGAATTGGCAAATACCCAAGCTCGATTTTTTGTTTTATTTCCAAATGGTGTTTTGGAAAGAGCACCACAATTTTACTTCTTACTTTCACGGGCAGAAAATCCACAACAATCAGCTGACTTCCAAAAAGAGTTGGTTAAACTATATCCGAGTGTTTTGGCTGGAGACTTTTCACAAGTGCTAAAAGCAGTCGATGAAATTATTGGAAAGGTTTCTTTTGTGATTCGGTTTATGGCGCTGTTTAGTATTTTGACTGGAATTTTAGTTTTGATTAGTTCCGTTGTTTTGAGTAAATATCAACGGATTCAAGAGAGTGTTTTGCTTCGAACTTTAGGTGCGAAGAGTAGACAGATTTTGATGATCAATGCATTGGAATATTTTATGTTAGGTGCATTGGCGACTTTGACTGGAATTGGATTGGCATTTGTTGGAAGTTATTTACTGGCGATTTTTCTTTTTGAAATTCCGTTTACGCCTAACTTGTTACCTCCGCTTTGGCTGTTTTTGAGTATCACGGGGTTGACGGTTTTAATTGGTTTGTTAAATAGTCGAGAGGTTTTGAATAAGCCACCGTTGGAGGTTTTGAGGAAGGAGGTTTAGTCAACGTTAATCTTTCAGAAAAAGGTGTTGGAATTTCAGATTCTAACACCTTTTTTGTTTTTCTTAAATCATTTATAACACTAGGGTTTTAAATTTTAAAAAAAAAGACATATTCGATAAAAAAACATTTATATATCTTGATTTCCATTTCACCTGCTTTTCGAAATCACTCCATCTTGCTAACATATTCAACGACTCAATTTTTAATCATATAAAAATTAAAGAAGATGAAAAAGCAAAATTTAAATTTCGGAAATATCCTAAGAAACACCTTTGTAATTGTACTGTTATCAACTTTCGCTCAAAATACTTTTTGCCAAAATAACAACATCAAAGTTACTTTTATCACCGGCGCAAAAACCAGTTTTGATTACGAGCGAGCGATTAACCCAACTTCCTCCGGATTAGTTAGCTTAAAAATTTATAACAAAAACACCGACAATAATTTCAGAACAAAAGGTGCCAGAATGAGCGGAGAGTACAGAAGATATCTGACAAAAAAAACAGAAACATTATCTGGTTTTTATTTTGCTCCTAATTTCTCTATGGGAAAACATAAAGTTAAATATAATAAAACGACAGGTTCTGGATTAGGCTTGGGGCTTCTTTTTGCTTCGATTGATATTATCGCTGATGGAGATTTAGACAACCCTTTATATTTAAGAACACCCGAAACGATTACTGGCGAGGCAAATATTACCGCTCAAACTCTTGGATTAAAAATAGGTTACCAAAAGAAATGGAATGCTTTCACCATGGACTTCGGAATAAACTTAACCAAAAATGCCATTGCCGGACATTCAAAAGGACTCAAATTAAGTGATGGAAGCCATCAAAAATTCAATTCGGATTTAGTTGGAAATCAATCTGAATCGTATTTTGGAATAGGCTTCGCTTTCTAAAATATATTTTAACACCAAATCACATTTTTTGGAAAACGCTACTCGGTTTTGGGTAGTGTTTTTTATTTTTACAAAAAAATAAAACATGAAATGTGTTCAGATTCAAGTTAGTGGAAAAGTGCAAGGTGTTTGGTTTCGAGCAAGTACTCAACGAAAAGCAAATGAATTAAATATAAAAGGTATCGTGAAAAACTTATCAAATGGGGATGTTTATATCGAAGCAGAAGGGGAAGAAAATATCTTGGAGGATTTTGTGAAATGGTGCCACCAAGGTTCTGATCACTCACGTGTGGATAATGTTACAACTTCAGAACTAAAATCAAAATCCTTTGAAGATTTTAAAATAATTAAATGACTTTAAAAAATAAAAAAAGGTAGAAGCGCGCTCAAACACTCCTACCTATGCTATGAAAAAACCTAATGTATTTTTTTTACGGTGAATGATTAACTGTTAATCGTAAATTATTTCAACCGCATTTTTTCCTTTATGATCTTTCGAATAAGAAATTCCCATCTTCATCGAAAACTACAATCACTCGATCACCATCTATATTTAGTACAACGCCATAGTTTCCAGAATTCGTTTTTTGTCCTGCTCTTTGTATGTCCGCAGAAGGATAATTAGCAGTAATATAATCTGTAATTGTCGTCGGCAAGTCAGCAACATCTACTTGCGTAAGTCCTCCACAGCCATGGTGAATGCAAGACACTTCTTCAATGAAATTTCCGTCAACATCAAATTTCAAAACGACTCTGCCATCGCCTGTTTTTATCAATACAAAATAATTTCCATTATTGTCATTTGTCTTTGCTCGCTTGGTTTCTGCATCAGGGTAATTGGCTGTAATATAATCTGTGATAGTTGTTGGTAAATCTGCTAATTCTACTTTCGTTCCTCTATGCCCTCTTCCACATGGTCCGTGTCCATGACGAAATCCTCTTCGACTAACCAAACCTTCTCCTCGCTCGCTAAAATAAATCATTTCTCCATTTCCTAATTCTACCTCTAAGCCCAAACCTCTTGCAGCTATTGCTGATTCAATGTATGTTTCAAAATATTGCTCATCAACTGTAGTCTTAGTTATTGCAGGTAATTCACTAATTTCAATAGCCGTTCTATTTTCAGATGCTACAATCTGCTCGATTATTTCCATATCCTCAGAAATACTTGACTCTTTGTTGCATGAGGTTGTAAATAAGCTAAACCCAATAACTGCTGTTAAAAAAAATAATAAATTCTTCATTTTAAATTGATTTTTAATGTTGAAAAAAAATGTACTAGGTCTATTCGATAGCAATGTTTATTTAAAATATTTTTAAGTAAAAAACTAAATACAATCTATTGGTGTTTGGAATGAAAAAAAGGTTGCCTGAGTTTTTATTTTTTTTTAATAAAAAAATAACAATACATTTACAAAAACAAGAAGGAGCAAACAGTTAACGTTTACTCCTTCTTTTATATAATACTTATGGTTTATTTTTAGAATAAATAATTTACGCCCACTTTTACATTTGCCATCATCGGATATGTTTTAACCTTATTCTTTTCAAAAATAGGAGAAGTACTTTTTGAGAAGGAAGGCTCCAATGAAAAATACATTGATTCATTTATTTTCACTTCTGCTTCAATTCCAGCTAGCCAATCGATCGTGGTTGATTTTAGATTTTTTAATTCAGCTTTATTATTGATTCGATTTCTACGAGGTCGAAGACCTGGGAATGGAGCATCGACTGCACTAATTTCAACATCAGCATCTAAAATAAAGTTGGTTAAAAAACCTCCTTTCACTCCAAACCTAAATCGTTCATTTCCGAGTGAGTATTTTGCTAAAATTGGAATTCCTAAGAAGCTTATCTTTTGATTACTTTCAACTGGAATATTAAATGATAATTGATCAACAATTGGATTCGCAGCAGCACGCGACAAAGTCACATCTGACTCAACATCTCCCATCGAAGTGATCAACAGAAATGCAAATTCATTTTCAAAATCACCAGAGGAATTTAGTGTTTCATTTGCATTATTGTATTGCTTCTGAATTCGATGCCTTGCTGTGATTTCTGATTTGGTATATTGAAGTCCTGATTCGATACTCCAATTTTTATTGATTTGAAAACCCAGTTTAACTCCTCCACCTGCCGTCCAAGATTCCTTTTTTGGAATACTATTAATCTTATCAATTCTAGCTTGAGAAAGATTGGAATCATCAGCATGAATGGAACGTTTTCCTAAATTTCGACTCCCATAAATTCCAGTATAAAATCCCTTTTCTATTTTCCTTTTATTAATATTTAAAGCTACTGTTTCTTCAAAATTGGATTTTAAATTTTCTTCTTTAGCAATTGACTCGGTAATAAAAACTCGACTTGGTAATTTTTCTACCATTTCATTTAATTTGTTTTTAATCAAAATTTCCATGCTGTTGTCAGAATTGATTTTATCCAAATTAGTTGAAGGATTATTTTCTACGATTACATTTTCCTTTGGAGAATTTGTATCATTTGTTTTTAGCAAAGGAACGTTTTCCAAATTTTGGTTAGCGATATTTTCACTATTTCGAGTTGAAATCGAAGGTGGATTTATATTATTATTTCCACCTATTCCATTTTCATTATTTCCTGAAAAAGAAGTTTCACTTTGAGTCATCTCACTATTATCTCGTGGTGAAACTTCTTCATCTATAATGCTTTGATGATTATCTATGGTGTGAGTATTTTGCTCCGCTATTGTCGTTTCTAATTCTTTTTGCTTGTTTTCTAACAATTCTTTTACATGCTCTAATTGTTCATTATTTTTATCTACCTCTGTTGTTAGGTTTTCAATTTGCTGATTTTGAGAAGTCCATTGATATGCAAAAAACAATAATACCACAGATGCTGCTACCGTTGCCCATTTCCAATAATTAATTGGTCGAACGATGGTAGTTGGCTGAATATCTGCCTCTACCCTATCCCACACATTGGAGGAAGGAACATCCCAACCATCATCGGAAGGAAGGTCATCTTGCCCTTCCAGAGATTTTTTGAAAAATTCTTCGAGGGGATCTTTTGGTAAATTTTTATCCATAATATTTTACGTTGGACGTTAAACGTTTTACGTTCGACGTTATTCCATAATACTTTTTTCCAACATCCTTCTCAACGTCGCTTTTGCTTTTGATAATTGCGACTTTGAAGTGTTGACTGAAACGTCTAGTTTTTCTGCAATTTCTTTATGCGAATATCCTTCAATTACGTACATGTTAAAAACAACTCGATAACCATCAGGTAATTTTTGAATAATTCGAGTTAATGCTTTGACATTCATTTCTCCAAAAACATCTTCATCTGTCGTGATACTATCTGAGAGATTTTCGATTTCTACATCTGAGAATAATTTCTTCCTTTTTCTAATTTGCATCAAAGCGACATTGACCATCACTCTTCGAATCCAACCACCTAATGGACCTTCTGCTCGAAATTGATGTAAGTCAGAAAATACTTTGACAAACCCTTCTTGCAGCATATCTTCAGCCTCCGCACGATCATTCGCGTAGCGTAAGCAGATTCGAAACATCGGCACTTTAAATTTTTCATAAAGTGCTTTTTGAGCATTTCGATCTCCTTTCAAACAGCCTTTTAATAATGTATTATCCGAATGCTCCAAGTTGAAATTTATTAGGTTTTATATCTATGGTGTAAAAACGAAAAGAATGGTTGCCTGAGTTTCTATTTTTTATAAAAAATAAAATTCACGCCTATTTATAAGATGATTTTTTTGAAAAAAAATTGTGGAGGAAAGACTTGAAAAACTAGAATGGAAAAACTGAAGAGTTGTTATAAAAAAAGACCTTCCAGGTTTCAAAAATCTGGAAGGTCTAATTCTCTTTCTATTTTATGACCTGACTTTGATATCCAATGTGAAAAAGAGCATCTCCTGCACTCACCACCGGTGCATTATTATGTCCGATAATATAGCCATCTTGGTGTGCCAAAACAGTATTTTTATTTTCGCCATAAGGATCATTGATAAAACCGAGTGGTTCGCCTTTGCTTACTTTTGCACCTGATTGTTGCGTCCATCGAAATAAGCCAGAACGACTTGCTCGAACCCAACTCGATTTTTCAAAAACAATTACTTTTCGCATTGGTTCGGGCGCCTTATTTATCATTCCCAAATGTTGCATCACTCGTTTGGTTCCTGCAATTCCATTGTCGATGGAGAATCCATCGTAGCGCAATGACTCCCCTCCTTCAAAAACTAAATGTGATTTCCCCTGACTAACCATTATTTTTCGAAGTGATTTATCTATCGCAGGTTTTGCAATAATATAAGGTGCGGCAAATACTTTTGCTAACTCAAAACTCTCTAAATGCTTGCCTGAATATCGAACTTGGGGGAAATTATACCGAGCACTTCCTCCCGTATGAAAGTCAATTCCAACATCAATTAATGGCAATACATTTTTAGTCAATGCCGCTGCAACTCTTGATGCTAAGGAACCATTTGAACTTCCTGGAAAACTACGATTGACATCTTTTCCATCCGAAGCATCTCGCGAGAAATTAATAAAACCATACACATTTAATAATGGAATGGCAATCACACTTCCTTTTTCTAAATTGTGAAACACCTTATCCTCGACCATTCGTCGAACCGTTTCTACACCGTTAATTTCATCGCCATGAACACCTCCCATCACGAGTAAAGTAGGCCCTGGGTTTTTACTTCGAAAAACATGAACCCTTAATTTAATCACCGTTCCTGATGGAAGTCGAGCAACGAGGATTTGGATTTCTGCATTTTGCCCTAGTTCAATTTTTTTCTTATTTAAAATAAATGGTTGGTTGTTCATTCCTTGATTTGGATTATAGATTATAGAAAATTATTTTAAGGATTTGCGGATTGGGGAAATCTTAAATCATTAACAGTATTTTTTCAATCAAAATAATTATGCTCTTGATTCTCAGAATCTTTGGGTTCTAATTCTCTTTCTATCGATTCAATTATTCTTGCGGCAACATTGACACCCGTTGTTTTTGTAATTCCTTCGAGCCCTGGAGAAGGATTAACTTCCAAAATTAATGGTCCTCGATTAGACGGCAACATATCGACACCCGCAACTTTTAATCCTAAAATTTTTGCCGCAGCCAAAGCTGTTTTTTCCTCCTCTGCTGTTAATTTAATGGCTATAGCGGATCCTCCTTGATGAAGGTTCGAACGAAATTCTCCAGGTTGCGCTCGTCGTTTCATTGCCGCCACTACTTTTCCATCCACAACAAATGCGCGAATATCAGTTCCCATTGCTTCATTAATAAACTCTTGAACAAGCACTCTTTCCTTCAAACCATTAAATGCGTCAATCATCGAAACCGCCGCTTGTTTTTCTCCTGCCAAAACCACTCCCACTCCATGCGTACCTGACAAAACTTTAATCACCACAGGACATCCTCCAACTGCTCGAACCAAATCTTCCGCACTTCCTGTATGATCTGAGAATACAGTTTTAGGCATTCCCAATCCTGCTGTTGATAATAGTTGCAAACATCGTAATTTATCTCTAGAGCGCAAAAGTCCATCAGAACTTGTGGCAGAATGAACGCCCATGAGTTCAAATTGGCGAACAATCGCAGCTCCGTAAAAAGTAACCGAAGCTCCAATTCTAGGAATAATTGCATCGACATTAGTCAAGACTTCATTACCATAATAAATAATGGGGCAGTCTTGTTCGATCACAATATTACACCGCATGTGATCCAAAACTCGAACATGATGACCTTTACTCAAGCCTGCATGTAACAACCTTTGAGTAGAATAAAGTCCTGGTCCCCTTGAAAGAATAGCAATATTCATTTGAAATAATTATGAATTAAAAATGATGAACGATGAATGTTTGGAGTCTCTAGTTTAGAAAAAAATCGACTGTTGCTTTTTCATTGTTTTGACGCACTTTTTTTACAATCGTTACTAAAAATCAAGATAAATATTTATTTCCAGTTATTTGAGATATTTCTCTATCTTGAGTTTTAGTAAAAAACGAAAACAATGAGCGAAACAAAGAACACTTCTACAATTCCTTTGGATGACAAGAAAATAATTAATGGTTGGGCGATGTTTGATTGGGCAAATTCTGCTTATGCGCTAGTTATTACTGCTGCGATTTTTCCAGCTTACTTTAATGGGGTAACCAATACCTATGACCCTGAGACAGGTGATTTGATTTCCAAAAATGTTACATTTCTTGGAATGACTCTAAAAAATTCTACGTTGTTTTCTTACGCTATTTCTTTTGGATATCTATTGATTGCTTCTGCTCTTCCATTGTTAACGGGGATTGCTGATTATGCTGGACGGAAGATGTATTTTATGAAACGATTCACGATTTTGGGTTCTTTAGCATGTTTGTCTTTATTCTTTTTTACTGGTCCCGAAAATCTATGGCTAGGAGTCCTAGGTTTTATTTTAGCATTGATTGGTTTTGCAGGAGGGCAAGTATTTTATAATTCTTACTTGCCGGTGATTGCCTCTGAGAAAAATTTAGATCATGTGAGTGCGAAAGGATTTTCTCGTGGATATATTGGAAGTGTAATTTTATTAGTTTTCAATTTAGCGATGATTACATTTCATGCTGAATTAGGTTTGGATAAACAGATGGCGACTCGAATTGCATTTCTTTCTGTTGGTTTTTGGTGGATTGGATTTGCGCAAATTTCATTTAATGCATTACCCAAAGATGTTCCTACACCTGTCACTCAAGGTGTGATGAAAAAAGGGTATCAAGAATTACAAAAGGTTTTTGGGATTCTTAGAACCTTGCCTAATACTAAACGATTTTTGATTGCTTACTTTTTTTATATTTCTGGAGTGATGACGGTGATGATGTTAGCCACTATTTTTGCTGAAGATGAATTGAAAATGGATACCAGCAAATTAATTATTACAGTACTAGTTATTCAACTAGTTGCGATTGCAGGTGCCCATCTTTTTGCAAAATTATCCACTTTGAAAGGAAATAAATTTTCTTTGCTCGTGATGCTTTTTATTTGGATTGGAATCTGTTTGGCAGCTTATCTAACGACTGATGAAAATCAATTTTTTGCTTTAGCAGGAGTGGTGGGATTAGTGATGGGTGGAATTCAATCACTTTCAAGATCAACTTATTCTAAATTATTACCAAAAAACACAACTGATACTGCTTCATTTTTTAGCTTTTTTGATGTGTTGGAAAAAACGGGGATTGTCTTTGGGACTTTTCTTTTTGGTTTTATTGGGGAGAGTTTCGGCTTGAGGTATAGTGTTTTGTTTTTGATTATTTACTTCGTGATTGGGATTGGAATTTTGTCGACGGTGGAGGTGAAGACGCCGGAGGAAATAAAACATCATTAATTTCAACAAGATTTAGAAAGTATAATGTAAATTTTACCACAGAGAAAACAGAGGAGGGACACAGAGAACTCTGTCATATCTGTGTCCCTCCTCTGTTTTCTCTGTGGTAATAAAAATCTAATACTGATATTCATAACATCCCACATCAGAAAATTCTCCTCCTAGTCCTCGAATATTTCCATCTAAATCAAAAGGAATAGAAACTGGATTAATACTATTAGCCTTCATCTCCGCAACTGACAACGAATCCAAATAATAAATATCCTCATTCGGATTTTCAAAAACCGCATCATTATTATCCGCATTTTGGCAAGGAATACAATTACCAGGACCGAAAAAATCTTCAAACCCTTCCTGCTCCAATAATTCATCCACTCGAACAATACAGTCTTCAAAATTATAATTCATCGGACTGGGTAATCCATCTATGCAAGCATCACCATTAACCATCGAAATCTCATCTCGTCTCGAACCAAAAATTATCGAGTTTTTAAAATTAGCATTTAATCGATATTCAAAACAAGGACTACAACCTAGCGGGTCATCTGATCCACACAACAAATTAGTCATACTCAACGCAGGTGCATCCACTCCATAACTAGCCAAAGTACAATAAGTAAAATCATAGTCTCCTCCATACAAAAACCGAACAGCATTAGAACCATTATTGTAAAAAAGACAATTCGTCGCCTTCACATTTGCATGAACCCCAATTAAACCTGCATTGGCAGTATTGTAAATTTTTGAATTTTCGATTGACATCTCTACCGATGAATCTGCATAAATTCCAAGAATAGAATTTTTTAGTTCCAAATAATTAATGTCATGATCTTTAGTTTCATCTAATAAAAGAACACCAAACCATTGCCCTGAAATATCATCAAACGATTCTTCTAATCTATCGCCCTCCATGATGACAGGATTTTCTTGAGTTCCATTTACAGTCAATGTACTTCCATTAACAAAAATTAGTCTTCCATCATTGTAAAATATCCTCATACTATCAGCGTCAAAAGTAGGAACAATTCCGCCATGAACATGAATCTTTGCACCTTCTTCAACTACAACCTTACAATTATCAAAAACAACAGTACCATAAAACACCCAAGGTTTTTCGTTTGTAATTAAAAACTCACCGCCCGCACACCCTGTTTGTAAAGCACTTCCTCCGCTAAATCTATCTGGAAAATAATTCGCATTTTGCCCCCATGATTCCAGAAGCACTTCTTGTGTATTTCCATTTATTTCAAAAACTAAATAATCCTCAATTACAAATGGACTATTCGTAAGAGGTTGATCTGGATCGATCGTTACTTCAGCAAAAATATACAAACTATCATTTCCCGCTATCTCAATATCAGTTGCGACACTTCCAGGAATGCCATCTACATTAATTTTATAAAAATTAGTCGTTTCATTTTTGATACTAATTTTGCTAATTTTTATATCTTTTTTGCTTTGATTATATACTTTAAGAATTCGAGTCGCAGAACCCAATTCTGTAAAAACAGTATCAAATCGCAACGTATCTACTGAAAATCCTAACATCACATCTGAACCTGTATCAAAATTATCAGTCGGTTTACATGAATATGTTAACACTAAAATCAAAGCAAAAATGGGTAATAAATATTTCATATTTTAAAGTCGTTATTTCTCTTTATAAAAGGTAAAAAAGATACTTTTATTGTTGTTTTCTAAAACTTAAATCCTCAATTATTACGCAAAAATAAACCTTAAGTTGGATATCACAACATAGAGAAATAATTCCTTCAATAATGTCCTTTCCCTAACATCCCAAATCTATGGAAAAAGCCTACATTTACATTTTATATACTAAAAAACAAACATGCCACAACCTATTATTGATGTCATAATTCCAGCTTACAATGAGGAAGAATCCATTGGAAAGGTGGTTGCGGATATTCCGAAAGAGTTGGTTCGCGATATTTTGGTCTGTAATAATGCAAGTACCGACAATACTAAATCCGTGGCAACAGCTGGCGGTGCAATCGTTTTGGATCAGCCACTCAAAGGCTACGGTAACGCATGTTTGAAAGGAATCGAGTATATAAAAAATAGACCTGAAAACGAAAAACCAAATATCGTCGTTTTCCTGGATGGAGATTATTCCGATCATCCTGAAGAAATGACTCTACTTGTAGATGCATTGTTAGAAGGAAACGATATGGTCATCGGATCGAGAGCGTTAGGTGATATGGAATCAGGTGCAATGATGCCACAGCAGGTTTTTGGAAATTGGTTGGCAACGAATTTGATTCGCCTTTTTTATAATTATCAGTTCACCGATTTGGGACCATTCCGAGCGATTCGATATGATAAATTAATGGAGATTGACATGCAAGATCGAGACTTCGGATGGACAGTCGAAATGCAAGTCAAAGCTGCAAAGCATAAATTAAAATGTACAGAAATACCAGTTACCTATCGACGTAGAATTGGCGTTTCAAAAGTGTCAGGAACAATCAAAGGAACCATTCTCGCAGGGCACAAAATCCTTTGGACAATTTTTAAATTACTGTAGCAACCGACTTTAGTCGGTTGAAAAAAATCGCTTACAGTTTTTTTAGAAAAAACAATACTGCCGACTAAAGTCGGCAGCTACAAAATAACAACATGGAAATCTTAGCATATTTTATTATTTCAGTTTATATCATCGCATTAGTGTACATCACTTTTTATTGCATGGTTCAATTGCATTTACTTTTTTATTATAAAAAATATCATTGGAATCATATACCAGAAGTTTTGGAAAAACCAAGCGAGGAAGATCTTCCTTTTGTCACAATTCAGTTGCCCATTTTTAATGAAATGTATGTCGTCGAAAGATTGATTGACAATATTGTAAAATTCGATTATCCACGAGACAAATACGAGATTCATGTCCTCGACGATTCTACCGATGAGACTGTAGAAATTTCTAAACGCAAAGTAGAAGAGTACAAAGCCAAAGGTTTCAATATTGAATTCTATCATCGAACGGATCGCTCAGGCTACAAAGCAGGTGCACTCAAAGAAGCGATGGTTCATGCAAAGGGAAATTTTATTGCCATTTTTGATGCGGATTTTTTACCTCGCCCTGAATTTTTACGAGCAACAATTCCTCATTTTAAAAACGAAAAAATTGGCGTAGTTCAAACTCGTTGGGAACATATCAATCAAGATTATTCCATGTTGACAAGACTTCAGGCAATGCAATTAAATGTGCATTTCACCGTCGAACAACAAGGTCGTCGATCCGGGAATCTATTGTTACAATTTAATGGGACAGCTGGGGTTTGGCGGCGAAAATGTATTGACGATGCCGGAGGTTGGGAAGCAGATACATTGACGGAAGATTTGGATTTGAGTTATCGAGCACAATTGAAAGGTTGGAAAATTAAGTATTTGGAAAAATTTGGTTCACCTGCAGAACTGCCAGCCGAAATGAATGGCTTGAAATCTCAACAATTTCGATGGATGAAAGGAGGTGCTGAGAATGCTCGGAAACTATTGCCTACTATTTGGAAATCAAATTTAGGTTTTAAACAAAAAATGCATGCTACCGGTCATTTGATGAATAGTGGTGTTTTTCTTTTCGTTTTTGTTGCTGGGGTTTTTAGTGTGCCGATGCTTTTCGCGATGGAATTCTTAGGCTTTAGCACTACTCCATTTGCGGTATTTTTAATCGGAACAGTTTCCGTAATTGCTGTTTATTATGTCGCTAATGTTCAAGCAGAATTGAATAAAGAATCTTTTGGGAAAATGTTTTTAAAATTCGTTTTCTTATTTCCTATTTTTCTAGCATTATCGATGGGGCTTTCTTTGCACAATACGATTGCCGTAATTCAAGGATACATTGGGAAGCAATCTCCATTTATTCGTACACCAAAATTCAATATTGTAGACATCAAAGATTCCTTCAAATCTCATAAATATTTAGCTAAAAAATTACCGATGACAACTATCTTCGAAGGATTACTTTCGATATATTTCTTAGGTGGATTGATTGGAGGATATTATTTGGAAGACAGTTCTTTCATGCTTTTTCATTTGTTGTTGATGTTTGGTTTTGGTGGGATTTTCTTTTATTCTGTTCGAGCCGTAAGCTTTAAATAGAATGAAAGAGAAAATAATAGACCTGCGCTTTTTAGCAATTCCATTATTTGCTTTGACTGTCGGTCTTGGTTTTTTTGTCCAGCAACCTGATTTTGTTCCAATTATTTCTCAGTTTGGGCTATTCTTTTTTCTTTACCTTTTAATTTTCAAATACACTAATGAAAAAAGTAAAATTGCTTTTTTCATTGGTGTAAGTATATTGTTACGTTTTATACTTTTATTCGCACTTCCCAATCTTTCGGATGATGTTTACAGATTTATTTGGGATGGTCGATTGCTCATCAATGGTCATAATCCTTTTGATTTTTTGCCGAGTTACTACATTGAAAATAACATTTCCGTTCCTGGAATTAACGAAGCTCTTTTCCATAAATTAAACTCTCCCGAATATTTCACCATTTATCCTCCTGTGGCTCAGGGCGTTTTTGCATTCGCATGTTGGCTTTTTCCAAATAGTATTATTGGAAGTGCGATCACGATGAAAGTATTTCTTTTTCTCTGTGAAATCGGTTCTCTGTTTTTTATAAAAAAACTACTTGACCACTTTCATCTTCCTGCGAAAAACATTCTTCTCTACGCACTTAATCCTTTGATAATC
>JBGCCY010000024.1:0-86408 GCA_045104975.1 Saprospiraceae bacterium
CATTTTAGTTTGAGCGAAGAGGGATGAAGAGAAAATCAAAAAAGTAAAAATCAAAAAGTTTTTCATAATTAAAGTTTTTGTCAAAAATTAACGCGTACGTATTTTAACTTATGATTAAAGAATATATACTTAGAATAAATAAGATGTAGAAAAATATTAATATTTTTCTAACCCCCAAAGGTAATTCTACTTCCTAAAACGACAAAAAGAAATGGGGTAGGTTGTCTGAAAATGTAAGAAATTTAACGTGAGATTAACGGTTCAGCGCCTGAATGTCATTTTAGAACGCTAAAATATTTAGGTTTTCTAGTTCGTGATTGATTAGATGGCTACCGAGATTAAACCAATTTTGAGCATGGTCGATCACCCAACCATCTGAGGAAACGATAATTTTGCAATTTTCGGCTAATACTTTATCAGGATTATTGACTAATTCTACCTGCCAATTGAACTGATACTTTTCGCTGATTTCAAGTAGCATTTTCTTTAATCGACCACTATTTGAAATGGGGGCATCTAAATACCAATCAACCTTTTCTACTTCCATTTTTTTCAAAACATTTCCTACCAGAATCATGGCAGCTTCTGTTTGTTGAACTCGTTTGTAAGTACCATGCACACTTGAAATATCTCTATAAGTTCCATCTCTACCTTTAAAAATAAAAGCACCAGAAAGCGCACTTTCTAAAAGTATGAGCAAATTAAATCCATCAATGGAAACCTTTTGATTTTTTAAATCAAAAGGAATGAGTTCTTTAGATTTTCGCAGCTGAATGTTTTGTTCCGCAGCACCTACTCGAAGAATGGCCATGCGTTGTCGTTTGTTTAATTTATATCGACTGCCTACAATTTGCAAAGTCGAATTCATGGCATATCCTCTCGACATTAAAAAAGAAAAATCATCAATAGCTTCCTTGAAAATGGGATGCCATTTCGCTGCAAATAATTTATCATCGCTGGGATGTTTTCCTCTATTTCTGGTAGGCATTAATTTAAGATTATGAGTTCAAAATTAAGGATTATTGATTTGCTCAGAATATAATTATCTATAATTCTGCATCATTAATCCATAATCTAACTTATTCTTCCAGCCATTTCAAATCTCTTGCTGCTTGATAATCCGTTAAATCATGCATCGAAGGAACAATTGAAATATATCCATTATCCAAAGCCCGCACATCAGATTCATCGGTCAAATCATTACTAACAAATGAGCCGGTGATCCAATAATAATTTTGCCCCATTGGATCTTGTTTTTCTTCAAACTCTTCTACCCAACGAGAATCAGATTGGTAGCAAACCTTCATACCTTTGATTTCTTCCAATGGTAATTTGGGAATATTTACATTCAACAATTTTCCTCCTGTAAGCCCTTTTTCCAAAACCATTCGCATTATTTTTTCTATCCAAACCTTAGCTGGCTCAAAGTCCGCATCCGCAGCAAAATCCAACAAACTAAAACCAATACTATCAATTCCATTTAAGGAAGCTTCCATCGCAGCTGACATCGTTCCTGAATATAAAATATTGATTGCTACATTTGATCCATGATTGATTCCCGAAACACAAAGGTCTGGTACTCGATTTTTAAGCACGACATATTTCCCTAATTTCACACAGTCCACGGGCGTTCCAGAACATTCATAAGATTCTACACCATCAAACATATCCACTTTTTTTAATCGCAACGGATCGTGAATAGTGATAGCGTGTCCCATTCCACTTTGAGGAGAATCAGGAGCGACCACTACGACTTCACCTAATTTTTTAGCAACGTCAACTAATGCTTTGATTCCTTTGGCGGTGATGCCATCATCATTGGTAACTAGAATTAATGGTTTTTTCATAAGTTTATTTTTTTGAAAAAAAACAAAGGTAAGTTTAGGAAAATAGTATCCCAATTTTTTAAAATATTTTATTCTAATTAAATCAAGTTAGGGATAATTGGATTTGGGATTTTGAGAATGAGAACTGGGACTACGACCATTTCTCAATACCGAATACTCATCATCTCAATACTTTTTCTTGGAAGTAAGAAATGAAATGTATGTTCTCCCCAACTTGATAGACATACACTAATTAAATATGACATATTTTTTACCCTTCATTAAACATGTATTCCCTTCCGCTGTTGTATTTTTGTTTTTTTGAAAAAAATAGATCAATGCCAGTTAATTTAAATTCTAAAATAGGAGTACTTCTAGTAAATTTAGGAACACCAGATAATCCTTCTTACGGAGGAGTTTGGAGATATTTACAACAATTTCTGACCGATGGTCGAGTGATTGATATTCCTTGGTTACCTCGACAATTATTGGTGAGGGGAATCATTGCGCCTTTTCGATCCAATAGTTCTGCCAAATTATATAAGCAACTTTGGACAGAAAATGGTTCGCCATTAAAGTTTTATGGGGAGCGATTGGCAGAAGGGGTACAAAAGAATTTAGGCAATGATTATATCGTCGAATTAGCGATGCGATACCAAAATCCATCTATCGAATCGGCGATGGATAAATTAATGTCAAAGCAAATTCGGGAGCTGATTGTGATTCCACTTTTCCCACATTATGCTTCTGCTTCGACCGGTTCAGTTTACGAAGAAGTGATGAGATTGCTTTCCAAAAAGCAGGCGATTCCTTCTCTAAAGATTGTCAACTCATTTCATGATTACGAACCGATGATTGATGTTTTTGTAAAAAATTCAAAGAAGTACGATTTGGATTCTTATGATCATGTTTTGTTTAGTTATCATGGTTTGCCACAACGACAAATGAAAAAAGCAGACACTTGTAATCATTGTTTGAAAGTAGAAAATTGTTGTGATGTCTTGTCGGAGAAAAACCAGTTTTGTTATTCTGCACAATGTCATGATACCACTTATGCCTTGGCTGAGAAATTGAATTTACCAAAAGAAAAGTATACGATTTGTTTCCAAAGCCGATTGGGAAGTGATCCTTGGATTCAACCTTACACAAGTGATATTTTAAAAGTCAGAGCAGATGCAGGAGACAAGCGATTGTTAGTTTTCTGTCCAGCATTCGTGTCTGATTGTTTGGAGACAACCATAGAGATTTTAGATGAATACCAAGAAGAATTTGAAGAACTAGGAGGAGAGCATATTGATTTGGTGGAGAGCTTAAATGATCATCCTGATTGGATTGTGGGGATGTCGGATTTAGTTCGGGCGCAGGTGGTGGAGAAGCAATCTTCTGTGGTTTAAATAGTAGTCAGTTTTCAGGTTGATTGCTGTGCTCTCGATCAGGAGTCAGGGGCTTTTTGTTATTCCCAAATATTTTAAGTACTAAATAGAATCCTGGGTAAAACAGTAAGCACCTGCCCCCTAGCCGAGAGCGCAGCGACCAACCTGAAAGCTGACTCCTATTCAAAAAACGATGTTAATGCAAACTGCACTAACATCGTTTTTTGTTTTTTTAGTTAATTTTGTAAAAAAATATAACATGAGAAATTGGTTTTTGATAATGATTAGTTTGTTCTTTTTTCAAAATAATAGTTTTGCGCAGCAAGACCAAATCAATAATGATTCGACTTATCAATATTGGGCTGATCAAGGATTTGATGCATTGCTTGAGAAAAAATATACTCTTTGTGTGGAATGTTATGATAAAGCAGAAATGTTTAAGTCTCCTAATGTTGAGGCAAGATATTTTGAAGGTCTTTGTCATGATTTTAATTCAAAAAAGAAAGAAGCGCAGAAGAATCTGATTCAAGCAGTACAATTGGATTGGGAAATCGCAAAGGGGTTATTGGATGTCCGTAAAGAAGATTATGTAAATTTAAAAAAGAAAAAAAGGTGTTGGAAGAAAATAAATAAAGAATTTAAAATTCAACAGGAAGAAATTGACAAGGATTTACGAGTAGAAATTTTGCGTTTAGATAAAGAGTATAATGATTTGAGAGCTGAAGAAGATAGATCTACGCCTACTGGTTTAAATAAGGCTTTAGCTAGTGAAAAGATATTTGTAGAAAGTTTAGATAAAATTATAAAGGAAAAAGGAGTTCCGACAATAAAGAATGTAGGGCGGCAAATGTCTAATCGATTTCTTTACTTCTTGAATGAAATAACAAGGTTGAAAGAAAAAGAAATTTATTTTCCATTAGTAAAAGAGGCCTATGAAAAGAAAGAAATTGAGCTTAAGCAATATGTGATCATGATTGATAAAATTGAAATACAAAAAAGGCGTCCACAAATTTATGGTACCCAAATGAACAATGATCAAAAAACGGGAAAATTAGTTTTTGATCCAATCGTAAATGGTGGAAATGTAAATAAACGGAGAGCATATATTGGATTGCCAACGATTGAATCTTATGCAGAACAGTTTGGTTTTGAGTATAAATATGAAAGGCAAAGATTAAAGAAATCTGATTTTAAAAAATTCACAGGTGGATGGGATTTAGTCAATATCAGGGATTCGGAAACTTTTGAAATCACCTTTTTGCCTGAGCAAAAATTATGGGTTGAATTTTTAGAAAAAGGTAGAATGCGTTTTAATCGAACTGCCAATATTTGCGAAACAAAATATCAAGCAACTGATCGTGGACGATTAGTTTTTACCCCAAATTTAAATTGTACTAAGAAGTGTTGTGACGATCAAAAAATTTCACAAGTCCTAAATTATCATGACGTAATTAAATTTGAATTGTATGATAATTTATTGTTTTTGATCGACACCAAGGGAAAACTTTGGGAGTTTAAAAGAAAGAGATACGAGAAGAGACGTATCTTAAAAGAGGATAATTAATTTTTTATTTGAGTATTTGATTAATTCAAATACTCAAATAAAAAAATCAAATAGAATTAAAACAAACTTCCTGTTTTTGAAGGAGGAACGATTCCTAGATGAACATAGGCCTTTTCGGTAACTAGTCTTCCACGAGGCGTTCGTTGGATATATCCTTCCATAATTAGAAATGGTTCATGAACTTCTTCGATTGTTCCTGCTTCTTCGCCGACAGCTGTTCCAATCGTAGTCAAACCAACTGGACCACCTTTAAATTTATGAATGATGGTTGATAAGATTTTATTATCCATTTCATCTAATCCACTTTCATCTACATTCAATGCAGTCAAACCAAATTTTGAAATTTTGACATCAATAGTTCCGTCACCTTTGATTTGAGCAAAGTCTCTAATTCTACGAAGTAAGGCGTTGGCGATCCGTGGAGTACCTCGGCTTCTTCGAGCAATTTCATGAGCACCACCATCTGTAATTGGAACATCTAAAATGCTCGCACTTCTTTTTACAATGCCTTCCAAAACTTCTACCGTATAATAATCCAAGTGACAATTGATCCCAAACCTTGCTCGCATTGGGGCAGTTAATAATCCCATACGAGTGGTTGCTCCGACCAATGTAAATGGATTAAGCGACAATTGAATACTTCTAGCATTTGGGCCAGAATCAATCATAATATCAATTCGATAATCTTCCATCGCAGAATATAAATATTCTTCTACGACAGTATTTAGTCGATGTATTTCATCTATAAAAAGAACATCGCCTTCTTCCAAATTGGTGAGTAACCCTGCTAAGTCGCCAGGTTTTTCTAAGACGGGGCCAGAGGTCATTTTTAAACTTGCTTCCAATTCATTAGAGACGATATGAGACAAAGTCGTTTTCCCCAACCCAGGAGGGCCATGCAATAAAACATGATCCAAAGCTTCGCCACGCAACTTTGCAGCGGCAATAAATATTTTTAAGTTTTCGACGATCTTAGGTTGACCGCTGAAGTCGCCGAGCATTTTTGGACGCAAGGCTTTTTCATACTGATGTTCTTCCGAAGTTAAGTTTTCGTCGGAAGGATCGAGGTTTGGATTCGACATAATATATAGTGTATCAGTTGATTTGTTGATTAGGAAAATACTTGAACAGTTGATAAGTTAATTAGAAAATCAGGCTGGATGTGAAATCATAGTTTGAAAACTCGTTCTACTAATTACCCGATTACCCGATTAATCTTTTTCCCAAATAACTAACTCACCTGAATACTGCTTTGTTTTATCATCACATTTCGTTTCTTTCGAAGTCGATTCACACAACAAAGTTCCTTGGCAATCAACCAGCATATTTTTCGAAGGCCCGAGGAAGTAATAAGCAAAACCGTCAGTTCGGTAAACATATCGAACCACTTGGTAAGCATTCGTTTTCTCCATTGACATAATCATCCACTCTGTATCATAAGGATTAAGTGTTTCGAGGCATTTAATTTTTTGAGGTTTTACACCGCCAGTTCCAGGAGGAATATTTGAATCATTTTTCAAAAATTCAATACAAGTCACTTCGACCATTTTTCCAGTCATACAAATTCCAACTTGGTTGGTGACTTCCTTGAAACCGAATTTTATTTTTTGTCCATCTTTTATTTCAAGATTTGCACGACCATATTTTACAGGTTGTAATTTTTCTCCATTCTCCAAAACAATCATAAAACCGCAACCATCTAATCCTTTAAAATCTTTGATGGTTCCCATGATTTGGCAATCGGCATTTTGGTCTCCATTTTTTTGCTTACATGTTTGACCCGTCAATAGAAAAAAACCGGAAAGCAAAATCAATAGTTTATACATGTTTAATTTATTTTATAGTGTTCAAACAGAATTGGATATTTTCTCACAAAAAAGTAAATAATTCATTACTTTTGCACCGTTTTTGAGCAAAAGCGTTCAAAAATTTGAAAGTGCAAATTAACAATTCATATTCGATTTTTGTCTTTTTTTGGAAAAATAGAAAATGGAAATGGATTTAATTGATTGACTAAAAAACAAAATTGAAATTTATAAGTATACCAAGGTTCATCTTAATTTGAAGTTGTGTGATTGACCGTAAAACGTCTAACGTTCAACGTCAAAAGAAATTAAAGTGTACTTTCTTTTCAATTTTTTTGAATATAATTTTTTCAAATCATTTAACTTAATTTTTTTCCAAAAAATGCGATTGGTGTTTTTTTCAAAAAAATATAAAAATTAAAATCAATTAGCGGAGCTAAAATTACGATTGAAAATGGCAAGTTAAATGAGCCATACAATTTAGTAATTCTTTTTATCGCAACCTGATATTTGGATAGCATCATTAAGTATAAGATGCAGCTACGATCAATCTTTTGGTTTTAATAAATAAGTTTTTAAATAAAAAAATAAAACATGTCATCTAAGATTTTTTATACACATACTGATGAAGCACCTGCTTTGGCAACTAGATCTTTTCTGCCTATTGTTCAAGCATTTGCTAAGCAATGTGGAGTCGAAATGGGGATAAAAGATATTTCCCTTGCTGGAAGAATCCTTGCTAGCTTTCCTACTTACTTAAAGCCAGAACAACAAGTAACTGATGCATTGGCTGAGTTAGGTGAATTGGTGAAGAAGCCAGAGGCAAACATTATTAAATTACCGAATATTTCTGCTTCTATTCCTCAACTTAAAAAAGCTATTGAAGAGTTGCAAGGAGATGGATTTGCGATACCTAACTATCCGGATGACCCTAGTAACGACGAAGAAAAAAGTATAAAAGCAACTTACGATAAAATAAAAGGGAGTGCTGTAAACCCTGTTTTAAGAGAAGGTAACTCAGACCGAAGAGCACCTAAGCCTGTAAAAGCTTATGCTAGACAAAACCCGCATTCTATGGGGAAATGGTCGGCAGATTCTGCTTCTCATGTATCGACAATGGGATCAGGAGATTTCGCATCTAACGAAAAATCAATTACCATTTCTCAAGCAGGGAATGTAAGAATACAGTTAGTAAATGCTAGCGGAACAATAGTTTTAAAAGACGCTGTACCTGTTCTTGAAGGAGAAATTATTGATGGAACATATATGAGCAAAAACGCATTGCTTGCTTTCTTTGAAGCACAAATCGCAGATGCGAAAGCTAAGGGTGTATTGTTCTCTTTACACATGAAAGCAACGATGATGAAGGTTTCAGATCCTATCATCTTTGGTCATGGTGTAAAAGTATTTTTCAAGTCTGTTTTCGAAAAATTTGGAAAAGAATTGGACGAGGCTGGAGTTAATGTAAATAATGGTTTTGGTAATTTATTGAGCAACTTAGATAACCTTGCACCTGATGTAAAAACAGGAGTTGAGGCTGAAATAGAAAAGTGTTTTGCTGAAGGACCAGATTTAGCGATGGTTAATTCTGATAAGGGGATTACGAATTTACATGTACCAAGTGATGTGATTATTGATGCTTCCATGCCTGCTATGATTAGAACTTCTGGTCAAATGTGGAACAAAGATGGAAAATCTCAAGATACAAAAGCGGTTATTCCAGATAGTTCATACGCAGGTATTTACCAAGCGACAATCGACTTCTGTAAAGTAAATGGTGCTTTTGATCCTACGACGATGGGGACTGTTCCTAATGTTGGTTTGATGGCTCAAAAAGCAGAGGAGTATGGTTCACATGACAAGACATTTGAAATTCCTGCAGCTGGTAAAGTGCAAGTAGTTGATGATGCAGGTTCGGTATTGATTGAGCATGAGGTAGAAGAAGGTGATATTTGGAGAATGTGTCAAGTAAAAGATTTACCTATTCAGGATTGGGTTAAATTGGCTGTCAGCAGAGCAAGAGCAACTGGTGTTCCTACTATCTTTTGGTTAGATGAAAACCGAGCGCATGATGCTCAGTTAATTATAAAAGTAAACACTTACTTACCAAATCACGATACAACTGGTTTAGATATCAGAATCCTTTCTCCTGTTGAAGCAACTAAAGTTTCTATCCAACGAATGAAAGATGGGGAAGATACGATCTCAGTTACAGGAAATGTTTTGAGAGATTACAACACAGATCTTTTTCCAATTCTAGAGTTAGGAACGAGTGCAAAGATGTTGTCTATTGTTCCATTGATGAATGGTGGTGGTTTGTTTGAAACTGGTGCTGGTGGTTCTGCTCCTAAGCATGTTCAACAGTTCAACGAAGAGAATCACTTAAGATGGGATTCTTTAGGCGAGTTCTTGGCATTAGCTGTTTCTTTAGAACACGAAGCTGAAACTAATAATAATCCTAAAGCTCAAATACTGGCAGACACATTAGATAAAGCGACTGTTTCTTTATTGCAGAATGGAAAGTCTCCATCAAGAAAAGTAAATGAGTTAGACAATAGAGGTAGTCATTTTTACTTAGCTGCCTACTGGGCAAAAGAATTGGCCAATCAAACGGTTGACGCTGAATTAAAAGCTAAATTTGCTCCTATTGCAGATTCCTTGAGTACCAATGAAGCAAAAATTGTTGAGGAGTTAAATGCTGTACAAGGAGTGGAAATGGACATCGAAGGTTACTATTCTCCTAGTCCATCTAAAGCTACAGAATCTATGAGACCAAGTGCTACTTTGAATGCTATAATTGATGCGATCTAAGATATGTAATTGGTTTTTCGAAAAATATAAATTAGCGCTGCATTGAAAAATGCCCCGCTTTTTTTATTGGAAAAAACTCTTTTGTTGGATGGATAAATTTTATTTTCGCACTCATGAAAGTTTGAACGCAGAGATGCAGAGGTGCGGAGAATTTTTTCGCAGAAAAAATCCATAACTCTGAGACTCCGCATCTCTGCGTTCAATCTTTCCAAACTTTTTAGACAGCGACTTGTCGCAATTTTATAAGTCAAAAAAAAATATCAAAGTGTCAAAACAAATAATCAATTCAAATTACAAAGTAGGAATCCTCGGCGGAGGTCAATTAGGAAAAATGCTAACCCTCGCTGCACATAATTGGGATGTGGAAATGTGGGCACTCGATAGGAGTAAAGATTTTCCGACAGGAAGAGTTTGCAATAATTTCGTGGAAGGTGATTTTAAAAATTACGAAGACGTTTTAGCATTCGGAAGAGACAAAGATGTCATCACGGTGGAGATCGAAAGTGTAAATGTAAAAGCATTGTTACAATTGCAAGCAGAAGGAAAAAAAATCCATCCTCGACCACAAGCGTTGCAAATAATCAAAGACAAAGGTTTGCAGAAACAATTTTATGTAGATCATGATTTGCCGACGTCATCATTTAAGTTTTTTGAAAATGAACAAGATATTCAGCTAGCGATTGGGAATGGAGAATTACAATTTCCATTTGTTCAAAAAGCTAGACAAGGAGGTTACGATGGGAGAGGAGTAGCTGTGATCAAAGATGAATCGGATTGGGATAAAATTTTGCCAGTCAAATCTATCGTGGAACCATTGGTGAATTTTACAAAAGAATTAAGCGTAGTGGTGGCTCGAAATGAATCAGGTGAAGTAAAAACTTTTCCAGTTGTGGAAATGGAATTTAATCCTGATACAAACATGGTGGAGTTTTTAGTTTGTCCAGCGGAAGTGTCGCAAGAGATCGTTGAGTTGGCAGACAAGATTGCGATTGCGACGATTGAAGCATTTGATATTTGTGGGTTGTTGGCGGTAGAAATGTTTTTGACAGAGGACAATCAGATCTTGATTAATGAAGTGGCACCACGTCCACACAATAGCGGACACCACACGATTGATGCTTGTGTGACTTCACAATTTCAACAACACTTGCGAGGCATTATGAATTTGCCACTTGGAAATACAGATGTAAAGATGCCAAGTGTGATGGTGAATTTGTTGGGAGCTGATGGATATACGGGTCATGCAGTTTATGAAAATATGGATCAATGCATGGCAGTCGAAGGTGCGAAATTTCATTTGTATGGAAAAAAAATGACGAAGCCTTTTCGGAAAATGGGACATGCGACGATTTTGAATCGGGATATTGAAAAGGCGAAAGAGGGTGGGAGGTTTGTGATGGAGACGTTGAAGATTTGTGCGAAGTAAAATTAATATAGAATGGGAAAAATAAAATGCTCAAATCATGGTTTACAAAGTATAGTTCCAATTTGCGAACATATTTCAGCTGATTTTAAAAAAGGAGTTTACCCTTATGAAATTTTTAGAAGCCCCGTTTTAGCTATTTCAATTTGTAAAGATTGCTATGATCGAATTTATGATCCTGAACTTGAAAAATTTACATACGATGATATCATAAATTTAACTGATGAAGAAATGAAAAAAATAGAAAAACAAGATGATAAAATAGAAAAATCTATTTGGTGTGCTAAGTGTGTAGAAGAAATTAAAAATGCTAACCATTAAAATGAGTAAACTGCAAATGAAAAAAATTCTATTTTGTATTCTTACCTGTTTTATTTTTTCTTCCTGCTCCAATGAAGATGCTCAAAGGTTATTGGATGAGCAAAGTAAGAGTCTTGAAAGTGGTTTTGAATTAATTGAAAAAGACTTAATCCAACTAAGGAAAGAAGTTTCTTATGAACTTTCAAGTGAAGCTAAACAAAAATATAGACCAATAAAAGATTGGATAGAAAAGACCGTAGTTGATTTTTCAAAGATATATGATTGGATAAAAGAACGAGAAAAATTATTAGAAAAGGATTCTTTTTCATTGGCTGAAGAATCCATTGAAATGGATTCTCTTTTGAAAGAACTTAAATTGATTCAAGGGGATGATTTTTCAAAAATAATGAGTGAGCATGGAAAAATATTTGGTTTAAGAGAAAATGAAATAATTGAATGGATTGAGCAAAATGAAATAAAATTGATCATCATTGATAGTATTTCAAAAATGTTTTTGGAAAATAAAAACCATTTAGAAGTTTCCAAAAATATTTTGTGTAAAGTAAAGTTTGATCTTAAAGTTTTAGAAAAAAAACTGGTAGGACGAGTGGCTGAATTAATGGGAGGTAGATTGATTGTTTGTAATTTTGGCATTTTTCCTAGGGTTTTTCCAAGTCAAGATATGGTTAGAAGAGGTGATGTTTTTAAAGCAGAAATAATGATTCATCCATACGATCATGGAATTTCATTGTCGGATTTAGAATTTAAAATTGATGGAAAAATAATTGATTTTAATGGAAGGAGAGTTATAAATTATGTTTCGGAACCTATAAAAGGAAAGCAAAAAACATTTATCATTTCATGCAAATTTAAAAGTGAAATTTCTGGAAAATTCGAAACCGCCTTTCCAGATTACGAATACATAATAAATACAATTGAATAAAAATGACAAAACCACAAATCGCCATAATCATGGGTTCCGATTCCGATCTACCCATCATGCGCCAAGCCGCAGACTTCCTTACAGAAATGGGGATCGCTTTTGAGCTTACTATCGTATCAGCACACCGTACACCTGATCGTTTGTTTGAATTTTCCAAAAAAGCACATGGTCGAGGCATCAAAGTAATTATTGCAGGTGCAGGAGGTGCAGCACATTTACCAGGGATGGTCGCATCACTTTCGCCCTTGCCAATCATTGGAGTGCCAATCAAATCATCCAATTCAATTGATGGCTGGGATTCCGTTTTATCTATTTTGCAAATGCCAAGTGGAGTACCAGTTGCGACTGTCGCATTAAATGGAGCAAAGAATGCAGGAATTTTGGCAGCACAAATTTTAGGTGCTAGCGATAAAGTCATTCAAAGAAAAATTACTTCCTATAAAAAGAAGTTGACCAATGAGGTCGCAAAAAAATATAAGAAGTTAGAGAAGATTGGATATCAGGACTATAAAAAAGATTAAGATTTTGAGGAAAGGTTTGTTGATGTTTTAATCATTGACAAACCTTTTTTCAAAAGATCCAATCCAATGAACTAATTCCAAAAAGAGTGTGTTTGAACCCATATTAAAAAAATGCTCCCTCGTCTTTTTTCAAAAAATCAAACAACTCGAAACCCATGTATCAAAATCTACGTCAACTTTACATTGATTCTTTTTCAGGATTAACTAGAGATATATGGTTGCTCTCCGCTATCACCTTTATCAATCGATCAGGGTCGGTTGTCTTTTTATTTTTATCCATTTATTTAACTACCCAATTAGGTTTTTCCAAAGTAGATACTGGATTTATCATGGCTTTTCATGGTGTCGGATCTGTAGCAGGTGCCTTCATAGGAGGTTGGTTGACAGATAGAATTGGATATTATCGAGTAATGTTTTGGTCTTTGATTCTAGTTGGATTTTTATTTTTTATGTTGTATTGGGTCAAAACTTTTTGGATGTTTTGTTTTATGGGGTTCCTAACAAGTACCGTAGGCGATGCATTTCGACCTGCGGGTATGGCATCAATTACAATATATGGAGGCGAAGAATTACGAACCCGTTCGATGTCATTATATCGACTAGCCATTAATTTTGGATTTGGATTTGGAATAGCAGCCGCTGGATTTTTAGCTGGATTTTTTGGTTATGGAGTCTTATTTTTTGTAGATGGAGGAACTTGTATTTTAGCAGCATTACTCTTTATCGCTTTGATGAAAGAGAAAAAAGAAATTCAAGAAATACCCAAAAACGACGTACCTAAAATCATCAGGTATTCGGCCTATAAGGATAATTGGTATTTGATGTTTGTAGTTTGTTGGTTTTTGAATGCGATGGTTTTTATTCAATTGTTTTACACCTTCCCCGTTTTTTGTACGGAAGAGTTAATGATGAGTGAAGAGGGATTTGGAGGACTAATGAGTTTTAATGGAATATTAATCGGAGTGATAGAAATGCCGCTGATTTATATTTTAGCCAAAAAAAGAGACCAAATGAGTTACATTATTTGGGGGGTAGTTTTGATTGGAATGTCATTAGTGATTTTCAATATCATGGGTTTCAATATTTATGCAGCGATTGTAAGTATGACCCTATTTTCAATTGGAGAAATAATTAATTTTCCGTTAGCAAGTTCACTCGCATTAGGTCGGAGCAATCCAAATAATCGAGGGCAATACATGGGACTTTTTTCTATGGCATTTTCTGTAGGATTAATTATTGCACCGCTGATTGGTTTTAAAATTGCCGAAGATTATGGCTATGCGGTGTTGTGGAATTTTATGGGAGGATTGGCAGGACTTGCAACGATTGGATTAATGTATTTACGTAAGAATCAGGAAGTTGCTTTAGCATGATGATGACTGTAGAGACAAGGCATGCCTTGTCTCTACGCTCACCAAATTATTTCTTCTCTTCAGCAGGTGTATGATACGCATCCGTCAACTCCTTCGAAACCGCACCTCGCGTAATCCGAATAAAAGTTTTAGTATCTACTTGAAGTTGAATTTCTTTATCGTCTATTTTATTAATTTTTCCAATCATTCCACTTTTAGTGACGACTTCCATTCCTTTTTCCAAGTCAGTAATAAAAGTTTGTTCCTCTTTTGCTTTCTTAGTTTGAGGGCGAATAAAAAAGAGCCAAATCACCACGACCATCACTAGCAATGGCAAGGTTTGGATAAAAGAATTTCCCGCGGATTGTAAAAGAATCATATCTAAAATCATAGTATCTGTTTTTTCTATTTTGTAAAATTAAAAATCCAATTTTTTTTTAAATAAACTTTAATGGTTATGTCCTTCGTGATTACCTTTTCCTCCATTGACAAAACCCTTGATGTGGATGACTGTTTCTCTTGGGTAAGTATTGGCGATGATGGTAATTGGTTTTGTTTGTGCGCCGATCAAATTATGTGAATCAAATGCCACATTAATTTTTCCAGTTTTTCCTGGTTTGACATAATCCTTGGTGAATTTTGGAACAGTACAACCACAAGTCGAGCGAGCATCAGAAATTAATAATGGTACTTCGCCGGTATTCGTGAATTCAAAAGTATATTCCTTTTTATCTCCTTCTTTCAGGTCCCCAAAATCGTGGAGTACTTTTTTAAAAGTTAATTTAGGAACAAAATCAGGATCAACTTCTTGCTCTGCCGAAACAGGATTTCGAATAATATTAGCAATATCGTCTTTTTCCATTTCTTTCACGGCTGAGTTATCACTAGCAGCTGGCTCGTTGCAAGCAAAGAGCGACGTAAAAATCAACAGTAAAAATATCCAATTCTTCATTTCAATCAATGTTTAGTTTTTTCAAAATCATAAAGACTGCAAAATTATATTTTTTACCCAATAAAAGCGGAAAATAGGATTTGAATTTTAACCTTTCTTTTTTTTGGAAAAAATTAGGAAACTGATTTTTTGAAAAAAAAATAGAAAGTCTTTGCAATAAAAAATAAATTTAATAGTTTTGTTGATGTATCAATTATATCAAAGTCAATTAAATGAAGGGTTTAAAATTAGATGAAGTATATTTTTTCTTGTTAGAAAGAACCGTTCGACAGTTTCGAAAATTTTCCAAAGAAAAATTGGGAGAACGAGGGATTGAAATATCTAGTGAACAATGGGTTATTTTAAAACGAGTCAGCGAACAAGAAGGAATCAACCAAAAAGAGATGGCGAACTTGACTTACAAAGATCCAGCATCAGTTACTCGAATGGTTGATTTAATGGCAAAAAAAGGATGGATCGAACGACAGCCAATTGTAGGAGATCGGCGAGCTTATGGATTACATTTAACTAAAGAAGGAAAAGAATTTGTGAAAAAAATGATGCCAGCTGCCCAAGATTTAAGAGCGATGGGATTGTCAGGTATTTCCCAAAAAGAATTAGAAACGTTGAAAAAAACTTTAAATAAAATTTACGAAAATATGTTGTAATATTTTTTTGATAAAATAGTTGATATGTCAATAATTGCGTAATCAAGTAAAATAAAAATGAAAAAGTACCTATTATTAATTGTTATCCTAAGTTGGATTTTTTCACCAAAATCAAATGCTCAAAAAATGAATCAAATTGAAAAAAACGGAATGCAAGTCCAATGGAAATGGGAAGGAGAAACCCTCTGTTTTCAAGTGTTTGCACCGAAA
This sequence comes from Saprospiraceae bacterium, assembly GCA_045104975.1. GTDB lineage: Bacteria > Bacteroidota > Bacteroidia > Chitinophagales > Saprospiraceae > CAJQQY01. The sequence continues at coordinate 15,728 of JBGCCY010000024.1, forward strand.
GATGGTTGGGTTGCTATTGGCTTAAATTCCAAATCTGGATTGACTGGCACCAACTTGATTCTGGGAGCCGTAAAAAATAATAAAGTGAATATTTCAGATCGCTATGTCTTAAAACCTGGCGATCATCAAACCATGGAAAGTCTAGGTGGTAAAGATATTTTAAAAGAGAAAAATGGATTTGAAGACAAAAACGGAACTACAATTTCTTTTAAAATCCCAACTCAACCGAATGATAAATTTCATACGAATATCGAAAAAGGAAAAGAATATTTTATGCTTTTGGCTTATTCGAGAGACGATGATTTTGGACATCATTCGATGATGCGAACTGAAGTGAAAGTTATTTTTTTATTATTTAAATTTTTTAAAATCATGAAAAAATTATTGCTTTTTATTCCATTAATCTTAATGCTCGGTTGTTCGAGCATTGCTCAAAATTCTAAACAAATGAAAAACGAAGTTAAGTCAACCCTTGCAGCATACTTGAATGCTGGTGATAAAAATAATGTGCAAGAATTGGATAAACACATGCATGAGAACTTTCGTGTAACGCTTTATGATGGGAAAGAAGATTTGGTAAAAGTGGTGGACAAGACCACTTATCGAATGCTGATCGAGAATAAAACGTTTGGCGGTTATACTCGAAAAATCCAATATCACAATGTTGAATTTATCGGAGAAAACATGGCTTCGGTTAATGTTACCTTGACTAGTCCAGGGAAACCAACATTGAAAAATTTCTATTCTTTGGGTAAGTCAAAAGGGAAATGGTTTGTCGTTCAAGATTTTGCGACTTTGATTCCTTAAAATAATTTCCTTCTTTTTTTGAAAAAAGTATTCATCGATAGTTACTCGTTGAATGCTTTTTCTTTTTTTTGTAAAAAAATAATTCAATGCGAGTATATCTTTTAGGATTTATGGGAAGTGGGAAAAGTTTTTCAGGCAGACGATTAGCTGAGAAAAATAGCATGTCGTTCATTGATTTGGATGAATATATTGAAGCGAAAGAAGGGCGAACGATTCGGGAAATTTTCGAAAAAGAAGGAGAAGATTATTTTCGGAAAATTGAAAAAGAATGTTTACATGAAATGGGAGAGAGAGAAAGGACTATCATTTCGACAGGAGGTGGAACGCCTTGTTTCTTTGACAATATAAAATGGATGAATGAAAGTGGGGTGACTGTTTTTTTAGAAACATCAATTGAAATTTTGGCCAATCGTTTATTTGATGAAATGCAAAAGCGGCCTTTGCTAAAAGGTTTTTCAAAAGAAGAATTAAAGATTTTTATCGAAAAGAAACTAGCGGAACGAAATCCGTTTTACCATCAAACTCAAATATGGTACAAACAAAATGAGGAAGGACAAGATGTTGCAGAGGAACTGGGGAGATATTTAACTCCTAGCCCTTAAGGACAAAATTTGAATATCCAATTTTCAACAAAACTGCTATCAAAAAAATTAGACATTGGTTATTTAAAAAAGAAAAAGCCGTAACAAACATCAGTTTGCTACGGCTTCTTCATTAATCTCAAATTAGCTTTTTCGATTGCCAAAGGCATAATTGAAAAAGAACTGGGGATTTACTCAGCACCCAACGGCACTACAAATCCAGCAATTTTTTTATTTTTCTTTAAATCTTTTTTATAAGCATTCGCTTGATCACGTGTTTCGAATTGCCCTAAAATGATTTTGTAAACATTATTACCACGATCTACTTTTTCCGTACTCACCAAAATTTGAGTAAACCATCTTCCTTGCAATTCTGCTACTTTTTTCAAAACACCATCGTAGTCAGAAAGAGAAGCAACTTGAACTCCAAAACCTTCTTTTCTAGGTTTTAAAATAGAAATTTGGAATAAGTCTGCATTTTTAAAATCAGTACCATTCATCATTGGAAGTGATCTTTTAGCATCAGCACCTTTGCTAGTTGATTGAGTTTGAGGAGCTGGTTTAGCAGCAACTACTTTTTTAGCTGGAGCTTTTTTAACTGGAGCAGCAGTTTTAGTTGCTGGTTTTGTAGATGCTGCTGCTTTTGCATTTCCTTTTTTAATGGCTTCCTCTACAGACTTTCTAGTTTTAGGAGGAACAGAATACTCTTCCGGTTTTTTGTCTCCCTTGCTAGTTAATTCTTCAGATTTAGTATTTACTAACTCAACTTTTACCTGAGCAATTCCGTCTTGAATCAATCCAATTTTTGCAGCAGCAGCTCTTGACAAGTCAACGATTCGTCCTTTGATATATGGTCCACGGTCAATTACTTTGACCACCACAGATTTTTTATTTTCTAGGTGAGTTACTTTTAGCATAGTGCCATAAGCATAGTCATTATGAGCACAAGTCATCTTATTTTTATCATATTTAGCACCACTCGCAGTTTTTTTACCGTGGTAGGCATCCGAATAATAAGAAGCTTGCCCATACTGTTCATCTTGGGCAGTCATAGCAACTGTAAACCCAAAAAGAAGAAATATTGAAAGCGTAAGTTTGAAATAGGTTTTCATGGTGAAACTGTTTTTTGATTATGTATGTTTTAAAATTATGGTTAAAATCAGATAGATACAACTTTTCAGCAATGAAAGCTGTTCAAAGGTAGAATCATCAACCTTCAAAATGCTATTAGTTTTTTGAACCAATAAGCATCAAATTTTGTATTTTTGTGGTTTGAAAAAAGGATTCAGCTGTTCTGTAATTAAATTATTACAAATAGTATGTTTTTTTGAGAACAGTTGAAAAAAGGATTAGATTAATTTAACGAGCATGTAAGTTCGCAAATTATTTCCAAATATCTTTTTATTTTTTGAAAAAAGCTAGCAGTAGACGATAAAACAATTATCAATCGATTAATTAGATTATATATTTTTTAACAAATAAATGACCTATAAAAGCTCCTTTCAAGGGCTGGGGGTTTAAAATATGAGTAAAAAAGGAAGAGTTTTGGTAGCCATGAGTGGTGGAATTGATAGCACCGTTGCAGCAATGATGTTGCATGAGGAAGGTTACGAGGTGATTGGAATCACTATGAAAACATGGGATTATGCCAACGCTGGTGGAAATAAAAAAGAAACAGGTTGTTGCAGTTTGGACTCGATTAATGATGCTCGAATGGTGGCGGTAAATATGGGCTTTCACCATTTTATCGTAGATATTCGAGAGGAATTCGGGGACTATGTGATTGATAACTTTGTAGATGAATATTTGGCGGGACGAACACCCAATCCTTGTGTTTTGTGCAATACGCATATCAAGTGGAGTTCTCTTTTGAAACGAGCAGATGCTTTGGATTGCGAATTTATTGCAACAGGACATTATGCCAAAATTAAAGAAGAAAATGGTCGAAGATTTATTACCAAAGGAAAAGATGAGCGAAAAGATCAGTCTTATGTTTTGTGGGGATTAAGTCAAGAATGTATGGAGCGAAGTCGATTTCCATTAGGTGGATTTACTAAACCTGAAGTTCGAAAGATGGCTTTCGATTGGGGATATACTGATTTGTCGAAAAAAGGAGAGAGTTATGAAATTTGCTTTGTGCCAGATAATGATTACCGTGGATTTTTGACACGTCGAGTGGAAGGATTAGAAGAAAGAGTGGCAGGAGGAGAATTCATCAGTCCACAAGGAGAAATTTTGGGGACACATCGAGGATATCCATTTTATACAGTCGGTCAACGAAAAGGGTTGGGGAAGGCATTTGGAGAACCAATGTTTGTAACTGAAATTCAGCCTGAAACGAATCGGGTAGTGCTTGGTCGAATTGATGATTTAATTAGAAATGGTATGACCGTTTCGCAAATTAATTCAATGAAATATGAGTCGATTCCTAATGGAATGGAAGCGGTTACTCAAATTCGATACAACGATCCAGGTGTTTTGGCAAAAATTAAAAACGATGGTAGCGACAAAATTGAAGTTGAATTTTTAGCTAATGTTCGAGGTGTTGCACCAGGTCAATCTGCTGTTTTTTACGAAGGTGATGATGTGGTCGGAGGAGGATTGATTTATGGCAGTTTTTTGAATAAATAATTGAAGCGATCTTTTCAAAAATTGGAGTATTTTTTGCACATATTATTTTTTGTTTTTATCTGAAAAAAAATGTAAAATGGGGATAGATTTAATAATTCTCTTTTACACATCGTTTATAAATTATGAAAAATAAAATATTACTATTCTGTGCTTTAGTGATTTTGAGTTTTACTCATTTTTCTTGTAATGAAAATACAGTTGGAGAAAATTTGGTTCTTAAAAAAGGCTATAATTATTATCCACTTGAAATTGGAAATTATATCACCTATCAATTAGATTCAATAATCTATCGAGGATTAAGTGGAAACCCTTGTGAATTTGTTCAAGATACGGCAAGCCATTTTTTAAAAGAAGAAGTGGTTGATGTTTTCGAAGACAACTCAGGCGTATTAAATTATATCATAGAAAGATTTATTAGCCAAAATCAAGATGGGCCATGGCAAATTGCTGATGTTTGGAATACTAAAAAAACAGAAACTCAAGTCGAACGAGTGGAAGAAAATTTAAGATTTATCAAACTCGTTTTTCCAGTTCGAGAAGGTACAGGTTGGAATGGAAATACTTATTTTCAAGACACAACGACTGTTTTAGGTGGTGAAACGATTGATTTTTATAAACATTGGTCAGACCAATATGAATACGAATCAGTTGATATGCCAGAAGAATTTAATGGAATTATGTTCGACTCGGTGACGACTATTATTCAATCTGAACCAAGTGAAAACAAAATTAATCACCGTGTTTCTATTGAAAAGTATGCGAGAGGAGTTGGGCTAATTTATAAGGAAATGAAGATTTTAGATACACAATGCAAAATTGAATCTGGTCCATGTGGAGGATCAGGAGGACTCTCACCTTGCAATGCAATTCCTTGGGAAGAAAAAGCAGAACGAGGATTGATACTTCGACAAATTGTGGTGGAACATAATTAAGTTTAGAATTTTATCAAAAAAAAACGGAAATAAGTCAAATACTTATTTCCGTTTTTTTTGGTGAAATTTTTAATTTTAATCAACTCGAATGATCTGCCACAATCAACCATTTTCCTTTTGTTTTTTTCAAAATCAATAAAAAATGTCCTTCTAAATCTCCGAGATCAGCACCTCGCTTAAGATGCCATTTTCCGACAACTGAGATTACTTTCCGACTTCGCTTATCCATATTAATAATATCAAAAGTCAAAAAACCCATAGCTTCTTTGGAAGGATAACTTTTTTTATACCGATCGAGTGTATTTTGCCAGCCGTAAGTTGGGCCTTTTGAGCCAATGAATTGTAGCTTGTCTGATTTCCAATAGGTAGTCATGAAACCATCAATGTCTCCACGATTCCAAGCTTCAGATTGGGTAGTCATCAATTTTTTTATTTTTTCGAAATCTTTATTTTGGGAAAAAATGAGTTGAGTTGAGAATAGCACTAAGCTAAACAGTAAGATTGTTTTTTTCATTATTTTGTTTTTTGTAAAAATAGTAAAAAAAAAAAATGGTTGATGGTGAACGGTTGACGGCCGCTTCGCTGACGGAAAATCGACCAATCTTCTTTCGTCGTTAACCGTCCGTCGTCCACCGTCTGCCGTCCAAAGTTTTCAAATAAACTGCCATCGGAATCAAAAAATGTGGCATTCGATAAATAGCTTCATGCACCCACATCATCAACGTATCCTCCATCATATCCACATAAAAATGTCCAATTATTCGAGCCATCGTAGTAGCTAGCCCCCAAAAAATAGTGTAGAGTAGAATCCAGTTACTAATTTTTCCTTTGATAAAAATGCCAATCGCAATGACGAAATCTAATACTCCAGCAATGTTCAAAAATAGGATGGCAGTCGATTCTTTCACTCCTAAAATTGTCATTACCATCTCAGTAAAATGTCCGGGGCGAGGATAATAATTCAAGGCATATAATCCGTGGGAAATAAAAGTAATCGCTATGGCAATTTTCATGAACAAAATTAATCGATCATTGATCTCTTGTTTTTTCCATAAATAAAAAAGGAAAATGGGTGATCCAAATTGCAAACTATATTCCCAAAATTGTCCCCATTGGAAGAATTTCTCTTTGCAATATAAAAATGCTAAAAACATTAAACTCACCGAACCGAGCCATAAAATATAAGTTAAGGCTCGTGGAATTTTTTTTATAAAGATAGCAACCAAGGCACATCCCACATAAAACCATCCATTGGCTTTTATCGCATTTTGAATGGCTTCATCCATTTCCCAACTCGTGATAAAATCTTCATAAGAAATATTGGAAAACCAAGGCAAGATAGAAGTCATCCAGCTTTCATCCCACAAAAAAGTTCGGAAAGGAGCATCCCAAATGATGTGCTGCCAGGCTCTACCCAAAAATACGAAAACGGTAGCGAGCTGAACCAATAAAAAAATATGTTGAAATTTTTTTGAAGACATGGAGGGAGATTTTTCAAGCTGTCTGCTTTTTTAGTCGATGAAACAAAACTAATACAGGTTTCAGAAAGAAGGTTTATGAAAAAATCTATTGCCCCACTTTCTTCGAAAATGTAGACATTTTATTTGTTCTTTTCTTTAGTTGAGTTTCTGATTTATTGATCTTTTTTTCTTCGTGAGAAATCTCTTTCTGAGAAAATTTTCCTTGCTTTTTCTTTTTTTCTAAATCGACTTTTGCTCGTTCGATTCGAGCAGCCGATAAGTATAATTTATTTTTCTTTTGATTAGATCTTCTTTTCTTGATTTTTTGCAGATTTTCTTCCTTTTCACTTTTAGTAATTGTTTTTTTCTTTTTTTGCAAAACGATATTGTTCTCCTTCTTTTCTACTTTTGCATCAATTCCAACTTTTTGAGGTGTTTGCCCTAGTAAGTTATTGGAGCAAAGAACTAGGCAAATACAAGAAAAACCAACTAACATTACTTTTTGAAAATTCATCATTTTGTATTTTAAATTAAAGAAATAATACATATTAAATATAGCAGTTTTTATGCCAGATGTTTCTATAAAAAAAAGGACAACAATCCAAGATTGTTGTCCCACAAATCTTCTTAATTAGAAGATTACCTATCACTATTTTTAAGGAAGTTGATTCATCTTAATTATTCTCTTTCAACTTCTTTTTTTCTTTTTTTAGAACCTTCCGCTTTGCTTTCATCTCAGCTTTCTGTTCAGGTGTCATATTTTTTCTTCGTTCTTTTTCAGCCTTTTTTCTTTCCTTCATTTGAGCCTTCTGTTCCGGTGTCATATTTCTTCTTCGTTCTGTATTTGCTTTTCTTTTTGCCTTTTTTTCTGCTCTTTTTTGATCTCGTTCAGCTCGTTGCTCAGGAGTCATGTTTTTTTCCCGTTCAGCTTTGGCTGCTGTTCTTCTAGCTTTTCTTTCTGCCTTTTGCTCGGGTGTCATATTTTTTCTTTTCTGGCCTTTAATAGCTTTCTTTCCTTTTTTTCGATTAACTTTTTCAGCCTTTTTATTTCTCTTTTTCTCAATTTTCACTCGTTCATCAGTTCCTTCATGGACTTTTTCCATTTGAGTTTCTTCAGTAACTTGAGCAAATGTATTTACAGGCGCAAAAGCAATTGCAAGTAGCATACTTATACTTAATACGATTTTTAATGTCTTCATGATATTTAATTTTGAAGCCAAGCTGGCTAGGTTTTTAAAAAATGTTTTTGTGATTAGTGATTTTGAAAATTAGATATTATTGGAATAGTCTGTTTTTCAAAGTGTAAAAACGTAATGAATTTCATCATATTGTTTGCCCTTTTGACGACTAGATTTGAAGGAGTAACAACAGATAACAAAACCTTAACTTAAATGGAGAAGAAAGGAAGGAAATACTATTTTTTTAACGGAACGTTCACATAAGTGACTATAAAAAGGAGGATAACTTTAAAAATACAGTAACTGCCAAAGATGATTGACAGTTACTGTATTTTAAATAATTAAGAGTTAACTCTTAATCACTCTTTAAAACATTCCTAGATAAATTGAATTAAACCATCTGGGATAATAAAAAAATATCCTTCTTTGGCGTGTGTTAGTTCGATTTATTAATTCATTTAGTAGAAATGCTCTCCTTAATTTCTCTAAATATTTATAAAGAAAATCAAAAAGAAATTTTAGTTTAAAATGTGTTTATGTATTTTAGATTCGGGTAAGTTTTTTTATTAATCGTTTTTTTGACGAGGAAATTATATTTAGTCACTATTTATTCTTTCATAATATTTAATAACTTCTACTATAACGCATTAAATAGAGCTGATCAATATAGAGGAGAATATTAAGGAAGACTTTATCAATCTATTTAAGATTTACTAGGGGAGGGAAAGACTGGTAAGTAGTGCGGATTAATCAACCCGCACTACTTAACTACTGGTTCAACTTTTTTATTTGCATTATTATGAAAATAAAAACAGCGGAAATTCAGCAGGCACAAGTCCAGAAAGAATGCTCTTAGTTTTTAGATTTTGTATTCGGGGAAATTTCTTTATGGAATTCTTTTCAAGGTTTCTAATAAGTATTTCCAAAATTTTTGGACAGAACTGATTTGCACTTTTTCATCAGGTGAGTGTGCTCCTCGAATATTTGGTCCGAAAGAAATCATTTCCATTTCAGGATAATTAGTTCCTAAAATACCACATTCCAAACCTGCATGACAAGCATTCACATCTGCTTTTCCATTAAACATTTCTTCATACAAGGTGCTCATTAAATTGACAATCTCTGCTCCTGGTTTAGGAGTCCAACCTGGATAGGTTCCACTATAATTTACCTTTGCTCCAATCAATTCAAAAGTGCTTGAGATAGCATTTGCTTCGTCCATCTTTTCACTATCAACAGAACTTCGAGTCAAACAAAGAACTTTATATTTTCCATCTGCTATTAATACTCTTGCAACATTATTGGAAGTCTGAACGAGGTCTTCAATGTCAGGACTCATTCGGTATATTCCATTGGGGCAAGCATAAATACTTCGCAACAAATTCAGTTGGTCTGAAACTAATAACAATGTACTTACATTTTGAGAAGGTTCGAGGAGAAGTTGTAAGTCAGGGTCAGTAGTTTGATATTCTTTTTGGAAAATATCTAAATATTTTGCGATTAAATCTTGCAAGGCCGTTTCATTTTCTTGGGCAACAGTTATGATTGAAAATGATTCCCTTGGTATGGCATTTCGTAATCCACCTCCATCAACGGAGTGTATTCGAATATTTAATTCCTTGGTAGCTTCCAACAAAAATCGATTCATCAATTTATTTGCATTCCCTTTACCTAGGTGGATTTCCATTCCCGAATGTCCTCCAGCGAGTCCTTTTAAACTTATTTTCCATGCCTTGTGAGAAGCTTCTAAAATTTCGATTCCGTAGGTTCCTTCTGCAGTCACATCTATTCCTCCTGCACATCCGATCGTCAACTCATGATCATCTTCGGTATCTAAATTCAACATTATTTTTCCATCAAGATAGCCTCCTTTTAACCCCAAAGCTCCAGTCATTCCTGTCTCTTCATCAATCGTAAAAAGTGCTTCCAAAGGAGGATGTGGAATATCAGTAGATTCTAAAAGTGCCATAATTGTTGCTACTCCAATCCCGTTATCTGCGCCAAGCGTTGTTCCGTCAGCTCGCACCCAATCACCTTCGATCAACATTTTGATGCCTTCTGTATCGAAATCAAAATCGGTATCTGCATTTTTTTGATGAACCATGTCGAGGTGACTTTGCATGACGATAGTGGTTCGATTTTCCATGCCTGTACTTGCTGGTTTTTTGATAATTACATTTCCAATATCATCGACCGTAGTTTCTAGACCTAAATTTTCTCCAAAGTTTTTGGCAAATTCGATGACTCGTTCTTCTTTTTTTGAAGCACGGGGAACAGCATTTAAATGGGCAAAGTTTTTCCAAAGAGATTTTGGTTCGAGATTTTGAATATCAGTTGACATGAAGTTTTTTTTTGAAATTTGAAATGTTGTTAAAACAACACAAAAATAGTAATAGAATAATTTTCCAACAAGCATTTATTTTAACCACAGAGGAAACAGAGAAAGCAGATTTTTCTGTGGTCTCTGTGTCCAATCTCTGTTTCTTCTGTGGTTAAAATAAATGATGACAAAGATAAAAAATGTGTTTAGGTTTTATGTTGAAAAATGGGTTAAGTTTCAGCCAATTCCTTCTTTAAAATTTCTAAATTTTTCTCATGTGCCCGAATCATGTTTTTAGGGAAATGATATTTTTTTAAAAACGTATCGAGATCAAAAGGAGTTTTATTTTTTATCGAAAAAATTAAATCGTTGATATATTTTTCCGCTTCTTTAGTTCGGCTGAACATTTCTTTTTTATTTTTGGAAAAAATCCCATGACCTGGAATCAAAATTATAGGCTCAAATTGCTCAATGATTTTTAATGCTTTTTTCAAGGTTTCCAAGTACTGAAATCCACTCACATATATAAATGGAAACTCTACTTCACATAAATAGTCTCCCGCTATAAAAATCCCCAAGCTTGGAATCATGATAAAAATTCCATCTGAATTATGTCCAATTGCTTGGCAAAAAATGAATTCAATTCCCTCAATTTCTATTTCTTGGAAATCACCAGAGATGACAATATCAACTTTTGGATATTCGATTGGATAATTTCGAAGGATATAATTTTCGTCATCGAAATTATTGATTTGTGCAAGAATCTTTTCTTTTTCAGGATTGTTTTGAAAAGCTTCAGAGGCGATGACTTTGGCATTCGGGAAAGCTTGATAACCAATGATGTGATCATAATCTGAATGAGTAAATAAAAGGTAAATCGGTTTAGAATTTCTAATTTTTTCCACATGTAATTGGATGGTTTCAATTTCTATAGGTAACCAATTTGGATCGACGACGAGGATAAAATTTTCTAAATTAATAACGGTGGAAGAGGTTTGATATAAAGCACTTTCGAAAATGGTAGTAGTGGAATCTCGATATTGGATTTTCATAAATTTTTTTTTTATGGAATGCGAATTCCGCAGTTTTGGAATAATGAGAGATAGCATGGATATTTATCCTATTGCAAGTAATCGTCAAATTCGCTAAAATTCGCTAAAATTTGCGGCATCCGTGTTCGATCAAAGCAATATCACAATATCAATCAAATTATCTAAATTGTGGTTTCCTTTTTTTCAAAATAAAATTCAAAAAAAGTGTCCAACAAAAAGCGACAATTCACCCTTATCGGTTACCCACTTTCTCATTCTTTTTCTGAAAAATATTTTACAGAAAAATTTAAAAAAGAGAATATTCCAAATCATGAATATTTTCTTTCTCCCTTGGAAAGGATCGAAGATTTTCTAAAACTACTTTTGACACATCCAGACTTGGAAGGGGTAAATGTTACGATTCCTTATAAAGAAAAAGTGTTACCTTTTTTAGATGAGATTTCAGTTGAAGCTAAAGCTATTGGAGCAGTCAATACGATTAAAATTAAAGATGGAAAATTAAAAGGATTTAATACTGATGTTTATGGTTTTGAAAAATCTTTAGTGGATTTTTTAACTAAAAAAGAAAAACAAATAACGGTCGAAAATGCTTTAGTCTTAGGAACTGGAGGAGCAGCCAAAGCGGTTGTTTTTATTTTGAAAAAATTAGGAATCGAACCAATTTTAGTTTCTCGAAAAAAAGGAAAAGGAGATTTAACTTATGATGATTTGGATACGATTATTTTTGAGGAATGTCGATTAATCGTCAACACAACTCCACTAGGAATGTTACCTGATTTAGAAAGTTGTCCGAACTTGCCATTCCATCGAATCAATGGGAAATTTTACTTGTATGATTTGATTTATAATCCAGAAAAAACGGTATTTTTGAGTAGAGGAGAAAGTCAAGGAGCAGCGATCAAAAATGGATTGGAAATGTTACATTTGCAGGCGGAAAAAGCATGGGAGATTTGGAACGAAGAATAAAGGTGAGTTGATCGATTGATTTGAAAAATAAATAATTTAATGTTCGATATCTAGAATAAAAAACTACCATTTAAATATATAAAAGTACAGACTTTACCATGAGTAAAACCAAGAAAAAATCAAAACCATCAGCAACAAATTTGGATTTTTCCAATACGGAGATTGCCTTCGCTTACAAGTCGGATAAGGAATTGAAAAAAGCAGGTTGGCTATTTAGTTTGATGAATAAAACCTGGTTGGTCAATCCTCTTTCTGATCTTGGATTGTTAGCGATGAAATTGCATGTTCCATTTACAAAATCTATTGTTAGAGAAACGATGTTTCGACAATTTGTAGGAGGAAGAACTTTATTGGAAAGTACCGCATCAATCGAAAAACTATATGAATTTAATATTCTATCAGTTTTGGATTATGGTGCAGAGGCGAAAACGACGGAGCATGAATTTAACAAAACGATGAATGAAAATATTCGTGCGATTGAGTTTGCAAAAATAAATGCAAGCACACCAGTTGTCGTTTCTAAAATTTCAGGAATTGCAAGATTTGGTTTGTTAGAAACTATTCAAAAGAATAGAACTGGTTTGTCAAAATCAGTTTTGGTAGAGTATCGAAATGTATTGAAAAGAATTGATTCGATTTGTTATGCTGCATCAATTAATGGTGTGTCTGTGATGATTGATGCGGAGGAAAGTTGGATTCAAGATACGATAGATCATATCGCAGATTTGATGATGAAACGATATAATAAAGAAAGGGTAGTAGTGTATAACACTTTCCAAATGTATAGACATGATCGGTTGAAGTTTTTGACCAAATCTTTTGACAAAGCACAAGAGCAAGGTTATTTACTTGGAGCAAAATTAGTACGTGGTGCCTATATGGAGAAAGAAGGTGAGCGAGCAAAAGAGCAAGGTTATCCTACTCCAATTCAACCGAGTAAACAAGCATGTGACGATGCTTATAATATGGCATTACGTTTTTGCATTGATAATTATGAATCGATTGGTTCTTGTGCCGCAACTCATAATGAAGAAAGTTCTCGTCTACAAGCTGAGATGATTGATGAAAAAGGAATTCAAAAAGATCATCCTCACCTTAATTTTTGCCAACTTTATGGGATGAGCGATAACCTTACTTTTAATCTTGCGAATGCTGGTTATAATGTAGCTAAGTATATGGTCTATGGTCAAGTGAATGAAGTTTTTCCTTATTTGATTAGACGAGCAAAAGAAAATACAGCGGTGAGTGGAGATATGAGTAGAGAGTATGGATTGATAAAAAAAGAAATGGATAGACGCGGACTTTAGGATAATGGTGAATGTATAATGGTAAATGGTTAATACTATTATGGTATTAACCATTCACCATTAACCATTAATTAAAACATTTCGATAGCAGAGAAATGAAACGCCGCTTCTTTCCTTGCATTTCGATCAGAGTCAGCTCCGTGAACTGCATTTTCTCCGATGCTCTTAGCATATTTTTTACGGATAGTTCCTTTGGCAGCTTCTTTTGGATTAGTTGCTCCGATTTCTTTTCGGTAATCTTCAACTGCATTTTCTTTTTCCAAAACAGCAGCAACGATTGGTCCGCTTGTCATGAATTCAACTAACTCCCCAAAGAAAGGACGCTTTTTGTGCACACTATAAAATGCTTCAGCAGATGCTTTAGTCAATTGAGTTTTTTTCATTGCTACAATTCTAAAACCTGCTTTGTTGATGTGATTCAAAATAGCTCCGGTATGTCCAGCTTTAACTGCATCCGGTTTGATCATTGTAAAAGTAATTTTACCTGCCATGATAATTTGTTATAAATTTTATTTAAAATATTATGAATTCAAAATTTAAACCTTCAAATTTTTATTGAGTTGCATTTATTCAAAGGCATTTTTAAAAAAACGCTGCAAAAGTATCATTAAATCCCTAAAATTTATCAATTTCGCACTCTCGTTTTTGATTCTTTTAGAAAAATTATTTTTTCAAGAAAAAGCGAGACAACTTGACTTCAAGCTCAAGACATTATTTCTACCACTCATTTAGCATAACACAGACTAATTCAAAGACTACTATTACTACTAAACCCAATATGGAAAATATTAAAGAACTAAAAAAATTACTTTCTATTCCTAAGGATATTGTCATCACTTCGCATAGAAATCCAGATGGAGATGCCATTGGTTCTTCTCTTGCTTTGTATCATTATTTAATCCGGAATGGACATACCGTCAGAGTGATGTTCCCATCTGAATATCCAGATAACTTTGCTTGGATGCCAGATGCTGATAAAATTTTGATTCATGATATCGAGCCTGAGGATTGCAATGAATATTTAAAAAAAGCAGATATTATATTTAGTTTAGATTATAATGCTTTGGAGCGAGTAGATAAAATGGGGGAAGTAATTGGTACTTCAAGTGGAACGAAAGTGTTGATCGATCATCATTTATATCCAGAAAATTTTGCAGATTTTGTTTTGTCAGATACGACGGCGAGTTCGACTTGCGAATTGATTTATGATTTCTTGGTGATGATGGATGAGAAAAAAGGAATTGACGTGACTGTTGGTGAATGTATGTTTACTGGAATATTGACGGACACCGGTTCGTTCAAATATAGTACTACGCCAAAATTATTTCGAATTGTAGCAGATTTGTTGGAAAGAGGAGTGGACGATTATGTTTTGCAAGATTTGATTTTCAATAGTATGACCGAAAAACAATTGCGAATCATGGGACATATTTTGCATAATCGAATGGAGATTTTGCCAGAATACAAAACTGGAATTATCACCTTGACCAAAAAAGATTACGAAGATTTCAATATTCAACGAGGTGATACGGAAGGAGTCGTCAATCAAATCTTGAAGATGAAAAATGTAAAAGTAGCTGTGTTTATTCATGAGCAACCTACGATTGTAAAAATATCAATGCGATCAAAAGGTGATTTTTCAGTTCAAGAGATTTGTCGAAAATATTTTAGAGGTGGCGGACATAAAAATGCGTCAGGTGGAGCATCGTATTCAGGATTGAGTGCGACGGTGAATAAATTTAAAAAGCTATTGCCAGAGTATAAGGAGCAATTGGATGCTTTGTAGGGGCAATCCTTTGTGTCTGCCCAGCGGAGTTCAATACATTTTGTTATGAATTTCCCTTAGTGAAGGCAACCACAAGAAATTGACCGTGCGTAAATGTTAAATGATGAAACAGATTCTTCCTATATTTTTTCTTCTCATAATTTCATCTTGCGAACTTAGCGATGGAATGACTGCTTCTGATTATTCCTATAAATTTATTGTCAACGAAGAAGGAGAATCTCCTAAGGTGGGAGATTTGGTGAAATTTAGCGAAACTGTTTTTTTTTTTTTTATTTAAATCTCCAACACCGGGGAGTTTAGATTAAAAGAAATAATTTTGCCTCCTGAAGAAATTTTGACACGGCCACTTCCTCCAAATTATGAAATACTATTTATGATGTCTATCGGTGATAGTGTTACAGTCACCCAAGAATTAAAGGATTTAGAAAACCTACCTGAAGGATTTACCACGGAAGATCGAATAAAATATGTGGTCAAATTAATTGATATCATTCCTAAGGAAGAATTAGAACAGGCTAAAAAAAAAAATAAAACTACTTCCAATTATCCCTACGAAATTTTTAATAAATCAGGAAATATAACTGCTCAGCCAGGTGATCGAATTCGATATCGAGAGTATAGATATATCAATAATGTATTGGAGAAAGAAACTCCAATGGATCAACCATTGCAAGCATCTTTGCCTGCAAGAGATATGATTCCAAATCCGCCTCCAGGAAATTATGAAGCATTATTATTAGGTGGGATTGGAGATAGTTTACACTTAGATCAATTACTGGTTGGGGTGAAAAACTTACCCAAAAACCTAAAGGAAACGGATACGATTAATTATAGAATTCAAATCGTAGATGTTTTTACTCCAGGTGAATTTGAGATTGAAAAATTACTCCAAAACGCTAAGGCTCAGCAACTCAAAAAGGAAACGATAGCAAGGAAAGAAGAAGTGGAGAAAACGACTTTAGCCAATATTAAAAAATTCAAAAGCGGTGAAATTGAAGATGAATTGATTTACACTCATTCAGGATTGAAATACATTTTGCATGAAAAAGGAAAAGGTAAAAAAACTTCTCCACTCCAAAAAGTAGCGGTTCATTACATGGGGTTTTTACCTGATGGAAAAGTTTTCGACACGACTTTTGATGATGGTAAATCTTTTGAATTTCCATTGGGCGCAGAAAAGGTAATCAAAGGATGGGACGAAGGAATTTCAAAATTAACGGTTGGTTCCAAAGCTACTTTTTTCGTACCCTATCAATTAGCTTATGGACGAGCAGGTTGGTACGGAAAAATACCTCGACGAGCAGACTTAGTTTTTTACATTGAATTGTTGAGTAGCAAATAACGAACACCAAACAGTCTTCTAAAGTGGTGGTCTGCTTTAGCTGACCGTCAAAAAAGAGCGAAGCGAATTTATTTCAAAAATACCTAATACGAAAATAGCTTAAAAAAAGAGATTCCATTTGTCTACTTTTGCACCTAAGAAATCACATTTCATTTTTTAACAAAAAAAATACACACTTGTAAAAGTGTTGTTGTAAAAATTATGACTCAAGACCAATACAAAGAATTGGAAGAAAGATTGGGCGTTCTAAGGAGGTATCTTTGACGTCGATCAACGACTTTTAGAAATCGAAGATAAAGAACAGTTGACCCTCGATCCAGATTTTTGGAAAGACTCCAAAAGAGCCGAAGGAATTATCAAACAAATCAAAGGACACAAAAATTGGGTGTCCAATTACAATACCACCAAGGTGGAACTCGATGAACTCGAAGTGCTTTACGAATTTTATCAAGAGGAAGAAGTTACCGAAGAAGAACTCGATGTTCAATATGAAAAAGCCCTTGCTGCTGTTGATGATCTAGAGTTTCGATCTACCTTGAATAAAGAAGAAGATGAGCTAAGTTGCTTGCTAGAAATCAATGCAGGAGCAGGTGGAACGGAAAGTTGCGACTGGTCAGAAATGCTTCTTCGAATGTACATCATGTGGGCAGAAAAATCAGGCTACAAAGTCACGCAACTCAATCGAGTTGATGGCGATGTGGCAGGTGTTCGAAGTGTCGAAATTGAGATCAAAGGCGATTTTGTCTATGGATTACTCAAGGGAGAAAATGGCGTTCATCGACTTGTCCGAGTGAGTCCATTTAATTCTCAAGGAAAACGGATGACTTCGTTTGCTTCCGTTTTTGTTCATCCATTAATTGATGATACCATTGAGATTGATGTGAATCCTGCAGATTTAGATTGGGATACTTTTCGAGCTAGTGGGGCAGGAGGACAGCATGTTAATAAAACAGAGTCTGCCGTTCGATTACGGCATTTGCCATCAGGTTTAGTCGTGGAATGTCAGGAAGAACGATCGCAACATCTCAATAAAGAAAAAGCGATTAAAATGTTGAAATCTCGACTTTACGAATTAGAACTTAAAAGATTAGCTGCTGAAAAAAATAAAGTCGAAGCAGGGAAAATGGCCAACGAATGGGGTTCTCAAATTCGTAGCTATGTCCTCGATGATCGACGGGTAAAAGATCATCGGTCTAATTTCCAAAATAATAATACGGACGCTGTTTTGAATGGAGACTTGGATGGTTTCTTAAAAGCATTCTTGATGGTAGACGCAGTTTAATTAATGGTTAATGTATAATGGTGAATGGTTAATCCGATGGGGAATTACACTCTGGTATTAACCATTCACCATTATACATTAACCATTGAATAAATCCATTTTTCATATTCCTCATTTGCCGTTGCTTCAATCTTCATGATACAAGGCACCTCGTAAGGATGAATTTCAGTTATTTCTTTTTGCAAAATTTCCCAATTCTCAGGAATGGTTTTGACGATGGAAACATATTCGTTTTCATTTCCGATATTGCCATTCCACCAATACATACTTTTTATCGGGAAAATATTTGCGCAGGCGATTCTCTTTTTTTGGAGTAAATGATCAACTATTTTTTGCGCATTTTCTTCAGAAGAGTGAGTGATGTAGATTATGATGAAACTCATTTTTAAAATTTAAACATCCAAAATTCCCTCTGGAAGATTCATGTAAATGTATTGTTTTTCTTCGTCGATTTTTTCAATCAAACTTTCATGAATCGGAATAAAAACTTCATTTTCATTATAAATAATGACTGCCATTTCTTGTTGTGGAAATTCAATCACATCTATAATTTTTCCAAGTTCACCAAGTTCTGAATCCACTAGAGTAAAATCAACTAAATACCCAAAAAGTAAATTTGATTGACTTTCAAATTCCAATTCTTTTTCCTCTTTTTTCAAAATATTGGCAGGTTGTAAAAATATTTCTTTGGAGCTTAAAAGGTGCGCCGCTTCTTTGGAATCGACATCTTCTAATTTTATAATGAATTCATTTTCGAGCCTAGTTTCTTCTACAAAATAGGGGAGGTGTCTTCCTTTGATAGAAAGAAAGATAACAGGTGCCTTTAATAGATCTTCCAAATATTCGTCTTCGACTAAGACTTTAAGTTCTCCTTTAAGTCTATGTTCTTTTTTTGTAAAACCAATACTAATATAATTTTCCATGGGGCAAAAATAGGGATAGTATTTATATTTTGGAATATGAATTAGTAATAAAATAAAAGCAAATCTTGGTGATCTATTTTAAGGAAATAGGAGTTGTATAAAATGTACACTTTTTCTTAAAAGTCCTTCCAGGTTTTTAAAACCTGGAAGGACTGAGAGGAGAATCAATGCAACACTGCCGAAAAATGGAGGAATAAAATTTATTAAAAGAAGAGTAATTTTTTTATTTCAGTTAGTGTTTTCTCTATCGTACACTTTTATTTTTGCCACGAATTTTCACACATTTCACGAAAAAAAAATATGAAAGTTATTTTTCCAAAAGGATTTTGATTAATCAAAATCTAATCGTCAAAAACTCGTGCAAATTCGTAGCAACTTTCAAAAGTGTATGGTAGAGAATTATCATTAAACAAGATGTAAATAAAATTACTTTACTTGAAATTTCAAACTCACCTTTTCGCCTTTTTCATTTTTTACCAATAAAAAATAGCTACCCGCAGGGCATTTAGAAATTGGAAATGAGAAAGTACTAAAATCGTTTGATGATTTTGTGAAAGCTTCTTGTCGAATAATTTTCCCTTCAATACTTATCGCCTCCATTGTAATTTTTCCAAACCAAGCCGCAGGAATTTTTACCTGTAAAATTTGATCGTGAGAAATTGGATTAGGAAAGAGGTGAAAATTTTCATTATTAAGAACAGTAGTCGTACTGGTCGTTTCAGCACAAGCCACACTATCAATCCATTGAAATGCATCTGTCAATATTTGATTCCGATTGGGGAAGTCAATCGTATGTCCAACGCCACTCATTAAAATGGAATTGACACAAGCATCGTTGTTTTCCATCGCATTTTTTAAAGGAGTAAAACGAGTATTGGGCGAGTCATTTCCTCCATGCACCAAGTAGATCGGATGCCATGCTGCATTCGCCTCAAGTCCTGAAACTTCTCCAATATTCACCGCCGCTCCAATTGGCATAAATCCTCGAAATCGTTCATGATTGTTCAAACCATAAGTATATACGGTCTTACCGCCCCAGGAAAATCCCATTGCATAAACTTTCTCTAAATCTATATTATACCATACTTCCATTGAGTCTAAAAGTGCTGTCGTAAATGCCGTATCAATTGGATCGTTAATCGCTCCATCGATTCCACCGTCTGGACAAACCAGCAACAAATTATTCATTTCCGCAAAAGCAATTAAAGTGTCGCACCAAGATTCTCCATCCCATCGATTAGTATTCAAAGGGTGCAAACCAAGCATCAAAGTGTGGGGTGTAGATGCATCATAGTTTGAAGGAATGTAGATAGAATATTTTTTTGCAGGATCAGTTTGGAAGGCAAAATTACCATCGACTCGTTGCTGAGCGAAGATTTGAAAAGCAAAAAATAAAATAGAAAAAGAAAGTAAATATTTTTTCATAATAAATGATTTTGAGTTTTTCACAAATTAGATATTTATAAAGAACTCAAAATCAGAATGATTGGGAAATGTCTTTGGTTGGACAGGAGATTATTCTTTTAGAATTTTGAAGGAATTGAGGAAGTTGCTCATTTCGTTTTCTAGGATGGCTTCTTTTTCTGAAATGAATTGAATATAATAAAACCTGTTTTTGTTTAGCAATCTAATCGCAACTAGATTCATATCTATTCCATCTTCACTAATGATCGCTACACTTTTTTGAGCAAGGTGTTTTTCAATCATTAGTTCTTTTTTTGAAGTTACTTCTCCTTTTAAATTTTTTAGAGAGGAGGTTAAATTATCATTATAAAATTCCACTACTTCTTCCTTTGACATAGAGTCAGCATTAATCCCATTTTCAAAATCTATAAATATAATGTATTGAACAAATTCTTTTCCTTGACGATCGATATTTTCACTCACGTAATAAAGTGGATCAGAATTTTTAGGAGCTTCCCCATTTGCTGTATGTCGCCTTCCAACAGTTTTTCCTAACATTGAAATAGAAAAATTTCCTTCTTCTGAAATTATAGTTTCCCATTCTTTAGAAGGAACATTATTAGAAGTTGATTCATTTAAATCATAATCTTCTAATTTAAATGAATTGAAAAATTTATCTAAATCTGTATTTTTTTCGGTGTTTCCCTTCGTCATTACTTGAAGTAAAAACAATCGATTATTACGAAGTAAAATAGCATACTTAATTATTGCTAATCCATCGTATGCGTTTATATCTACCGTTTTAGCAATAAAAGAATCAAGTTTAATTTCACCTCGTTTAATAATTTTACCTTTTACACCTTTGGCTGTGCCTTGTAATGATTTTTCATAATAATCATCTAATTCAGATTTTGTCATTGTTTCTGAATTGATTTTTTCAAACGGATAATCAGTTATCGCAATTCCATAAGCTAGATTTTCGGCCTCGTTTGACATCTCAGCAATATAAAATTTTAATGAAAGATTCCCTACATCAGATGCTTTATCAAATTCTTGAAATTCAGGTTGCTTTGGCATTTCAACTGAAAATCCAGTTCCTTCTGGCGCTACTGTAATCCAATTCGTCTTGATCTCAGGAAGCGCTTTAGTTTTCGGAGCAATAATCGGTTTCACCTCGTATCCTTTTTTTCTCAACAAATCAATCACACCTCCTTCAAGAGGCAAATGCGCCGTTCCAATGGCAATAAAAGTTGATTGGCGATTTACAAAAAGATCAATAGAGTCAGTCATCGTTTTATTTCGATCCCAAATAAATTCATCTTCCATTTTTTTAAAACCACTATCGCTAAATATAGTTTCGATCAAATCTTCCAAATCTTCTTTAGCGTAAGCATTAACCAATTTTTCTGAGATACCATTAAAGTTCTCCCATTCGTTAGCAACATCGAGGAGATATTCAGCAGGAACATTTTTCAATAAATCAATTTGTAATTGCAATGGCTCTACACTAAATGTTTTTTTGTTTTTGCTTTTTGCATATTTGTATAAATAATTATCTACAGAAGTTTCCATATCACTTTTAAAAAGTTTCATGGTTGCCATAGAGATAATAGTCATAGGAGTAAGAAATTTTAATCCATCCAAGTTTAAATCAAATGTTTCTTTAAAGAATTTTGTCAAGTAAGCATAATCTTTTTCAGAAAGCATTTTATCTATAGTTTTGCCATCCTCTAAAAAGATACTATTACCTATTTCTTTTGTATTTTCAGGAGTGGACTCAATTTCCATTGCGAATGCGTCGCACTCATCAATTTTCGCAAAAACAGAATCATTGAAATTAAATACTCGTTTGTCACTTATATGAATGGTCCCAAACAAATAGGATGACTCTTCCAACCCATTTCCAGAAATTTCCCAAAGCAACGATTGACTTTTGGCAGTTGGAGAAAAAAAGAGGATAGTAAAAATTAGAGTAAGAAGCGTTTGGTACTTATTCATCGTGAATATTTTTTGTTGAAAAATTTCTTAAAATTAAGTTTAATTTTGTTTTCAAAAAAATCTAAAAATGAAAGGTAATAAACCTTCAAAAAAGAAAGTGACTTTTCAAGTTCAGAAGGAATTGAATGTTTACTTACAAGCCTATAATCGTAATATCGATTTGCCTTTGCAATATGAAGATTTGCTGCGATTTACGACTGCAGTTCCTTTGATGGATAATGATGATAACGATACGTTTTGGCAGACTGTTTACTATAGTGAATCTGATTCTAGAGAGTTACACAAAGCGATGCGTGAGATTTATGCTTTGCTAAAAACGGATGGTGATATGAATGTGATGGAACACCTTTCCGTCGCCCGAATTGATTATTGTACTTTCGGAAATAGTAAACCATTTCGAGTCAGAATCATCAATCGGTTCAACGATAATTACGATCATTTTTATGTGAAAAGAGCAGATGCTTCTCGAATCTATGGGTTGGAATTGGAATATCTTTTGTCGCCTAATTCGATTCAATATTTTGTCGATGGGGAAACCTTGATCGAGGAACATGTGGCTGGAATTCCAGGAGATGATTTTATGAAAAACAATTTGGATGAGTCGCTTTTTAATAAAACTAGGATCGCCAAAGAGTTTATAAAATTTAATGAAAGATGTTTTGTGCGATTGTTGGGCGACATGCGATCTTATAATTTTGTAGTAGATATTACGCCTGATATTGAAGGGTCACAATATCGAATTCGAGCGATAGATTTTGATCAACAAAGTTATGAAGGGCGAAAAAGTTTTTACATGCCACAATATTTTAAGGAAAATAATCCGATTATTTTTCTTGGTATTCAGCACATGGGGCCTGAAGTTGTGGCGCAATATCAAATGGAGGAACGAAGCTTAATTGCTGTTCGAGCAAAGGCCGAGCGGACTAGATTAAATGATCTTTTTGAGGTGATGGTGGATGACAAAATTTCATTTCCAGAAAAAGTAGAGTTGTTGAAAAAAGATCTCTCGGCACATCACAAGAATGAGGTGTTTATGAAATGTCGAAATATGGGAGAGATTGTTTTGACGAATATTCAGTTGTTGTTGAAAAAAGAATTTAAGCAGAGTTTGATTTATTTTGATGAACTAGAAATAGAAGATTAAAGTAAAACGACCCTCCGAGTCGTTCACCGTCTAACGATTCTCCGAATCGTTTTACAGTTTACGACTCGGAGAGTCGTCAGACAGTGAACGACTTGGAAAGTCGTTTTACTTCATCATTTTATCAAGAAAATCTTTTATCATATCATCCAAGTCCCCCTTGCCTTGCAACTCTCCAATCATTCCATACATCGCCGCCGAGCGTTTTCCTCCCACATCAGAATGCTTAGCTGCAAGTTGTTTTATTTTTTCAAAAAGAGGTTGAGGTAACATTCGTTGCATGGTTTTGATAGCTTGTAGTTGGACATTTTTTCCCACTTTATTGAGTGATAATTTCTTCGCTTTTTGCACCGCAATTTTTAAATCTGCAATCGTTTGATCGATCACTTTTTCATGAGCAGGATTGATAGAAAAGTGCAAACTTGGTGGCATCTGCTGGCGATCGATTTGCCAACCTAAAATTCCCATTTCATCACCTACTTCATAAATGTCTAAATTATCAGAAGTGATCGCAAAAAGGGTAGAATCAGGCGTAGTCAAAATATCTAATTCTGGAATTTCTCGAATGGCATTTTGTAATTTTTCGGTAGTGTCCATGCAAGATTGGGCGAGTTTTAAATAGCCATCATTTCCCACAAATTTTAAAGCAGCATAGGCCGCAGCAATCGCTCCACCTGGGCGAGTTCCAGTCATCGTTGGTGAAGCATAAATTCCACCGGTCCATTTGGTGTAAGTATAAAATTGATGCTTCCGTAAATCTGAATTTTTATGTAAAATAACGGACGCACCTTTGGCAGCATAACCATATTTATGAATGTCAGCAGAAATCGAAGTAACTCCTTCGACAGAAAAATCGAACGCAGGGATTTTATAATCTAACTGTTGTAAAAAAGGCAAAATGAAACCACCAATACAAGCGTCCACATGGAAAAGTAAGTTGCGTTTCCTGGCAATTTGACCAAGGGCTTCGATGGGGTCAACAACGCCTTGAGGATAAGAAGGAGCAGAGCCGACAAGCAGAACGGTATTTTTAGAAATCAATTTTTCCATTTTTTGTGCATCTACTCGAAAGTCTTCTTCTATTGGACATAACAATATATTTACATTAAAATAATGAGCTGCTTTGAAGAAGGCTGGATGAGCAGTAGCTGGTAAAATAATTTCTGGAATGCCCGTTAGGTTTTTATTTTTTTTACCCCATTCTCTTGCTGTTTTTACTGCCATCAAAATACTTTCTGTTCCACCTGTGGTGAGGCTTCCGACTACTTCTTCATCGCCATGAAATAAACCGGAACACATTGAAACGACATCATTTTCCATATTTCTCAAACTTGGAAATGCGGAAGGATTTAATGCATTTTCTGAAAAAAATAATTGATAAGCTTTTTTGACTACGCTTAGAATTTCTTCTCCAGGATAATAAACATAAGCGAAATTTCTACCATCTCTCCAGTTTAAATCGTCTTTTCGCAAGGCGGTCATTTCTTCGAATAACTCAGTTTCGGTTAGTCCTTTTGTTGGTATCTTTTTCATGATTTTTTTATCGATTATAACATAGTTTTTTGCTTTAGTAGATTATTGTTTTAATGTCAGTTAAAGCAGACAACTACGTGTTAATTGTTAGTCAAGAGTTGTAATAATTTAGGTGTTTAAAATATCGTGAACCGTCTTTTGTAACACTCCAATTACATCTTTTTCAAACCAAGGATTATTTCTCTGCCATCGAAAATTAAGAGGAGAAGGATGGACGATTGGAAAATACTCAGGTAGGTATTCTTCGAAGTGCATGACGGTTTCTGTCAAATTCTTTTTTCCTTTTTTTCCTAAATAATACTTTTGTGCATACGCACCAATAAGCAAAGTTAATTTTACATTTTTCAATTGATCAAAAAGAGGTGGATGCCACTCTGGAGCGCATTCTTTTCTAGGAGGCAAATCACCTCCTTTTGGATTTTTTCCTGGATAACAAAAACCCATAGGGATGATGGCAAATTTAGAAGTGTCGTAAAATGTTTCGCGATCAATGCCTAACCATTCGATGAGTCGTTCGCCACTTTTATCTGCCCAAGGTTGATTGCTTAAATGAACTCTCATGCCAGGTGCTTGACCGATGACTACGATTTTTGAATTTTGTGCTGCCGTCAAAACAGGGTTAGCACCATGCGATAAATTGGGTTCGCAGATTTTGCAAGCCTTTATTTTTTTTAACAAAACTGGAAGTTCGTGAGTCATATTGTTTTTTTTAGACCGCTACGCTGACAGTAAGCATAGCGCATGATCTGTCTTCTGACAGCGGAGCGATCTTTCTAGAAGTTTTTTTCCCTCGTCGTTTCAATCAAATAATCAATTCCATGAAAATCAATTTCCATGTCTTTTGCTTTTTGAAATTGCTCGTGTGCTTTTTTTGGTTGGTTTATTTTTTGAAAATAATATCCTAAGTGGAGGCAAACATAGGCGTTGGAATCATCCAATGATTTCGATTTTTCGATGTCAGCAAGACCTTCCTCTGTTTGTCCCAAACGCACTTTTGCTAAACCTCGATTATTGTATGCATGAGCAAATTTTGGGTGATGAATGATAGCAGCATCTATATCCTGAATGGCTTTTTCATATTCTCCCATGCGCAAAAAACAATACCCTCGATTATTTAGAGCCATTGAATTATTAAAGAATTTGTATAAAAATGGATTATAAAAATTAATTGCTTTTTCGTAATTATCTTTTTTCATAAAAAGATCAGCTATGATGGAATAATCAGAGATTTCTAATTGTTTTTTTTCAAAAAGATTCAGCATTATTTCCAATCCTTCAGAGTATTTTTTTTTTGCAGAAAAAGAAGAAACAAGTAATAGATGAATTTCTTTTTTATCATGTCCTTCCGCAATTAATTTTTGAAAGGAGTCAACTGCCAAATCATATTTTTTATCATTAAAAAATTTTATTCCATCAAAGTAAGTCGGTGGAAGTTTTGACTCTTTCATTAATTGAACTAATTGAAATCCATCATTGTGAATAACCGACCCATCATACATATTGATCGGAGTTTTGGTAGGAACTATATTGGTTAGAAAATCCCAAACTGAGGAGAAAATAAAAAAGGCAAAAACAAAAGTAATTTCATCGCTCCAAGTTTTTACCTCCAATAAATAAATTAAAATAATTCCGATCAACAAACTAAAAAATGGACCACCCAAAACGATCAAAATATTTTGTAAATAAGTTTTGGCAGGTTGATGTTGGCAAAGTCCAAGGTTCCATTTTACAATGTCAATTTTAAAAAATGCTTTAAGTCGACCAAAGTTAATTGCAAAACTATTTTTATCATCACCATAAGACCCAACATGAATGGCGACTTCTCCATCCGTAAACATCAAGGAAGGAATAGCATGTCCAAGTTCATGAATTAAGGTGGTCAATATTCTAGCAAAGAATACTAAAAAAATAAAGCCAATAGCAATTAATACTCCTGAAAGGATTTCCATAAAATACTGATTATCAAATTTTAAAAATAAAACCGAAGTTTAGGAAACATTAAAATCATTTAAGTTTTGACAAGTGCCATGCAAACCTTTAATATTTAAACTTTGTTCTATTTTTCGTTCCTTTGTTTTTCTTAATTTTAAAGTAACAAATTAATTATTGCAATGTAAAAATTGTAAACTATAACTTAAAAAACTTCATCACCTAATTCACCAAAATATTATGAATAGAATTTTTCTTCTCACTTTTATTGTTTTTATTTTTTTTGGAAAAAAAACCGATGCACAAGATGTTCGAAGATTGGAAGTTGGTTTTGAAAAAAATGGTTTAGATCTACAAAATCCATTTGCTGGAGGATTGAATTCTCCTGAAATCAATGCAGTCGATTTGAATAATGATGGGGTGTTGGATGCACATTTTTTTGATAAAGCAGGTGAAGTGCATATTACTTTTTTGAACAATGGTTCCACATCTGGAGCTGCTTATGAATTTGCTCCGGAGTATGCTGGAAATTTTCCAGATACCAAAGGTTGGGTATTGCTAAGAGACTATGATGGAGATGGAATTATGGACATATTTTCCTACTCAGATAAACCGGGCATTCATGGATTGAAAGTTCACAAAGGAAGTTACGAAGATGACAAAATTACTTTCACTCGATTATTTCATGCTGATGGGCCGCATAATTTGTTATCGTTTTTAATTCCAAATGGAACCTATCCACAGATTGCGATTACCAATGAAGATCTTCCTGCAATTGATGATATTGATAATGATGGAGACTTAGATATTTTGACATTTGACTTAGGAGGAGCGACGGTAGAAATGTATAAAAACCTTTCTGTTGAGATGGGATTTGGTTTAGATAGTTTGAAATTTGAATTGTATGATAATTGTTGGGGGAATTTTAAAGAAGCAGGCTTGAGTTCCTCTATTCAATTGGGATCAGATACTAATCTTTGTCCATCGCTTTGGGATCCAACGGTGGAGACTAGACATTCTGGGTCAACAATTTTGAGTTTAGATGATAATAATGATGGTGACAAAGAAATTATTTTAGGAGATTTGAGTGGAATACATTTGGTTTATTTGGAAAATGGAGGTGATTCCGAAAATTCATTTATGGTTGATTTTGATCCTACTTATCCAGTCTATGATACGCCTGTGGATATGCCGATTTTTTTAGCTGCATTTTACTTGGACATGGATAATGATGGAAATAAAGATTTGATTGCTGCACCTAATAATTTTAAATCTTCAGAGGACAATGAAAATATTTGGTTCTACAAAAATATCACGGACAATGAATTTCCAACCTTCGAATTTCAACAAAATGACTTTTTGGTAGAAACTATGATTGATAATGGAACTGGTGCGAGTCCCACTTTTGCGGATGTCAATGCAGATGGATTGATGGATATGGTAGTTGGAAATATTACGTACTTTTTGCCTGGTGGAAATAAGGATTCACGGTTATTTTTATACGAAAATATAGGAACAGCAAATAATCCAAAATACAAGCTGGCTGATGATAATTATCTAGGATTGAATCAATATAATTCTTCGAGTAGTTATTTTAATTTTTCTCCAACTTTTGGAGATTTGGATAATGATGGAGATTTAGATTTGTTGGTAGGAGAGGAGACTGGCAAATTGGTTTATTTTGAAAATACTGCAGGAGCTGGGAATCCATTTTCTTTTGGCATGCCTGATTTGAATTTTCAAGATATTGATGCAGGTCAAGGAGTGAATCCTCAAATTATTGATGTCAATCGAGATGGGTTGAATGACTTGCTAGTAGGTTGGAGGTTAGGGAAAATTATTTATTATCCGAATATCGGAACGACAAACAATCCACAGTTTGAATCTGACCAATTTACAGCTCCCAATGTTTCTACTTTTGGAGGAATTGATACACGAATTATTCCAGGATTTGATGGTGCAGCATCTCCAAAAATGATAGATGTGAATGGAGAATATGTATTATATGTAGGCACTCAACGAGGTCGAATTGAGGTGTTTGAAAATATAGATGGTAACCTAGAGGGAGAGTTTACAATGGTTGATTCCACTTTCGGAAAAATTCGAGAAGGGCAAATTACGCATATCGATATCGCAGATATAAATGGTAATGGTAAGATGGATTATATAGTTGGAAATAGTCGAGGTGGGTTAGGATTTTTCACCTCAGATTTTGCGGTGTCTAATAATAATGTGATAAATGATAATTCGCTGGATATCAAAGTGTTACCTAACCCTGCAAGTGATTTTGTCTATTTTGAAGTGGACGGATTCAAGGAAGGGAAAACACAATTAAGAATGTTTAATTCAGTTGGACAGGTCGTGTTAGAAAAATCACTTCCGTACTGGAAATCTGGTATTGATTTGAGAAGGTTACCAGCGGGAATTTATTTTTGTGAAATTATGATAGGGGAGAATCGAGGCGTGAAGAAATTGATTAAAAAATAAAATGAATATTGTTTTAAAGGTAGAGACAAGGCTTGCCTTGTCTCTACAATCGTGATTAATAAATCATCTTTTTCCAAATAACAAACTCCCAATTCTCACCATTGTACTGCCTTCTGCTGCTGCAATTTCATAATCTCCAGACATCCCCATCGAGATCTCCTTAAAGCTATTTTCGTTTTCAAAAAACTCCCTTTTTAGTTCTTCAAAAATATTTTTCAATGTTCGGAATTCATTGCGCACTTGATTTTGATTATCCGTAAAAGTCGCCATTCCCATCACACCTACGACTTTAATATTTTCCGCATTTTTATAAAAATCACTAGTCAAAATTTCCCGAGCTTCGGACAAGTCAAGACCAAATTTAGTGTCCTCCTCTGCGATATGAAATTGCAATAAAATATCGATGACTCGATTATTTTTCTTTGCTTGCTTGTCAATTTCTTTCATCAATTTCAGACTTTCTACCGAGTGAATTAAAGCGACAAAAGGAGCAATATATTTCACCTTGTTCGTTTGCAAATGTCCGATCGCATGCCACAGAATATCTTTGGGAAGTGCTTCATATTTCCACGCCAATTCTTGGACTTTATTTTCACCAAAAACTCTTTGCCCTTGATCGTATAATTCTTGAATCGCTTCCGCAGGTTTGGTTTTGGAAACAGCTACTAGTTGAGTGGAGGTAGGAGTTAGATTTTTTAAGATTTGTTTTAACATGAGGTTTAATTTAATTTTTTTTATAAAAACATTAACAAGCAAAGACCCACTAAGTTCGGCACGTTTTTCGTTTTTCAAATATTACTTTTTGAAACAATATTAAAAAAGAATAAAGATGAATAATTTTCAATTTCAACGAGCAGAAAAAATCACTAGGAGAAAAGCATTAGTTTTTACTATTGTTTTTCATGCCTTGCTTTTTGGAGGAATTACTTTTGGAACTGAAATGGGCGACAAATTTACAGATACTGTAAAAGAATTTTTCCAAGATGAAAAACCTACCGCTAAGAAAAAAGAACCTTTAGCTAAAAATAAAAAGTGAATAATTGCCATCGGTAATTATTCACTTTCTATTTGTTGAGTTTATTTTTCATTTAAAATAAACCATGCAATTCTGCGGAAACCATATTCATTACCTTTCCTAAATCTTCTGGATTATTTTTAAAATCCATCGTATTTACATCAATCACTAAAAGCTTTCCAGCAGTATATCCATCAATCCAATTTTCGTATCGTTCATTTAATCTTTTCAAATAATCCAAACTCATATTTCC
This sequence comes from Saprospiraceae bacterium, assembly GCA_045104975.1. GTDB lineage: Bacteria > Bacteroidota > Bacteroidia > Chitinophagales > Saprospiraceae > CAJQQY01. Next base: position 46,055 of record JBGCCY010000024.1, read on the forward strand.
TTCATAATCTCTACCTCGCGATTGAATATGTGAAACCAAGGTTGAAATATCTGCTTTCAAATAAATCAATAAATCTGGCGCTTGCACTTGTGAGGTCATCGTTTTAAAGAGATCAGAATAGTTCTCAAAATCACGCGTCGTCATCAATCCCATATCATGTAAGTTGGGAGCAAAAATAAAAGCATCTTCGAAGATTGTTCGATCTTGGATGACCGTTTTATCTCCATTCAGAATATTCAAAATTTGTCGATATCGACTATTAAGAAAGTAAACTTGCAAATTGAATGACCAACGTTGCATATCGCCATAAAAATCATTGAGATAAGGATTGTCATCAGTAGATTCGTACTGAACTTCCCAACCGAAATTTTTACCTAATTGAGTACAAAGTGTGGTTTTCCCTGCGCCAATATTTCCAGCAACTGCTACATATTTGACTTCTTTTTTTGTTTCCTCCGACTTCATTGTTATCTTTTATGAATATGTGTATTATGATTTTATCAAAAGCGAATGTGATCCTAGCTTGCTTATTAGTTGCGAAAATACGATTCCTATATTTATTTTTGGAATTTAAGGTTTTAAAGTTTTCCACTAAATTTTGAGAAGTTGTCAAAAACTTGTTAAGCTTTAAAATTCGAGAGGAGCTATTTATATATTGTGTTTTAAAAAAGGTTAATTTGCAATTCCATTTTGGGAAAAGAATAAAATCATGCGATTGACAGATAAAAACCTATCAATCATCTAATATTTTAAAATGAAAATAGATCAATCATTAATTTCGAAACTCGAACATTTAGCTCGCTTGGAACTTTCAGATGCTGAAAAAGATGGAATCCAAAATGATCTCAACAATATTCTACAAATGGTTGAAAAAATGAATGAGCTAAATACCGATAATGTCGAACCACTCATCTATATCAATGAACAACAAAATGTGTGGCGAGAGGATAAAGTAGCTAATCAAGTCGATCGAAAGGACGCACTTCGGAACGCACCAGATAAAAATGAACAATTTTTTAAGGTGCCTAAGGTTATTAAGTGAAAAGGTTAAACGTTTAACGTAAAACGTCTAACGTTCAACGATTAAAACAATCAACAAAAAAATAAAATGAATCCAATAATTTCAGTTAAAGAATTGCGGAAAACATACATAATGGGAGTGGAAGAAATCCATGCCTTAAAAAATGTGTCTGTAGATATTAGAAAGAATGAATATGTTGCATTGATGGGGCCTTCTGGTTCTGGCAAATCAACTTTGATGAATTTGCTAGGTTGCTTAGATACACCGAGTAGCGGGAATTATTTTTTGAATGACATAGATGTGAGTGAAATGACCGATGGAGAATTGGCAGAGGTTAGAAATAAAGAAATTGGATTCGTATTCCAAACCTTTAATCTATTGCCTCGATTATCTTCTTTGGATAATGTGGCGTTGCCATTAGTTTATGCAGGTTTAGGAAAAAAAGCAAGAAAAGAAAAAGCAGCAAAAGCATTAAATGCGGTTGGCCTAGGTGATCGAATGGATCATAGACCTAACGAACTTTCAGGTGGTCAACGGCAAAGAGTTGCAATTGCAAGAGCTTTGGTAAATGATCCTGCCATCATTCTTGCCGATGAGCCGACAGGAAATTTAGATACTAAAACTTCTGTGGAGATTATGGAAATTTTTGAAAAATTGCATGAACAAGGCAATACCATTATTTTAGTTACGCACGAACCTGACATTGCTGAACATGCACATCGAATTATTCGACTGAGAGATGGATTAGTAGAATTGGATGAGAAGAATGAGAAGATAGTTCGAGCAGCAGAAAGATAAACCAAGTTTTAAGTTTACGATTGTTAAATAAATTGAGAGCGAATTTGAACAAAAATCAAATTCGCTTTTTTAATACTTAGATTTAATTGTTTACTTTGAGAAGTAATATTTTCTCATTCAAAAAACTAGAAAAATGGACAAGAGTAAAATCATAAAAAAATATTCTAATGGAGAAGTTACCGTAGTTTGGGAACCAGGTAAATGTATTCATGCAGGAAATTGTGTTCGAGGACTTCCCGAAGTTTTTGATGCTAAAGCTAAACCTTGGATTAATATCGAAGGCGCAGATACGAAATCGATTATTAATCAAGTAAAAGATTGCCCTTCTGGAGCACTATCCATTTTGGAAAATGAGAAATCAGAAGCACAACAATCAGCAAATACTAAGATCGAATTAATGAAAAATGGCCCCATGGTAATTGATGGAGAAATTAAATTAACTCAGGCAGATGGAAGTGTAATTTTAAAAAATAAAAAAACAGCCTTTTGTCGATGTGGAGCGTCTTCTCGAAAACCATATTGTGATGGATCACACACCGGTGCGGGTTTTGTTGGGTAAAAAATTATTTAAAGATTAAGAAAATTGAAGAAACGTCAAAAGAATCAAAAATAAAATAATGGCATTTAAAATTTATACAAAAACAGGAGACTCAGGAGAAACAGGTTTGTTTGGAGGAAAACGATTGCCTAAAAGTCACCTTCGAATAGAAAGTTACGGAACAGTCGATGAGTTGAATTCATGGATTGGACTTATCCGTGATTTGACGGAGTTTCCAAAGACAGAAGGGGTTTTGGAAAATGTGCAAAATCGATTGTTTGAGATCGGTTCCAATTTAGCTTCAGATCCCTCCAAAGCAATGAATGTTCCTGAAGTGAAAGAGGCAGCCATCACCTTATTGGAAAAAGAAATTGATCGAATGGAGAAAGATTTGCCTCCTTTAAAAACTTTTATTTTACCAGGTGGACATCCAATTGTTTCTCAGATTCACATTGCAAGGTGTGTTTGTCGAAGAGCAGAAAGGGGAGTAGTTGGATTAGCGATCATCGACGAAGTACCTGATATTTTAATTCAATATTTGAATCGTTTATCAGATTATTTATTTGTTCTTTCTCGATGGGTGGGAATGAAACTCGATGCGAAGGAACTTCCTTGGATTCCTGCGAAATAACGGTGAATGTTTAACGGTGAACGGTTAATTACCCAAGAGGTGTTAACTGTTCACCGTTAATAATTCACCGTTTTTTTACGTTCATCTGGATACCATATTTTGGTTGAAGAGTTACGTAGGGCATTGCTTCAATTATTTGATCTTTCACTAATTCAAAATCATATCTTTTTAACAATTCCAAAATAACCATTTGCATCTCCATCATAGCAAAATTATTTCCTATGCAAAGCCTTGGACCACCACCGAAAGGCATATAGGCAAAAGAGGGTTTACCTTTCATATTTTCTTTTTCAAATCTTTCAGGAATAAAACTTTCAGGCTCCTTCCAATATTTTTTGGAATGATGAAGTCCATAAATATAAATGGCAAACATCCGATCTTTTGGAATATGATAATCTTTGATGTCATCTGGTTCGTTGGCCAATCTATCTGTAATCCAAGCAGGTGGATAAATTCGCATCGTTTCTTGAATGACTTGAGTGGTATATTTTAATTTTGGGAAATCAGAAAACTCAACCTCTCGATCACCGACAACTTCTTGATATTCAGCACGGATTTTTTTAGTAGCAGCTGGATTTTTGCACAATAAATAAAATGCCCAAGCAAGTGCATTGGCCGAAGTTTCATGCCCAGCAACAAAAAGAATTAAAGACTCATCCAATAATTGTAAATCAGTCATTCCTTCATTGGTATCTTCATATCGAGCAGCTAAAAGCATATCCAAAAGATCATCATGAGATTTTCCACTTGCTCTTCGTTCCTGAATTATTCTTAAAATGATGGCTCTAGATTCTTGTGAAATTTTGAGTTGCCGCTTCGATTTTCCAGTCAGAAAAAACCAAGGAATCATGTAAGGTTGTCGAAGTCTTTGAACAATATATTCTTGAATTTCTTGAATGTTGCCAGCAAGTGTAATCATTTCTTCATCACTTACACTTGTCGTGAAAAGAGATTTGGCAACTACTTGAAAAGCCATTTTTGTCATTTCAATTGATAGGTCAAAAGGTTGATTGGCGGTAGCTAATTTGTCCAAATCTTTCCAAGATTCTTGAACCACTTTTAACATCACATCAGAAAGTGCAGCCAGCTTGGCTCGGTGAAATCCAGGTTGAATCAATCGACGCTGCCGCAACCAATAACTTCCGTCACTTGTCAATAAACCTTGTCCTGCAAATTGAGCAATCATCTTAGTTTGAATTTCAGATTTGCGATAATTACGATTATTTTTCTGCATCACATGTTGGACGATTTCTGGATCGGTGGTGAAGATTGCTTTCGAAAATCCACCCATGTACATAGCAAATATTTCTCCTTTTTCTTCCACAAATTCATTTAAAACAGGAAGTGGATTTTTTACAAATCTAAAAGCATTTACGAGAGTCGTTCGACGTGGGATGAGAGGGATTTTTTTACTCATAAGTATTTGATTTTCAATTAGTTAGGTGTATTTTTTTTGTGAGAGAGTAAATTAAGAGTTATGTTTTTAAAATTAATAATTATTGTTGTGAAAAATACCTAAGACAAACATGATTTATTAATTAGATTCTTTATGAATAAAATATAACCTTATTTTTTATACAAAAATGGTGGGTGTCACTCGATGATGATTATTCAAAAAAAAGCCAGAAACTTTGAATTTTCTTTTATTAAAAAAAGCTTAAAAAGCAAGACTTGGTATAAATCTTGTTTTTGCAAAAGTCAGTATGTTTTAGTTTTTATCCCCAATAAAAACTACTGCTATTTCGTTTGGAAAATTGTTCCCTTCTTGCTTTTCCAAAAATATATATTTCCCACCACCAATTTTCTAACACATATTTTTACTATCTAATATTTCAAAATGAAAAATATCAATAACCTATTTTTATTATTTGCAGCCCTGTTTTTGTCGAGTCAATCGGTTCAAGCATCTGGCGATTTTTTGAACTCAACAACAATAGTTCTTTCAGAATTTTCAACTACTGATGCTCCGTGTGGCAAAAGAGCTAAATATTGTAAAGGGGCAGTAAAATTTAAAGATGGAAGTTCTTACAATGGTGAATTTCGGTATGGCGAACCACATGGTACAGGTATTTATTCTTGGACTGATGGCGAAACGTATGAAGGAGAATTTGTAAATGGGTTGAGACATGGTAGAGGAAATCATATTTTTAATAATGATGACAAATATGAAGGGGAGTGGGAATATGGAATGATGCATGGAGAAGGAATTTATCATTGGAAAAATGGAGGACAGTACAGAGGAGAATTTGTGGAAGGTTTGATGCAAGGAAAAGGAACAATTATTTTGCCTGATGGTGAAATTTATGAAGGAGAGTGGAAAAATGGATTAGCGGATGGAAAAGGAACTTATACTCGATTAGATGGAAGTATGTACAAAGGAAAAAGTAAGAAAGGAGAGAGACATGGTTCAGGAAGAATAGTTTGGAAAACGGGAGATTACTTTATTGGAAAATGGAAAAACGGAAAGATCAATAAAACAGGAACTTTCCATTATAATAATGGAGATCAATTTACGAGTATTTGGGACGAAGGTGAAATGACTGGAAAAGCAACCTACAAATTTCATGATGGAAAAGAAATCAAAGGGGACTTGAAAGAAGTGGAAAGACAAGTGAAAGGCGATGAAGATCGGATGGAAGAAATTATGCCTAATCTAGGATTGACTTGGTACGCTATAGCATTAGAATACAAGGCTGCTGAAAGATATGATTTGGCAATGGAGAATTTGAAATTATCTCAACAATATGTTCCAAAATCTTCTGACTTGAATAAGTTGGTGTATCAACAAATCGAAATTATACAGAAAAAATTAGATGAAATAGAAGGCCTTTAAATCAATATTTAGATAAGACGTTATTCGTTTGACGTTAAACGTTTTAAGTTTATGAAAAGGTCATATAATTCTATTTAGAATGAAGTCTGCTAAATTACGTTATTACAAAAACTTAATAAACATCCATCCAAAAACCGAATTTTAAAAACTGCGCAAGTCATTTGCGCAGTTTTTTTTGTTTAAGATGCGCTCTTAAATTTAGGCAAGGTTTTTAAGCTATAATAATTGAAAAGTTAAAGTACTTTTAAAAAGGTGACTCTGGTCATCATTTACTTGTCAATATTGTTAGAAGATTGATTTACAATTTTTCGAAACCAAAAAAAAATCATCCCATGCTAAAGAAAAGATATTTTATTCTCTTACTGATTGCTTCCTTTTTTATTCCAAGGTCTTTTCTATCTATGATTTTATCGGAGAATCAAAATGAGATTTCTTTAGTTTCGAATATAGAAAATAACAAAATATTTGTAGATAATTACAAAACACAATGCTTGAAAGCACTTTCGTTCTATCCTGAATTAAAAGATGTAAATATTGAATTTAGGGAAGCAGAGATTGGAACTACTTTGGCTGCTCGTCCCATGATTACGAGTTTTTTTAATTTGGATTATGAAAGAAAATATGAAGTAATTTTTAATAATGCGAATGATTGTGAAGTACCATTTTTGGATTTGCCAGAGGAAGGTCAGGTTGGCATTTTAGGACATGAGTTAGCACATATTTTAGATTACGAAACTAAAAGTTTTGGGCAATTATTGGTCACCGGTTGTTTTTATATTAATGCACATAGTATTCGAAACTACGAACGAGGAATTGATAGGGTGACTGTAGAACGAGGTTTAGGAGAAAAATTGCATGATGCTTATCATTACATTTTAGAAGAATCTCAAGCTTCATTAAAATATAAAAACTTTAAAAAATTCACTTACCTAGAGCCACATGAGATAATGGAACATGTGCGAGAATCGGGGATTAGCGTTGGTTTTTAAAAGTAGCCAGCACCTTCGTCAGGAAGGAAAGTCTAAAAAAAAATGCGTCATGGAAATTTATTTCCATGACGCATTTTTTCTATCATTAAAAAGGGTGCAACTTATTTAAAAGCGAATTTCTGTGCATATTTTTTTTCAATTTGATGTTTCAATTCTTTTCGAGCAAAAAAGATTTTACTTTTTACTGTTCCAATTGGAAGATCAAATTTTTCTGCAATCTCTTGATATTTATAACCTTCATAATGCATCAAAAACGGAACTCGTAAACCTTCATCTAAATTCCCAATAATCTCCGTTAGCTCGTCCATCATAATATTGCTATCTCCTTCATTAGCAATTACATGCTTACCTGAATTGATATAGTAATTATTGTCTGTTGAATCCATAATAACATTTGCTCTTACCTTCTTTCTATAATCATTGATAAAAAGGTTTTTCATGATCGTAAAGACCCAAGCTTTAAAATTTGTTCCAGTTTGAAACTTATTTTTATAGGTCAAAGCCCGAAAGGTAGTCTCCTGATATAAGTCTTTTGCTCTCTCTTTATCTTGAGTTAATTTATAAGCAAAAGCATTAAGCATTTGAGAAAGTTGGCCGTATTTATTTTGAAATTCAGTAGTTGTCATCGTTTAAAAATTTAATTGTTAGGAAGCTATTTAATGATGATATAAAGGTATATTTTTTGTTTAACAAAACCAAATAAAAGATTAAACAAAATTAATTCAATTATTTTTATTTTTTTTTATTTAAAATAAAATAGTATTTAAGTAGTTGATTATCAATTGTTTATGATCGTGATTTTGAGGGGTGAGATTTTAGTAATTTTCATTTTTTTTTGAAAGTTTTAAACAAAAATATCCAAGTGGCGTTATTTGGGTATTATGAAAAACGAAATTTTCTTTCAATACTTAAACCAAAACAGAGTTCATATTCAAGGACTCGCATCAGAGTTATCTAATGACTTTGCTACTGCTCGGTTTCTTTATCGAGAAACGACTCATCAAGCGATGAAGAATCAAGCTAACTTAAAAGAAGAGATTTTTAAAGATTGGTTGATGGCAACTATGCAGAAAACCTATCATAAAATATTGCGGAATGAATATTCAATTAAAAACTAGAGTTGATGGAAATTATAAAGACATCATGGAACGGTTTGACCGCAATCTGTTTGAAGCATTAAAACCTAAAAATGCTAAAATGGAAATTGTGGAATTCACAGGTTCCAAAAAAGGAGACAAAGTCCATCTTCGATTTCTGAGTCCAATAAAAGCAGAATGGATAAGTGAAATAATTGAAGATGGAGAAACCGAAACAGAATCCTACTTTGTAGATGAAGGAACAAAATTACCTTTTCCACTTTCCTCTTGGAGACACAAACACATCGTTCAAAAAATAACTGATAATAGTAGCTACATCATTGATGACATGACCTTTGAAGGGATTAATTCTTTGTTTACCTTATTTTTATATCCTGCTCTTTACGTTGCTTTTTATCCTCGAAAAAGTATTTACAAATCTTATTTCAAAGCTGACTAAAATTTTAAAAATATGAGTATTGTTTTTTACCTAAAATTATATTTTTTGACCATTCCTATTTTTTTTCTAATTGATATGATCTGGTTGGGATCTCTTGCAAAGAAATTTTATGGAGATAATGTCGGACATTTACTTTCAGAAAAAGTCAATTGGAAAGCTGCAATTGTTTTTTATTTCATTTATATCGTGGGAATTCTTTTTTACTCAGTAGTTCCTACCATAGAAGATGGTAATTGGCAAAGAGCACTTTTATTGGGCAGCACTTTTGGATTTTTTACTTATGCTACATATGATTTAACCAATTTAGCTACTTTAAAAAATTGGTCAGTAAAAGTAGTTTTGGTGGATATTGTGTGGGGAATGATTCTTTGTGGAGCTGTGGCTGCATCTTCTTTTCAAGTGGCAAAATGGTTGCTCTAATTTTTTTCAAAAAAAAAGAGGTTAGTAGAGAAAAAAAGTAGTAATTTTTCCCTCTGAAATTTCCCCTTCAATAAAATCCTCGTACTTTAAGAAAAAAATTTAAATGCAAATCACTCAAAATATTTCCACGTTAATTCTAAGTTTAATTATCATTTCATTCTTTGCTTGCCAGCCTCCTCAACAAAATGTAGACTCGAAAGGGCGAGATATTTTGAAAAAACATGAGGTGAATAAGAGTATGGAAGATATTGTTAATGAGTTTCAGGATACGATCTATGTGCCTATCTATTCAGATATTTATAGTCAATCTAAAAATGTAAGTTTTCTTTTGACTGCTACTTTGAGTATTAGAAATACAAGTATGCATGATTCAATTTATATTGAAGCGATAGATTATTATAATACCAATGGCGACTTGGTTCGGAAATATACAGACAATACTTTATTTCTGAAGCCTTTGGAGTCAATTGATTATGTCGTTGATGAACAAGATGAAAGTGGAGGGACAGGAGCCAATTTTATCATTATTTGGGGAGCAAAGAATGATCAGATAAAACCAATTTTTGAAGCAGTAATGATTTCTACTCAAGGTCAACAAGGGATCTCATTTACAACTCAAGGAACTTCGATAAGTAGGAGAAAATAAAAAAAAATCACCTCTCATTATTTGAGAGGTGATTTTTTTTTTCTAACTCGGTTCCATCCTCAATATTTCGTATTCATTATACTTTTGTAATTTCTCAAAATACCTCTTCGAAACAGATATCAAAACATCAATAGATGGAAATTTTAAAACTACTTTTTCCGATGTTTCTTTGATTAATTTTACTTTAATTTTCATAAAATAAGGTTTTTATTAGGGTATAGATTATGCTATGAATTTTTTTGAAAAAGAATCATAGCATAATCTATATCTAAGAGATTGGTTAAAAAAAAATGATTTCTCGTATATTTTATTCTAAATAAAACTGGAGAATCTTTTTATAAATGTTTAACGTCAAACGGATAATGTTATTACTCTGTACAAAAGTAATCTCTAGTTTTGACTGCTGTTTCAAAACCTAAGTCTATGGCTTGATCCAGATCTGAACAACCAGAAATTTTGTCATAAATCAAAAAGAAGGCTAAAGCTCGATTATAATATGCTTCAGCATAATTTTCATCTATGTCGATGGCAAAAGTATAATCATCGATTGCTTTTCGATGCAATCCAAAAAGCAAATTTAAGTTTCCTCGGTTTTTGCGTAGTTCAGCATTTTGTGGAAATTCTTCAATTGCTTGATTCAAGTCAGCAAGTGCACCACCATAATCTCCTAGCATTTTTTTAGTCAGACCTCTATTAGTCAGAGCCTCCATGTAGTTGTTCCCTTTCATCTTTATGATAGTGTTATAATCTTCCACAGCTTTTTCTTTTTCTCCCATTTGCTTGTAAAGTAAAGCTCTTTCAAAGTAGGCTTTAGTCAAATCACTTTGCAATTCAATTGCTTTATCTAAATGAACCTTAGCTTTTTCATAATCATTAAGACTTCGCTCAATTCGCCCAAGATTATACCAGCTGATCGCAAAGGTAGGGTCTACAGAAACTGCCTTTGAAAAAGCATCTTCTGCATCTTCAAACTTACCTTGACTTCTTAAGATCACTCCTTTCAAATCATGGCCAATAGCCGATTCAGGAAAATCAATTAATACTTCATTCACTTTTTCTAAAGCAGAGGCAAGACGGTCAGCGTCAATCTCTTCAATGACTTTAGTAATACCTTGAAATTCGGCTTCTTGGTTTTTATCACTAAGTATTTTTTTATCTAAAGCTTGATAGTAATAGGTGAGTTTTCGATAAGTATTCAATTCCTGTACTGCTTGTTCTGGTTGCATTGATAGGATTTGTCTTAATCCACCATTTCCGTTAAAACCATATAAATTAGCTGCTAGTGGATTGATTCGGTTAGCTTTTCGTAGATCTGCTTCAGATTCCATCGTCATCCCTACAATTTTTTTGAATTTAGCTCTCAGAAGAAGTGCTTCTGCAGAATTAGGATTTTGCGCAACTGCATTTTCTAACGTAAAAAATGTCCCTTCATAATCTGAAGCTCTGAACTGTTGCTCTGCTTTTTGAAGTAACGGTTGTACTGTTCGACTTTGATCTTCGGAAGTAAATGATTGCCCCGCCGCTGTATTATTCATTCTTCTAGTTTGTGCGAAAATTGTTGCTTGGGTAATAAAAATTAAGATGGTGATTATTAAGTATCTCATTTTTGTTATTTATAAAAAGTTATTAAAACTAATTTTTTTCTTTTCTGATAATAGAACAAAGATAAACTAATATAGTTGCAAAACTAATCAAAAAGATAGTAAAACTATCATTTATGGTTGTTTAGTAACTATTAAATTAAGTTAAGCTAAAAAAAAATTAAAAAAAGACGTTTTTTTAGTTGAAAAGTTAAACATTTTGATTTATGTTTGCGTTATGCTTTTGAAAATGATAGTAAAGCTATTACAAATTTAAGTAAAAACACCAAAATCAATATATTATGCAAAACTTCCAATTTGTTCAAGAATTCAATACTCACAGCAATTACCTTCGAAACTTTGCAATGAAGTTAACAAGAGATAAAAGTGCTGCTGATGATTTATTTCAAGAAACTGCTTTGCGTGCTTTTCGACACCAAGCACAGTATATTAATAATACTAACCTTAAAGCATGGCTAAGTACCATTATGAAAAATTCATTTATCAATTTGTATCGAAAACAAAAAAGAAGAAGTGAAATTCAAGACACCACTTCAGAAGATTTTTACTTGAATCTTTCAAAAGATACCATTGGAAACGAAGGAGAAATGAATGTAAATATTCAAGAGATTTCTCAAATTATTGATTCACTTGCAGAAGGATATCGGGTTCCATTTTTAATGGCGTATCAAGGTTATCAGTACGATGAAATTCAGGAAAAAATGAATCTTCCAATGGGAACAATCAAAAGTAGAATTCATCATGCAAGAAGAATTTTGAAAACCCAAATTAGAGGAATTTATGATGATGTAGCTGCTTAAGAATGAGAGGTAATTAGATTCATGAACCCAATTTTTAAATTCAAAATATCAAAATTATGAGACCTTTTTTTGTGCAACTAGAAATCAACCCTAATTTATTTTTAAATGATCCTCAAAAAACCAAATTGGGAAGAAAGATTATTGAGAAAAGTGTTCTTTTGATTGATGAAATTGGATTGGAGCAATTTAATTTCAAAAAATTAGCACAAAACATTTCTTCTTCCGAGGCTTCTGTTTACCGATATTTTGAAAATAAGCGACATCTTTTTGTTTACCTCTTAAATTGGTATTGGGAGTGGATGATTGCAAGAATTGATTTAAATACTATGAATATCGCTGATCCAAATGAACGACTAAAAGTTGCTTTGCGAATCATAGTAGATACGGCTAATAAAAACATGACTATTGAATTTGTTGATGAGGAAATTTTGCACAAAATTGTTGTCAGAGAAGGAGCGAAAGCATATCATAATAAATTAGTGGATGAAGATAATGTAGATGGTTTTTTCCTTGCTTACAAAAGATTATGCAATAGCATCGCTTCTATAATTACAGAAGTAAAAGAAGATTTTCCATACCCTAAAGCCTTAGCCAGTACTTTAGTTGAAACGGCTAATAACAATTTATACTTTGCTCGACATTTACCTCGACTGACTGATTTGAGTGAAAACGGAACAGAGCAAGACTTGAATGACCAAGTAAAACAAATGTTAGAATTTTTCTGCTTCGGATTAATTCACAAAGAATTAAAGTCCGAAAAAGAAATCCAATCGATGACTGTAAAAAATTAGATATTTACCTAGGTAGTCATGTGGTCCATATCTGTTGGACGGCATGCCTACCACCTTAAAAAATCAAACCTATATTTTTTTTTAAACTGTATTTGACTCGAGTAACATCGAGAGTCGAACAGAGACATTTATATCAAATTTTCAATTAACCTATTTAAAATTTTTAAAACCTTTAAAATAAAAAACGCATGAAATCACAAAATGTCTTAAAATCATTGCTATGCCTTTTCGCAATTAGTATGTTGGCAAGTTGTGCCACAATCAGAGAAGGAGAAGTTGGCGTAAAGCGTAAGTTTGGAAAATATTCCGATAAATCTTACACAAGTGGAGTAAAGGCTTTTAACCCTTTTTCATCCAAGATTATAAAAATTTCTACACAAACTGTAAACCTTGAAGTCGGTTTGGATATTCCTTCAAAAGAAGGATTAACGATCAGGAGCGAAGTTTCTATCCTCTATAATATTGATGGGAAAAAGGTGCCAGATCTGCTGCGAAATATTGGTACAAATTACGAACGTAATATTATTCTCCCAGTATTTAGATCAGCAGTTGCGGATGTAACTTCTAGATTCTACGCAAAGGATATGCATACAGGTGAAAGAGCAACTATTGAAAAAGCTATCAAAGAACAAATGATGGTCTTGATGGATGGAAAGGGAATAGAAGTTGAAGCAGTTCTCCTAAAAAGTATCCAACTTCCAAGAACACTTTCGATTGCCATCGAATCAAAATTGGAAGCAGAGCAGCAAGCGCAGCAAATGGAATTTGTCTTAGAACAAGCCAAGCGAGAAGCTGATAAGCAACGAATAGAAGCTGCTGGAGTAAGAGATGCTCAGTTGATTATTGCAGAAGGATTGAACGCAAAAATTTTACAATTCAAATCAATTGAGGCATTTCAAGAGTTGGCAAAATCTCCAAATGCAAAAATCATTATCACGGATGGTGACCTTCCTATGATCATGGAATCTGAAATGGGTATAAATCCCAAAAATACTAATACAAAAGTGAATCTTGAAAACTAATTAAAGAATATGTTTTTCAGAGTTTCGATTGTTAGCTTAAAATGGGCGAGTTTTCTTTTACACTCGCCCATATTTTAAAAAAAACTAAAAATTCAATTATGCGAATTACAATCCGCAATAATGCTCAGGTATCAAAAAGAAGCCTACGCTTCATCAAGTAGAAAATTTATTCTATAGGAAGAAAATTATTTCAAGGTCTAATTTATGTAGAAGTATTTCTCAATTCAGAAGGTCAATCACCTCAAATATTTATTACCATTTTAAAGTTAGGAATAACAGGTCATGATGTTGTCCTCCTGCATGAGTCTGAAAACTTAGGATAACTACTTCAAAAAACGATACAATCAGTACATCGATATTTAGCAAAAAATAAAACAAAGAAAAGGAATGAAGTTTTTCACAAGAAAATTAGTTAAACCAGGCGATCTAAATGCAAACAATAGCTTGTTTGGTGGACAGTTACTAAAATGGATAGATGAGGAAGCAGGAATTTATTCTATGACAAAATTGGGTAGCCATAGGGTTGTGACCAAATTTATGTCAGAGATCAACTTTGTAAGTTCTGCTAGTCAAGCAGATGTAATTGAAATTGGTTTACAATTTATTTCCTTAGGACGAACATCAATTACTTTTAAATGTGAAGTTCGTAATCTTTTTTCCAAGAAAACGATTATCTCAATTGAGCGAATTGTATTTGTTAATGTAGATGAAAATTTAACTTCAACACCTCATGGTAAAACATTTGAAGATATTGAGAGGGAAGCTATTTTTTAAAATTTAACGTTCTTCGACAAAATCTTGTAGTCAAGTCAAAATAAATTTCAAAATAACTTTTAAATTTTCAAAACATGAAAAATGAAAAATGGATTTCCATAATAATTCTCTCTCTAGGTCTTGTTTTCGAATGGCTATATTATGCTGTTGATAGTACTTTCTTTGATGTCAAATTTTACCTCCTAGGAATCCTTTGTATTATTATTGGATCTATTGGAGTGTGGATTTATGCCATTATGCCTTTTATCAATGATAGATTAGAAGACAAGAATAAATAAGATTAAGCGCTTTTTAAAATTCAAATTATGACGATTAAAAATTTGGAAAAGGAGATTGCTCATATTTATGAACAAATGATATCTCATGATTCTATCGCCAATCAGATTGCTGATAAAGTTCATCCTCAAAATCAATTGAGTGCGAAGAATTTATACAACTATATGTTACTTCGAAGTGTTGATTTGAGAAAATACCATGATGCTCTTTCTGATTTAGGGATCTCTTCCATTAGAACTCCTGAAGGATATGTTTTTAGTAAATTGCAAAATGTACTCAAGCTGTTAAAAACAGCTCAAGGCAAAAAGATGGAGGAGAACATTGAGATAAAAGCAATGAATTACAAACAAGGCAAAAAGACACTTCGCAGAAATGCGAATGAGCTATTTAATAGAACCAAGAAAAAACACTTTACAGAAATAATGGTAACCATGCCCGATGAGGCAGCAACCGATATTGAACTATTGAAAAATTTGGTCAACGAGGGAATGGAGGTTGCTAGAATTAATTTGGGAAGAGGTAATATGAAATTGTGGAGAGGAATGCTCAAAAATATCGATCAAGTAAAAAAGGAAATGAAAGTTCCTTTAAAGGTTTACATGGACTTGGCTGGACCAAAAATTAGAACAGCTAAGATTGAGGTTATTTCTAAAAAAGGGAAAGTCAAAAATTTTATCAAACTAAGAAAAGGGGATCATCTTATTTTGACTAAGAGAGCAACTAAGGGGAAAAAAGTAGTTTACGGAGCTGATAATAAATTAATGCAGGAAGCAGAAGTTGGAGTATTATTGCCACAAATTATTGATGATTTAAAAATTGGTGATCCTATATTTTTTGATGATGGAATGATTGAAGCAGTTGTGATCCGAAAGAATAAAAAGGAGGCTGAGTTGGTCATAAAAAGAGCCTACAAAAATAAATTATCTTCAGATAAAGGAATTAATCTGCCTAGTACTGATTTGAATTTGCCATCTTTGACCCCTCAAGATATTAAGATATTACCCTTTGCCTGTGCTAATGCAGATATCATTGGTTATTCATTTGTGAGGAAGCCAGAGGATGTTAAAAAGTTATATCAAGAATTAGAAAAACTCAATAATGATAAAGTAGGTGTGGTCTATAAAATTGAGACCAAAGAGGCGTTTGAGAATCTTTCGTTAATTCTTTTTGAGGCAATGAAACGACCGAAAATAGGAGTGATGATCGCAAGAGGAGATTTAGCGATAGAGATAGGTTTTGAAAGAATTTCAGAAGTGCAAAATCAAATCTTATGGGTATGTGAGGCTGCTCATGTTCCAGTTATTTGGGCAACTCAAGTTCTAGAGAATCTAGCAAAAACAGGTATCCCAACTCGAGCCGAAATTTCAGATGCAGCCATGAGTGCTAATGCAGAATGTGTCATGCTTAATAAAGGTGAATTTATTTTAGATGCTGTTAGAAATCTAAAAAATATTTTAGTTAAGATGGAGACCCATTCTTTTAAAAAGAAAAATTCTTTAAGAGTATTAAGTGTAGCACAAAATACGCTTGAAAAAATTGATATTCAGTACACCAAAACTTTAGTCTAAAAATATAACAATGACTATTGTTTGTAACAATCGAAAAAAAAATGAAATCGACTCAACGATTTTTTAAACTTTTAGAGCTAGATCGAAAAGATATTAGCTACATTTATTTATACGCAATCTTTGCTGGAATCATCACTTTATCATTGCCGCTTGGTATCCAAGCGATCATTAATTTGATGGTAGGAGGAGAAGTATCTTCTTCTCTTTATTTGCTGATTGGAATTATCACAGCAGGACTTGCCTTCAACGGTCTTTTGACGATCATGCAATTGACGGTGACGGAGACTTTGCAAAGGAGAATTTTTACTCGTTCCGCATTTGAATTTGCTTGGCGAGTACCTCGCTTAAAATTAGAAGCACTCACAGGGATTTATCCGCCGGAGTTAGTCAATCGTTTTTTTGATACGATTACTATTCAAAAAGGAATTCCAAAAATCTTAATTGATTTTTCCACCGCAGTTTTACAAATTGTTTTTGGATTGATTTTACTTTCCTTGTATCATCCATTCTTTATATTTTTTGGATTGATTTTACTTTTGATGTTGTTGGCCATCTTTAGATTTACAGCAAAAAAAGGATTAAAAACAAGTTTGAAAGAAAGTAAATATAAATATCAAGTAGCTCATTGGTTAGAAGAATTGGGACGTGCTATGAATGTTTTTAAACTTTCAGGAACAACTAATTTGCCAATGCGCCGAACAGATGAATTAGTGACGAGTTACCTTGATGCTCGAAAAAAACACTTTAAAATTTTGCTAGTTCAATACGGAAGTGTAGTGTTATTTAAAACACTAATTACAGCAACATTACTTTTACTTGGGAGTATTTTGGTGATCAGAAATCAAATCAGTATTGGACAATTTGTAGCAGCGGAGATCATTGTAATTTTGATTATGAATTCTGCGGAGAAACTTATTTTGAGTATGGATAATATTTATGATGTATTGACTGGTTTGGAAAAAATTGGTTACGTAACTGACTTGCCTTTGGAATCAACTGATGGAATCAAACTCGAAAAAGTAGATGTAGATCATTCAGGAATTGAAATAAACATGGATGATGTCTCTTTCCAATATGAAGATTCTAACCGACCGACTCTGAGCAATGTTTCTTTAAATATAAAACCAGGAGAGAAGATCTGTATCTCTGGATTTAATGGTTCAGGAAAATCTACTTTGACTAAATTACTCGGTGGATTATATACCAGCTATGATGGGATGATCACTTTCAATAGTATTCCATTGAAGAGAATTAATCTTGATAGTTTGCGACAAGAAATTGGAACGTTGAGTAGTCAAGATGAAATTTTTAATTCAAGTATTTTGGAAAATATAAATTTAGGAAACGAAAAAATCCCATTTCAAAAAATCATTCAGACCGCTAAGGAGATTGATTTGCATAATTATATTAATCATCTCCCAGATGGTTACCAAACGGAATTATTAGCGAATGGAGTAAATGTTCCAAGAAGTGTAAGGACAAAAATCATCCTTGCTCGAACGCTAATTTTCCAACCTGAAATTTTATTATTAGATAATTTTATGCCCAGATTAGAGCGTAAAGAGAAACAACTAATTATAGATTATTTGACAGAAAATAGAAAGCATTGGACCTTGATTGGAATTTCTAATAATCCAAAGTTTGCAGAGAAATGTGATCGAGTGATTATTCTAGAAGATGGGAAAATCATTGAAAATGCTCCTTTTTCTAAAATCAAAACGAGTCTTTTGGCAAAAGAAATTTTTAAAATTTAAAAATTTCTAACTAACTAAAAAGCACTTTTTGTATTTAAAATAATTAGAAAAAATTAAGTTAGAATATCATGTTAAATATTTCAGAAAATTCCATTCTAGGAAAAGTAAGGACGGAAGATATTGCTTGTTTTCAAAGGAATGAACTACCGAAAGCGAATCGAATGTTTGCGATTTGGTTGGTCGTATTATTAATTATGATTTTAGTTCTGTTCTTTTTGCCTTGGACTCAAAATATCCAAATGAAGGGGAAAGTAACAACTTTTTTACCAGAACAACGACCACAAGATATTAACTCTGCGATAGCTGGGAGAATTGAAAAATGGTATGTTCAAGAAGGTGATTTGGTTTCTGCTGGAGATACTATTGCTTTTTTATCAGAGGTGAAAGCAGAATATTTTGATCCTAAATTATTGGAAAGAGCTGCTAATCAAATCGATGCAAAACAAGGTTCGATGGATAGTTATCAACGAAAAGCAAATGCCTTGGATAATCAAATTTCAGCACTACGATTAGAGTTGTCATTCAAGAAGCAACAATTACAGAATAAGATTCAACAAGCAGAATTTAAGCAGCAAAGTCAGCAAGCTGAAGTCAACCAAAGAGAGGTGGACGCTAACATCGCTGAGTTCCAATATTTACGAACGGATACGCTTTTTCAAAAAGGAATTAAATCATTGAGTGATTTGGAGTCCAAACGATTAAAAGTCCAGTCTACCAAAGCAAAATTAATTACGACTAAAAATAAATTGCAAGAAAGTGGGAACGATTTGAGTATAGCACAACTAGCGTTAGAGACAATTGATAATGAGTATAACAATAAAATTGCAAAAGCTCAGTCAGATAAATTCTCTACGCTTTCTGCGCAATTTGAAGCGGAAGGAACTTTGAATAAATTACAAAACCAATATGCAAATTACGATCGACGTAATAATATGTATCACATCATTGCTCCACAGTCAGGGTATATTACAAAGATGCTGAAATCAGGGATTGGCGAGATCATCAAAGAAAGTGATAAGGTCGTGACAATCGTTCCTTTAAATCGAGAGTTAGCGGTAGAGATGTATGTTCGTCCGATGGATTTGCCATTGATGAATGTTGGGCAGGAAGTACGATTAGTTTTTGATGGATGGCAAGCTTTTATTATCTCAGGATGGTCGGATTTTTCTTTCGGAACTTATAGTGGTGAGGTGACTGCAGTTGATAATATTCCAAATGATAATAGTATGTATCGTATTATCATCAGGTCAAATCAACCAGATACGAAATTCCCAGAATTACTTAGGGTAGGAGCAGGGGTGCAAGGAATTGCTTTGTTGCATGATGTACCAGTTTGGTATGAACTGTGGCGGCAATTAAATGGATTCCCACCTGATTTTTATGAAAATGATATTAAGAAAAATGAATCTAAATTTAAGCCACCTGTGAAATCGGTTGCTAAATAGCAATCAGGTGTGAGGTTGGTCGCGTTGCTCTCGGTCAGGAGTCAGGGACTACGTGTATGCTCCATTCTTTCTTAAAAAAAAACATAGGAGAAACGATTAGCCCCTGACTCCTAAATAAAAATAACAATATACAAACGTGATTAGAATAATTTTTTTCCTTTTAATATCAGTTCCTCTTTTTGGTCAGAAGATTGACTCTACTCAAGTTTTTTCTTTGGAAAAATATTTGACTTGGGTTCGTGCGTATCATCCTGTGATGCAGCAAGCCAATTTATTAGAAAACAAAGCTGATGCAAGTTTACTGGAAGCTCGTGGGATTTTTGATCCAAAGTGGTTTGGTGAATATGAAGATAAATCGTTTGACCAAAAAAACTATTTTCGAATAGGAGAGGCTGGCTTGAAGATTCCTACTTGGTTTGGAATCGATGTCAAGATGGCGTACCTATGGTCCAATGGACAGTTTCTAAATCCTGAAGGAAATTTACCAACCAATGGTCAGGCAGTAATAGGAATAGAAGTGCCTCTTTTGCAAGGTTTGACTTTTGACCAAAGGAGAGCGCAAGTGCAGCAAGCAAGATTACTTCAGGAAGGAAATGATGCTGCTCGAAGAACTATAATAAATGATTTGTTTGTAAAAGCAATTGAAACTTATTGGAAATGGGCTTACCAAAATCAGATTCTTAAGGTTTATGAAAATTCTCTAAATCTAGCACGAGATCGATTTCAATTAGTCAAATCAAGTTTTGAGCAAGGAGACAAACCTGCAATTGATACCTTAGAATCCTTGATTCAAATCCAAAATAGAGAAATACAATATACTCAAGCGCAAGTTGATTTTCGGAATGCCACTTTAAAATTATCTAATTTTTTATGGTTTGAAAATCTAACACCACTAGAAGTTTCTGAGAATTTGCGACCAGAAGATTTACAGGCAGATTGGAATTTTTTAGAGGAAAAACCAAATGATAATTTTTTAAGAACTATTGCAGATTCGCATCCTGAATTACAAAGTATCCTAGTCAAGCAACAACAGTTGGATATCAAAGAAAGACTCAAAAGAGAACAATTCAAGCCGAACCTTCGATTGAATTATAATTTTTTAGGAAATGGATTTGATTGGACAGACAATAATTCGTCAGAGTCCGTAGTCAATAATTTGGTAACTGAAAATTATAAATGGGGAGTGAAATTTAGTTATCCACTTTTGCTGAGAAAAGAGCGGGGAGGATTGGAATTGGTAAGAATAGAGCAATTAGAAAATCAATATAAACTAGGGGAGAAGCAATTAAAAATCACCAATAAGATTAATGCAATTTATCAACAATTAGAAACTACCTTTGGACAAATTACTACGCTTGAAAGTATGGTAAAGAATTATGAAACATTACTTGATGCAGAATTTGAAAAATTTAGAATTGGCGAAAGTTCCATATTTTTACTCAACAGTCGAGAGCAAAAATTAATTGATTCTCAAATGAAGTTAAATAAACTTCAAACAGAATTTCAAAAACTGAAATGGAAATTAAGAGGAGCCAAAGGGCAACTTCAATAGATTTTAAACCGAAATATTTCGGCATAAAATCTAATCAAAAACAAAACGAATGTTATTAGCTGCTGTCAATTCCAATCTTTATGCATTTGTCATATTGGGAATTATCATCGTAATCTTGGGAAGTATTCTGCGCTATTTTAAGCAACCATATATTATAGCATATATTCTTGCAGGAGTATTTTTAGGTGACTTTGGTTTTCAAATTATTACCGATAAGGAACTCATTACCGTGATGGGAGATATTGGCTTGATCTTACTTTTGTTTTTTATAGGAATGGAAATTAGCCTACCCGACTTGGTGAAAAATTGGAAGGTTGCGATCATCGGAACACTCCTACAAGTTTTTGGAAGTGTGGTTTTGGTAGGTGTTATTGGTTGGTTTCTAGGATGGGAGTCGAATCGAATTATCACGATGGGATTTGTGATTAGCTTGAGTAGTTCGGCAGTAATTATTAAATTATTGCAGGACAACGGAGAAATAGCAACTGCTACAGGAAGGAATGTTTTAAGCGTATTATTGATGCAAGATATTTTGATTGTTCCGATGTTGATTGCTACTAATTATCTAGGAGGAAATATCCCAAGTGTCGAAGAAACGATTTTGCAAATTATAGGTGGAGTACTAATCATCGGAACAATTATTTGGATTTGGAGAATCAAAGAATTTAAAATTCCATTTAGTGAGCAAGTGGAGAAGGATCATGAATTGCAAGTGTTTGTTGCTTTGGTCGTTTGTTTTGGAGGGGCAATTATTACTTCCTTTTTTGGATTATCAGCAGCCTTAGGAGCATTTGTTGGTGGAATGGTAATTCATGCAGCTCGTTCGACGGAGTGGTTTCACGATAGTTTACATTCGTTGCGAGTGATGTTTGTAGCTTTGTTTTTTGTTTCGATTGGAATGTTGATTGACTTGAATTTCTTAGTAACAAATTGGGAAACGGTCGGTCTAGTTATCCTCGCGGTTTACTTGACTAACCATTTAATCAATACTTTGATGCTTCACTATTTTGGAAGGAATTGGAAAAATAGTATTTACGGAGGAGCATTGTTAGCACAAGTGGGGGAGTTAGGTTTTGTGTTAGTGGCGAGCGCGTTTGCATCGCAAATCATCTCTGATTTTACTTATCAGTTGACAATTATTGTTATTTCATTGACACTTTTGATTAGTCCATTTTGGATAGCGATGACAAAGCGATTGATTGGAAGAAAGGAGAAACAGAAAAAAGTAAAAGATGTAAGTTTAGAAAAATCTTGATAGGAAAAAGACAATTAGAATTATTCTATTTCACATTCCTAAGCGGTGTTAGTCTCTAAGAGATTAACACCGCTTTTATGTTAAAGCAAATTGCTTTAGTAAGGAGCATTCAAAAAGAAGTCTAATTTTTCGATAAACTCTTAGCTTGTTTATAAAAATTATGCGATGGTTTTTTTACAATTAAATCTAAAACCTCATCAGCTTTACCTGGTTGATTAGATTTTAAATATGCCAAGGCTAAATACCATTGACTTGCTTCAAAAAAACGATTGGAAGATTCCTTTGCCAACTCATCCAAAATAGAAATTGCTCTTCCCTCCTGCTCATTTCCCAAATGAGAAATGGCCAAATAAAACTTTCCCTCCTCGGTCTCAATTTTTTCCAGTAAAGGAATAGCATCTTGATATTTCCCTTGCTCATATTTTTGAAAGGCTAGTTCATATTCCGTAGCGGAAGGAGTTTGACTTTTTACAATTGGAGCAATAATATTTGGGTAAGGTTGGAAGTTTTGAGCGAACAATTCATCAGAGTTGACGGATTGAGTACTCCACCAAAATAATCCCATCAACAATAATAAAGTAGCTGCCATTCCTAACCAAACAATTTTATTGATTGGTTTTACTTTCGCTGTGGAAGTTGAAGCGGTTTGTTTTTCCTCTTGTATATTTTTTTCAAAGTTTTGTAATTTCTTTTTTAATGCTTCGCGTCCATTTTTCTTAAAAACAGGAAGACTGTCTTTTCTTAAATTGAGTTCCTTTTGAAAATCAAGATCTTTTTGTTTTGTCTCAAACAATTCTTTTTCCTTCGTATCCAATTGACTTCGAAGGTATTTATCTATCAGGTTATGATCAGTCTCTTTTAATGACATCAGTTAGGTGATATTTTTAGAAAAAAATCTTGAATTAATAAATTTCAGATTTTTCTAAAATGGTTTTTAATGATTTCATACATCTAGATTTTGTGGCTTTGACAGTATTATCATTACTATATTCCATAGTCGTTTTTATATTTTCGATGGAGTAGCGATGATAATAAAATAAGGTCAATAGCTCACGACAATTTTCTCCAAGTTGCTGAAATGCTTTTTCAATAATAAGTTGTCGGTGCGTTAATTCTATTTGTTCAAAGTATTGATTATCTGCAATTTCAATTTCTGGAAAAATCGCTTCCGCAGGAGCAGTTCGTTTTTTCTTTTTTAATTGATTGAGTAAATTATATTTTCCAATACTAAATAAATACGTTTTTAAGCTACTCGTTAACGTGGTCAATTTGCCCTCTTTTACATTTTCATAAAATGCAATTATCACATCTTGGTAGGCATCCAAACATTCGGATTCTGACAATCCATACCGAAGTGCAAAGTGCAAAAAATCCTCACGATACTCTCGGTAGACCTCCTCCAACGCAGACATTCCTTTTTCTTGAATGCTGCTTAATAACTGCTGTGTGGCTTTGTTTGGATCTTCCTTCATTGATAATTTTCAAAAAGAAAAGGTTAACATTAAATAAAATAATAATCGGAAATAATAAAAAAACATATTTAAAAAAACACAAAATATAAAAAAAACAGCAACCTTGGTTAACCTATTCTACGTTAGAAATATTAATTAATAATGTTTTACAATATCGTTTGCTTTTCAAGACAAAATAAAAAAGTTGAAAAAAGAGATTATTTTAGAATGAGAACAGTTGAGATCAAATATCACCAAACTGAAAATAATTAATGAGAATAACACTTGGCATACTCCTTAGCATTTTTTGTATTCAAATTTTCCATGCACAATCTTCCAATTCTAACCTAAGTCAGATTTTGGAAAAAATAGAAGAAGGTATTGAAAACGACGATACCTTTAATGCTTCAACTATTTTGAAAGATTGTGATTTAGCTGCTAGTTTTATCAATGATAAAATCAATAAAGATGCTGCCTCTTTTTATTTTTTAAAAGGAAAAGCTTTATTCAAAGCAGGGGAGAAAGAATTAGCTGTTCCTGAATTAATCAAAGCCATAGAAATTAACCAACAACTAAAAGATATTGACTACGAGCAATTTCTAAATGTATATAGTTACTTGGGGAATGCGGAAAGAAAATTGGGGAACTATGATGTCGCAAGTGATAAAATAAAAGAAGGAATTAACCTTTCACAACCTCACCTAAAGGATGATAATATAGCATTAGCTAGAGCATGGTACACCCTAGGAATGATCGAAAGAAAAAAAGGGAATTATCAAGAATCCATAAATTTGGCAAGCAAAGGGTTAGCGATTTGTAAAACTAATCCAGATACTCCTCCAAAATTATTTTCAGAATTATACATAAGTCTTGGGACCGCCTACAAATTGATTGGAAAAGAAATACAAGCGATCCAAGCTTTTGAAAAAACGTTAGAAATCCATCAAGCCAATAATTTACTTTATGAAGTAACTGGCGACGTTACCTATAATTTGGGAAATGCATTTTTAAGTCTTGGTGCTTTTAATAAAGCCTTGAAATATTACGATAGAGCAATCAAAATATATGAGCAAATCGATAATACTAGAGTTATTCCAAGATGTTATGTTGGACAAGGAATCGTCTATCGGAACTGGGGAGATTATGACCGAACCTTAACTCATTACCAAAAAGCATTGGCAATGATGATAAAAAATAAGGAACCTTATCCTCCTAATATTGCGACTAATTATATGAACATCGGAGCATGTTATCGCTACATGGAAGACTATCCGAAAGCAAGAAAAAATATATTGAAAGGACTAACGATGTACAAAGATTTTTTTAAAAAACCACATAGTTATATTGGCCGTGCATTGGCTCATTTAGGAGAGGTTGAACGAATGGATGGAAACTATGATTTGGCATTAAAATATTTTGATGAGGCTATAAGGAATTACTCACAAGCGAAGAATCCTAGTCATCCGTACATCGCAAATATCAAAGCAAGTAAAGCAGGGACTTATCATAAAAAAGGTGAATTGAACCAAGCATTGCTCACCATGAATGAAGCGCTTGAACATGCTCATGAAAATAATTCAAAGAATCCAATTCAATATAACTGGATCGCCACGAAAGGAGAAATTTTTATTCAACAAGATCAGGAATTGACTGCGTTATCTCTCTTGGATTCGACCCTTCAGCATTTAAATTTTGATGTAAAAGATATGTCTGCGCTAAGTGATATTAGTCTTTATCTACCGATCATAAATTTAATTAAAACTAAAGCTAAAGCTTACGATGCTTTATTTTTAAAAAATAAAAGCGTAGCGGATTTAAAAAAATCTGTGGTTCAATATGAGTTGGCTACCAACATTTTATTTCAATTGAGAGAAAACTTTAGAACAGAGAATTCACGTCAATTTGTTTTGGAAAAACAATTTGAGGTCATCGCAAAAACGATTGAAAGTTTAAAAGAACTTTATGATAAAACTGATGATTCGCAATATGTAGAAAGAGCTTTTCAAATTGCTGAAAAAACGAAGAGTTTAATTTTGATGGAAGCTTTTGAAAAAAAGCGGGCAACTACCTTAGCTGACATCGATCCAACTATTTTAGAACGGGAACAATATCTTAGAGGGAATTTAGAATTATATGAAAAACTACATCATAAGCAATTGACTAAAAAAAAGCCTAATGATTCTTTAATTCAAGAATTAAATCAAAAAATATTCGACTATAAAAATGCTTACTTCGCTTTTCAAGATACCTTGAATTTCCATTTAAAATCTTTTTCAAAAGAAATTAAGAAGGTTGCTGATTTATCAAATATTAGTCAACATTTAGCAAATCAAAACTTCGCGACAATTGAATATTTCTTAACTGATTCAAGTCTTTATGTTTTCACATTTATTGACCAGCAATTTTTTTTTGATAAAGTTGGGCTTCCTTCGCAATTTAAAAATCAACTGTTGGAGTATTGTGAAAACTTAGCATCCCCTACCTCAAATTTTGAAAAATCAAAAGGTAAATTCATTGCGGATATTTTATTGAAAAAAGCTTTTGAACGATTTGGAGAAAATAATTCGATTGAAAAAATAACGATCATTCCTGATATTTGGTTGGGCTATTTACCTTTTGAAACGTTACCTATTCCTAATGAAAATGCAAAGATGCTAATTGAAAAATTTGACATCAGTTATGCTTATGCTGCTCATCTATTGATGGCTCAAAAAGGAAATTCTTTTCATCATGCAGATAAACCAATCGCCACTTTCGCTCCTCAATATCAAAGCCATAATCAATATATTGTTGCCGCACTTAGCACTCGGTCGGGCAAAAATCTATCTGATTTACCAGGTGCAAAAAAAGAAGCAGAATTGATTGCACAACTTTTTGGAGGAGATGCATTTACGGGAAATTCAGTTACTGAATCGCAATTTCGACAAAGTGCTAAGGATTATAAATTACTCCATTTATCGATGCATGCTGAACTAGACGATGTCAATCCAATGTATTCTCATTTTATTTTTAATACTCAAAATGATACACTTCATGATGGAATTCTCACTGCTGCGGAATTACATAATCTTCAATTGAATGCAGACTTAGCAGTATTAAGTGCATGCAATACAGGATTTGGAAAAATCAAAAAAGGGGAGGGGATCATGAGTTTATCGAGAGCATTTCGATATGCAGGTGTGCCGTCCACGGTGATGAGTTTGTGGAAAGTCCCCGATGATGCGACCTCTAAAATTATGTCTTCTTTTTATCAATTTTTAAAAGAAGGCGATACCAAAGATAGTGCGTTGCGCCGCGCAAAATTAGCTTACCTCGATCAGACCATGACTCCTGAACAGAAACATCCTTTTTATTGGGCAGGTTTTGTAGCCGCTGGAGATATGGATAAAATTACAGCTACTTCTTCCAATTATTGGAAATGGGGAATAGGATTGTTATTGGTTATAGGATTGATTTTTGGATACTTCAATAAATCTAGCTGAAAGCGTAAATTCGTGATAGTTTGCCAAGCGAATTTCTCATTCCCAATACTCTAGCATTGGTTTAAATACCGTTAAAGGATGAAGAATGAATACAGACTGTCAACATAAAAAAGCCGAATTGCTAATTGCAATTCGGCCTTTTTTATAATGAAAAGACTTCTAGTTTTATTCTTTTGCAAAGAACTTAGAAATACTTTGAAGACCATTTGTTACTTGTAAGTTATACATGCCAACAGGTAGGTCACTTACAGAAAAAGTCTCTGCTGGTTCATTAATCACTTTAACGATTTGGCCTAAGCTATTCATTATAGTAATTACTGTTTTATCTTTCCATTTTACTGGATATTTAATTGTCAAAATATCAGTTGTTGGATTTGGGTAAATAGATAAGTCACCATTTTTTGGAGTAAAATCAATAGATACTATATTTGAAGAGGTTGCTGTTCCATCGAAATCAACTTGGAGTAAACGATAATAATTTATACCTGCTTCTGGATTTTTATCTATAAAAGTATACTCTTGTAGTTCATTAGTAGTTCCAGCACCTTGAACCATTCCGATTTCTTGTAATTCTCTAGAATCGGTACTACGCTCGATAAGCATATAGTCATTATTGAGTTCTGTTGCTGTTGACCATTTTACTATTACTGTTTGGTTGTGTGCTTTTGCTGTGAAGCGTAGGAGTTCTATAGGCAATCCACCTAAATCAAACTCACCTGGGGTAGCTGATCCGGCAGTACTATTTGTCCAATTGTCTTGAGGATCATTTCGGTAATCTCTACTTACGTTTGCAACGCCTTGATTTGTATCGTCAAGTATTGTTCCATTAGCAGTATTAGCTGTTCCGTCATCTAATCTTAATCGCCATCTTCTACCGTTTCCAAAGAAAAGATTTGTATTTCCTCTATTGAATGCAGCCGCGGCAGGAAACGAAGGAAAGGCTGTTTCAAAATCAGTTCTTGATGATGCTCCACGAGCGATAACTAAAAAGCCATTTGCAGGTATTACAAAGTCAGAACCAGAACCAGAACCAGTTTCATCTGAGCCTATGTCAAAAATATATTCACTAGCTGTTGTTCCTGCATTAAGTCGTTCTAATTTATAATCTGTTAAATCTACACTAAAGTTTGAATTATTATGAAGTTCTAAAAAGTCATTACTAAAAGATGATGCATCTGAAACTTCAGAGATGAAAATATTTGGAACTGGTATAGGGCATAGTGGAATATCTACAGTAGTCGTAGCCATACAAGAATTGTCATTGGCATCTCTTACTGTTAATGTAACACCTGTTGCGGCAGTTGTTGGTCCTGTAATAGTATACGTTCCACCATTTGTAATTGTCTGATAACCCACACCATTTATATCTACTTCTACTGTTCCGCTTGTATTTACTTCTGTCCAGGTAACAATAAAATCTGTATTATTACCATTACAAGAAGCTGTTGCAGCAACGGTAGTAATAGCACATTCATCATCTTCATTAATTACATCAACTGTTTGTGATAAATCATCATATTCATCATCAGATGTTGCATTATTAGTAGCAACTGTTATCGTTGTTGTTTGGTTACCATCAATGATTAGGTCATCAACACCAGTTACGGTTACGGTTTGTGCTACATTATAATCACCTGTTGTAAAGGTTAGTGTCGAAGGAGAAACTGAATTCTCGGCTATATTTCCACTCGTTACATTTAAAACTACATCAGTTGCAGGAGCTGTATTTAACGTTACATCAAATGTAGCAGTTGTACCTGATTCACTTGTATTTCCAGAAATCGGACTTAAATTAATTGCAGGTTGAGCTGCAGCTACATCCAAGACCAAATTATCAACAGCCCAAAATTCGGCCGCATTATTATTATCTAGAGTAACTCTTATTACTATAACTCCAGATGGGATAGCTGAAATTATTATGTCTGCAATTCCATCATTATTATCATCTCTTATTCCTCCACCACTAGGAGCTTGTGTAATAGGCATAGAGAACGAAGTGCTTGCAGTACCTCCACCGCCTGCATATGTCCACCTTGCATTACTATTACCATTTACAGTTATTGGTGTCGAAAAGCTACTTCCATTATTTATACTTACCTCAACAGTAACTTCATCGCCAGCTTCTAGACCATTTCCAGTAGTTCCAGATAAAGCAGCTAAATTCATGGTAAATGTAGAAATTCCAGCAGTTGTAATTGCTGTTGTTGTTATCGTAGCTGTTTCATTACTTGCAACAAAGCCATTAGTAGGATTTCCATATACTCCACCAGCAGGAGAAGCAATTCCCGTACTACCATTTAATATGTCTCCTCCGGAGGTAGAAATATTTAAATCGTCAGTTCCATCAAAATCAGTAGTAAAAGTTTGACCTGATATTATTCCAATAGAAAAGTTGAATAAAATAAAAAGTAGAATTTTGTACATAATTAAAGTTTTGAGTTAATAAAAAAATAGAAAGACTAGCCTTTCGACCAATGATTCTTTATTTCAAACAGACAATACAGCCTGCTATTTATTTTAAAATTAGATGTGTAAAAGAGTAGAAATTATAATTTTTAGATGCAGATAAAGTTTGATGATTAACTTCCGTTCAAAGGTACAATTAAGTATTTTGAAAAATAATAGATCCTTAATTTTTTTGTATTAAATCTTGCATAACGTTAAAAAGAACGCATTCACTGCGGAAGTTTTGTAGAAAAATTATTTTGGTAAATATTGGAAATAAGCTAAAAACTGCTATCAACAGTATCCCTTGCTGTTTCTCTTGATGTGCTGTGTTTGCACAACATTAATTGATTTAGATATAACTTCTGAAAGTTGGTGTGAAATATTTCATCAATCTCTAAATTTAGTATTTTGTATTGTTCTTTCAATCCTAGACGAGGTAAAAAAGAGCTCACCAGTTCCTTTCAATAAGTCCAAGTATTCTTATCCAAGTTATAGCCTAAATGTTTAAGAACGATCAGAATTAAAAATTAAATGTTTAGAAACGGAATAAACCATATTTATTTAAATAACATTTAGTTTAATTATATATATGATTAAACTTTGAAAAATTATGTATTTACTCGAAGTTCCTTCTCTTTTCTCTTTTTGACTTTTCTATTTTAAAATAGATTTATGTCAACATATTTTAGGGCAGAATAAAATCCGCGATCCTATTTATATTTTAAATATTCAAAAAACCTCTTTTTTTAGTCCAAATGCCCCCGTTTTTGTCCGAATAGGTAGATCAGGACTTCCTGATTATCTAATTTGGACGTTAAAACATCAACCTATCCTAAGTTTGTCACATCATAATAATCAGTCATTTCTCAAAACCATTCTTTCAGTTTTATTTCCAAAACGATTTTCTAAAAAAAAGTTATTTCTCATGTTAACCTTTTTGTTTTTCTAATTATCAATAAGAAAAACATCACTAATTGAGAAAATCTAGATGTGCCTTTATTCTATCCTCTGGAATAATATCAACACTACGTTGCCTCAAAAAACTAAATATCAATGCATACTTTATTAAAAAACAGTTACACTAATCCTAAGATTAGTTTATTCATTTTTCTCATTATTACCTGCCTCCTAGGAAATGGAATGCGCTCCCTCTATCAAAAAAATAGTTTTGACGGAGAACTACCAACCGATGATTTAATTAATAAAAATATTGATGCGGTCAAAGACGTATTTGGAGACCGAAGTATGGTTATGATCGGTTTAGAAACCGAAACTATTTATTCTGAGGATGCAGCCGAAAATATTATTCAATTAACGGAAGCGTTAAAAGAAGTTCCTTTTGTCTTGGTCGATGAAGTGAAAAGTTTAGCTACCCTAGAGAATGTGAGCAACAGAGATTGGGGATTGATTTCAGAAGATTTTTTAGATCCTATTCCAAATTCACCAGCAGCATGGACACAATTAAAAAAAGACATTGCCCAAAATGAAATGATTTCAGGAAGTCTAGTGAGTGAAGATGGAACGCTTACCGTAATCGCAGCTCCCTTGGACGATGGTTTCGTTGGTGGCGAAGTATATGATGCTCTGTTGGCGATAAAAAATAATTTTAAAGCTGCTGGAAAAATACATATAACAGGAGCACCTATTTTAGTAGAAGATGTTCAGCAAGGTATCAGCGGTGATTCTCGAAAATTTATTCCGATTGCAATTGTATTAATTTTTATAGGTTTTTTCCTTTGCTTTAGAACAGCTGCAGGAGTATTTCTTCCGATTACGATGGTCTTGATGAGTATCGTTTGGACGATGGGTACGATGGGATATTTAGGATTACCAATAACGGTAGTTTCTAATGCATTGCCAGTAATTATGATTGCGGTGGCTTCTTCTTATGGCATTCATTATATGCACGCATTTTACCAGTTGTCCGATGAGTACGACTCCAAGGAAAAATTGATCGAAGCGACCTTAAATAAAATTGCTTCTCCGATTTTGATTACAGGAGTGACCTCGTCTTTGGGTTCCTTGAGTCTTTTGATTTTTAAAATTCAATCGTTGAAGGAATTCGGAATCATTGGAGCATTTGGATTTGCCTATGCCACTTTTATCTGTTTGTTTTTGTTGCCAAGTCTTTGTCAGTTGATCAAGAAACCAAAGGAAAAGCATCATGGTTTAAAAAACACAATTAACCTTCTTACTCAAAAAATCACAGCCTTGACCTTGAGTTATCGCAAGCCAATTATGGTTGGTTATTTGGTGATTGCAGGATTAGCAATTTGGCAGGCTGGAAATATTAAAGTAGGTGATAACTACATGAAATTTTTTCCAAAAAGTCATGAAGGTCGAATTGCCGCTACCGCATTTAATGATAAACTAGATGGAGTAAGAGTGATGGACATCATGGTAAATGCTACTGATTTTGATAATATCAAGGAAGAGGCATTTTTTCAAAAAATGACCAATTTTGAAAATGAAATAACCTCGTTAGCATCAGTTGGCGGAATTCATTCTTACACCAAAGTAGTAGAGCATATTGCTAAAAATTTGGATACTGGTTCCCCTGAGTCAGTTTTGAATAATGAAAAAATTGCGCAGTATTTGATGATGTACGAATTGTCTGCTACACCTGGTGAAGCGGGAATGTTATATGATGAAGATTATGAAAAAGCGCATTTACAAATATTTTTAACTTCTTCTAGTCCTGAAGTTCACGAAGCTACTTGGCAAGCAATTGATGAATTGTTTGCTGCAAATTTCCAAGAGCGTGCAGAGGTGAAATTTGGTGGAGATGTGATGCACAGAATCTCTTTAGGGAAATATATTGTCAGCGGAAAAATCCAAAATATTATTTTGGCTTTGATCATTTTACTCCTCACCACATTTATCATTTTTAGATCTGTAAAAAAAGGAATTTTTACCATCATCCCGATCTTGGTTTCATTAATCATGGTATTCGGATTTATGGGGTTGATGGGTATGCGATTAGGAATTAGTACTTCACTTTTGACGGCGATGATCGTTGGAATTGGAATTGATTTCTCGGTGCATTATTTAATTTCTTTTTATAAAAACCAGCAAGAAGGAATTGAAACTGCTTTGTTCAACACTTGTAAGAATACAGGAAATGCTATTTCGTATGATGCGATTTCAAACATCATTGGTTTTAGTGTTTTATCATTTTCTGGATTTCTTCCTGTACAGCATTTTGGGTGGTTATTAGCATTCTCAATGCTACTGATTTATTTTAATACCCTAGTCATTTTCCCAATTTTATTTACGATGAAAAAAGGCAAAAGTATTGATCCTTTTTTGTCACCAAGAGAAAATTTGTTGGCAAAAAATTAAAAATCTAAACACATAAAGTATGCTAGTGAGGGTGATTCCTTTTGGAATTGCCCTTCTTTTAAAAGCTACAAAATATTATAACGCTTACGCTAACAGTTTTACATTTTATAAAATATAAAAAACGAACAAAAATGAATTCATTTAATAAGTTTACAATTTGCCTATTCTTCTTTTTAGGAACTGTTTTGACTTATGGGCAATCTACCAAAACGGCTAATTCAATTATCGAAAAATACCAAACAGCTTCTGCTATTGATGATTTACAAAGTACGATTACCTATAAAAATATCAGTAAAAAAGGAAGAGTTCAAGAGCGGTCATTGGAGCAGTTTATTTTACAAAAAGATGCTTCTTCAAACACCTATAATTTCTTGTTGAAATTTGTCAGTCCAGCTGATATTAGCGGTACGTCTAGTTTGACGATTCAACATGATGGAAAAGCTGACGACCAATGGTTGTACTTACCTGCTTTGCGAAAAGCGAAACGAATTTCTGCTTCCAAAAAAGGAGATCGTTTTATGGGAACGGAGATGACTTATGAAGACTTGTCGAATTACCTTTCTGAACCAATGGAGGAATATAATTATGAATTAGTTGGAGAAGAAAATGTTATGCAAAAGGATTGTTATAAAATAATTGCAACTCCTTTAGCTGGAACAAAAACTCAATATAGTAAACGTATTCTTTGGATTGACCAAGCAACTTCTTTACAGGTACAATCACATTTCTACAACAAAAAAGATAAACTACAAAAAGTATTGACTGCAAAAGATATTAGAAAAATTGGTGATACTAATTTTTACAAAGCTCATTTTATTCAAATAGAAAATTTACTGACTAAGAATAGAACGGAAGTTTACTACGATGGCTTTGTGATTAATAAAGGAGTTAATGAAAGTATTTTTTCTAAATCATACATTGAAACTTTATAATCATGTCTCGAATATATTTTGTAATTGTATTGTTTTTATTTTTTCAAAACCATTCTATGAATGGACAAGATTGGAAAATTAAGCATCATACAAAGTTTCAACCTTCCGTCGGTCTTTATTTTCAATCACTCGAAAATAGTAATAAAACAATACCTGAAATAAGTGCGCAACAAGAATTTGAAGCACGCTACAAAATTAAATTGAAAATATTCGCTGCCTTGCGAACGGTAGTCAATCCACATGAAAAACAGCGAAGACGAATCTGGCTTAACCAGGCTTATGTGGCTTTTAATAAAAAGAATTTTTATGGAAAAGTAGGAAAGCAAATTGTCAAATGGGGAAACCTGACAGGGCTAAGTGCGATGGACATGGCGAACGTTTATGACTACTATGATTTCTTGCGAACTGATGATGAAGCACTAGGAAGTTGGGGTATAGATGCAAAGTTGAATTTAAAAAAATGGCAGTTTCAATTCCGATTGATTCCGATAAAAAACTACTCAAGATTATCTTTTGAAAACAACAGATGGATTCGGCTTCCTCATAATTTCGAGGGACCAAATGATTTAGTATTTACCGCCGAATTCAATGAGCTAAATAAGCAACACCCTAGCTCTTCAGTAAGTTATGGAGCAAATATTAGTTATGAAAATGATGACTTCGAAATCACTTTTAATGGCTATAGCGGCACGAATGATATTCCTCAAAGAGTACCACAATTGTCGGCTCCTAACTTGACTGAAAAAGTAATTTCTTATGATTTGAATTTAAGGTATCATCGGTTAAATATTGCTTCCCTTGCTTTTTCAAAACTGTTGGGAGAATACAGTCTTTGGTCGGAAGTATCTTTTATCAATAACCAGCGACTAGATGAATTAGCGACCTTAACGCCTGATAATTATTGGGGTTTTACGGTAGGTATTGACCGTGTTTTTATTTTTGAAAATCCAGAGAAGCAATTAAAAGTATTGGTTCAGTATTTAAAAAACTTCACTAATGATGAGGTGGAATATACTGTTAACGATTTGGATCATGTACTTGATCATGCATTGTTAATGGATTTTTCCTATCAGTTTAATTATGCCTGGAAAGCGTCGTTGCGTTCGGTTTCCAACCTATCTTCTTTTAGCCAAAATATCAGTACTTCGCTGACTTACAAGATGACTGATAAATTTCATTTGTCTTGTCAAACCGATTTTCTATTTGGTCAATCCAATCACCTTTTTGGGTATTACCAAGATAATTCTAGACTCTTTTTAACCCTGAAATATCACTTATAATGAAAAACGAAAATTTACTAACGATGCCTTCAATGGTCATTTCTGATTCAAGTTTGGAAGCGGCGCAAGATCGAGAATTGAAGAGGAAATTTTTCCCCAAAGGAATTTCTATACTAGCAAATAGCATTAATCAGTTGCATAAAGTTTCTCCTTTTTTATCGTCTAAACTAACGATGAATTTATTATCCGTAGCGATTCGCAAACGAGTAAAAAAGAAGGATGAGCAATTTTATCAAAAAGGAGCGAAGCAAGTTTTTACCTATAAAAATAAAACATTCAATGTCTACTCTTACGGAAGTGGACCCAAGGTTTTATTTATTCACGGGTGGGCGAGCAACGGCGCAAGATGGAAAAATTATGTGGAGAAAATTGTAGGAAAAGGATTTACCGCAGTAGTTGTAGATGCACCTGCACAAGGAACTTCCAAAGGGTTTTTGCTTTCCATTCCTGATTATATTCAATGCATTAAAACAGTTTTATATGCTAGCGAAAGTTGGTATGGAATAGTGTCTCATTCGGTTGGAAGTTTGGTCGGAGTAATTGCAGCGAGCGAAACAAAAATTAAGTTTGATAATTTAAAAGTTGTTTTGATGTGTACTTTTTCTGACTGCGATGCCTTGATGACAAAGTATGCTAGATGTATGGGAATCGAAGAGGGAGTGTTGACGGATACAAAAAATAAAATTGATCAAATATATTATGAGCCGCTAACTCATTTTTCGTTAGTCGATCATTTTAAACAATTGGATGCCGAAGGATTTTTATTATATAATCCTGATGATATTGTCGTTCCTTCGGTGGAAGGAAATAAAATTAGGCGGGCACTTCCTGCGTTAAGATTTTTTGAAACAAGGGAAGGTGGACATAATTTGAGATCGCAGAAGGTGGAGGATGAGGTGATTAAATTTATGGGAAGATAAGTGAGCTGTAGATTCTTTTTTGAAGATAATAATCTATTGTCTATTTTTAAATAAGAAAAAGCTCGGTCATTTTGACCGAGCTTTTTTTTTGTCTCGCTAGTGGGGATATTGAAGTTGTTTAAAAATGTCTTGCCGATCTACGCGAAAAGCATTGTGATTGCTGAGCTTCAGCTTTTTTTATTTCCATTAAGGCTATGAAAAGAAAAAAGAGCTTCGTCAGCAACCACAAGCCTTTCCGCTCGATTTCGACAGACATTCTTAAACAACTTCAGTTTTTAGAAATCTATTCAAAAAAAATGATAATCAAAACATTAAATAAAACGATTACTTGACGAATTAAAACTCACTTCTATTTTTGTGATTTTACCTGTTCGTTCAAATAACTGGGCACTCGAAGGACGATCAATTTTTAATTCATCGATCGTCGTTTTTGTTCCATCTTTAAAATGAATATTGATCTTTTCTTCTTCTCCGAGATGATAAGTGATCGGTACCTGACAGTAGGTAAATGCCAAAGACGAAGGAGACAATTCGAGTATATATTTCTCTCTTCGTATATCTATGTAGGTGAAACTAGACACCTCTTTTATAAACTCACTTAGTCGTAAGAATTTTGGATCAAAAATTATTTCCCCATTTTTTACATCTACTCCCAGTTCTCCAAATCGACTCAGGATATCCTCTTTTACCTGTCCAGTCATTCCTGGTTGTTGAGCTCCTGCATTACCTGGAGTATGCGAATAGGGGTCAGTTGGAAAAGCACCATAATTCTCAGGTGTTTTGAAAGTACCTAAGCCTTCTCTGAGGTCATAATAATGTTCCGTCAACTGTTGGATGACCATCGAGTCTGCTTGATTTGCTATGGCAGATTGGCATTTTTCTTCTACTGCTAAAATTAGTTTGGAGACCATATGCCAATAGATACTACCTAAACCTTCATACCCGAAAAAAGTACCTGACCGACCTGTAAAAGATTGATGGTCAAAAATTTCTTCGAAGATATTTAAGATCGTTTCCGTTTCTTGATCTTGCAAACTATCGTACTCTGATGTTTGAAGTTTTTTTAAAGCCTTAGCAACATCCCACTTGTTATGAAAATTGCCATTGAAATGGTAATCCCCTTTGATGTCTTGTTCCACAATTCGTCGGTCGCCATTTTTTACCATATGTTGTAATAATGGAGACTTCATTATAGCTGCTTTAGGGATTTCATTTTTCGCTTCAAAACGCGGCAATTGTCTATCTGGATAAAGGATATAACTATGTTGATCCGCTCGATAAAGACTACTGTCCTTTAATGCTTTTAGCAAGTCGATCGTTTCATTGGGATTTAAAATTTCAGTACTCAAAACAGCTACTTGTCCTTCCAACATTTCATAGAGATATCTAATGGAAACACCTCCATCTTTTTCTACCTTCATCAAATTATAGGAGTGATAAAGTTTGTCCTCTCGCTGATTGGCAGCAATGGTGTGTTCCGTACAGGTTAAAACATTGGTAAAGAAATCATCTAATGAAGTTAGAGAAAGTGCCGTTTGTTTTTTGGAAAAACCTTGGTAAGCTTTATTTCTATAAGTCTCACCAGCAGCACCTAGTTCATCCATAATCTGCCGTCGCAATTGATTGGTTCTTGGCAAATTCAGTTGCTGCTGATAGCCTGCAAAAGTTTGAGCAACCGCATCAAACAACTCAGCCACTTCCTCCGAAACAGAAATAGTTTCTACATCTAAATCAGCAAATAGTGATTGAGTGAAATTGACAAAACGGTGAATGTAATAAAGAGTGACCATAGAAACTCCATTACCTACCAAAGCATTATTAGCATCATTCCATTCTGGTCTTTGGGTATTGAGCCAAATTCCTCCTTCTGGAATATAATTAGATAGTTTAGCTAATAAACTCACCAATATTTTTTCGCTGAGGTTAACATTAATGATACCATCTTGATCTTGAACTAGCTTACCATCGGCACCTAGTTTTTCGACTCGTGCTTCTACTTCTTTTTGGGTGTCGTGATCAAAAACAATCGTGTCCTGAGGATTATCCAAGAGTTCCTGATAACCTTTGATTCGGTAGGGCACATTTGCATAAGCATAATTTTTTTGTAAAAGCATTCGAGTCAGCTCATCAGGTTGGTGAGCCTTAGACAATTCCATTAGTTTAAGTAAGTAGACAATTTGATGGTCACCCCAATAACCGATAAATGACCAAGGATCATTTTCATCCACCAATTCCCAGTCTATTCCGTCCCGAGTAATTCGGTAGGGATTATATCCATCGATAGTAGAAGCATTGACGAATTTGGTAATCATACTTTCTAGATAGTGAGGATAGGAGAGTGCGAGCGCTTCCCAGTTTTGGAAAATGTCTCGCCAGTTGCCTTGGTAATAAAATTTCTTTTTCCCCAACTCATCAGCTAATTCTATCGAGAAACGATTCCACGGACGACTAGGATCTCCATGCCGTCGACTAAAAGTTAAGGGCAAATATTCTAAGCAAAGTCGTTGAAGATCATTGTTATTATGTTGCGCTGTCAAACGTTTTAATTCCAAATAGTTAATCGTCTCAGGAAGTATATCTAGAAAGGTCTTTTGCTCTTTGGCAACTACAGGATTAGCCTGTTTTAAAAAAGTGAGTAAATCACTTTTGGGTACGTCATAATCATGATCAAAAATTCCACCTCGCATGACATTGAAAAGAACATTAGCAAAATGTCGAGTGATTAGATTTTTATCAGAACTTGTTTGTAGGCCATCTGAGGCAGCAACGATTTGAATCAATTCTTCTGTGCCTGTTTCTATATCTGTTTCGATGAGGTTAGCTAGTCCTTCCTCTTTTTGAATCCACTCGTTTAAGGCAACGACTTGAGCAGAGCTTTGATTAATTTCTGCAACAAAGTACCAAGTGATATCTTCCGAAGCACTTAACTCAATTGAACTTTCTACAAAATAAGCCCCACGTTCTGCACGAATATCTTTTTCCAATTCTAAGGCATGCCCTTTTCTGAATTGCTTCAATTGGTTAGCACACAAAAGATGAGTATTTACTTTTAATCCTGTTTGCCAAACCGTTGTCGCTTTTAATGCTTCGCTCGGTTCCGCCTTATCGACGGGTACAGAACTCAATAAGAATAATCCTAAACCAGAATTATCCATGAGTTCATTTTTTTTATAAGCATCTAACAACGTACTCTTATCATTTTGCATCATTGGAGAGATGCCATAGGGCAGTAAATTCTGCATTCCATCCAGTAATCGAACCTTCACAGTCTTAGCTCCTTGATTGCTCAAGTGTGATTTTTTCACAATGCCATATTGTTGACTAAAAGCCCATCCATAAGAAAAGGAAAGTCCTAAATCGTGATTGGTTTCTTCAAAAATAAGTTGATTGCCGTAGATATTTTTATATAGATTTCTTTCTATTCGATAGATGCCTTCATAGCGGTTAGAGAAAGGTTCCCATAAGTAGGTTTCCTCAGGTTTCGTTACGAGCATAATTGTTTTGCTCCCAGTCTTCTCATGATCATCATGAATTTTGTCATCCGTAGTATATGGAAAAAGTGAATGGTCAGAATTCTTGCGACCGGCAGTTAGTCCACCCAAGCTGGAAATAAAAAGCCATTGATCGGAGTGACTAACCAAGCTCATAAAGAATGGACGCATTTGGTCAAAGTTGCTAATTTTATAAAATTCCATACCATCTCTAGTGATGAAATCTCCACTCACTTCTTGTGTGGAATTTTTGAGTTCTGTTTGACCTATCTTAATTTTTTTGGAATCCATGTTGATATTGTTTTGAATTGGTGCTTATGATACACTCATAAATTTTATCATTTCAACTCTTGCACTTTTGCATAAAAGTAGTCGATTTAAAATTAAGGAAAGGTTTCCTAATCAATTCTTATGAGTCGGGTAAAATTACGATATTATTTTTGTTTAGTGTAAAGTTAACACTATCAATTTTGGTCGATAAAATGAAAATAATAAGTAAGCCAACTATGTGTTACTCATAAGGTGATTTGGAATCACCATGTGAGTTGGGCATTATTTCCAAAAATAATAATTAACGTTTTCTTTAATTTAATTTCTTCAACTTCATCTAATGCATCACCAAAATTTTTCCAATGGGAAAAGTATGTTCTTTTGAAATCAAGTTTCACTAAAGAGCCTTAGGAAGCCAATTCTTTTAACTCAGATATAAACAATCTAGCTACAATAAAATTAACATTCTAAGCTTAAACTTTCTTTAA
>JBGCCY010000025.1:0-8211 GCA_045104975.1 Saprospiraceae bacterium
CATCTTCCAAATTCCAAATTCGATATATCAAAATTGAACCTTCACAAGGAGAATCAATAATAATACTATCTGAATAAACTGCCTCTCCTATGGCAGTAAAACAATTATCAAATTCATCTACTACATCTCCTGTCAATCCTAAATTATTAGGATCTTCTTCGCAACTTAAGGAAACATCAGCAGGTACTGTAAATACTGGTGGAATAGTATCGATCAAATCGATAGTTTGGGTATGAGAGGTTGTATTTCCACATTCATCTACAATATTCCAAATTCTTTCTATAACTCCCGTTCCTATACAATTATCATCACTTATAAAAGTATCGCTAAAAGTTATTGCCCCTAAATTTTCATCACAATTATCTACTGCATTTATGGCTTCCCCTACTATTGCAAAATCCTCAGTATCCAAATGACAATCAATAGTTACATTTGCAGGAACCTCAAAGATTGGTGGAATGGTATCAATGATACTAATAACTTGTAAATGTGTTGTTATATTTCCGCAATCATCAGACAAACTCCATGTTCGATTTATAGTTTGTTCTGAAAAACAACTTGGTTCAACGATTATTACATCTTCATAAATGACTTGACCTAAAGTAGAATCACAATCATCAAATCCATTGATTGCTGTTCCTGTAATGGCTAAATCTAAAGGATCTACATCACAATTTATAGTAATATCCATTGGCATATCAAATGTTGGTGGAACGGTATCAATAATTGAGATTATTTGAATTTCTTCCGTAACATTTCCGCAATCATCTACCAAACTCCAAGTCCTTTCAATCACCCCAGATCCTACACAATTAAAATTGGCTGTATCAGAAAATACGGCTTCCCCAATATTGGATGTACAATTATCTGATATATCAATTACATCACCTGTTACATTTAAATCATTAATATCAGAAACACAACTCAAGGTAATATCGACAGGAATGGTAAATGTAGGAGGAGTAATATCTTGTACCACTATAGTTTGGGAAGATGTAACTTCATTATCACAATCATCCACCCAAGTCCAACTTCTAATTAAAGTATAATCACCCTCGCAAGTTCCTCCAATTTGTTGTTCGTTAAAATCAATATCAATATCGCTATCACAATTATCTGCCACCTCTGGTTCAAATGGAACAGGGACAGCATCACAAGAAACGGTAATATCAAATGGAAAAACTAATATAACAGGATTGACCGCATCTTCAACATTCATCTCTTGAGTGATAACCGTTTCGTTTCCACAATTATCTGTAGCAGTCCAAGTTCTTACTAAAACATATGAATTAGGACAAGTTGCCGCCTCAGTCGTTTCTGTAAAAACAATAGTAGGATTTGGGTCACAATTATCTACCGCTGTAACATTTGGTGGATCGGGTACACTATCACATGCTACAAAAGGAATCAATTGGACCCCAATTATTTCAGGGCCAATGGTATCCGCCATGATTATGATTTGAGTATCTAGAGCAGTATTTCCACAATCATCTACCGCAGCCCAAATTCTTTGAATTCTAGTTTGACCATTACAACTAAAATCATTTTCAACTACATCTGTAAATGAAACATTTACAGATGTAGTATCACAAATATCTGTTGCAATTGGAGTTTCCCCAGTCAAATTTAAATCCATATAATCTTCCTCACAAGTAATT
Organism: Saprospiraceae bacterium; assembly: GCA_045104975.1. Taxonomy (GTDB): domain Bacteria; phylum Bacteroidota; class Bacteroidia; order Chitinophagales; family Saprospiraceae; genus CAJQQY01. Next base: position 1,659 of record JBGCCY010000025.1, read on the forward strand.
GTAATATCATCAGGAATAGTAAAAACAGGTGGCGTTGTATCTATTAAAATTATCTGTTGAATCGCAGTATAAAAATTGCCGCAATCATCTGTCAAACTCCATGTTCGATTCAGTTGCCCCGTACCGATACAAAAACCAGTAGCATCATATTCGTCTGTAAAGATGGCTTCTACAATATTTGGATCACAGTTATCTTGCTCATCCGTAACATTTCCCGTAATCCCTAAATCCAACATATCGTCAAAACATTCAATAGAAATATCAGGAGGTACGGTAAAAAATGGTGGAAGCGTATCAATAATATTTGTCGTTTGAATGGTCGGAGGATCTACCTCTTGGCAAGCAAACTCTAATACATAAATCGAATCTAATCCCACACATCCAAATTCATTAGTCAATTCCAAATAATAAATCCCAGGGTCACTCACATTAATAAATTGACCTGTAAAAGTTCCTCCATTAGGACCAGTCCAATTATAAGTATGCCCTGCTTCCGATGCATATAAATCCGCAATTACATTGTTACAATCATTTATTGGATCACTCCCAATGGTAACATTTGGAGATTGAGTATAATCATTTACCACAATTGTATCATAACTTAATTCACAATCATTCATAAAAGCTGAGGCAAGAATATACGTTCCAGGTTGGTCAACATAAATTACCGTATCAAAAACACTACCCATATCTGTTAAGATATTTCCATCAATCGTTGACCATTCATAAAAGGCATCTGTGTAAACACTATCCACGCTTAAAGGAATAATTGGATTAAGGCAAGTCAAAGAATCTCCAACTGCATCAGATTCTAATTTATCTAATGCTACAAAATAGAAAGGCCCACTAAAATCTTTTAGTTGAGCTGTAAAAGAAGCCGAAGCTCTTGCTTTAAAAATAAGATTACTAAATGGAAGATCACATGCATCAAAACCAGTTATCAATTGCGGGTCAATTCCGAAATCATAAAGGTTCAAACCAATTTCTACAAATTGCCCAGGTGCATAATAAAAGGTATGATCACCTTTATCATCTAATGTACCCCATGGTGGACCTGCCCATGTTTTTTGATTAGTAACACCACATCCAAATTCATTTCCCATAGGAGGAAGGATATCAGCATATCCATATTGTGAACCGTTTGAAGCTCCATCAATATCATTTCCAAATGTAAACGTCGTAGGATCTACATTATTAAAATCAAACCGACGAACCCAAATCCGAAGTTCAAACTCTGGGATATTACTCGTATTCATAACCACAGTTACAATCATATCCCCTATTTTAGTAATATTTCCAGTTGCATCAAACTGCCAAGCAGTATGCCCTTCATCAGTTCCTACTGGTGCAAAACCAGTAGCAGGGTCATAACTTACTTCATTAGCAAATAACTCCGCATCAAAATAACTACTGCCAGAAGTTGCAATTCTAGAAAATCCTAAATAAATCCAAAGTGGGTTTTCAGCAGCAGTTCCATCTCTACGTAAGTGCGCAAAACAATCAATTAGATCATTTTTTGGAACTACATTATGCAAGCCTGTATCCCAATCTTCGAGTGGTTCTCCATTTTTACTTGCAGTTCCATAAGAAGTTGAATCAACACCGCCACTTCCTCCAAAATAATCTTTAATATATGTAGCATCTTGCCATCTTCTTCCATTTACAATTGAATTAGGCGGGACACTCATTTTTTTTGCAAAATAAACATTAGAGCCATTTACTAATAAATCTCTTAGATAAGAAGCACCAGTAGTGTCAATCACATTCCGCCCAATTCCATCATAAATGGTTGAATCATAAAACCAATCATCAGCATTATTTCCATTGATTGGAGTTGCAGCACCTACCCATTCTGTTCCATTCGCATAGACGTAACCGTCAATACCGAAACCTGCTTTAATACATTCTCCTTGGAGTGTTTGGGCTGAAATTTGGGCTGAAATAATAAGAAAAGAAATAAAAAGTAATCCCTTTTGTAAAATTATATTCATAGAGTTTAAATTACTAATTCAATTAAAACAGAATTAATACTTACATTTTTGATGTTTAATTGAGAATGAAATTCATAGTAATAAGGCAAATTCAATACCAATGATATTTATTTATATACATTAACTCTTATATCCAATAAATTAAATATGTAAATTACTCGTTATCAATATTTTTGAGAGATTTCCAGAGGGGTAACACAATTAACTATTCTGCCTAAAATACGATGCTTCTGCAGTCTATTTTCCAGGTTAAAAATGATGAAATATTTTTGATTAATAGTTTAATCTTATCCATTTATTTACTCGAAATCTGATTTGGTAAATTTCTCGAAGAATCCATTAATAGGAAGTTTTTTTTGGAAGCATATACTCATCGATTGTTGATAAATTATTGGGATGCTTACACCGAATTAATTGGAGAGTTAACAATCAATGATCTTGATTTGATGAAAATATTGGTTAAAAATTCGATTAAAATTTACACTCAGGAAAGAGCTCATTCCTCATCACATTTACTTACACCTGAAAAAATGCATCAACAAGAAATTATTAAAATGAAAACCTATAAAACAAAAACTGGACACCAATTAAGATTGATGTCCAGTTAATTAGTATTTTTTAATCTTGTATCACTATTTCAGGACAAGAGAATAAAATATTACTAAATCTTAATTTTTAAGAAACTTAAATGTTTTGCTTCCTTTTTCTGTTGTCACTTTTGAAAAATACGTGCCTGATGAAAGTCCAGCAGTATTTATTTTTCCAAAATTAGAATTAGGTGTTGTCATTAAAATAAGTTGTCCTTGCAAATTATAAATTTCCACTCTTTGAATCATTAACTCTTCAGACGAAATATTCCAAGAATCATGAGCTGGATTTGGGAACACTTTAATTTTTTCCAAAAACAAATTATCATTACTTAAAACAAAATCTCCATAAGCTACATTATCGAAGAAGTAAGTTTTTTCTCCAGCTGTCGCTCCGTCGGTTCCAAAATTAAAAAATATTGATGCCATATTATAAGTCCAACCATTAGTTAAACCAAATTCTAAGGTAGCTGTTCCATTTGCTTCATTAGTAAAATCAAATTCTAATATTTCCCATGCACCAGCTTGAGTGGTTAACGTTTCCGTTTCGCAAGTATGAGTTGGATCGCTAGAATCTTCCACTTTTAAACGAATAGGAATTCCACTATCTGGTGACCAAACTTTAACTGTCATTTTTGAATCCATCAAAGTCAGAGGAATATTTGAAGCAAATCCTCCAGGAGTTCCTATCGTAGTTCCAGCCCAAAGTTCAGCGCCTCCAGTTTTGATAGCTTGAATAACTGTGTTAGTATTGTCAGTTGGATCCTCCACTAAAGAAGAAACATTTCCACCAAAATCTGTAGTTGAATAATTTATAGTTGATCCCTCAAAACTTACAGGAAGATCAATTTGCTCACCAATATAAAATTGTTCAACATCATCAAAAAGGAAAGTTGAAGTAATAGAGCCATTTCCCGTATTTCCAAAATCAAACATAAAAACTATTTCATTATTATCCGTAGGTGCGCCTGTAAAATCCCAACTCAAAGTTTCCCATTCACCTGTCGTTGTCGTCACAACATCTTGTTCAGTTGGAGTACCACCTTCCAATTTAAATTTCACAGTTGTTCCAATTGGAGCAGTGGTAAACACTTTCATAGACAAAGTAGAATTGGTAGAAAAATCTACATTACCTGCTAAAATGATTTTACTACCTGCCCATACTTCTCCCCCATCTCTGACAATTTGCGCAACCTTAGCACTCGTGTTTATTCCATTCGATTGTGGGTTGTCAATTACGGTAGCTACCCCTCCATCAAAATCTACGAAGTCGGAAGTTGTAATAGATGTTTCGAAATCGATCGGTAAGGATTGAGAAAATCCATTTGAATAAATAAAAAGAAAAACTAAAATGTAAATTTTTTTCATGATGTTACTTTTTTAGAAAAATGATTTATGGGTCTGTTTATAATTTTAATAAACAGAAATTTTATAATGAATAAGAAAAACCAATTTCATGTGTACTCCCAAAATGAGGGCCAAACTCCTGAAAGAAATTGGTAAAAGAATATCCACATCGAAGAATATGACTATCTGTTCCAATATTGAGAATGATACCTAAATCCACTCCAAACTCTCTGGTATTTGATCCACTAACACCTAACCAAAACATCTCTTGATAATCGTACATTAATTTCGCATTTACATAAAATGGAATATTTTGAACATATCTAACTTCAGAAGAAGTTTCAATCCATGAATCATTTTCAAGAGAAAAACGGGCTCCTAAAATTCCATAATAATGTTGGACTCTTTCAATATTAAAATTATTTTCGTCTGTTCTAAATTTTAAATTCAATCCAAAAGTTTGAGGTACAGAAAATCCCAAGTAGTATTTTTCTTGAAAATATAATGTTGTTCCAACACTAAAATCTGGAAAAATTTTAGTGACATTGGTACTGGCAATATCACCTGATTCAAAGAAATTTAAATCAGCCCCGTTGACTCGATATTGTAAAACACCACCTTTTAAACCAATAGTTAAAAGCATCTCTTCCCCCAGTTCAATCCCGTAAGCTGCTTTTCCAAACAAGCCAGTAAAACTAGTTGGGCCAGTTTTGTCATTAATGATTTCTCCTCCAGTTAAAAAACTGTATTCTTCATTCCAATGAGAAAAATCTCCAACAACAGTAATTGGCATATCTTCATGTTTGGTCCATTGACTCCGAAATCGAAGTGATAAATTAGAAGGTAATTCATATTTAAAAAACCCACTATGAATAAATGAAGGATTGAGTGTTTGCCGATTCTGATTAATCAAAGGCAATTGTTGAGCGATCATTTCATTTTGAAAAATGAAAAAAATCAAAAGTGCTAACAATATATTTCTTATCAAAATTATATTTTTCATAAATGTCATCTTAAGGTTTATCGAATAATTGTAATGGAACCTTTTTTAATTTCACTACCTACTCCATCCAAATATAGGTAATAATAATAAGTTCCTTCTGGAAGAGATTGCCCACTTTTATTAGTCCCATCCCATTCGTTTTGATAAGGAGCTGCTTCGAAAAGAACATTTCCCCATCTATTGACTACGACTAATTTATTTTCAGGATGATCTAAGATTCCTGGAATAATCCAGGTTTCATTTATACCATCACCGTTTGGACTAAATGCATCCGTACCCGTAATGTTATTGTTAGAAATTGAAATATTCACTTCAGCTTGAGAGCAAATTTCAGGACACTCCACTTGACAAACAGCGTAGATAAATTGATCATTTTCGGAGTCATCAGTAGTTACTTGATATTCAAAAGATCCGTCATTATTTATCGTTACCATCCCATTAGCGGGGTTAGAAACAATCTCAATAAAAATACTTTCACCAGCATCTAATACATCGTTATCAAGGACATTTCCAGTTAAGAGTTGGTTTGAATTTATTTCGAATTGATCATTTTCAGAAATACTAGATAAGGCAATAGGGCTACCTCCGCAAGGAATACAAATCGAACCATCGCAATCTAAAACCACTTCAAAATCATCTATGGTACAAGGGTCTCCATCATCACATGGTAACTCTGAAGTAGATCCAGAATTACAGTCAATTGGAGTTCCTGCACATGGTTGACAAATTGTTCCATCAGATAACAAAACTATTTCAACATCATTTTCTGTGCAATCATCTCCATCATCACATGGTAAAGAGGTTTCGCAAGTTCCTGAAGTTCCACATGGCGAATCTGTACCTTGACAAGGGATACAAATTGTTCCATTAGAATCAAGAATGGTTTGTTCATCATTAATCGTACATATATCACCATCATCACAACTTACCACAGAAGTTGTTCCATTAGAACAATCTACTGAAGTTCCTTGACATGGAATACAAATTGTCCCATCAGAATCGAGTACGATTTGTTCATCATCGATTGTACATGCATCACCATCATCACAACTTACCACCGAAGTCGTTCCGTTAGAACAATCTACTAGCGTTCCTTGACATGGAATACAAATGCTACCGTCACAATTTAAAATCGTTTGTTCGTCATCAATAGTATTTGGATCGCCATCATCACAAGGCAATATTGAAGTAGTTCCTATCGAACAATCTATCGCTGTTCCTTGACATGGTACACAAATAGTTCCATCGAAATCTAATACCGTTTGTTCATCATTAATCGTACAAGCATCGCCATCATCACAAGTAACTACTGAAGTTGTTCCTGTTGAACAATCTACTGAAGTTCCTTGACATGGAATACAAATGCTACCGTCGCAATCTAAAATCGTTTGTTCATCATCAATGGTATTTGGATCACCATCATCACATGTTACTACTGAAGTAGTTCCTGTCGAACAATCTATCGCAGTTCCTTGACATGGTACACAAATAGTTCCATCAGAATCAAGTACGGTTTGTTCATCATTAATCGTACAGGCATCGCCATCGTCACAAGCAACTACGGAAGTTGTTCCTGTTGAACAATCTACTGAAATTCCTTGGCATGGAATACAAATGCTACCGTC
>JBGCCY010000026.1:0-17067 GCA_045104975.1 Saprospiraceae bacterium
CAAGGTTTTAAAACACCATTTTCGAGTGCATTTATAGAAGCTTGCCAGCAAGTAGGAATTGATAAGAATCAAGATTACAATGGAGCGAAACAAGCAGGTGCAAGTTTTTTCCAATTCAATATTAAAAATGGAAAACGAGACAGTGCGGCAGTTGCATTTTTAAAGCCTGTACTTAATCGATCTAATTTGAATGCGATTACTAAAGCACAAGTTTCAAAAATTATCATTGAAAATAACAAAGCGGTTGGCGTAGAATATTTTGATAAAAATAAAAACAAGCAAACCGTTCATGCAGAAAAAGAAATTATTATTTCTGCAGGTGCTTTTCAATCTCCCCAACTTTTAATGCTTTCTGGAATTGGAGATGCTGCTGAATTAAACGAACATGGAATTGAGTGTGTAAAAGATTTAAAAGGAGTAGGAAAAAATTTACAAGACCATCTCTTTTTAAATGTTAGTGCTAAAGCAAAACAGCAAGAAGGACTGAATCACTACTCTCCAATGTTCAAACAATTAGGTGCTGCCATCAATTACTTCCTTAAAAGTAAAGGCCCATTTATGATTGGTCCTTTGGAATCAGTTGCCTTTATCGACCTTCAAGAAGAAGGCAAACCTGCCAACTTCCAATTTCATTTTGCTCCAATGCATGTTGGTGAAGGATATGATTATGACATGTATGATTTATCTACTTATCCAACTCATGATGGTTTCACCATACTTCCGACATTATTACATCCCAAAAGTAGGGGGTTTGTTAAACTAAGATCTTCTGATCCTTTAGATACTCCAGTTATCCAACCTAATTTTTTACAAGAAAAAGAAGATATGGATCAATTGGTGACTGGCACAAAAAAAGCTTTGGAAATTTTTAAACAAAAAGCATTTGAACCTTACCTTGAAAAAATTAATGCTCCATTGGATGCTAGTTCGGATGAAGCCATCAAAACTCATATTCGGAAATGTGTAGAAACAGTTTATCATCCGATCGGAACTTGTAAAATGGGAAATGATAAAATGGCTGTAGTCGATAATGAATTACGTGTACACGGTGTTACAAATCTTCGAGTAGTGGATGCTTCGATCATGCCAAACATAGTAACTGGAAATACAAATGCTCCAGTTTACATGATCGCAGAGAAAGCAGCCGATATGATTTTAGGAAAAAAATTAGTTAAGAAAAATAAGAGACAAGAAGTGTCTTAAAAATAGAGTTTCATTCTAAATAAAATTGAACGAGGTCCGTAAAACGTCTAACGTTCAACGTCAATCGAATTAAATCTATTCATAACAATACATTTACAAAATATAACTATTGACTTTTTAATAGAAAATAAATAAAAAAACACTTTATGAATTTCGAACTTACCGAGAAATCACAATCTTATCTTGAAAAATTAAATAGATTTTTTGAGGCAAATATTTACCCAAATGAAGCAGAGGTGGACAAGTTCCATCACTCGCATGAAAACCTTTGGAAGAACTGGCCAGGGCTAGAAGATTTGAAAGCAAAAGCAAAAGCAGAAGGCCTGTGGAATTTATTTTTGCCAAAAGCATATGGTGATTTAAGTCCAGGTTTGAGTAATTTAGAATATGCACATTTAGCTGGCATGATGGGAAGAGTTCGTTGGTCTTCAGAAGTTTTTAACTGTAGCGCACCCGATACTGGAAATATGGAAGTGCTCTCAAAATATGGAACACCTGAGCAACAAGCCAAATGGTTGACTCCTTTGATGAATGGAGAAATTCGTTCTGCATTTTTAATGACCGAACCAGATGTGGCTTCTTCTGATGCGACAAATATTTGTACTTCTATCAAATTGGAAGGAGACGAATATGTAATCAATGGTAGAAAATGGTGGTCTTCAGGAGCAATGAATCCAAATTGCAAGATTGCTATCGTTATGGGAAAAACTGATCCCGATGCGCCGCGTCACCAGCAACAAAGTATGATTTTAATTCCAATGGATACTCCTGGATTAAAAATAGTTCGACCACTTTCTGTTTTTGGATATTATGATTCACCAGAAGGACATGCAGAAGTATTGTTGGAAAATGTAAGAGTACCTAAAGAAAATATGTTACTAGGCGAGGGGAGAGGTTTTGAAATTGCACAAGGAAGACTTGGACCTGGAAGAATCCACCATTGCATGCGATTGATTGGTATGGCAGAAAGAGCATTGGAATTGATGAGTAGAAGATCAGCTAATCGAGTTGCTTTCGGACGACCGATAAAAGATTTTAGTAGTATTCGACAAGAGATTGCATTGTCAAGATGTGAAATCGAACAAGCGAAATTATTGACGCTTTCAACTGCCGATAAAATGGATCGTTTCGGAAATAAAGAAGCGAAAGATTTAATCGCGATGATAAAAATCGTAGCACCAAATATGGCGCTTAAAGTCTTAGATCGTGCGATCCAAATTCATGGAGGTATGGGCGTCAGTCAAGATACTTTCCTTGCTTCATTTTGGGCAGGTGCAAGAACACTTCGATTGGCAGATGGTCCAGACGAAGTCCACATGTATCAATTAGGAAAGAATACGATTAAAAAATATCTATAAAATAACGGTGAACGGTTAACTGTGAATTGTTAACACCAGAAGTGCTAACAATTTTTTTTCGAAAAATAATTACACTAAAATCGTCAAAATTAATCATTAACCGTTCATCATTAACCGTTAAAAAAGATGGGTCAAAACGTTAGAAAGGGAGAAGAATTAAAAGAGGATTCTTTAAAAGAATTTTTATTGAAAAACCTATTAATTGAGAACCTACAAAGTGATTTGGAAGTTTCTCAATTTTCCAATGGTTTTTCAAATCTCACCTACCTTTTACAAATCGAAAATAAGGAATATGTACTGCGCCGTCCTCCCTTTGGAGCGATCAAACGTGGGCATGACATGGGACGAGAATACAAAGTTTTATCCAGACTTAACAATGCTTTTACAAAAGCACCCAAAGCTTTTGCCTACACCGAAGATGACGCTGTAATTGGTGCTTCGTTTTATGTGATGGAAAAAGTGAATGGAATAATTTTGACCGCAAAGGAAGCAAAGAAAAGAGAAATCTCTGCGGAGGAATTTCCGATCATTGCTAATAGTTGGCTCGAAACTTTTGTTGAATTACATCAAGTAGATTATAAAAGTGTTGGATTGGAAGATTTAGGAAGACCTGATGGATATGTTGAAAGACAAGTTAGAAATTGGGGGAAGCAATATTTAAAAGCGGCCACTTCCGAAGTTCCTGCTGCAATTAGTGTAATGAAATGGTTGGATGAAAATCAACCAAAAGAATATGAGCATAGTTTAATCCATAATGATTTCAAATATGACAATGTCATCTTTAAAGATGAAAGTTGGAACGAAGTCGCTGCAGTTTTAGATTGGGAAATGTGTACCCTTGGTGACCCTATGATGGACTTAGGAACATCAATTGCTTACTGGTCGATGGCAGCTGATGGGCCAATTGTCAATCAAGGAATTCCTTCACCAACTGCCATGCCTGGTAATCCAAGTCGAACAGAAGTGGTTGAAATGTATGCTCAACGAAGCGGACGTCCAATTAACAATTTGATTTTTTATTATGTTTTTGGTTTGTTTAAAATAGCGGTGATTGCTCAACAAATTTATTATCGATATCATCATGGAATGACTTCAGATCCTAAATTTGCAAAATTGGATAAAGCAGCTGAGTTGCTTTGCATGATGGGACAGCAAGCTATTGCTAAAAAACGGATAGACAATTTGTTCTAAGTAAGTAGCGGGACTTTCCAAGTCCCGTATCAAACCATTTTTTTTTACAAAAAAGAAATACAGGACTTGAAAAGTCCTGCTACCGATATGTCAAAACTATATTTTTTTCGTCATGCGCAAGCATCGTTCATGTCAGATAATTATGATAAATTATCTGACCATGGAGAAAAGCAATCTGAAGAATTAGGGAAATACCTAGTCAAAAAAGACTTTCATTTTGATAAAATATTTGTCGGGCCATTAAGTCGTCAGAAGAAGACATTTGAAATAGTCGCAGATATTTTTTCCAAAAACAAAATGAACATTCCTGAACCAGTTTTTATGGAAGAACTAAGAGAGCATTCTGGCCCAAGAGCGATGCGATATGTTTTTCCAAAATTGAAGGAATCAAATCCTGAGATAAAAAAATTACTCCAAGCTGGAGAAGAAAATCCAGCTTTAAAAAAGAGAAACCATTTATTAGTTTTTCAATATTTTATGGATGAATGGGCGGAAGGAAAAATTGATGTTCCAGAAGTTGATTCTTGGAAAACCTTTAGAGGAAATGTAAAATTAGGTTTAAATCAGATTTTGGAAAATACTGGGAAAGGTGAAATTGTAGGTGCATTTACTTCAGGGGGAACGATCTCTGCGATTACAGCAGAAGCCTTAGCACTCAAAGATGAACAAACTGTTGCTACCATGAATTTTTCCGTTCGTAACACTTCATTTACAAGTTTTCTTTTTTCTCAAAATAAATTTAATCTGTTAAGTTTTAATGAACTTCCTCATTTGGAAAAAGAAATGATCACTTTCGTTTAAATAATAAATATTTTGAAAAAGTCTTGTAGTCAGTCTGAAATTGGAATCTAGAAACGACTAAAAAAATGAGTTAGTTTTTATGTTGAATAAACTTAAAGCATAGAATTTTTCTAAAAATAAATAATTATGGATAAATATTTAGATCTCACTAAGGACCAGTACAAAGCATTTATGGCAATTCCATATGATCGGCCTATCCAAATGTTAAACCTATTAAAATTTAAAAAAAAGGTGGTTGATGCGGATATTTCAGGAGCAGAACGGTACAAGCAATACATGAAAACAACCCTTCCTTATTTCCAAAAATCAAATGCGAAAGTCACATTTTATGGAGATGCAAAATTTAATTTGATCGGCCCGGAGAAACTAGAATGGGATAAAGTTTTGATCGTTGAATATGCTCATAAAAATGATTTTATAAAAATGATAATTTCAGAAGGATACCCTTCTGAAATGCGAAAATCAGCTCTTGAAGATTCAAGGCTGATCTTTTGTGAATCGAGTAAAAAATAAATAATAACTTTCTATGGAATGAGTTTTAAATAAAATCTATTTAATTTTCATTCCTAAATCAAAAATAAAAACAATGCAATTAGAAAACAAAGTTGTCATCGTCACCGGAGCGGGATCTGGAATTGGAGCAGCAACGGCCATCTTATGTGCTGCAAATGGAGCAAAAGTAGTTTTGTCTGATGTCAATTTAGATAATGCTCAAAATGTTGCTAACGGAATAACTGAGGCAGGAGGATCAGCCTTAGTGGTTGGAGCAGATGTTACGAAATATGAAGAAGTAGAAAATCTAGTTAACTCAACTGTTGAAGTATACGGAAGATTAGATGTGATCGTAAACAATGCAGGAATTGGCCCTAAAGGAATGGTAAAAGTTGCTGATCATACTTTGGAAGATTGGGACAAAGTTATTGCCGTAAATCAAACGGGTGTTTTTTATTGCATGAAATTAGCGATCGCCCAAATGCTAAAAAATGGAGGAGGTAATATTGTAAATGTTGCGTCCCTAGCTGGTTTAAAAGCTTCTGGGAAAAATCTTTCTTACAGCGCAAGTAAGTTTGCGGTAGTTGGAATGACGAAGTCAGCGGCGCTCGAATATGCTAATGATAATATCAGAGTAAATGCCGTTTGTCCTGGTTATACTAAGTCTGCTTTGTTAGATCAATTATTAACAATGCGTGACGATATGGATAAATTACTTTTAAGGTTTGTTCCGATGAGACGTTTTGGTGAAGCAAAGGAAATTGCGGAGGCGATTGTTTTTTTAGCCTCAGATAAGACTAAATTTATCACAGGACAAACCATTACACTTGATGGAGGAGCGTCCCTTTAAGTATTTAACTCACAAGGTGACTCAAAGTCACCTTGTGAGTATTCCAACCTTCTAATTTTCTTATCTCTTAAAATTTAATTTTCGGTTTATCTCTTTTTTTGTAAAAAAAAATTAGTAGGCAACTGGAAGTTACCGCCTAATCCAATTCATCATGGCAAAGAAAAAATCTACCGCTCCTCGAAAAGACCTACAAGATTTTCAAAAACGCAAATCATTCCTTTTAGATAAAAACCGTCCTGAAGCTATCGCTAAACGACACAAAAAGGGATCACGTACTGCTCGTGAAAATATTGAAGACTTATGTGACGAAGATACTTTTGTAGAATTTGGTTCTATGATTGTCGCTGCTCAAAGAGGTAGGAAATCCGAAAAAGAATTGATAGAACAAACTCCTGCTGATGGACTCATCACCGGAATCGCTTCTGTCAATGGAAAATGGTTTGACAAAGAAAAATGTAAATGTATTGTTTTAAGTTATGATTATACTGTGCTCGCAGGAACGCAAGGTGCATTTAATCATAAGAAAACAGATCGAATGATGCAGGTGGCCAAGCAAGCAAAGAAGCCAATTATCTTTTTTGTAGAAGGAGGAGGTGGACGCCCTGGGGATGTAGATTTTGATATTATTTCAACAGGAGGATTGGACTTGATGACTTTTGTGGAGTATGCTCGATTGAGTGGAAAAGTTCCTAGATTAGCCATTGCATCAGGATATTGTTTTGCAGGAAATGCTTCCATTGCTGGATGTTCAGATGTGATTATTGCGACGGAAAATATTTCGCTAGGAATGGGAGGGCCAGCGATGATTGAAGGAGGAGGTTTAGGGAAATTTCATCCAAAGGAAATTGGGCCTGCTAAAATGCAATATGAAAATGGTGTAATTGATATCTTAGTAAAAGATGAAATAGAAGCAGTTGCTGCAGCAAAAAAATATGTCTCCTATTTTCAAGGCACCACTAATAATTGGAAATGTAAGGATCAACTCGAACTAAGAAACCTTGTTCCTGAAAATAGAAAATTTGCCTATAATATTTTTAAAGTGATTCACCAGATGGCTGATGAAAATTCTGTTTTGGAAATTCGTGGAGGTTTTGCCAAAAATATGGTGACTGCTTTTATTAGAGTTGAAGGAAAACCAATGGGGTTAATTGGAAATAGTACTCGACATTTAGGTGGTGCAATCGATGCAGATGCTGCAGATAAAGCAGCTAGGTTTATGCAATTATGTGATGCATTCAATATTCCAATTTTATCCCTTTGTGATGCACCAGGATTTATGGTTGGGCCAGATTGCGAAAAGACAGCGATGGTTCGACACTCTTCTAGAATGTTTATTGTTGGAGCTTCTTTGAGCGTTCCAATTCTAACAATAGTTTTACGTAAAGCATATGGCTTGGGAGCCATGGCAATGGCAGGAGGAAGTTTGCATGAATCATTTTTTACTGTAGCTTGGCCGACTGGAGAATTTGGCGCAATGGGATTAGAAGGAGCGGTTAAATTAGGTTTTAAAAAAGAACTTGATGCTCAAACTGATCCATTTAAAAAACAAGCACTTTATGATAAATTAGTAAAAAGTGCCTATGCTCGAGGTAAGGCTACGGTGGCTGCTTCATTTTTAGAATTTGATGAAGTTATCGACCCTAAAGATTCTCGTCAATGGATTGTTACCGCCTTGGAAAGTATTCCTAAAAATGAAAATGGTGAAGAAAAAAACCGAATGATTGATAGCTGGTAATTTTCTTACCAATTTGAAAATTCAAGATGTCATCTATTTTCTACCGTTTGTCAACAAGATTTTAAAATAGTATTCATTTTTTTTCCTCATATAATTTTAGGATTGTAATTTCGGACGTTGACCCTTTTTATTAATTAAAACTATAATCATACATGAGTGACGTAAATGAAAAATTAGCAAAGTTAAAAACGCAAGCGACTAAGCAATTAAATGATTCTGGCGTATCAAATATTGATAACGAATTATTAGATACTTTAGTTGGTCGACTAAGGTTAATCGTTGACAATAAAGATGCACTTTTAGTTTCTGGTGGTGACCCATCAGAATTGGAAACGGTACGAAAAAACTTTGTGGTTAAAAAATTAGGTATTACTGATAAAGACAAAGCAATGGCTGCAATTAATGAAGTAGCTGAAGAAATGAAAGGCACAAAGATGAAAAATCGAGCTGCATTTTATTATATGGTTCAAAAGAAACTAAGCTAGAATTTTAGTTTCATAAAAAAAGCGCCATCTCAAGTTATGAGATGGCGCTTTTCTTTTTTCCAAAAATGATTTATCTATCTAGGTTTAGAAGGAGATTTTGGTTTGGAACCTGAACTTCGATTATTCGAATTCCGGTTTCCTCCGCCTCCGCGATTATTAGAATTTCTATTTCTGTTATTATTGTTTCTTCCTCGTCCACCACCACCGCCGCCACGGTTGTTTCCGAATCGACTAGGTCTAGGGGCGTTTGGATTATATTTTGGTCCTTCTCCTAACTCTTCAGGAAGTTGTAATTTTTTAACTTCACTACCAATCAGAGATTCAATCTCACCAAAACTCCTTTGATCTCTAGGTGTAATCAAAGTCAACGCAACTCCAGTAGAATCTGCTCTCGCAGTTCGTCCTACTCGATGAACATAATCTTCAGCATCATTTGGAACATCATAATTAATGACCAAACTAATTTCCTTAATATCAATTCCTCTTGCCAAAATATCAGTTGCAACTAAGATTTGAATCTTATGTGCCTTAAAAGCACGTAAAGTAGACTCTCTTTCTTTTTGGTCAAGATCAGAAGAAATTTCTGCGACTCTAAACCTTTTCCTTTTTAGTGCTTGAGTTAATTCTTTAACCACTTTTTTGGTGGAAGAGAAGATAATAACACTTGGATATTGCTCTTCTTTTCCTTTTAGTAAAATTTCTACAAGTGGAATCTTCTGAGGAGGGTAAGTCATGTATGCTCCTTGTACAACGCCTTCAGCTGGTTTTGAAAGAGCAATATTTATTTGAGATGGATTTTTTAAAAGTTTTTTAGCGAGTTCTCTAATTTTCCCAGGCATGGTAGCTGAAAAAAGTAAAGTTTGCCTATTTTCTGGAAGCTTCTTTACCACAGACATAATATCATTAAAGAAACCCATATCGAGCATTCGATCAGCCTCATCTAAAATTAAAAACTGCACGCTTTTAAAATTAGTATATCCTAAACTGATATGTGAAATTAATCGACCTGGAGTTGCGATAACAATATCTACCCCTTTTACAAATGCTTTTTTTTGCTGATCAAAAGATGCACCGTCTCCACCTCCATAAACTGGAATTGAACTGACTCCAAGGAAATACCCAAAGGCTTCCACTTGTTGATCTATTTGTAAAGCTAACTCTCGGGTAGGAGCGATAATAATAGCTTGGACACCTTTTCTATCAGGATTGGAGGCTATTTTATTAAGAACTGGCAGAAGGAAAGCACCTGTTTTACCAGTACCTGTTTGGGCACAAGCAATGAGATCTTTGTTCTGATTAATTAATGGAATTGCTTGGGCTTGAATTGGACTGGGTTCTTTAAATCCCATAAAATCAAGTGCTTCAAGTAGGCTAGGGGCAAAATCAAAATTGTCAAATGTCATACGACGCAGTTTCTGTCTTTATATAAAAAAATGTAAAGATGAAAAAAAACAAGTGTTTATTCTAATTTATCTTTACCTATCCTTAATTAGTACAATACGTAGAATTAGTGTTATTGTTCTGTTAAAAATATGTTAACGAAACAGCATATGAAATTTTTAACCGTTATCTAAGAAATTGCTAGAGAATATTAAGAATACTCAAAGCAAATTATTTGGTTTTTAGTTGGTTTTGTTTGTTAGATAAAACGGGTGTGGCATAAGCTACACCCGTTGCTATTTGTAATAGAATGCAAAAAGCAAACGGTGTTAACGTTCAAACGCTAACACCGCTGTCGGTGAATTTAATATTTGAATTAATTGTTGATAAAATTACAATCGATTCTTATTTATTATTTCTAATAATTCTTCTCGATAATTTTTACCTATTGGTAAATGCTTCGCCTGATTTTTTTCAATCACTTCTACCATATTTCCTTGTACTGCTTGAATTTTTTGAATATTGACAATATAGGATCTATGAATTCTTTTGAAAGTGGAAACAGGTAATTTTTGTTCCAAACTTTTCATAGTCTGAAGGGTAATAATTCGGCTATTATTTAATCGAATGATCACATAATCCTTCAAGCCTTCGATATAAACAATGTCTCGATAATTGACTTTGATTAATTTTTTATCGGCTTTAACAAAAATAAAATCTTCCTCATCTTTGCCTGCTGAAATAGGAGCAAGAGTTGCATCTTTATTTTCCAAACTAATTTGCTCTTGCGCTTTATTGACTGCTTTAATAAAACGATCTAAAGAAATCGGTTTTAATAAATAATCAACTGCATTTAATTCAAAACCCTCAACTGCATAATTGGCGTAAGCTGTAGTAAAAATTACTTTTGGAGGCTTTGCTAGAGTTCTCAAAAAATCAATTCCTGTTAATTGAGGCATCTGAATATCCAAAAACATCAAATCAATGTCATGCTCCTTTAGGGCTGCATTAGCTTCCAAAGCATTGCTACATTTTGTTACTAAATTAAGGTCTGGAATTTTGTCTAAGTACGTTTCCAAAACATCCAAAGCAAGAGGTTCGTCGTCAACAATAATTACATTTATCATTCAATTAATTTTTAGTTTACAAAATTTGGTGTTACAAAATTTTTGGTTGCAATAACGCTAATTTAAATCAATATCTAATTCAACGCCATAAGTATTGGGGTCATCGTGAATTTCTAGTTTATAGTTTTTTGGGTAAATAATATTTAATCTACGTCTTACATTTACTAAGCCAATACCACCACTTCGTTTATGGGTTTGAGTTGGTAAACTTTCAGATTTGCTATTTTCAATATAAAAATGGACATGTCGGTTCTCTACTTCTAACAATATATTTACAAACCCGCTAGAGAGATGTGTATTTAATCCATGCTTAAAACTATTTTCTAAAAATGGAATAAACATTAAAGGTGCAATTTGCTGATCAAAGACTTGTCCTTCCACTTTAAAATTTATCTCTACATTTTTGCCCTGACGCAATCTTTCTAAGTCTAAATAATTCTGAATGTAGTTGACTTCTTTTTGCAAAGGAACTCTTCTCTCATTGCATTCATACAACATGTACCGCATCATTTCCGAAAGTTTAATCACAATTTCAGGAGCTTTGTCTGATTTTTTTAAAGTTAAAGCATAAAGGTTATTAAGCGTATTAAAAAGGAAATGAGGGTTAATTTGTGATTTTAAAAAACGCAATTCAGATTGCATGGTTTGAGTTTGCAAATCTTTTCTTTCTCTCAAGTGTCGAACCCAATCAGTAATAATTTTACCAATGGTGGAAGAACCTACGATTAAGAAACTAGCGATAAAAAACCAAAACTGTTTTCCCAATATAAAGGACTCCGCATTGTGTAAAATCAAATAGAAAACCATCAACTTGATTGGAGTAATAATGAGAACAGACAAAGCTAATAAACCGCAATAAAGTAGAAATTTCTTCTCAGTAAGATAATTTGGAATAAGGTAAAAAAGATTGAAATATACCAAAATTCCATAAAAGAAAATATTAACCGACTCAATACTAAACTTGGTAAAAAAACTATGATTATTACTATCAAGCATCAATAAGAAAAAGAACATAACCATCCAAAATGCGGTATGATAGACAATTCGTTGAGTAACGAAGTCATATATTTTTGCTCTAATTGTTCTTTTAACTACTTGATCCATCTGATGATAATATTCCTATTTTTCTTAAAAAACTTAATGAAAGTTTATTTACGGAAAGTTAACAACTAATTCGATAAATACCTTTTAACCTTGGATAAAATAAAGGAAATTAGAATTTGTTTTTCTATAAAGGATAAAAACGTTCTGAATTTTGTCTTGCAAAAATATCTGCAAAAGGAAATTTTTTCTATGATCTAAAAATAGATTATTTAATTCAACTTGCGGATAATTGGATTTATGGTTTTGAGTATCAGATATTGAGAAGTGGTCGTAGTCGCAATACTCATAATGCCAAATCCAATTACCACAACTTAAGTTATTTAATTTATTTCCAATGATTATTTATTCGGTATTCCATTTAAGAATTTTGTACTTTTGCAGCGCTAAATTTAAAAAATCTAAGATGGTTTATTTGACTAGAAAAGAACGATTCAATGCCGCTCACAAATTATGGGTGGATGAATGGAGCGAAAAGAAAAACTTTAAAGTTTTCGGAAAATGTGCCAATAAAAACTGGCATGGACATAATTATGATTTGTATGTTACGGTCAAAGGAACTCCTGATCCCCAAACTGGTTTTGTAATGGATGCTAAAAAATTGAGCAAAATTATCAAAAAAGTCATTACGAATAAAGTGGATCATTCCAATCTAAATTTAGATATAGACTTCCTGCCTAAGGGGATGCAGCCAACTACAGAAAACCTAGTGATTCTTTTTTGGAAACAACTTCAGCCCAAAATAAAAGGGTGCAAATTACATTCTATCAAGCTTTGGGAAACAGAGACAATTTATGCGGAATATTTAGGAGAATAATTAATTATAGATTCTTAAACAATCTGTAATTAATAGATGTTCATTGCATATAACATTTAAAAATTATTATGAGTAAATACAAAAAGACGGAAACATACCCAAAGAAATTGACAGCTGACTTAATGGATAAATTCGAATTTATCATTGAGGGAATTGGCGAAGATCCTAAAAGAGAAGGATTGTTAAAAACTCCTGAGCGAGCTGCTAAGGCAATGCAATTTTTGACCCATGGGTACGACCTTGATGCTAAAAAGATTTTAAAATCTGCTATGTTCAAAGAGGAATACAGCGAAATGGTGATTGTAAAAGATATCGAAGTTTATTCTATGTGCGAGCATCATATGCTTCCATTTTTCGGAAAAGCCCATGTAGCCTATATTCCAGATGGGCATATTGTAGGATTGAGTAAGATTCCTAGAATCATTGATGTATTCGCTCGACGTTTACAAGTTCAAGAAAGATTGACACATGAGATTTTGCATTGTATTCAGGACACTTTAAAACCTCTTGGAGCTGCGGTAGTAATAGAGGCAAGGCATATGTGTATGATGATGAGAGGAGTACAAAAACAAAATTCAGTTACGACTACTTCTGCATTTACGGGCGAATTTGAAAACCAACCTACTAGAGGTGAATTTTTGAATTTAATAAATGCAAATTTACACTAAGACTTAGCAATTAATTTATATTTTTGCAAAATAAAAAAGGGAAGAGTAACTATGTTGCTCTTCCTTTTTTATTAATTTATTCAAACAAAACTATGGGTGAGATTAACTATTAATAGTTAACTGTTCACCAATAATTAAAACCTATTCATATGAAAGCCTATGTTTTTCCAGGTCAATCCGCCCAATTTGAGGGAATGGGTAAAGACCTCTACGAAAGTTCAGAACTTGCCAAAGAATTATTCGAACAAGCTAACGAGATTTTAGGATACCGAATTTCAGATGTGATGTTTAATGGAACAGCAGAGGATTTGATGCAAACTAAAATTACTCAACCTGCCGTGTTTTTACATTCCATTATTAAAGCAAAAATGGCTGGTGATGATTTCCAACCAGAGGCTGTTGCTGGACATTCATTAGGTGAATTTTCGGCATTGGTGGCAAGTGGTGCGATGAGTTTTGAAGATGGTTTAATTTTGGTAAAACAGCGTGCGATTGCTATGCAAAAAGCATGTGAGGCAACTCCAAGTACTATGGCTGCAATTGTTGGATTAGATGATGAGGTTATTGAACAGATATGTGAAGAAATCGATGATATAGTAGTGCCAGCAAATTATAATTCGCCAGGACAATTAGTAATTTCTGGATCCATTTCAGGAATTGATCTAGCTGTTGAAAAATTAAAAGAAGCAGGTGCAAAAAGAGCTATCGTTTTGCAAGTTGGAGGAGCTTTTCACTCACCATTGATGGAACCCGCATTAAAAGAATTAGGAGAAGCTATTGAAAATACTGAAATCAAGATTCCTGTTTGTCCAATTTACCAAAATGTAAATGCACTTCCAGAAAAAGATCCGGAGATGATTAAATACAATTTAATTGCTCAATTAACATCACCCGTAAGATGGACTCAAACCATTCAAAATATGGTTAAAGATGGATTTGATAAATATGTGGAAGTAGGGGGAAATGGAAAAGTGCTGAGAGGTCTTATTAGACGAATTGAACGTTCTGTAGAATCAGAAGCACTATAACTTCAATAATTATAAAAAATCTTAATATTTTATCCGATATTTGAGAAACACAAAATAGAGTAAATACTCTTTTATGAACAAACACCAACACGATACTTGGCTTTCTGTACATTTTTTTTATAATGAGCCATGGGAAGATTTTTTGCAAAAAGCCATAGAACCTTATGTCAATACTGCCATTCAAACAGGAATAGCTCAACAATACTTTTTTATTAGATATTGGGAAAAAGGCCCTCACATTCGGTTACGAATGAAAGGTGATTTGGAAATGCTAAACTCTATTTTAAAACCTAATTTAGAAGAGCATTTCAATAATTATTTTGAGTCAAAACCCTCTCGACGAGTGGAACCGAATTATCCTCCAAATTTTTCTGAAGACTTGAGATGGGTTCCAAATAATACGTTAGATTATTCAGTTTATGAACCTGAATTTGGAAGATACGGTGGCCCTGCAGGGGTAAATCTAAGTGAGAAACAATTTATGATTTCATCACAAACGGTTTTAGAATTTATTAAGCAAAAAGGTAAAACTTGGTCTTATGATGATGCGATGGGAATTGCCATAAAAATGCATCTGACTTTCATTCATGCAGCAGGATTAAACATAGATCAAGCTATTTCCTTTTTTGATTTTTGTGGAAAAAATTGGTTGCCGTACACGTTTAAAAATATCCAAGAAGAAATTACAGAGCAAGATTTTGAAAATCAATCTATTCTTTCGATTCAAGCATTTGAAGAATCATTTGAAAGTCAAAAATCTACTTTAATTCCATTTCATTCTAAACTTTGGAATGCGATGGAAGATGGAAACTCTTTTGAAGAACAGATATTAAATAATTGGTTAGAAAAAAATAAAGAAATATTAGCAGAGTTAAATTCTAAAGATAAAAGTGGAGAATTGAGTAGCCGAATTGCAAAACATATTTATCAAGTTAAACCAAATCTATTTCCTGAAAAAGAATTATTGTGGTCCATTTTGGTGGATTATATTCATATGACGAATAATCGATTAGGTATTTTTAATCGAGATGAATCCTATTTGAGTTTTATGATGATGAGATGTCTTGAAGAGATAAAGAAGGATGAAAAAGTGGGAGTGGAGGTTTGAATTAATTGGAAAAAAATGTTATAATATCAACCGAGATTAAAAAATTCCTTTTCTCATTTTTATAATCGAGAGAAGGGATTTTTTAATTCCAGTTTAGTATAAAAAATAAGCTAAAATCTATATAAAAACTAAAGCATCAATTAATATATCTTATCCCAAAATTAAAAGTGTTTCCTGCACCTTGATTCGCTGAAGTGAAAAAATTTGTATACAAAACCTCCAATCCTATTTTATTAGAAATTTGGTATTTGAACCCAATTCCTGTTTGAGCAAAATCTCCTTGTACATTAAATTCATTTATCTTTTCATTTCCTTCAATTTTATTTAATCCGAATCTTGGCGAATATTGTAGCATAAAATATACAGTTGATTTTTCTGAAGGAAAGTAACTGATAAAACCACTCACAGGAGTATCTAAATAGTTTTCCCTTGGATTGTTATCGGCATAGGAACCAGCCGATTTTGCGAAGCGAAATAATAAATCTGCTTCTAGGAATAACTGCCATTTAGAACCAATATTTTTATCATAAAAAAATTGATTCCACCAAGTGAATCGGTCCCAATCAAAAAATGGATATCTACTTACACTTTGAGAATCAACTATAATTCGTTCGATTCCTTCATTATCCTTGGTGATGGGAATTAGAAAAGAGCTTTTAATAGAAATCTTTGAATTTTTAAAAGGAGCGAATTTTACAGTTGGCCCCAAACTACTAACTCCACTTCGATTTTTTCGATCATTTTTTCGAATCGAAAGAACACTCAAAGGAGAAGAATTTTCCTCATCAATTCTTACTGTTCTCAAATTTATATCTAATCCAACATTCCATTTTCTATTTTCACTTACACCATATAGAATATTAATCAATCCCGTAAAATAGTTTTCACGAATACCTAGATCCACTTTTTCTCGATCATCATTTCGGAAAGCTGTCTGCGTGTACAGATTGTTATAAAGCTGAACTTCTAGTTGGTTTTTTTTCAAAAGACTAGATGGAGTGTAAGTTTGGATAAAAGAATTACTTCCAGTTTTAACTTCCAAAACCGGTGTTAAATCATTCAAAATCCAATCGTAAGGATAATGAATAGTTCGACTTTCAAGATTCAATTTTTGAGTTCGATATTCATTAATAAAATCAATCACAGTTCCTTTTTCCGTAAAATCACTTTTATACCATTTGAAAATATTGGAGATATAATTCTTTCCATTTTTTTCATAAATAAATTTTGAATCGTTGAGAGCAATCGTAGTTTGAGCATCTAATTGCCCATCCAGTAAAGCAGGGAAGTAAGCAAAATTAGTCACTGGAGGACAACTCACCGCAGCACAATTCAAAACAAAATGTACACGAGGATCATTGTATTCTTTTCTAATTTGATCATTTTCAATCTGATTAAGTGTCCATTGGTTATTACCCACTTTGTGCTTTATCTTTTCAAAAAATCCATTTACTTTTTGTGTACTAGAAATAGGGTAATGACTAATTACTTCATTGATTACCAGTAAGTTATAAGTATTTATTAAAAAAGCTTTTCGCTCAAGTGCTGTTAATTTTTCAGGTGAAATTTGAGCAATCAAAATAACTAGTTCTTCTATTTCCTTTTTATCATTTTGAAGAGAGGAATAATTTACTTTTCCATCTTCGACAGCTGACTTGAAGAAAGATTCTGATAATTGGAAAAAAGAATTGACGTCTTGCCCATTTAAATTGAAGTAATTTCC
>JBGCCY010000027.1:0-17840 GCA_045104975.1 Saprospiraceae bacterium
ACACGCATTCATTTCCCTTCCAATCGGCTTTACTTTTGTTTTATACTTAACATCAATTTTAGTTTAACCAAAATATCACTTAAATGAAAACGCACATTATGTTCCTTTTGCTTGCTATGCTTACTTGGCAATGTTTTCAACCTACCGCATCAGCACAAAATCCAAATTCAGGTTTTTCTAAAAAAATAAAAACGATAGAATCCTATCGAATGAATTCTCCATTGGGAGATAAAACTCATGAGTCTTCAGAGCATTTTGATAAAGATGGAAAGCTGATAAAAAGGTTGACTTACAATTCCTATTTGAGTGGAGGTACAGATGAAATGAATTGTACTTATGATGCTCAAGGAAATTCTAAATGTATCACTAAAGATGAAAGCGGTAAGCAAATTTATTTTTATGAAAATAAATACGAAGGTGAAAATGTAGTGGAAGAAAAATCATCTTATGAAACCATTAAATATGCTTATGATAAAAATGGGAATGTATTGTTAAAAGAAAAGTATGACAGTGAAGGCAATTTTTCTAATGCTGAAAAATACGAATTGGAATACCTTGATGGAACGACTAATTTGAAAAGTAAAACTACTTTCGAAAAAAGAAAAGATGGTAATTTTAAAATCTATGGCAAGGATAAATATACCTACAACAAAAATGGAAAATTAGCAACAGAACTTGCCCGAACTAATTTTT
This sequence comes from Saprospiraceae bacterium, assembly GCA_045104975.1. Classification (GTDB taxonomy): domain Bacteria; phylum Bacteroidota; class Bacteroidia; order Chitinophagales; family Saprospiraceae; genus CAJQQY01. Next base: position 694 of record JBGCCY010000027.1, read on the forward strand.
ATGAATATCGCTACACCTATATATACTATCCAAACGGAAATCTAAAAGAAAAAACTACTGAAAATGGCGACTCCGAAAAAATAATTACCAAATATCATGAGAATGGAAAACGCCGAATCGAAGCTATTTTTAGGAGTGAAGGACCAACCTTTCCAATGGAACTCGACCAAAAAAATAAATGGACTTACGATGAACAAGACAACGAAATCTTAGCGGAACATATTCGCAATGAGAAATTGGTGAGTAAGAGGATTACTGAAATTATTTATTACTGAATCGATTCAAAATAAATTTTCTTATGAACTTATTCGAATCCTTTTATGCAGGATTATATTATTCCCGAAAGAAAGAAGGAATGACAGTTTCAGGTTCTCCATTTTCAGGAAATCTATTATTAGCTATTTCACTTTTTATGTTGACTGCAAGTATCCTTGGAATGCTTGCGTTGGCTTTTCCAAGTTTGGGCGATGCTTTTTCAGGTTTGCTAAAAGATACTTTCGGAAGAAAAGGAGGGAAAAGGATAGGAAAGATTATAGCGATTTTTGGCGTTGCATTGTTTTATCCTTTCGTTCGCTACACCGTTGGAACGGATTATAATTACCAAAAAATTATTAGAAGTTGTGATGCCTTATCAGAAGAAGAATTTCAAAAAGTAGCAAAGAAAGGGACAACGTTTATGGGCATTAGTTTAGGTATTTGGGTGATTCCCGTTGCGATTGTTTTGATTAAAACATATGCATAAATCGAAGATGATTTTTTTTACTAAAAAATAAATTAAAATGAAACATACTTTTTTTCGAACACTAATGCTTTTTTCAATTCTATTTTTCGCAACACAAATTGATGCGCAAGAAATAAAAAAAGAATATCACGAAAATGGTAATCTAAAATCCGAAGGACAATATGATGCTAATAATAAAGGAACGGGTGAATGGAAATTCTATCATGAAAGCGGAAAACTTGAAAAAAACGGTAACTATCTAAAGGGAGTTCCAGATGGAGATTGGAAATATTATGACGAAAAGACAGGATGGCTTAATGACATTGTAGAGTACAAAGATGGAGAAAAATTTAAGCCAAATAAATTAGGTTGTTATTCGGGTAACTGTGAGAATGGATATGGTCGAAAAACTTCTCTGGGAGGTTACAGACAGATAGGAAATTTTAAAAATGGAAAATTGAACGGGAAAGGCTATGAAATAAAATCTGGGAACAAATATGAACAACATCTTTATGAAGGTGATTTTGTCAATGGGAAAAAAGAAGGACATGGGAAAGGGATAAGTCTTGGAGGAAATTATTCTGGAGAATGGAAAGCGGGTAAAAAACATGGGAAAGGGAAAGGGATAATAGACAACTCAGCCAAGTATAACGAATACAATGGAGAATGGAAAGAAGGCGAAAAAGATGGCTATGGTACAGAGGTTAATAATGATTTTATTCTGAATAAAACTGGAAAATATGTAGGCTATTGGAAGGCAGGTAAGAAGCACGGAGAAGGGAAAGAATATAAAAAAGGAAAATTAGTGTACGAAGGCAGTTTTTATAAAAATAGAAGAAAAATCACAAGCGGATGTGTAGTTGGTGATTGCGAAAATGGGTATGGCGTATTTATTTTGGAAAATAAAAATAAATACATCGGGGAATTTAGAAATGGGAAAAAAGAAGGGCAAGGTTTTGAAAAAGACCCTCAGGGAAATTATATCATTGGACAATGGAAAAACAATAAAGAAGATGGTTTAGTACGGGTTTATAATCCAAGTAATGAATTGATGTTTTCTGGTCAAATGCAAAACGGTAAGCCCTTGAAAAAACCAAATAAAAATGCAGTTGAAGTAGGTTGCATAATTGGTGATTGTGAAAATGGTTTTGGGCATTACAAGTGGGAAAATGGCGATATCTATATTGGAGAATTTAAAGAATATAATCCTCACGGGCAAGGAACAACCTCTTGGATAAACGGTGAAAAATACATCGGTGATTATGTAAAAGGAATGTTAAATGGTTATGGCAAGTATTATGATAAAGATGGAAACATTGTGAATGAAGGAAAATGGATTGATAGCTCTTGTGATGAAAATTTCAAAATCACATTAAAAGAAGGCAAATGTATATTCGGCGATTGTGTGAATGGATATGGTGTGCAAGAAATTCCAAAATCAAATAATATAGGTAGTGTTTTGCTCGATGATTATGATTTTGTAGAAAGATATGAAGGGCTGTGGAAGGATGGAGAAAGACATGGATTTGGTGTCATAGAACGTGCTAACAAAGGAACTTATGTTGGCGAACTTTTAACTGGAGATTATCACGGAAAAGGTATCATTAACTTGAAAAATGGCTCGTCCTATAATGGCGATTTTGAAGATGGGGAAAGACATGGACAAGGAATAATGATGTTACCTGATGGCTCAAAATATGTAGGGGACTGGGAAGGTGGTGAAAAACATGGCAAAGGAAAAGCATATGATGTTACGGGGAAATTAATCTATGAGGGGAAGTTTTATAAAGGACAAAGAGAGTAAGTGAATAACTATTTTTCTAACCATAATTTATAATGATGAAAAAACAAATTATTCTAATCCTCTTCTTACTGGGAAACTTAACATCAAGTTTTTCTAATAACAATATTCTTGGAAGTAGCAAAACTGCCTTTGATGAGCTTGTTGGAACATATCAAGGTTTTGTTTTATCTGAACAAGGGACAGACAACGCCAACAATATAATCGCAGAGTTGACTTCGGATTTTAATTTAAAAATCACCGAAGATTTCGATGGACTTTTAGTTGAACATATCAATGAGAAACTATCTCCCAAAGTTGCAGGATTATTGGAGACGGGAGATTATAGTTTTGAATTTAAAGCCGCATCTGAGAAAAGTGAATTTAAGGTCATTAGGATTTCAATTCATACCAAACCACTAATCCCAAATACTAATTTTTCGATGTCTATCGCAATGCTAAAAGAATCAACTGAACTGAGCGTTTTTGCAGTAAAGAAGAAAGGTGGAAACCCAAAAACGCCTAGCAAAAATATTGATTTTTCAGAGCTGCATAATTCGGTTTTTTATACAGGAAAAACACAGGACAATACTTTCGGTGATTATAAAATAGAGTGGTATCCCTCTCAAGGAATTGGCTACTTAAATTATAAAAATGTGACCAATGTTTTCAAGATAGAAAGGAAAGAAAATAAATATCGCCTGACTAATAAATATGGTATTGATCTAGAGTATTACTACAATTATTTAGGCGAAAAGAAAATGAAACTCCTTGACATTCATAGTGGGAGAAACCTATTATATCAGGGTGTTAAATATGGGAGAAGGTTAAGTCCGAAAGCAGTTGGTACCGAAAAAGATTTTTTAATAGAAGTTGGTGCCTCTTTTCATGATGTAATTCATGACCGATTTAAACCAAAAGGAAATTACACTTTAAATCACGACAATAAATTAAATGGAAAAGGAATTGAGATTCTGAGTGAGAATAAAATGTTCGTCGTTTATGCAGGGGAAATGAAGGATGGGATATTTCATGGTAAAGGTTCAGCAATACAAGATGGTGAAAGCAGTAATGGTATTTTTCAAAATGGAATACAACATGGACATTTTGAGGTAACGCTGTCTAATGGAAGTATTGCATCAGGCGAGTTTGTTAATGGAAAACAAGAAGGTCTCTGGAAAGTAAAACATACCAACGGTGCTAAATTCGATATGGATTTTAAAGATGGAAAAAAAATAAATAGTACTCATACTAATAGTCATCTGAGAGTGGAAAACAAAAGGGTTCTACAGCTTGTGAAACAGGGAAGAAAAGTTGGTCAAATTCAGTATAAATGTGCAGACTTAGTCGAAACGATAACTAGGTGTGTTAATCTAGATAGAGAAGAGAATACGCTTGGTGATTATAAGTATTGTTTGGCAGGAATGAAAGATAAATTAGATGAGATTACTGCTTCCTTATCAACGGCAATAAAACATACAGGAAAAACAATCAAAGAAGCGGAAAAGGATGGTTGTTTTGAAACTGTCGAAACAATAAAAACAGTAAAGCACGAATTAGAAGTTGCAAAAGATAGATTTGCAAGTGCTAGATATTATTTTAAAGATTTGATGGCTGCAGACAACAATAAAGACGTAAGAAAGGAAGCCTTAAAAATTGCAGATTATATGGTTGATGGCGAAGATTTTTTTGTAAAATCCCAGAACAGACTTTTAAGTATTAAAACTTGTTATGAATATACGAATACAGGTTCTAGTACACCTCCTGCTCGTTCTGCTGCTCCAAAAAAATCGACTAGGAAAACCCAACCTTCCACATCAACCAATAAAAAAACAACTCCGCAACCATCAACTGCTGTTGTTGCTAAACCAATTGTTTATCCTTCTTTTACAGGAAAATATGAAGGCGATAATTTATTGCTTTTGATGGGACGAAAAATAGATGACCCTGCGGTGCAAGGACTTTTGAATAATTCGTATTTCGATTTTGAAGAGTCTTTCAATGGTGTTTCAAAAGTACAGAAAAAATTTACGTGTAATAAATATAGATTTTCTATAAAATTTGAAAATGGAATTTTAACTCAAATGAACTTCAAATATTTATCCTTTGATAAAAGTGGATATTTCAAAAAAAGGATGCCTCTTGGAATCCCTATGGCAAAGCCTCTAAGCAAAATGAAAAACATGAAGGATATCTGGACACTTTCTAAATATAGTTCTATCCGCGATTACTCACTATCAAAATACCAACTGTCCTTTGAAGTTACAGGAGATATTAACGATGGAGGTGTTATTCAAATAGTCAATATAAAAGCAGAAGATGTAAAAGATTGGAATAGTTATTATCGGCAATTTAAGTAAACCAAATTTGAACAATCGACTTAAAAAATAGATATGAAAAAGCAATTTTTAATTCTCGTAAATATATTGTTATGCAGCCTTGCGTTTTCTCAAGATCCGATGAATGGATTCCCTGTAGACATTCTAAAAGGAAATTATCAAGGACACAAATTTGATGTTGCTAACTCAAAAATGGATGCTAGCAAAGATTACAAAATCACCTTTGCAAATGATGACACTTTTTCCATCGAAGCTAAAGTAGGTGGAAGTTGGAGAACGTTATTGACTGCAAAAGTCAAAGCTGCAAGTGCAAAACCGAATGCAAAGACACAAGGCATTGCCTACGAATTTGAGGTGTTAGAATCTTCAAATTATAGCAATCTTGGTATTGCCACCGTAGGAAAAAGTCGTTTGGATTTCTATGGAAAGGGAGTTGTATTTACATTGGTACAAAAAACTTCCAACAATGAAATCGTTTATGTGATGGACAAAGAAGGCGGGAATCCCAATCCGCAAAAAGAAAAAGAGGAGAGAGACTTGCTGGCAGAAGAAACAAAAAAGAAACAGAAAAAACAGGACAGAAAGAATAAAAGATTTAGTCGATGGGGAGCAATGGCAGGCGCAGGATTTATTACTTCCAATCATAATTTTGATGATGTAAATACAGTCATAGATCAGTTTAATAAATTACCAGATGTAGAACAATCAATTGGAGAAATTTCTAATATGTGGGGCGCATTTGCAGAAGCAGATTTTTATCTAGGAAATTTATATTTGGGATTCGATTTAGCTTGGCGACAAAATGAAACTTTTGGGATTCGACCTAATTCATTAGGCACACCTAACACTACTTTTTTTAGAATGGAGCATAGAACTTTTGGAGGACAAGTTGGATTAATTTTACATCCAAATAACTGGCTGAAAATTGCACTCGGCGGAGCGATTAATTCAGGGAAATATAAATTTTTATCAGCGACGTATAAAAATGAAGATGAAAGAGATGGAAAAAATATCGGCAACCTCTTCTCACCACAAGATGCTAAACCAAAACACGTAGGCGGTTTTGCAAAAATATTTTTAGGAAATTTTAGTGAGAGTGATGGATTTAAATTTCGATTTTTTGTGGAAGGTCAATACATGGTTGGCTTAGATGAATACAACTTACTCAAAGTCAACGAAGCATTCAATCCGACAACTTTTATGAATGATGATAACGAAAGTTTAAATATCGACAATTCATTTATTGGATTAAAAATAGGATTACTTGCAGGACTCGGATTGTAAAATTGCCTTGGGTAAAAACCAACTTACATTTTTATTATGAAAAAAATAATTCTATTCAGTTTAGTCTTCTTAGCGGTATCATTTTTATTTTTTAGCTGTCGCAAGGATGGTGAAAATTTTAAGGTAGCTGAAAAATATTCAGAGCGAATAACTCAAAAAGAAGTTTTTTATGGGCATGAAAATTTAATGATAAGTATAGATACCGATGATCAATTAAGAGTTAGAATCTATGATCTTACCAATATCGAGAATCCAATGATTCATTATTTTCAAGACATCAAAAATGTATTTATTGGTCAAATCAAAAATGATAGAATGTTTCTTTTGGTGAGTCCAAGTTCAACGACAGTGGATGGTCATCTGAAAATATATGATGTCAGTAATTTGGCAGCACCCGTTTTGTTAGGCGAATTAGATCTGGGCGACCGTAGTTTTGAGCATGTTGAATTCTATCAAGGCAATCTTTATTTCGTTGGGGATACAGGAGTTTTTTATCATCCTTTGGATGAAAGCCAACTTGAGTCAGGGCAAATTTTAACGGTGGAACCTGAGCTGCTCATGAGTTATGAATTATCATTTAGCCCTGATGTAGAGCAAATGTTTTTTTCCGAAAATAAATTAATACTCGTTCGGAGAGTAGGAATTTGGATTGCTGATGTTTCCAATCCTGCTGCACCCGATAGTTTAGCGATGGTTTCTATCAGAGAACATTTTACGACACTTGCGGCTACTTTGACCAACAATAAATTATGTGTTTTAGAAGATCGAGATTTGTTTGTGTATGAATTTCCTTCCCTTGATTTCAAAGGAGAAATAGAAACGGACGTGGCGAGTACAATGGTAGCGATCGACAATAATACATTGCTAATGAATGGTCCTGGTGAATTTAAATTTTTAGACATTAGTAATCCTTCTAAACCAAAATATCAGGAGACCATTTCCAATGTTGGGTTAGTCAATTATTTTCAAGTCATTGATGAATCCTCTTTCATAGTTAGAGAATTGAAAATATTGAAGACTTATTTAATAGAGTAAATCAAACAGAAAATGATGGAACTATTTTTTCTGTAAAAAATAGGAGTAGAAATTTAAGTTCTCTTTTTTTTTTAACCAAAAATACCAATATGAAAAAAATAATCATCGGCTTAGTTTGCTTCATTTTTTCTCTTCCAATTTCTTTTGCTCAACACGGTGAAAGCAACAATAAATCTTTGCCATCTTGGACTCAAGTAGAAAACAAATTAAAGCAATTTGCTCAACTCAAAGATTCAGAATTTGCTCAGTTCAAATCCAAGAAAAAGGATTCCTGGAAGAAGGCTTATGTTTTTGAAGACCATTTAGATTTTTTTGATAATGCAGAATTTCTATATGGTTATACCAATACGAAGCTGGAATACATTGAGATAATAATCAAAAATTTTTCAAAAAAGAATGGAGTTGTAAATGCTAGCCTAGCTAAAAATGAGTTGCAAAAAATAGAATCTATTCTTGATAAAATAATCGGCGGCTCACTTCAAAAGTTTGATAATAGCCAAGTTCGAAAAGAATGTCTAATCTGTAGCGACAACACAATTGCGCTTTGGAAAAATCCTTCGGAGGCTGGAAGTAAATTTTTAGAAAAAAGATTTATCAGCTTGGAGTATGTTGATTTTGAAGATGGAATTGTAGAAATCACATTTTATAATAATCGAAAAGAAATTTATGGTTTTTTTGATGAAGGTAAAAAAGCGCCTGCGGCCTATAATCATCAACCAGAAAAAAAGAAATCACAGAAATCTTCTGCAACTGTAGTTGATGGTATTACAATGATAAATGTACTCGAATCTCCTGAGAGTCAATATGTGTATAATACTTTAGTGGTGATGAGAAACGAAGCTGCTTTTAGCCCAAATATAAAAGCCATGATAGTTCCTTCCTTTCTAGAAAAAAATGGATTGACTGGAAAAAAGTTTTGGGTAAATGGACATCGAGGTTTTGCTGGCTTCAAAATTTTTGAGCAAACAGGAGATGAGGTGTCAGCATATGTGTGGGGGAAGAATCATTTTTGGATTCATAAATATACCTTCAAAGTGATAGTAGAAAATGGAAAAAAATATTTGCAACCAGTAGGAAAAAATGAAGCTAATTATATTGATCCTTGGTATAAAATTGAAAACCGAGTGAAAGTCAATATTGACTTTTTAAAATAGAATAGAACGGGTAAACGAACAGTTAGGAACTATAATTTAAGGCTGCATTTGTTTTCTCGAATACAGTCTTATTTTTTTGCCAAAACAAACGATAGAATAAAGAGCATGGCTAAGTTTTTATGATTTGTATCAAAATAGCATTTGCTACGTGTTTTATACCATTTCGTTTTTCTAAGAAAATAAAAGATGTTCTCTGCCGTTTTTTTTAACTATTCACAAATTTCCCTAAAAATAACTTCCATGAAAAAATCAATCATTCTATTTACTCTATTGTTCTTTACCACTTCTTTTCTTCAAGCAAAAAAAATCCTTTTGACCGAAGCTATCGAAAAAGGCTACGTTGAAATATCCGCAGAAGGCGAAGGAGGACACACCGGGAAATGTCTAAAGTTAAAAATCAAAAACCTTCGTAAGAAAAAAGTGGAGATTGAAATTCCAGCAGGTTTGATTTTTAATTCCAATGATCCAACTCAACAAGACTTGATGATTACAGAAGAGAGAATGTTGGCTATCGAAGGAAATAAAAGACGAGTAGCAAAAATGTATGCAGCATGTATTCAAGCACCCAATGGTTCACCAACTTCAGGTAGTGGATTCAATATGAGCATGTTAGCATCAGGGCAATTATTGCAAGTCGCTCAATATTTAGCGAAAGAAAAATTATACAAAAACGATGCTGCTCAATATGCTGTTTGGGCAATCAGCAATAGCAAGCGAGTAGAAAATATCGACCATGGGAAACTCGCCAACTATGTTGCTGACCTGTTAGGAAAACCTCGACCTGAATATGTAGTGGTTCACAAAACAACCAGCCGGCCTGGCGAACCTGCCTACCGAGAAGCACCTTCGATTATCAAAGGTAGATGGAAATTTAAAACAGAGGAAGATAAGATAATGACTTTCGGACTCTACACTTTGGATGGTGAATTAAAACATGCCTTTTTTCAAAATAAGAAAAAAATAAAGGGCTTACATAAATTCAGTTTTACTTTCAAAGTTTTCAATATGCCACAAGGTGAATATTATATTCGATTGATAAGTGGGGGAGAAGTTATTGAGGAAAAGAAGGTTCGATTTTAAAAAATAATTTAGTGGAAATCATTTATGTATTTTAAATTAAAATTCATTTTAGTCATTCTATTTTTTATTTGTAACAATGTAATTGCACAAGATTCAATTGCTTGGAATAGACTCGATTCTGTTTTTACAAAAATAATAAACACCGAAGATTTTCGATTGACCAAAAAACAAAAAGAGAAAATGATTTCCAATTCCAATTATAAATTGGAGATGGTTGACACTTTTTTTAGAATCGAAAATTGGGAATATGAATTCGACGATTTTTTCCAAACTGATAATTTGATTTTTAATGTCAAAATGTTTGAAGATCTTTTAAAAAATGAAAATGGAGGAAATAAAAATTACGGAGTAAATCAGTTGGAAAAAATAATTGACCAAATTTTAGGGAAAGATTATGTCAAATTTAAAGATGCTGAAGTTATCGAACGAGAAAATCGACGTGATGATAATGTGATAGAACTCATCGAAGATTTTAAAATTTCGAAGAGCAGACTTATCCAATGGATGCATATTTCTGATGCTAAAAGTGAAGATTTTATTCCTTTGCAAAAATCAGTTCGAATTTTTTATGATGGGTGGTTCGATGAAATAATAATTACATTTAATGGTGTCGATAAAAAGATGAAATAATATACTTTGAAATTAGAATCTTTATTTTTTCAAAAAACGCTTATAAATAAATCGCAAAACTAAGGCAGAGATTAGAGCAACTACGAAATAGAAAATTAAGGTAATCCAAGAGAACAAACCTGTAGGACGAATTCCATCAAATACAGGTATTTCAAAAGGGTCGTCAAAATGATGAAAAGTAAATTTTAAACCTCCCAAATTCAGTTGGCTCAATTCATCCACAGCCAAAAAATATTTTGCTTGACTTTCCAAAGTTTTTTTAAAATCAAAATTCTCTAATTTTTTTCCATAGCTGATAACTATATTGTTTTGAGCCGTTGGACTAAGATTAGTAAACTGTCCTTGTAAGATTTGTTCCGAAGAATTGGTATTGAAAAAACCTTGCGGGAAGGTTCCACGGATATTTTTTATTTTTAAATCATCTTTAGTTTGAATGCGAATTTCTCCTTTGATGATGGGCTGTTTCCAGATCGCCCCAGTTTCTAATAAGTAAACAAATCCATTACTATAATCTTTCGTATATCCTTGTAGAACTTGTGCCTGATTGGTATCCATCAAAAAATAAACTACAATTTTGGTGGTTGTTTTTTGGGGAAATGTATTATTCCAAATATACCAATTCTCATCTTTCTGCTCTGTTAATAAAGGTGTTTCAATATTATTGACCAATACTTTTAACCCATATAGTTCTTCAAATTGTACTTGCATCAAAGTACGACCTCGGCTTTCTGATGAACTATTGATAGGATATCCAGTCTTAATTGTCAAGGTAGAATCGGTGTCATTATGCATCCAGTATTCTCCTTTGACTACTGCAAAACCTGGGTATAACAATATACTTACACGCTCATTGACCATCTGTATTTTTTGGAAAGCTGAACTATCTTGAGCATATAATAATGAGAAATTTCCCATTCCTCCAGCTTGCCACATACCAGGTTGAGCAATGTTTCCAAATGAAAAATTTTGGAGAAAGAAAAGAAGTAAAAAAGATATGATCAGATTTTTCATAAAAAGATGATTTGAAAATTAAAGAAAATTTTAGATTGGATGGAATATACTTCATTTAGGAATATCTATTTATATCGTTCCTCCAATTTTTTCCATGCTTTTTTATCTTTTTGTTTAGGTACTTCAAAAGTGTAGGGTACTTGAGTCATTTTCTTTTGACATTGAGGGCAAGTCGGTTCATAGTTCTCTTTGCTTTCAGCAGAGACGATGTCTTTTTCAGAAGAGCGTTTGAATCCTTTTCGGCAGTCAAGACAAATGTAATGTCGTTTGTAAGGTTTATGTGCAAGCCATTCGAAGCCCATGAGATTATATTTTTTTCTTAAAACAAGAACTTAGGCTAATCCATTTTTGATCGCAAATTTAATCAAACCAACTACTTTATTCACGTTCAATTTTTTCATGATATTTTGTCGATGAGTATCTATCGTACGAGGACTTAAAAATAATTGTTCCGCAATTTCTTTATTAGAAAAACCTTCCGCAATCTGTTTGAGTACTTCAATTTCTCGATCAGTCAAAAGACTTAACAATACATTTTCATTTTGAGATTTATCTGGAATGATGATTTCGTTCGGTTGGGCTAAAACCATCGTCACATCGGTGGAGAAATATTTTTTATCATTTTTTACTGCTAGTACCGCATTGATAACTTCGTCCTTGCTAGAATTTTTTAATAAATATCCTTCCACTCCAAGTTTGACTAAATGCTGGATAATTGATTTTTCATAATGGAGCGAAAGGATGATGATTTTAATAGCTTTATACTTCTGTTTAAATTCTTGAGCGGCAACCATACCATTCATTATAGGCATGTCGATATCCATCACGATGACATCTGGGGAAAGTATTCGTGCAATTTGCAAAGCGTCCTTGCCATTATTTGCTTCGCCACAAATTTCAAATTGTTCTTCCGTTTCCAAAATAGAACGTAAGCCATCTATCACAATCTGGTGATCATCGACGAGTAGTATTTTAGTTTTTTTCATAAGATTTTAAGAATTCATTTGATAGACAAATTACCAGTTATGTTTTAGCTATTGCATACGTGGAAACACGTATTTGGTAATACTGCAAAGATTATTTTCAAATGACCAAAATACAAAAATGAGTTTTTAATCAAAAAAAATAAACTGGTATAAAACACGTATGTAAATACGAGATTTCACTTATGTGGTTTCCTTGTAGAAGGTTTGATATTTGTTAAAATTAAATACTAGAAAATCAAATGCACACTTTTTTAATTCTAAAGATATAATCCCATGAGCTTCTTTAAAAAAATAAAAGAAATGTTCTCTGTCAATTTAAAGGTTGTTGATTGTCCTGAATGTAGCACTCCGCAACCTCGAGCACGAAAACCTAAAAACATGCGAGAAGCCATGTGGGGTGGAAATACTTGCCCTGAATGTGGATGCGAGATGGACAAGTGGGGAAAGAAAATTTTGGGATAAAACAATCCTCAATTTTAAAACCCCAACCTCAAAAAACCAAATAATTTTTTCAAAATCAATTTTTTACTTCACTCAAAATTTACCATCAAATGAAAACCACGCGCATTTTAATTTTACTGGCCATCTTAGGATTGGCACTTCCCACTCAAGCTCAATTTGGCAAAAAAAAGATAAAGGAAACAACTGAGCAATCAGATGAAAAACCCAAAAAGAAAAAAAAGAAATTGGGTGGGAAACTCAAAAAATTAGGAAACAAGGTAAAGTCAGGTGCTCAACGTGGTATCGGAAATGCATTCACAAAATCTACTGCTGACCTCGCACCGACTGCCATGACAATCATGTATAAACAAAATATGTATCCCGCTGATATGATTGGAAATGCAACCAAAATGAAATGGGACGCAGGTGATGATATTGTGTCGGTCAATTTTACCAATAGGGAAGGGGCAGGATTTTTTAAGATTGATGGAGATCTATTATTGAATGGCGAAAATGCCAAACATCAAGGAGTCGGGGTGTATGGAAAAGCAGTACCTAAAAATAAGAAGCAGACAGTCGCAGTCAATACTTCATCAACTCAAACAGGAGACATTAATGTTCAACCTGTTGCTTCCATCAAAATAATTTCTATCAATGGCGCTTCAAAGGGTGAAGGCATAACAATAAACGCACGGGAAGATTTGACGCTTGAGTTAGAGCATGGTGTAGGTGCGACAGGAACCACAGTTGCCGTTTCTTTTATTGGAAAAATGCCTGGCACAACTTGGTTATATGATATTGCTATCGTCGGGAATAATAATAAATTAGTCATTCCCAAAGAAGCTTTTGTAAATCCTCACGCAGGAGGTTTTAAATATTTAAAAGATAATTATTTAGTGGTGAGCAGAAATGTTGAAGAAGTTTTGGAGGTTGCTGGTGTTGGCGCAGTTCGAACAGTTTCTTCTGCGATGGATTGGACGCCTGTAACTTTGGAACATGATTTTGAGAAAAACTTTTTAGGACAAACGGTGGAGACCGCTGCTGCGATTGATGCTCATGTGGAATATCAAGGAGTTCAAGGTCGTTTAGGGAAACCGAATGCATTCCTTGGGCAACCTTTGCAAGCAGGGAAAAAAATAGCAGTAGCTTCATTTGTCGTTCGAGCAACGAAGCTGACGCAAAAAAGAGAATATGATTATACTTATAAAACTACTAGTCTTGAGCAAACGACACAGGGAACTGCAGTTGTGACAGAAACACATAATGTCGAGGTGAAAAAGTCGAGTGCTTTCCCAAAAATACCAGAGGCAGAATGGGAGAAATTAGTCAATGAATTTTACCAAGATTTTGAAAAGGAGCTTTTGGAAAAATGGCATATTACACTTGTCCCAATTGAACAAACTATGCAAACTAAAAATTATAACAATCTAATTCCAATTCAAGATAAGGTAACGGAAGAGGTCATGGTCAAAGGTTATAAAGGTAGTCAACTATTAATTCCAACTTCATTTGGTGAATTTGCTAAATCTATAAAAGTAACTTTTCCTTCCGATTTGGCAGAGGTCAGAATGATGCGAGAATTGGGTGTGGATGGAATGATTGGCGTGACGATTGATTGCGAAATGGATTTCGAAACTGGTGCCTTAGTTCCTCGAATGGCGATTCAAATTACCGGTTTACCGCATGGCTACCAGGCAGGGCCGACAGTATTTATGAAAGGTGTTTTTTCAGGCAAGGGGATGGAGTTTGATGCAGCAAAAGCAAGTAGTAATTCTACAACTGAACTTTTGGGAAAAGTAATGCAGAAGAAAGATTTAATAACTGCTTTTGGAAAATCCATAGAGTTGATGAAGATAGAGGAGGAAAAGAAAAAGTATAATTTATTGTGGAAGTAAATGGACTTTCCAAATCCGATTAGTATTCAAAAGTGGGGACTTTGTTTAAAAATAACACCGTATCTGTCTCCCATTTTTGAAGCTAGTCGGTATTGGAAAATCGATTTACTCTGACGGTTGAAACTGTTCCAGACCCAACGGTACTTTCTATATTTAAAATACCACCAATCGCTTTGCTACGATAATTAATATTAGTCATTCCATGTCCAGATTTATTTTTTCCTACCTCAAAACCACGACCATTATCTTCCACTACCAACACTAGATTTTTTTTATTTTGAAAAAGTTGAACACCGACTTCCGTTGCTTTCGAATGCTTTAAAATATTATTGATCAACTCTTGTGCAATTCGATATAAACCAATTTCAATATTTTCGGGAAATCGATTTTTGATTCCAAAATGTTCAAATTCATATTTCACATTTGAAGTAGAAAAAGTTTTTTCCAACATATCATCTATTGCGCTGATCAATCCAAATTCTTGCAATGCACGAGGCATCATTTGATGTGAAATATTACGCACATCATCGGCAGCTTCGTCTAGGACATTCGTTAGTTTTTGCAAAGTAGCAGCATCAGTTTCAGAAGAGGTTTTAATTTTTGAAGTGAGTTGCGACCAAGCCATTTTGAGACCGCTGAGTTGTTGGCCGATGCCATCGTGAAGATCTTTAGAGATTCGTTTTCGTTCCTTCTCTTGAGTCTCAATTGTAATTTGAGTGGCTTGTTGTTGGAAGGCTAATTCTTGTTCTGCCAATTCTGTTTGTTGTTTTAATCTTCTTCGATTAAATAATAATCCGCCAATTAAAAATAAAGCAAATGCACCCAAACCTAATCCGATTAATTGGTTTTGTTTTTGGCTAATGGTCAATGTTTTGATTTCATTTTCGCTTTTAAGTTGGATGTTTTCTTTTTCCTTTTTTTCTGTTTCGTAGCGAGTGTTGAGTTCCGCAATTCTTTCTGTTTTTTCTATTTCAAAAAGCGTGTCTTTGATCTCCGTAAATGTCTTGTGATGTTTGTAAGCATTGGGGAAATCACCTTTTGTTTCGTAAATGTTAGAAAGTGTTTGATGAGCATTTCGAACTTCCTCTTGCGCTTCAATTTCTGTTGCACGTTGCAAACTTTGTTTTGCTAATGATTCCGCTTTTTGTATTTTTTTTGTTTTAAAAAAAATGTCCGCAAGACTGTTTAGAGTGAAAGCAATTTCTTTTTTATTATCATATTCTTGGTACAAAACTAAAGCACGTTCATGGTAATCTTGTGCTAACTCTAAGTTGCCTAAATTCTTATGCGCCAAGCCTAAATTTTCTAAAGCGTAAGGCATATATTGTCGAATACCCAAAGTCTCTAAACCTTTCAATGATCTTTCGGAATACTCAATAGTTGCTTGATAATCTTTCATATCCAAATAAACAGAACCGATATTTACTTCTGTTGCAGCTATCCCAAATCCATGTTTTATTTCCTCATAAATTGCTAAGGAACGTTTGTAATATTCTATAACTTTTGGATAGTTTTTTTCTTTTTTATAAACGATTCCGATGTTGTTGGCAGACTGGGCAATGCCACCTTTGTCGCCTAGTGCTTCGTAATATTTCAATGCTTCAAAAAGTTGTAACAATGCTTTTTCATTTTGTCCTTTTTGGTCAAATACGATTCCGATGTTGTTGTGTGAGTTGGCAATTTCGAGTGAGTCGTTTAGTTTTTGAAAAATCGTCAAAGCCTTTTTTCCATAGCCCAAAGCTTTATCATAATCACCTTGACCTTCGTAGGTCACACCAATTCTTTGTAAGGCAACACCTTCCCATTTTTCCAATTTCAAGTCTTGTGAAAGTTCCAATGCTTCTTGACAATAATTTCGAGCAGCATCCGCATCCTGAAATTTTATTTCATTACAAATTTTTAATAAGACTTCCGTTTTTGATTCGCCTTCGAGTGTGGGAAGTACTTTTTTTAAACTATCTAAAATAGCAGAATTTTGTGCTTGAAAAAGAGAAGGAAGGAACGAGAAAAAAAGTAAGAATATAATTTTTTGATTTGGCATCAGAGGAATTTACTTTTGGGAAAAATGATTTCAGCAATCAAAATACAAGTTTGATTTCAAAAATAAAAACAACAAAGCAATTTAACTTTACTCATTCTTTAGTTGTTTCGCCCTCTTCGGGGCTGTCACAGGATTTGTCTAAGTAGCGTTTTTTCCAAAAAATAAATTGGTTTTCTAAAAACTCCAATTCCTTTTCCAAGTATCAATTACATCAAAGGAAATTTTAAAAGCAGTATCCGCTTTTGAATAACTTGATTTCGCTAAAACTCCATACAAACCAATTCGTAAACGTCTCCTTGCACCGAGTCGAAATACTCTTTCCAAACCTGCAAATAGTTCTTCGTGATGAAAATTATTTTCCAAAATATAAAGCGCACCTGCACCTGCGACGACTCGAACTTTTGTCTTTTTGATCAAAGGAATATTATTAATTAATGCACCATTAAAATGATGAATATGATGTGCTTCGATAAATAAATTGGTTGTAGCAAAAGCTGTATCCAAGGATTGAAAGGAGTGCAAAGGATCGGAATATAAAATAGGATCAGACTGTCGAAATCTTTTTAAATCAACAATTCTTAAATTCTTGGTATTTAGATATTTACCCATCTTGATATTGTATTTAGAATTTCCAAAAAACCCTAAAATCAAATCTTGCGAAATAGAAAAAGAAGCAAAGTCAAAATCAACATCACTCCCTAAAATTCCCTTCCATCCTTTTCGATAAGTGAATTTGAAAGTGGGAAATTT
>JBGCCY010000028.1:0-62184 GCA_045104975.1 Saprospiraceae bacterium
AAATTCCTCAAATGACAACGTTAAATGAAAAACAAAGAGAAGTCTTGGAGTTGCTTAAAATAAGAGATGCTTATGATCGTGTTTTAGAAAGTTTAAAGACTCATCTAATTTTACGCGAAACGTGAGCTTGATGAAAAAAAAGTAGCAAAAAAAAATCAAGGCTGTATTCTTTTTTTAACGGAAAATTAAATTCAAAAAGACTAAACAGTTTAAACTCATCCGATTAAGAAAATCTAATCTCTCCTGCGTCGAGAAGATTTTCTAATTCGGACTCAGACAGTAAACTGTTCTTAACGCCTTTTTAAATCCAATTTTCCTAAAAAGAATAAGGCCGACAAGTAAATGGAAAAGCTTTCCTTTCGTTTGTTCAATTTATGGGAATCAATAGTTTAATGTAATTGAAAGGAAAAACTTCCGAGTTTCGGCTAGACCTTAGAGAAAATTGACACAGTTCTTAACTTGCTTTTTGAGGGAGGATTTGGAGGCAACAGCTTTGTTTGAAGCAACTTTAGAAAGACTTAGTGAGGTACGAACTTTAGTCTTTCTTAAGTAGCAAGTTTAGCTGCTGGAAAGCAAAAAAAAGGAAATTTAGAAATGTTTCAATTTTATCTAAAGTCTTGATTTTTTTTTGCTACTTTTTTTTTTCATCAAGGAAAAAAAGTAGAAGAAACGAGATAAACTTCCTCCGTAACTTCAGTTATTAAAAAACATATGAATAAAACATTTAAACAAATAGGTCTTCATATATTATTTTGGAGCGTCATCCTATATTGGAGGTCAGAGGGAGATTATTATTGGAACACACCAATTGAAAAATTTTATTTACAAAACTTAGTTCGGTTACCAATTATAATGATCGCTACCTACTATGTTCTATATTATCTTTTACCTAAATATGTAATTAACGATAAACAGTATGTAAAATTCGGATTATTCCTACTAGCCAATTTAATCGTCACAACAGCTTTAGAAAAAATGTTAATCCGTTCTGATTTTATGCTTGATGTATTACAACCAATTTCAGGACATCAATGGAAAGGATTAAAAACAGGGCATCCATTTCGGAATTCATTTTCCCTACTTTCCATCATAGGACTAGCTTCCGTAATTAGATTTTTTAAATTATATAGAGAAAAGGAACAAAAAGAAAATCAATTAAAAGAAGAAAATTTAACTACCAAATTAGCCTTTCTAAAGTCGCAGGTCAATCCACATTTCTTATTTAATGCACTCAATAATATTTACAGCATGGCTGTACAAAAAGGCCAATCTGAAATTGCAGAAGGTCTTGAAAATCTTTCAGGTATCATGCATTATCTAACTTATGAAAGTAGTTCAGCATTTGTTCCTTTGGAAAAAGAGGTCGAACTTTTAAAAAATTATATTGAAATTCAACATCTTAGAATTGCAGATACAGATGATACAACGATCTCATTTAATGTAGAAGGTGATATTTATAACAATACAATTGCGCCAGTCATTTTGCTTCCACTCATCGAAAATGCATTCAAACATGGAATTAAACCTGATCAAAAATGCATCGTCAGCATTCAATTATTGATTAAAGAAAATCAACTTATTTTTAAAACGACCAATACGCTGTTTGATAAAAGTAGTCGTGAGATTAACGAAAAAGGAATCGGTTTAGAAAATGTAACCAAACGTTTGCAACTCCTCTACCCTGACCAACATCAATTTAGAACAGCAAAAATCGATCATACTTTTTTCTGTGATTTAAATTTAGAATTAGGAAAAATAGACATCTAAAATATAACAACTCAGCAAAGCTGAATTTTATTTATTTTCCAACGTAGAGGTAGAGAGACGCTGAGAATTTTTCGAAGAAAAATTTAAAAAACTCTGCGACTCCCCACCTCTGCGTTCAAAAATAATTAATGCAATTCGATGCTGAATAGTTACACTAAAACAACCATTATGTTAAAAGCTTACATCGTAGAAGATGAATTCAAAGCCATAGAGTTATTGAAAAATTATATCGCTCAAATTGACTTTTTAGAATTGGTCGGAGAAGCACGTAATCCTGTAACAGCATTTAACTATTTGCAAAAACATGAAGTAGATGTTTTGTTTTTAGATATTAATATGCCGATTTTATCTGGGCTCGAATTATATAAAAGTATCCGAAATCCTCCTGCTGTAATTTTTACAACTGCCTATCCGGAATATGCTATTGATGGTTTTGAATTGGAAGCAATTGATTATTTATTAAAACCAATTCCATTTTCGAGGTTCCTTAAATCTTGTGAAAAACTTTTAAAACAAAAGAAAATAGATGAGTTACCTGCAACTGGAGATGCGTCCAATTTTCAAGATATTATCTATGTAAAAAGTGGAGCAATTACTCATAAGATATCATGGCGAGAAGTTCGGTATATCGAAAAGGATGAGAATTATGTTATTTACCATATTCCTAAAAAGAGAATTTTAAGCCGGCAAACGCTGAGTGATTTAGAAAAAATTTTCCCTTCTTACATTTGTCGAGTTCATAAAAGCTATGCCATCTCATTGTTGCATATTTCACAAATTGAAAGAGAGTCTCTAAAAGTAGAAGGTCAAGTAATTCCGATAGGACGAACTTATAGAAATATTTTTATGGAGAAAATTAAAAATTTAGAATAGACTTCCTTAAAAAAAACATTACCTCTAAATATTCGTGTACCAGCAAAACTGGTACACGAACTAAACAGCTATGTCAGCTACGGCTTTTCTTTTTCTAAAGGTCCTTCCCACAACACTTGATCTATCATCCATTTATCTCCATGCTTGGTAAGTAGTATATAATCTACGCCCCACCAAGCAGTAACTTTTGCTGCAGCAATATGATTCATCACATCTAGAATTTCTACTTTCTTGGGTGCGCTGTCTTTGACAAATTTTTTCTTTTCCCATACTCCCCGAGAATAAGCAACTGCTTTTTCAAAAGTCATTTGTCCTTGAGATTCATACTCTTGGGTGTCTTTATTTTTCCAATAACCAAATTTGTATAAAGTAGGTTTAAGTGTACTAATAATTTTTGAAGTATCTCCTTCATAAAATCCTTCTAAATAATTTAAGCAAGCTCTTTCCACTTGTTTAGTATTGTCATCTTGGGCTTGTAATTGAATTCCGATAAAGGAAACTAAAATGAGTAAGATTAATTTTTTCATGATCTTTTTATTTTAAAAGACAAACCTATGAGTAGAAGGCTGCAAGGTTTGAATTTATCTAAACTAAATAATTCCTACTTGTTTGACTTCACCATATTTGTTTTTAATGTTCTTAGTGATAAAAAATCCCGAATTTTGAGCATCTCAAAATCCGGGATTTTTAATTTTTAGTAAAAAGAATTATTCCTGAATCGAAATCATCTTAGATGATTTTCTTCCTAAGAATTGCACATAGTAATTCCCCACAGAAAGATCTGATATATCCATCTCCAACATATTTAGTCCTTTTTCAGTTTCAATTGACATCCGTCTCACTACTCTTCCTAACATGTCAACGATCACTACAATTTCGTCATTACTTTCTGAGGTAAACTCAAGCGTTAAGTTTTCTCCAGGTGTGATTGGATTTGGAAATGCAATCATCTTTTCTTCCATTTCTTCGCAATTAATCTCTACATAAACAACTGATGAGTATTCAACTGATGCATCCAAATCAACCATTTTCAAACGATAGTAATTAGAAAACAAAGCATCCTCATCTATGAAATCATACGTATCTCCATTTTCATTTCCTGAACTTAGAACTATCTCTACTCTTTCAAAGTTATAACCATCTTCACTTCGCTCAATTAAAAAATAATCAAAATCTTTTTCGCTTGCTGTTGACCATTTTAAATATGCTGCACAATCATTTTCATACACATTGAAAAAAGTTAATTCCACCGGCAAACTCACTAGAGAAGTCATATCTCTCCAATCCAAATCCTTTCCTCCGTTGTTATCTGGTGTCGGTGCTGCTGTCCCATTTTGACTAGCATCCAATAAATCAACTAATCCATCATTATCTTCATCATACCAAAACGCTGAAGCTGGATTTAAGAATGGTGGTCGACTTGATACATCATGACCTGAAATAGATGGTTGATTATCCAACCAATCTGGAATTCCATCAGAATCTGAATCAGTTGCATTTACATAATATCCATTACTTGTTGTTGATTCATAATTAGTAGCCATCAGCATCAAATCATCTGAAGCATTTCCATTATTGTTAGCATCAAACCCTTCTGTCCAATCATAAGAACCATCATTGTCTGTATCTGTATCTAAATAATCAGGAGTAGTATTAGATGCATTATCATCTACGTTTGGAGTAGTTCCTATATTTGTTCCACCTGTTCCATTTGTTGAAGTTAGATTTTCATACATATCTAATATTCCATTCCCATTCGTATCATTTCCTGCTGGTGTAGTAAAGGTTGGACAAGTTGAACAAACTCCTTCCAAGTAATCTACAATCCCATCATTATCAGAATCAAGATCCAAATAATCTGCAATGCCATCTCCATCTGAATCAGTCATGGCTGTGGTACTCGAATCATACCAACCATCAAAATTTGAATCAATTATGATTGGATTATTTCCAACAATCCCATCTAAATTTCCAGCAGTATCATCAGTTGAAGTTACACCTCCTCCATTTTCAACAACATCAGTTATTCCATCATTATCAGAATCTAAATCTAAATGATTTGGATAACCATCTCCATCTGCATCAATATTATTAGTTCCTCCTGCAATCACACTTTCGGTAGCATTTACTTTTCCATCTGAATTAGTATCCGCAGTTGTGATGATCAAGCCTGTACCTGAATTATTTCCATCATAAATATCTGCTAATCCATCTCCATCTGAATCCCAAGGAGCAGCAAGTACATCAACCATTCCATCATTATTAGGAGTACTTCCTCCAGCTTCAATAATGTCTGGAATGCCATCATTATCTGAATCCAAATCTACCGCATCTGGAATTCCATCTCCATCAGTATCTTTCTCCTCTAAAGGCGATCCAGCAACCCATCCTGATGTACTACCTCCATCGTCCGTATCATCATAAACATCTGCTAATCCATCTCCATCTAAATCAACCATACTGGTCGGATCATTTGCTATCGGATAATCAATTGTTCCATCTCCATTAGTATCTATTCCTCCAGCTTCAACTAGATCTGGAATACCATCATTATCAGAATCAAGATCTCGAAGATCAGGAATGCCATCATTATCTGTATCTAATTCTTCGTAACAAGTCAATGTCGAAATTTGAATATCATCTAAAAAATTACCTACACTTATTCCCCCTGCTGCTGAGATAGCTTCGAAAACAAAGTAAGTAGTAGTTTGTCCTGCTGGCACAGTATATATGCCTGAATAACTTCCCCAACCGGAAGTACCATCTGACATAATTTGTTGAGTGGAAGCCGTACCAACTGAATTCCCAATCTTAACTTCCGCCACATCTGTTCCTGATCGCCCCCGATGATCTAATGACCATTTGATGATGCTTCCTGGCGCAGTAGCAAAAGACTGGTATAAAGAGGAAGCTTGATTTGAATTAAGTTCTGCAAAAAATCCACCTTCAGAAGAGGGAACACTATTGAATCCTGATTTCCATAATTCAATTTTATTATCTGGTGCAGTAGTTTCCCAACCTGGAACTGAGCCAGCATCAATTATTACATATTTTGATATATTTCCTGGATTTTCAAATCCACCGTTTATCACAACAGAATTAAACTTCAAGCATTCTTCATCATCTGGTATCCCATCATTATCATCATCCAAATCATTAATATCAGCAATACCATCACCATCAGTATCTTGACTAAAACTAACAAACGGATTAATCATAAAAACTGAAACTAAGCAAAAGATTCCGATCCAAGATGGGTAATTGATTAGGGTAGTTCCTTTTCTAAAAAAGCTAAGAAGGTTAGATTGAAAATCAGCAAAATTTTTAAATTTAAATTTTCTCATGGCTGTTAATTATTACGACGGTGTTTAGAAATTAATTGTGAATATTTGGTTGAATACAAAACTTAAAGTGCAAGAAGATTCATCTATTCTATTGTAGAAGAACAATCGACAATGAAATTCCTATTCTTAAATTTTATTCAAAAGAATAAATTAACGGAGGGAAGATTAAGTAAAAGAGGGGAAGCTAACATTTAAGCTTATAACTATAAGTAAGGGAAAAATATGCCAACTTTTGCCATTTTGTGACTTGGTAGGAAAAAAGTATCAAATGTGACTCGTCATTTTATTTATTCATAAAAAAAAATCAACTCCAACCCCTTAATTCATTGAGCTGGGAAAGGATAGCTTATTAAAATTTGTTACTAAAATCAAGAGAAATAAAAAATTTAATTTTTATAGTTTTCTATGTTTTAGGAAAAAAAAACTCTATTTGCAATAAATCCAAATTGAATTTTATCCTTCTAAAAAAGGAATTTTTATAAAAAAATTCCTTTTTGTTATCCTACTTATAAGGCAATGGTAATTCAAGCAAATGTGACGCGAAAAAATTTGAAAAAAGGTCTAGCAATCATGGGCTTTAATCTTTCACAGGATTTGTCAACTCTCTTAAAATATTTTGCATAGCTGGTTTTATCTGAGGCCACATATAATCTGTATCAATTAAATAAGTACTGACTTCTCCAATTAAATCTGTAATTTCTCCTTTTTTAGATTTAAGCCCAATACGATAACCTTCAATATCCCATTCTATTTCTTTGTGATTTCTAGTCAAAGCAAGTCCAACATAAGCAGAAAGTGGACTGACTAATTCATAAGGACTGTTATAATTCCAATGTAAAGATTCATCCAATTTGTCAAAACTCTTTTCTGAAAAATCCAATTCACTTTTATCTATATTCAAACTTTCAGATAACAAGTCGATTAGTTTATCTAAATTCTCTTTCCCTCCTTCCCATAATTCTCTGTCAAAATTTTCATCGAAAACTATTTTCTTCTTTTTAAAACTCACCATCATTGGTTTTTCATCCAATTCACCTTCTTTAAAAAAACCATTATAAAATAATTCAATATCAAACGCATTTGCATTTTTTATATCTTCAATAATAGAGTACTTGTTTAAATTGTGATAAGGACTAACCCATTTCAAAATCACAAAGCCATTTGGCAATTGATAAAATTCAGCAATTTGAGATAGCTCGCCAACTTCTTCAATCAACTTCGCTTCCTGTTTTAATTCATTAAAAATTTTCTCACTCACATATGCAATTGAAATAATTGGAACTCTTAATTTCCAATTTAGACTTGAGTCAAATTCCACATTTTCAAGTCTTTGCAAATCACTCTCATTCTTTACATGAACTACTGCCCTATTAAAAAACTCAATGAAAATTTCTTCTTTTTCATTTTTAAATGTTCGAGATACCGCATATCTTTTTAGGTTTGGGATTCGAACAAGGGATTCTGTTTTTTTAATTTTTTCAAAACGTTCATAATCTAAAATCTGAACTTTAACGAAATCATCTTCCCCCAACATGATTTCCATTTCTTGACCAAGCATCGTATATGTCATCAGGAGTAATGTTTTTATAACAATAAACTTACAATATATTTTCATGACTTTATTCTTCCATTTATAGAATGTAAATGTCCTCAATATAAAAAATAAATATTCCTCAGTTATTTATTTTTCCCTATCTATTATGAAGTTGTTTAAGTTCATGTTTAAAACAGTTTTCCAAAAAAAAATACTACTTTCATTTACAATTAATAAATTAAAACTATTCATCATGAAACTAAAACTATCCTTACTCCTATCGTTTATATTCCTTTCCCAATTATCATTTTCGCAACAAGTAAAGGTTGCACTTCTCGGAGACTATGGCGCAGCAGCTTTAGGACCATCTTTTGAAATAAATGAAGCGGCTGTTGCAGACTTGGTTAAGAGTTGGGATGTTGCTAATAATCCGCTCGATGCTATTTTGACTGTCGGAGATAATAATTATCAAGATGGTTTGCAAATGGATATTGAAACCAACATTGGACAATTTTATGGTAAATACATTGAAGGACATCCTGATTTCCCAGGAGGAAATAATCGTTTTTTTCCTGCCATTGGAAATCATGATTATGGTACATCTGATTGTAATTTACCAGGTGATCCAAGTCCTCATTTGAATTATTTCAACTTGCCAGGGAATGAACTATACTACGATCATGTAATTGGAAATGTTCATTTCTTTATACTAGATAGTGATTGTCATCAGCCTGATGGAAATAGTATTTTTTCACAACAAGCAGACTGGCTAGAGGCGGCAATGACTAATTCAAATGCCCCTTGGAAAATTGTTTACTTCCATCATGCTCCTTATACCTCTGGGCCAAGTGATGAAGGCACGGGAACTTTAAGATGGGACTTTAAAGATTGGGGAGCCACTGCAGTAATTGGAGGGCATTACCACTATTATGAACGACTGGAAATTGATGGATTACCATATTTCGTAAATGGTTCAGGAGGAAATAGTCTTCATACACTCAATCCTCCAATTGAAGGAAGTCAATTATTATACAATGAAAAACATGGTGCCATGCAAATGACTTTTTCAACAACGGAAGCGAATTTTAAATTTATAAATGTTGATGATCAGACGATTGATGATTACACTATAACGATAGATAATGATTGCGAAAATCAAGGAGGCGATTCTGATGGTGATGGCGTTTGTGATAATCAAGACTGTCAACCCAATAATCCTAACTTCCCAACTTTAGCTGGAACAAGTTGTGATGATGAAAATGAAAACACGGAGAACGATATTATCCAACCTGATGGTTGTACGTGTGAAGGGACGCCTATCATTCAAAATGGTAATTGCAATGATATAGATGGATTTACTAAGCTAGGAGAATTTAATCATCATGGATATTTTTTAGCTGAAGATAATGCAGCAGGTTGGGAAAATGCCCAAAGCCAATGTCTTGCCCTTGATGGGTATTTAGTTTCCATCGAAAATCAAGTAGAGAAAGATTTTATTGATCCATTCATTTCTGGTGTAGGAAATAATCGAGTGGTTTATATTGGTTTGAGCAAAAATCAAAACGACGATTTTGTCTGGACTAGTGACGGTTCCGTTTTTAATGAAAATAATTATGATGCTTCTCCTTGGGAAGGCGGAAGTATTTCTTCTTCTGGAAGTTTCACCACGCTCCGAAAATGGAATCCTACTGCAAATGTAAACTGGGGTGCCGAAGGTGGAAATGCTTATCGACGATTTATTTTGGAAAAAACTTGCTCAACCAATGATTGTGGAAATCAAGGAGGCGATTCCGATGGTGATGGCGTTTGTGATAATCAAGATTGCCAACCCAATAATCCAAATTCCCCTACTGTACCTGGGACAAACTGTGATGACGAAAACGAAAACACGGAGAACGATATTATCCAACCTGATGGTTGTACGTGTGAAGGTACACCTATCATTCAAAATGGAAATTGCAATGACATAGATGGGTTTACCAAGTTAGGAGAATTTAATAATCATGGATATTTTTTAGCTGAAAATAATGCAGCAGGTTGGGGAAATGCTCAAAGCCAATGTCTTGCTCTTGATGGGTATTTAGTCTCTATCGAAAATCAAGCAGAGAAAGATTTTATTGATCCATTCATTTCTGGTGTAGGAAATAATCGAGTGGTTTATATTGGTTTGAGCAAAAATCAAAACGACGATTTTATCTGGACTAGTGACGGTTCTATTTTTAATGAAAATAATTATGATGCTTCTCCTTGGGAAGGCGGAAGTATTCCTTCCTCTGGAAATTTCACCACCCTCCGAAAATGGAATCCTACTGCAAATGTAAACTGGGGTGCTGAAGGTGGAAATGCTTACCGACGATTTATTTTGGAAAAAACTTGCTCAACCAATGATTGTGAAAATCAAGGAGGCGATTCCGATGGAGATGGCGTTTGTGATAATCAAGATTGCCAACCCAATAATCCAAATTTCCCTGCTACACCTGGAGCAAGCTGTGATGACGAAAACGAAAACACCGAAAATGATGTCATCCAATCAGATGGTTGTACTTGCGAGGGTACACCTATTTTAAGCAATACACCTTGCGACGAAGTAACGATTATTCCAAGTTCAAATAGCTTGACCATCGAAAACATCAATGTTCCTATCGCTATCGTAAAAATTTATGATTCGAATTGGTCTTTGATTTTTGTGTGCAATAATAATTGTCCAAGTACGATCACAGAAACTAATTTATCAAGCGGTATTTATCATATTGAATATCATTTCTTTGATGCTACTTGGGGAAATATTTGTTCTGAGATTATAGATATTACATTGCCTGGAAATTTAATAAACCTTGATTCGGGCAATTTCTTCCTTAACAATACATTTACAAAAAAGGAAAATGAAATTATTATTTACCCAAACCCTGCTAGTGATATTCTTTCTGTGAAATACACACCTAATAATAATTCACCTCTTTCTATCCAAATTCTAGATAGTACAGGGAAAGTGATCATAAAAACACCAATATATTTTAATGATGAATCCATTCTAGAAATTCCTATTCATGATTTGCACACAGGACTTTTCTTTTTAATTTTAGAAAATAAAAATGGGATAGTAGAAGTAAACAGGTTTATCAAAAAAGATTAGAGTTTATTTTATAACATAAAAATCAAAACAACTTCAATAGATAATATCTATACTCTAATAATATAATTCGATAAAACTTATCACTCTTTTAATATTATATTTGCAAAAAAAAAATCGAATATGGATAACAAAAAAAACAAAAAGTCATCAACTAATGCAAAAGTTTATGACATGAATGGTGAAACCGGAAAATGCCCATTCATGGGTGGTGCACTCAACAGTAGCGCAGGCGGTGGAACTAGAAACCGCGACTGGTGGCCAAACCAGTTAAAACTAAATATCCTGCGCCAAAATTCTGCTATGTCTAATCCAATGGATCCAGATTTTAATTATGCAGAAGAATTCAAATCACTTGATTTAGCAAAAGTCAAAAAAGAGCTGTACAATGTAATGACAGACTCTCAAGATTGGTGGCCAGCTGATTATGGTCACTATGGTCCATTCTTTATTCGAATGGCTTGGCATAGTGCCGGAACTTACCGAATCCAAGATGGACGTGGTGGTGGAGGTACTGGAATGCAGCGTTTTGCTCCATTGAATAGCTGGCCTGATAATGGAAATTTGGACAAAGCACGATTATTACTTTGGCCAATCAAGCAGAAATATGGAAAACAAATTTCATGGGCAGATTTAATGATTCTCGCAGGAAACTGCGCATTAGAATCTATGGGATTTGCCACTTATGGTTTTGCAGGAGGGCGAGAAGATGTTTGGGAACCTGAAGAAGATGTTTATTGGGGATCTGAAAATGAATGGATGGGCGATGATAAAAGATATGCCTCATCAACTAAAAAAGAAAGAGTTTTAGAAAATCCATTAGGTGCTGTTCACATGGGATTGATCTATGTGAATCCAGAAGGTCCAGGAGGAAAACCCGATCCAAAAGCTTCGGCACATGATATTCGAGAAACTTTTGGTCGAATGGCAATGAACGATGAAGAAACAGTTGCATTAGTTGCAGGTGGTCACACTTTTGGAAAAGCACATGGTGCTGCTGATCCAGATAAATATGTAGGAAGAGAACCTGCAGGTGCAAGTATCGAAGAACAAAGTACAGGTTGGAAAAACACGTTCGGAACAGGTGTTTTAGATGATGCAATCACAAGTGGAATCGAAGGTGCTTGGACGCCTAACCCAACTCAATGGGATCATGATTATTTTGATGTATTGTTAAATTATGATTGGAAATTAACCAAAAGTCCAGCAGGTGCTCATCAATGGACACCAACTGCCAAGTCAAAAGCAAGACAAGCTCCTAAAGCTGGAGATGCATCTAAGACGCAAGCCTTAATGATGACAACAGCAGATATGGCTCTCAAAATGGATCCTGCATATTTAAAAATTTCTAAGAGTTTTTATAAAAATCCAAAGAAATTTGAAAAAGCATTTGCTAAGGCTTGGTTCAAATTGACGCATAGAGATATGGGGCCAAAAGCACGATACGTTGGTTCAGAAGTTCCTGCAGAGGATTTGATTTGGCAAGATCCTATTCCTGCAGTTGATCATAAATTGGTGAATCGTAATGATGTTGCCAAATTGAAGAAAGCAATTTTGGCTTCAGGATTATCTATCTCTCAACTAGTTTCTACAGCTTGGGCATCTGCTTCAACTTTCCGTGGTTCAGATATGCGTGGTGGTGCGAATGGTGCTAGAGTTCAATTGAACCCTCAAAAAAATTGGGAAGTTAATAATCCAAAACAATTGAGCAAAGTGCTCAGAAAATTGAAAGGGATTCAAAAAGAATTTAATGCTGCTCAATCTGGTGGAAAAATGATTTCATTAGCTGACTTAATCGTTTTAGCGGGATGCGCTGGAGTGGAACAAGCTGCCAGAAATGCAAAAATTAAAACGACCGTTCCTTTTACTCCTGGTCGTATGGATGCTTCTGCTAAACAAACTGATGCAGATTCTTTCAACGCACTTGAACCGTTGGCGGATGGTTTCCGAAATTATTCAAGAAGACATGATCATGCCTCTACGGAAGAAATGTTGGTCGACAAAGCACAATTATTAACTTTAACTGCTCCTGAAATGACCGCTTTGGTTGGAGGAATGCGAGTGATGGACACGAACTTTGATGGATCACAACATGGTGTTTTCACTTCTCGTCCTGGCGCACTTACGAATGATTACTTTGTCAACTTACTTGACATGGGAACTACTTGGAAAGAGGTGACTAAAGACCAAGGAGTCTTCGAAGGAAAAGATCGAAAAACTGGTGACCTTAAATGGATAGGAACTCGAGTTGATTTAATCTTTGGTTCTAATACTGAACTTCGAGCAATTGCTGAAGTTTATGCATGTGCTGATGGTCAGAAAAAATTCGTTAATGACTTCGTAGCAGCTTGGAACAAAGTGATGAATTTGGATCGATTTGATTTAAAGTAAAATCAGTTTTGTTTCTGCCTAGATAAATTTAAATAAAGAAAGGTAGCTTGGCAACAGGCTACCTTTTATTTTTTTTGCTTACCTCTCCTATTTTAATTTCCAAAAAAATTCCTAATTCTCAACAAAAATCTAATTAACCACTTTTTCTCTCCTTCGGATTTTGGAACACCATCTGGATAAGCTGGTTTATTCTCTACCAATAAAGATACTAGTTGAGGTTCTCTATTCCATTTGCTTGCATCTTGGTAAAGTTGAAAAAATTCTGGTTCAATTATCACATCATCTAATAATTTCATTCCTAATGCTGAGAGACAATGAGACTTACCTAGCAAATCATTTATCTCTTCTTGAACCATAGGATAATTCGCTGGATAAAAATCTTCCATCTGGGTAATCAGATTCACAGCATACCCATTTGGATTAGCAAATATTTTACCTAATCTACCAAAAGCAAAATCTTTCCCTTCCACCATTGCTTGAGCAAAAAGTAAACGATAGAGTACTATATTAATAAAAATTTGTTCGAAGGAGGATTCTTTTTTTGCAAGATCAGCATGTCTTAGATAAGCATTAATTATAGATGAATTATGCGCCTTGTACCAAGATGTCTCATTTGGATTCTCTATGAACTCATACCAAAATTGACTAGGAATTGGTATTTCATTTTTTGCAATTCCTCTCTCTTTTGCTTTCGCCCCCAATTCAGATAGATAAATAAATCTTAAATTAATTTCACTCCACCATTCACTTTTAGCTTCTTCTCCATTGGCAGTTCTAAGCACTCGATCCAACTCCCATTTCAAAAAAGCTAATTCGGAATTACCATATCCATATCCTTCCTCCGAACTAGTTTTATCATATTTTTTATAATAAACTTCTCTTGATTTTAATCGAGCATCTGGATTGTATTTGATAGATGCTAATAGTTGCTTCAATTCTTTTTTCACTTCGTGAAGCTTGGTATTTCCCATTTGCTTATACTCTTTTTAATCTTACTTTAAATTTAAGATACATAAAACTCTAAACCATCAGCTACAAAATATAACATTCGGAAAGGTTAGTTTTTATTTTTTTGTCATATCCCAAAGCACCTTCATGGCCTTCTCTTTATCTTTCTTATCTACAAAAATATGATCATGATAATAACCTGCAATCACATTGCAACTGATATTATGCTTTCCTAATTCCGAAGCGAAGGCTGCAGTCAAACCAACTGCCTCCAAAGACGAATGAATATTTAACGTAATCCATGAAGCAATAAATTCGAATGTTAATCCAAGTTCTTCTGCATCTTTTTTTGACAAAACAACAGTAATTCCTTCTCGCTCTTTTATCTCACAAATGGTAATTTCTCTAGGAATAGAAATTACATTTTTCACACTTGCAAAAACATATTCTCCTTCATTGAGAATGGGTTCCATGTTTTTGATCAAGTTATTTAAGTTAGTTTCTCCTATTGATTTTTCCAGCATTTGGTTTATGATTTGTAATTATTATTCCTTCTATTATTGAAGTAATTGTAATATTCATTTTGTTACGTTTCTTTTTTAAAATCAAAAAATTATCTTTTGTAATTCCGCAAAAGAATGAATACTATATTCAGCATTAGTGGATTTTTCTTCTCCTTCTTTAAGTCTAAGTATCGTCCTCAATCCTAATTCATTTCCTGCTTTTATTTCGGATTCAGAATTATCACCAATAACCCAAATTTGATTAGGCGATTTGTTTGACTTTTGAATTATCTTTTGAAAAATGCCTTTTTTATAAATTCTGTTTTTCTCACTTGGATCATCTACGAATATTTCTGTAAAATCATTTTCGATCCCCAAGGCTTTAATTTTAGTCAATTGTAACTTAGTAAAACCAGTAGTTACTAGTACTTGTTCAATATTAACTTTTTTCAGATAATTATAATCTTCGAAAGTGGAAATATTGAGATCAAAATCTAGACTATTAATTTGTAAAGCTATTTGATTTTGAATTGATCTGTCTATTTCAAATCTATTCATTACAATATCAAAAGGCCTGCGCCACAAATCTTCAATTAAGTCGCTAATAGTTTCCATTTCAATTTTATCGCTTAGTAGGTTTCGTATCATTTTAATAATCACCGAAAAGCTACTATCACTCATTGACTTCGTTTCAAAGATGGTGTCATCTAAATCTAAAATTAACATCTAAATTTACTTTTTATTGAATATCTTACAAGATACCATTTATTGTTTTTTAATGGGTTTTGTTATTTCATTTGAAGATTTCTTTTTCAAGACGGCTCATTATTCGCTTCTGCATAATTTTCCACCACATAATCTCCCCACTCGGCAATCGCCTGTAAAAGAGGGATAAGTGTTTTTCCAAAATCGGTCAAAGAATACTCTACCTTTAAAGGAGGTTTCTTAGTAAATACTTTTCTCTGAATAACGCCATCTTCTTCTAACTTTTTTAATTGCAAACTTAAAGCTCGCTCTGTTACACTTCCTATATTTTTTCTTAATTCATTATACCTCAAAGGACCTTCGATCAAATGGAATAAAATAACCGTTTTCCATTTTCCGCCAATAATTCCCATCGTAACACTTGTGCAGCAAGGATATTCTTTTCCTTTTATACTATACATTTTTCCTTTTTTCATAAAAAAATTAAACTATACTTTTTGACCGTTATTGTTTAGTTACAAAACTATACTTAAGTTTGCAACTATAAAAACTATAGTGCAAATATAAAACAAAAATAATGAAAGCAATCGGTTTTAAACAATCACTTCCCATTTCTGAAGACAATAGTTTTATTGAATTTGAAATGGAAAAACCAACGCCAACTGGCTATGATCTTTTGGTAAAAATAGCTGCCATTTCAGTTAACCCTGTTGATTTCAAAATCAGACAAACCGCAGCAAAAGATACCACTCTTGACACTCCCAAAATTATTGGATGGGACGCAGTCGGAATCGTCGAAGCTGTTGGTGACAAAACTTCAAGATTCAAAGTTGGAGATGAAGTGTATTATGCTGGAGATCTCACTCGAAGCGGAAGCAATGCAGAGTATCAATTAATTGATGAACGTATCGTTGGCCACAAACCTAAAAGCTTAACTATCGCTGAAGCTGCTGCAATCCCACTAACTGGTTTGACTGCTTGGGAATCTTTATTCGATCGAATCAAAGTTAATCCTGAAACGGATAAAGGAAAAACGGTTTTGATACTTGCTGGTGCTGGAGGCGTAGGTTCTATTGCCATTCAACTCGCTAAGAAGGTTGGAAACTTAACTGTAATCGCTACGGCATCTCGACCTGAAACAGCCGATTGGTGTAAAAAATTAGGCGCTGACTTTGTCGTTAATCATTACGATCTAAAAACTGAATTAGAGAAAATTAATCATAGTCAAGTGGACTACATTTTGGACTTTGTAGATCTAGAAGGTTACTGGAATACTGCTGCTGAAATTATAAAACCACAAGGTCATATTGTTTCCATCACAGGAAGTAGTCAGCCATTAGATTTGAATATACTCAAAACGAAGAGCGTCACTTTCTCTTGGGAATTGATGTACACTCGTTCTATGTTTACGACTGATGATATGGATCAACAACATCATATTTTAAATAAAATAGCCACCTTGCTAGATGATGGAACATTGCAAACAACTTTGACTACCACCTTGGAAGGATTTACTGTGGAGAATTTAAAAGAAGCTCATAAAATACAAGAGTCTGGAAAAACTATTGGGAAAACGGTTATTCAATTTTAGGGATTAATAATATTAAAAAAGTAAAAAATGTCAAATCAAAAATTAACTATCGTAGCTAGAATTTTAGCTAAAGAAGAAAAAAGAGCATTAGTAAAAACAGAATTACTCAAACTAATTGAAAGTACCCGAGCAGAAGAAGGTTGCATTAATTATGACCTCCACCAAGATAATGAAAATGAAAATTTATTTTTGTTTTATGAAAATTGGACGAGTCGAGAACTTTGGCAAAAGCACATGGGTAACAACCAACTAGCTGAATATATGAAAGCAACGGATGGAGCAGTTGAAGAATTTACTTTAAACGAAATGACAATTATTGGGTAATAACTTGTCGTTGAAAAAATTGATTTAATAAAAAAGGGAGTCTAGAAATAGGTTTTCTTTTTTTATTTCATTTTTCTACTAATCAATAATATTCCCTCCAACAGCCAATCCACTTGGAACCGATGCCGGAATTGTTCTATCAAAATCTGCATCATTAAGTGTATTAAAAAATGAAATGATTGGCCCTATTTCTTTTACACTCAATTCTAATTGATTGATCAATGGATCGATTTCTTCCGAAGAGACATCTTGGTGTCTATTTTTACTATTTGATATATCTTCATAAAACTCCAACACTTCTTTTAAACTATTAAATTTTCCATTGTGCATGTAAGGAGCAGTATACCGAAGGTTCCTTAAACTTGGTGTTCGGAATGCGTAACCATCACCAATGCCTTTATCAAACTCCGTCAATTTTGGATTCGTCGGGATCCCCAGTACATGAGATTTATAATCTGAAAACATCGCTCCTTTATGGCAATTGGCACATCCTACTTTTTTAAACAATCGAAATCCAACTTGTTCTGCAAGTGAAATGGCATCTTGATCGCCACGCATATATTTATCAAACCTTGATTCGGTGGTGATTAATGTTCTTTCAAAAGCGGCGATTGCTTTCCCTATATTTTTTTTAGTTAGCGGTTCAGGTTCATCAAAGGCTTTTTGGAAAAGTGAAACATATTCTGGAATTTTCTTTAATCTATTGACTACCTCATTTAGGATTTCATTTTCAGTAAAATGAAGCCCTCTCATTTCTTCAAATGCTTGAATTGGGATTAGCGCTTGCTCTTCCAAACTTGATGCACGCATATCCCAAAACATGGGAGCTTCTTCTGGTGAATAAGAATTCGTCGTATCTATTCCATTGAATGCCGTATTCAAAATCGTATGCGCATTCCGTTTGACAAAAGGAATTTTATTGGGTTCATTAAAATGACGCTTGCTTCCAAAACCTTGACCATTTACACCTATAGATAAATCTCGATATTCAGCATAACCATTTTGAGGATGGTGGCAAGTGGCACAGGCTACATCTTTATCGCCTGATAAGATTGGATCATAAAAAAGGAATTTTCCTAACTCAATCTTTTGGGGGTTCGGTAAGTTGTCCATTGGAGTTATGACAGCTTGAGGTAATGCATCGTGAAGGTCTAGACTTGATTGTTTATTTGATATCTCATTTCGTTTATGATCATCATATTCCAACTCAGGATTGGAACATTGGCTGAGGATGACAATGAGTAAAATGATCGAAAGAAATATGGAATATTGTTTAAAAAGTAACAAGTCGATTAATCTTTTTCAATTTAGTTTTTTCATCCATTTTATTAATACTCTAAAGTTCGTCATCTATTCTCAACATTCGTTATTTTATATCATGATTTTCATCATCAAAAGATAATGGTCATTCAATATCTCTCCACCACTTATTTTTCATAGTGGCTGACTTTGTAAAAATCTCTCCAATAGTTGGAGTCAAAAATGGCGTATCTAATTTCTCTGCTGCTTCCACAAATTCATCAATTGGTTCTTTCCAAGCATGAGCATAGGACAACGCAAATCCCGCACAATGTACCGGCATTATTTTTTTTGCTTGAGCATCTTTCGCAGCCTGCACACTTTCATCAGGGAATAAATGAATTGGTCTCCAATCTTCATTATATTGCCCACACTCCATAAATCCAAAATCAAATGGACCTAGTTTTTTCCCAATTTCTTTAAAGTGTTTTCCATAACCACCATCGCCACTAAACCAAATATTTTCAGTTGGTGTTTTAAAAACCCAACCTCCCCAAAGTGTTTTTAAGCGATCAGTCAAACCTCGACCAGAGAAATGTCGAGTCGGAGTAAATGTAATTTTGATGCTTCCAAATTCTCGATTATTCCACCAATCAAATTCTATAATTTTTTCCGCATCAACTCCCCAGCTGACCAAATGCCGCTTCACTCCTATCGCTACATAAAATTGTTTGACTTTAGATTTTAATTTTTGAATACTATCTAAATCCAAATGATCATAATGGTCGTGTGTTAATAATACAAGGTCAATGGTTGGAAAGTCATCAATGAGAGATAAAGTGTTTTCAGAAAAACGCTTAGTCGCAACTGGTGCGATTGGCGTAGTATTATTTCCTAGCATTGGATCAATCAAAAGCGTTTTCCCATTCATTCGCATCAACAAAACGGAATGTCCATACCAAATAAATTTAGTCTCATCCGATGGTTTCATAAATGCATCTAAATCAAAAGAGACAACTGGAATTTGCTCATTTGGATACATTCCCTTTTTGCCTTTGAGTTGTTTGTAAATGATGCTGGGTAATTTCCAAAGATCCCCGTTGAGATCTGTCTCTTCTAAATTTTGAAAAGAACCATCTCTCCAATTAGGAGACTGCTCATATTTTTCAACATCTTCTTTTGTTACTTTACCTCCGAATTGTTTTAGGAACATTATTTCTATTTTTTTTAAAATTAGGTTCTTTTATATCTCTAGTGAATTTCATCACATTGCCACATAGAAAACATAGGTTTTATTTTTTCTTAAAAAAACCTATTTGCTTATCTGCCTATGTGGTGAAAAATATTTCTTAAAAAAATAAAAGAACCATCCCAAACAAATCTGAGATGATTCTTTCATTCTGAATATTGAACACCTAACTTAGGTTAAGGTTCTAATCTTTCAATCAATCGACCTGAAACTCTTAGGAAATCCATCTGTGTAATCACTCCAATCAACTCTTTTCCTTTTACCACCGGAAGACAACCAACTTTTGCTTTTCGCATTGCAGCCATAGCTTCTAGAATAGTAGCGTTTGGAGTAATTGTAGTTGGTTTTTTAAGCATGATATCTTTTACGGTTCCTTTCCCTTTTTCATTCATTCGATTTCCTTTCACCAAGTGTCGCAAGATCAATTTAGAACTTACTAATCCGACCAAATTACCTTTGGTATCTTCGACGGGAGTAAAACTGATTTCTCGCCAATCCATCATCTCCGCCACCAACTCAATGATGTCATCTTTTTGGACTGTAAATAAATCGGTTTGCATAAATTCTTCCACCTTAATTTTCGAAGGTCGGTATTCTTTGAGATCAGTTAATTCTGGCATTTTCCATTTGTGGCCCGGAAGACCTTTATTTTGATTTTCAATAATTGATGCAGTCAATACACTTAGTGCTTCGTCACGATTGGTTTCTTCTTTCAACTTTGTAAACGCACGCAACTGCCATCTTGCTCCATTCATGTGCGCCTTAGCTCTACCTTCGATCACATCCATATATCGATCGATATCTTTTTGAGCAACTTTCATTTTTTTCAAACCTGCTCGTGCGATTGGAATTAATTCTTTACGTACTAATTCGCACACGCCAATCTTTTTATCCTTGAACCAAGTGAAGTTAGAATCAATTCCAAAACGAGCTGCTTTACCAAAATTATCTCGTACATCTGACCACGAAATATGTTCGGTGACATCATCCACTTTATCAGCCATACCCATCATAGCACCTAACCAGAATGCGGCATTCGCTACTTCATCCAACACCGTTGGTCCAGCAGGAATAACTCGATTCTCAATTCTTAAATGTGGTTTTCCATTTGGAGAAATTCCGTAGCAAGGTCGGTTCCAACGATAAACAGTAGAATTATGAACTTGCAATGCTCGCAACTTTGGAGCAATTTTTTTGGAAATTTTTTCAAAAGCATCTTCCTCCACATCGCTACTAATCAACACTCTAAATCGAGCAATATCTTCTCGATGAATATTCAACACCGAATCTTCCAACCAACCATTCCCAAAACTTACTCTTGGATATCGTTCTCGCATATGATCATGCGTCGTTCGAGTATCAATTGCTTGTTGGAACATCGCAATTCTACTTTCGTGCCACAGCCTACGACCAAATACAATCGGAGAGTTCGCAGCCATTGCTAAAATCGGTGCTGCCAACGCTTGAGATATATTATACATCTTGACAAAATCTTTTGGCTCGATCTGCAAGTGAACTTGAAAACTCGTATTCACCGCCTCCAACAAGGGCGAATCGTGTCGCACCAACAACTCATCAATTCCTGTTAACCGCAACTCAAAATCATTTCCAATCAATTGCTGCTTCATGGATTCCATGAGTGCAAAATATCTTTTTTGTGGAGTCAAATTATGAAAACCTAAATCATCTTTATTTAGAGTAGGAAGGATTCCGGTGAGGATAATATCAGCGCCCATTTTATTGACGACCTTTCTGATAGCTGCTAAGTTTTTGTTATTTTCATTTTCCAAAAGACTTAAACATTTCCCTTTAAATTCTCTTGGCGTCAAATTCGTTTCCAAATTAAATCGAGCAAGTTCCGTTTCGACCCAAGGAAATTTTTTCATTTTTTCCAAAGCCTCGACTGCGATGCAAGCGGGCTTTAAAGTTTTATCATGTACGATGCACATTTCTTGCTCGGCACCGATTCGAGTGATTCCTGTTTCGAACCAATCATTTTCGAGCATATATTCCATTGCTCGAACATCATTTAAAAGTAGGCGCACAAAGTTTTGCATTTGCGCGTCATCTTGAAGTAAGGATACTTTTTGTTCACCCATCGTGGTTAGTTGGTTTTATTTTGAAAAATGATAGCTACGTGATGGTCTGCTTTAGCTGACCTGAAAAATAAGCAACGCAATTTTTTCATCAAAGGAAGATATAAATTAATTCTTTTAAGAAAAAGAAATTCGCTACACTCCTCTTTATTTAGGTCAGCTAAAGCAGACCATCACGTGTTTGTTGTTGCACAATTTAGTCTTAACATTCTAATATTGTTGCACAAATCGTAACTTTATGCGTTAAGGTAATAAAGTTGTAAAAAATAATCGACATGAAAAAAATATTTTGGCTTGTTCTTCCACTTGTTTTCCTTTTTTCTAATTGTAAAAAAGATGATGACATTTTATTTGAAATGGACTATTTCTATGATTTTACGATTACTGCGGGATTGAGCCCCTTTTCGGGAACTCATTTTTTTGAAATAACAGATATCCCATCTTTGTCTGATGTGCTTTTTAGTCAGAGTGGAAAAACCGCTGAAGAACTTAATGCGATCAATCCTGGAAGGGCAGTTTTGCGAGGAATTTTCGCTAATCCTGACAATAGTTATATTCAAGAAGTTTCGGTGAAAATATTCTCAAAAGAAGACCCGACAGTTGAAAGAGAAATATTTTATCGAGATCAAATTGCACTCAATGCTTCTGGAGATTTAGGATTGATTGGAACTTTGATAGATGCGAAGAGTTATTTAGAAAAAGATGATTTTGGTATTCGAATAGCAATGAGGTTGAGAGATATTTCGCCTGAGACGATTGAGATGAGATTGGATTTTAGCTTTTTTGCGAAGTAGTTTTGGGGGGGAAATAAAAAGGACAACCACTTAGGGATTAGTTTCTAAGTGGTTGTTTTGTTTTAACTATATTACTTTATTTACATCAATTTGGATTTGGTATCAATTTAAATTCTACTCTCCTATTGTTCTTTCTCCCCTCTTCTTGATCATTGTTTTCAATAGGTTGCAACTCACCAAATCCAAAATATTTAATCTTACTCGCTTCAATTCCCTTTTTTATAAAATAAGCATAAACTGATTTTGCTCGTTGCTCAGAAAGTTTTTGATTCTTATTTATATCCCCAACATTGTCGGTGTGACCATAAATTTCAATCATCACATCTTTCTGATTTTTAAGATCTTCCGTCAAAATATCTAATGACTTAAAGGAAGTAGGAAGTAATTCATCTTTATCAGATTCAAAATAAATATTCTCAATAATTATCGGTTCGTTTACTTGAAAATCAATTCTACTTTTTTCAACCAAAGACACGACATCATAATAGTAATAATAGGCATCAGGTAAATCTCTTTCAGGTTTTGTACTATCCGGATGTCCTCTTCCAATAAAATCAGTATTGACTCCTACAAAATTTCCAATAGAAAAAATTTGCTCGCCTCCTTCAGCAATAAACTCTCCTGTTACTTCTATCCATTCAGAATCATCTTTTATGATTTCATAATTATCATTTTTTAGCACAGTATAGTTTACCGTATCTCTACACCACCTATGTCCTCTCAGCTGCATTACTTGCTTTGAAATATTTACAGATATTTCTGGTACAGGCGCAGTAGGTCTTTTTTTACAAGAAAACACAAACATTGATATTAAATATGTGTGTCCTTTTTTTAGTGGTTTGGATAGTTTGCAAAATACAACTTCAGTTTCGAAATTAAAGGCTGCAATTCCAATATAATGTCTCCCTTCATATGGAAAATGAAATTTTGTATTAGTATTTTGTATTAAACTGCCATCACGATAACAATCGGGTGAACCTAGTGGATACCAACCCTCTGGAAAACTTTTTCTTAATTTTTCAAAATTCCCATTTTTGATTAAGTTCTCTTGACTATGCAATTGATGACTGATAAGAAAATTAAGGCTTATTAATAGTATTCCAAATTTCATATAATTATTTATTTATGTTGCCGTTTGTTCGCCAATGCTCCAGAATTTAGTGCGTTTAATTGGAAGTCTCTGATTTTTAAATATAAATAAAACGTGGCAATGCTGAATAGTTACAATAAAACTTACCCACACAAGTATGTCGATAAATAAGAATCGTCAAAAGTGGTAAAAACATCTCTTCATCTTTTAAACCTTTTCCCAAAATTAGTATTTCATGAACTTAATCCTATAAAAAAATCCCGAATTCCTAATCCAACTTTAGCTGGGAAATTCGGGATATAAAATGTTCAATTACTCAATTTCTTTTTATTCCTGATGTACAGTTTAATTTTCTGGATGCATGGCAACTTGTATATTAGCACAATATCCTACGACATCAGAGTCCGGATGTAGCGTTGGTCCTGTTGGAAAACCACTCATACAACCACCATCAAGATTCAGTAATTGGTCGGATACCATTCCCGGCTGAACTGGCCCATGAGTCCGTAATGCTATATGAACTTCAGTTGTTGGATCATTGAAAACGGTCATCAGGGCAGGGGTATCAAAAATATCCCCAACACTTAGATGTCCAGAAAAACTACCTTTCCCATTATCGCCTATAATCATACCCGTAGCATAAGTAGAAGATGGTGGTCCTGGAGCATCTCCAAAAACTACAAACCACAAAGTATATGCATTTCCTGGTATCAACCCATTAGTTTTAAAGTGTACTGTAATACCGTCACTTTTACGAATTAAAGTAGACTCACCAACTTGGGTCACATTTCCAGCATCATAAATTGGCTCTACACTTTTGATAGTAGGTTGTGCTTTTCGTTTCATATCAAATGTGAAAACAAAATTTTCAAATTCACTAACATTGAAGCCAACTATTGCTTCCGTACTTTGACCGACTACTCCATCGTAAGCACCACTTCCTCCTGTTAATGTTCTATTATATTGAATAAAATCAGCTCGCTCTGTTCCGTATGTAGTTAGTGTTCCAATACCGTATGAGGGGTCTGTAATATCAAAAATTTGTGAGGTAACTACCCATTCTCCTCCATTGGTCAATGCATCTATTGCATTCTTGATAAACCAACCTTGGCATTTCCAAGTACCAATCACTAGATCTGGAAATTCAGGGTCGCCGTTAGGAAGTAAACCAGATTCTGTTCCATGAGTATCAAATGTACCGTCTGGATAAATGTAACCTGAAGCCACAAAATTAGCACCATAGTCAGGATGAACATTTGGTGCATCACTTACTGCATCAGATGGGCCATTCCATACAAATGCTGGACCATTATGAGTTACATCAAAAGTGAGATTAACTTGGTCTTGTGCTAGAATTGTAGTTGCAAAAAAGGTTAGAAATAAAATAAATATATTTTTCATAATGAATTGTTTTTTTGATTTTAATAAAATTACTACCGAGCGGTTTTTTCGTTTTCAATAAAAAATGGTTGAGTGAGTGTTTCTTTTCCTGCTATTTTAACTGCTAGCATATAGGTTCCTGCATTTAGG
Organism: Saprospiraceae bacterium; assembly: GCA_045104975.1. Taxonomy (GTDB): domain Bacteria; phylum Bacteroidota; class Bacteroidia; order Chitinophagales; family Saprospiraceae; genus CAJQQY01. The sequence continues at coordinate 25,109 of JBGCCY010000028.1, forward strand.
TTTTCTACATTTAAGTTCAACGTGGAGAAAGATACTTTTTGAAAATCTATTGATTTGACCAATTGTCCTTGGAGGTTAAATATGTTTACCAAAACATCTTGTTCAGGGTTTTCGTCAAATCGAATATTAAGATTACCACTAGTTGGATTTGGAAAAAGAACAAACGAATTAACAGCTACCTTTATCTTTTGCTGATGGTCGATTGGAGGATTTAACAATGTATTTACATCGCAACCCATCACCATCACTTCTGCCACACTCATCAACCCATTTCCTTTTCGCTGAATACGTAAATATCGCCCTTGCCCAATAGTCGAAACAGTACTAGGAGTACCTGCAATTCCATTTTGAAAATAAGCATTCACGCCCGCCTGATTTAAAGTCGCTTCCAATTCTTGCGATTGAAAAGGTTCTTCTGAAATTAAAATATAGTAGTCCTGTAAAAAGTCCGTACAACAATCTGTTCGATTAAATATTTGAACTTCGGATAGTTGATACACGGCTCCTAAGTCCACTTCCCACCAAGGCGTTTTTTGCCAATTGGTGATTGCTACTGAAAAAGTTGACCAAAAATCACCGTCAGTATTTCCATCGTTAGCTAAGGATGCATTGCCATTTTGTTGTGTTCCTGATTGGCTAGAAGGTTGATTTAAAGCTAAGTTCATCACATCACTTCCACATTCATCTAAATGCTCTTCAATGGTTATTTGAAAACTACAACCAGCAATATTCCCACAGTCATCCATCACTTCATAATTGATCTCATGCAATCCTACTGAAAGAAAACTTCCATTCATTGGGCCACTAGTTTGAACAGGATTTAACTCACAATTAAATTCCATCAAATATCTTTTGGCCGTCCAAAAATTATAATCTGCCCATTTCCCATCACTCCATCCATGCATAGCAATATAATTTTCAGCACCTCCCGTATTACTTGGTTCGTTATAATCCCAATTTGTAAAGCTTATCGGTGAGCCATCCGTCCATTGAAATGCACCCTCTGCTTGAACATCATTTAATCCAATAAAAACAGCTTCGTCCATATTGATGTTATGTGCTAAAAATTGATTTTCTGCTTCCGAATCAACCGTAGCTAACCTCCCACCAACTGCTTGACAAACCCCTCTCGCATCTTCCCAAGGCAAGGCTTCGTTAGACAAATAATAATGATTGCCTTCCCATTCGCAGAGGTAAGTAAATCCATCTATCGCAGTCGCAGCGCAACCAATTCCCCTATCAGTACATTCAGATATAGCGCTAGGTGTTTCCCATTCTACAACCATACCTCCTGAGTTGGGCGGTGCTTCTAAATGAAGATTTTCTTGACAAAGAAAAGAAAGTGAACCATCTGTTAAACTTGATTGCACCGCATCTTCCAATTCTAATACAAATCCTACATTAGCAAAACCAGAAGCATTGCCAGCTAAATTTTCTTGTAGCATTTGTCCTTTGTATTTTTTTAAAGATCCTGTCGCACCTACCACGGCTCGATAAAAAGGCACCTTAAAATCATACAATTCCTCCCCTTCACTAGTCAATTCAAATTCTCCATAAGTAGGATGGTTGACTTTAAAAAGTTGGGAACTCACGACCCATGCACCTGTACTCGCGGTGCCCTCATCCACAATATACCATCCACTACAAAACCATGTACCGATCACTTCATCCGGAAATTCAGGATCACCATTGGCAAGAATTCCACTTCCTTCTCCGTGGGTATCAAATGTACCATCGGGATAGATGTAACCTTGCAAATGAAAATTCCCTCCCCTGAGAGAATATCCATTTGCATCAGTTGGACCATCTGCTACATAGGTGAAGTAATTGTGACAAACATCCAGTTTGATCTGGGTTGTCGATTGTGCTCCGAGCCATAGAAAAGGACATAGCATGGCTAGGAGAAAAACTGTTGTGTTTTTCATAAAATATTTTTTTAAGGTTAAAAAAAGTGGTTGGAAAAAATGGCTTATAAAGACTTAACTAGAAACCTTCATAATGTCATTTAGTCATTTGGTTTTTTGAATAGTCCAAACCTAGGAATAAGGCGTAGAATCCTCTTTCGGTATTTTTGCAAATGCTTTCGTTATTGTTGCATTTCAACCAAATCAACATTATAAATAATTGATATTCAATTATTTACGTGAATCACTTGGACTCTGACCATAAGTTTCTTTAAAAATTTGGGAAAAATAAACGGGAGATTTAAAACCAACTTGGTAGGCTACTTCAGCAATGGAAAGCTGATTATCGGTGAGTAATTCTTTTGACTTTTCTAATCGAATATGTCGAATGTAAATAGCGGTAGACATACTCGTTAAACTTTTTATTTTTCGATGAGTTTGGCTACGACTGAGGAATAATTGTTGTGCCAATTCTTGGGAAGAAAAATTTTCATCTTCCATATTTTCTAAAACAATCGTTTCTATTTTTTTGATAAAAATATCTTCTTTGGTCAATTCTTTTTGAGTTTCCAATCTTGGACTAACCAAACCTGAGCCATATTTTTCATGGAGCGTTTTCCGTATTTTTAATAAATTATTTAACCGAAGAAAAAGTTCTTCCTTTTCAAATGGTTTGATTAAATAAGCATCAGCACCATGAAACAATCCTTCCATTTTATCCGCTTGAGTTGCTTTAGCAGTCAGTAGAATAATTGGAATATGACTGGTTCGTTCATCTTCTTTAAGGATAGCACATACTTCAAATCCATCCATCTCAGGCATCATCACATCGCTAATAATGATATCTGGCAAAACTTCAATTGCTTTTTCAATACCTAGTTTTCCATTTCGAGCGGTCAAAATTTGATACTCATCTTCCAAACAAGTTTTTAAATAAAACAATACATCTACATTATCTTCTATAATTAAAAGAATGGGCAAATCATTTTTATCAATACTTCCTTGTTGGTCATTTTTATTAATAAAAATTTGCTTTGGTTGATCGATTTGCACCTGAGTTTTTGAGGAAACGATGGGTGCTTTATTTTGAATTGGAAAAGTTAGAAAAAAAGTAGTTCCATGATTAAGTTCACTTTCTACTTTTATTTTCCCGTTCATAACTTCTATCAATTCTTTGACCAACGCCAAACCAATTCCACTCCCCTGCTCTTCATAAACAGGATTGGCTTGATGGAATCGATCAAAAATATAAGGTAACTGTTCAGGAAAAATTCCAATCCCATTATCTTCTACTTTTATTTTTAATGTATTATTTTCCTTTTGAGCAACGACCAATATTTTTCCAAACTCAGGCGTAAATTTTACCGCATTGGAAATTAAATTGATTAAAATTTGTTGGATCTTTTTTGCGTCAAAATCCATATACACTTCCTGCTCTTCGGAATAAAATTGCAGGTCGACATTTTTTATTTTAGCAAAAGATTCATGTGCTTCCACTAGATATTTTACAAAAAGAATAATATCGTCTTGTTCCAAATCAAGCTTTCCTTTCCCTGCTTTAAGTTTTGACAATTCTAACATTTGATTGACCAAACTCAATAAGCGATGACTATTTTTTTTAATCAAACTTAATTTTTGTTTGGGTTCTTTTGTAGGATGGTCTTCTAATTCGTTGGCTAATCCTTGGATGACGGTAAGTGGAGTACGAAATTCGTGAGTGATATTGGAGTAGAATCTAGTTTTAAAAGTGTCGAGTTCTTTGAGGCGATCCGCTTCTTTTTGTTCAAATAATAATTGCTGCTTGAGTATTTGTCGTCGAGTTCGAACTTGATAAAATTGAAATAAAATAAAAAAGAACGAGCCGAAATAAATCAAGTAAGCCCACCAAGCTTGATACCAAGGAGTCGAAATATGGATTTGCAACGACCTTGCTTCTCTTGTCCAAACTTCATCATTATTAGCCGCTGTAATTTTAAAAATATAATCGCCAGGAGGTACTTTGGTGTAACGAATATTATTAGTTCTGTCTAAGTCAGTCCAACTATTATCATAGTTTTCTAAGATCACTTTATATTTATTATTTCCATTACTTTGATAATCAATCGCTGAAAATTGAATAGAAAAAGTATTCTCTTCAAAAGTTAAAAAAATCTCTTCTTGCTCTCCTATATAATTCTCTTTTTCAAAAATTTTATCATTTACTTTGAAGTCCGTAATCTGAATACGTGGAGGGATATTGTTTTTTTTAAACTCTGGATAAAATCGATTAAACCCATTTGTTCCTCCAAAATAAAATTCTCCATCCAATTTTTTCAAAAAGGAATTGCTGTTAAATTCAAAACCCTGCAGACCATCTTCAATGGAATAATTTGAAAAAATTTCTGCCTCAGGATCAAAACTACTGATCCCTCTATTGCTACTCACCCATAGCTTTCCTTTTTTATCGCATAGGAGACCATAAAGAGAATTACTAGGCAGGCCGTCGTCACGAGTATAATGTTTTTTCAATTCTAAGTCTGTCCAATCTTTATTATATTTTGCCTTCAACAAACCTGTACTTGTAGCAATCCATAACGTATTGTCATCTTCTGAGAGGTAAACATGTTTGATATTGAATTCTGGTAGATAATGCTTGATAAAACGTTCTCGTTTTAGATTTTGATTTATTATCCAATCAGAAATTTTGATTACGTAAAAGCCTTTATGGTTTTCTGAAACGAGCAAATAGCCATTACCCGTTAAATGAAGTCTACCTGAAATAATATGACGAAGGGTATCAATACCGATAGGTTCAGGTTGCATAGGAGGAATAAAATAAATCCCTTCCTCCGAACCAAAAATAATAGTGCTATCAAGTGTTTCTACCATATGACTTATGAAGTTGCTAGACACCATACTGCTAGGTCGGCCCTTGTTTACAACTTTCTGAAAACGATCCCCTTCCTTTTCCAAAAGATAAAGTCCATCATAAGTTCCAACCCAAATTTGACCGCGACTATCTTGCAAAAGGCTAGTTGCACTAGTGGGAACAAATCCATTTTTCCCAGGAGTAATATGCTCGATAATTCGATCTGTTCTTGGATCGAAAACAAATAAACCATCACCTTGTGTTCCTACCCAGATATTCCCATCGGTCGTTTCTAAAAATGTTCTTACCCCTTCAGTAGTAAACATAGTTGGATCAAAAAAACCAGAAGCATATTTTTTAAATTGTTTTAAATCTTTAACTATTACATCTATTCCTTCAGGGTCTGTATTAATCCACACCAAATCCTGATCATCAATATAAACGGTTGAAATTGTATTACCAGTCAATCGAGTATTAGTCATTCCTTCTGCTCGAAAATGATCAACTATTCCCAACGATTCAGAAAAATAAAGCAATCCCTCCTGCTCCGTACCTAGCCAGTAGAATCCATCCTTATCTTTTTTTATATCAACAATTGGAGTCGAAATGTGATTCTCCAAATTTATTTTTTTATAGTCCTTTGACTTATGGTCATAGCGTACGATTCCATTGTTATATCCCAGCCAAATGACATCATCATTATCTTGATAAAAACACGTTAACTTCAGCGTTTCTCCCAACACATTATCTTCTTGATCAGAAAAATACCACTTGTAATCTCCAGAATAAGGATCAATACATACTAGTCCTATTTCATCTCTATGCCAAATCATTCCATCGCGAGTTCGTAGGGTTGAGTTAATAATATAACTGGAATTTCGATATAAAAAATCCGCTGAAATGAGGCGTTTTTTATGGCGGATAAAATCATATACAATAATGCCTTCTTCTCTATTGATATACCAAACTTCTGAACTGTCTGCAAAAAAAGGATAGGTAACAGCAGGCACAAAGTCTCCTTCTTTATTTTGTGCGAAAACAAAATCAAATTGGTCAGCTGGTCGTAAATAACGATTCAGACAAACATCGGTGCCCGTCCAAATATTACCATAGGCGTCTTCCACTAGTCCAAAAGTTTGGCTCCCAGTCAAAGAATTACTATCCCTCGGACTCTCAGAATAGACTTTAAATTCATGACCATCAAAACGGTTTAATCCTTCATATGAAGTGAACCACATAAATCCTCGGCTATCTTTTAAAATAGAATATGCGGTACCTTGCGAAAGACCATTTTCTACGCCATGATGAATGACTTTATAATTATCTGAATTAAGTTGGGTGGGAATAGAATCTTGGATCAAACTTTTTTGAGAAAATAAAGATGGACAAGTTATCAGAATGAAAGTAAATGCCATACACCAATGAAGTCTTAAATATACTTTAGACAAAGCTATTTTTAATAACCATTTATTTTGGTGATTTTTATTTTTCAAGTGGTTTATTTAGAGTATGGACTAGTTATTCAAAGACAAGTAACTCTTTTGCTTTCTGAAGGCGAATAAAAATAGAATTTTAATTTGGGCTTTTCCAAGATAAGTATTTTTTCTTCAAACGTAACCTGTTCGCACTCAATACTGAAACATTGGGCGCAACCTAAGCACGCAATAAAAAATCATCCTTCCTTTTTAAACCTTTTCCCAAAATCGACATTTCATTAAATGAGTAAAACTAACTTTTCGTGAACTTATTTTTTCCCATGAAAAAGCCTTAATTTCGCTTCCTTATTTTTATAAAAAATTCCTCACTTTATGGCGACCAAAAAAGCTGCTGCTGTTCTTAGAAAACCTACAACATCCAAACAATTGGACGGTATTTATATCAAAGGTGCCCGTGGTAATAATTTGAAAAATGTGGATTTAATGATTCCTCGTGACAAGTTGGTTGTCGTGACTGGTGTTTCTGGTTCGGGCAAATCTTCCATTACGATGGATACTTTGTATGCCGAAGGTCAGCGACGATATGTGGAAAGTTTGTCGAGTTATGCTAGGCAGTTTTTGATGCGAATGAAAAAACCAGAAGTCGATTATATCAAAGGGATTTGTCCAGCCATTGCCATTTCACAAAAAGTAAGTACTCGAAATTCTCGATCTACCGTTGGTTCCTTGACCGAAATTTTTGACTACCTAAGATTATTATATGCTCGGATTGGAAAAACTATTTCACCGATCAGCGGAAAGGAAGTTCGGAAACATGAAGTGCAAGATGTAGTCGATTTTATTCAAAGCAATGAGGAAGGCGAAAAAGTGCAACTCTTTATTCCGTTGCAACAAAAGTATAAAGACCGAACCTTGAAACAAGAGCTTTCTTTTTTATTACAAAAAGGTTTTACCCGAATATATTTTAACAAAGAATTGAAACGAATCGAAGACATCTTAGAAGATAAAAAGATCAAACTCGACAAGACAGTTGATTTTTTCATCAAAAAAGATGTACGGATTTTGATCGATAGATTTGCCATCCGAGCTGATGACGATATCGAGCATATTCAAAGGATTGGAGATTCTGTACAAACTGCTTTTTCCGAAAGTGAAGGAGAGTGCATCGTCGATGTGATGGGAAAAAAGAAAAAAGAATTTAACAATCGTTTTGAGTTGGATGGAATGATTTTCTTGGAACCGACGCATCAATTATTCAATTCTAATAATCCTTACGGTGCTTGCCCGAAGTGTGAAGGTTTTGGAAAAACGATGGGCGTGGATAGAAATAAAGTTATTCCAAATCCGTCTCTTTCTGTTTTTGATGGAGCGGTGGCTTGTTGGAAAGGAGAAAAATTAGGACGATGGTTGGACTTGTTTTTAAGTGCGGCGCACAAATTTAATTTCCCCGTTCATCGCCCGTGGCAAGACTTAACGAAGGAGCAAAAAAAATTAGTTTGGGATGGAAATGAATACTTCAATGGTATTCACGATTTTTTTGCAGAGCTGCAAGAGAAGACTTATAAAATCCAAAACCGAGTGATGCTCGCTCGCTACCGAGGAAAAACAACTTGCCATAATTGTGATGGTGGAAGACTTCGTCCTGAAGCAACTTATGTAAAAGTTGGTGGCATCTCGATCACAGAATTAACCGATATTCCACTCGATGAGTTATTAGTTTTTTTCCAAAAAATGAAACTCAACGCCAACGATAAAGAAATCGCCAAACGACTTTTGGTGGAAGTAGAAAATCGATTGCAATTTATGCTCGATGTTGGATTAGGATATTTGACTTTGAGTAGAAATTCTGCAACGCTAAGTGGAGGGGAAACGCAACGAATTAATTTGACGCGAACCTTGGGAAGTAACTTAACGAGTTCGCTTTATATTTTGGATGAGCCAAGCGTTGGCTTGCATCCAAGAGATACTGGTCGCTTGGTCAAAGTGTTGAAGTCGTTGCGAGATTTAGGAAATACCGTGGTCGTCGTGGAGCATGAAGAAGACATTATCAAAAATTGCGACTACTTAATTGACATGGGGCCAGAGGCTGGAATTCATGGTGGTGAAGTTGTTTTTGCAGGAGATTATAAAGATATTTTTAAACTCGCAAAAGACAGTTTGACAACTGCCTATATGAGTGGTCGAATGGAAATTCCAGTTCCAAAATTTCGTCGAAGCTTTACAGATGCCATTGAGATAAAAGGTGCTCGTCAAAATAATTTACAAAATATCGATGCAAAGTTTCCACTCAATACTTTGACTGTGGTGAGTGGAGTTTCAGGTTCTGGAAAAACGACTTTAGTCAAACAAATTTTGTATCCTGCTTTAAAAAGACATTTGGGAGAACCTTATCCAATTGCACCTGGTGTACATGATGAGTTGACTGGAAGTTTGAAAAGAATTACTCAAGTCGAGATGGTGAATCAAAATCCAATTGGTAAATCTTCTCGTTCCAATCCAGTTACTTATGTCAAAGCTTACGATACGATTCGAGCATTGATGGCCAACCAACAGCTTTCGAAAATTCGTGGTTATTTGCCAAAGCATTTTTCATTTAACGTGGACGCAGGACGTTGTGAAACTTGTAGCGGCGATGGCGAGCAAGTTGTAGAAATGCAATTCTTAGCTGATGTTCGATTAGAGTGCGAAGAGTGCAAAGGACAACGATTCAAAGCAGAAATATTAGATATCAAATACAAGGATAAAAATATTTTTGAAATCTTGGATTTGAGTATCGAAGAAGCACTCGACTTTTTTGCAGAAGCAAAAGATGTAGTCAAAAAAATTCGCCCACTTTTTAATGTCGGTTTAGGATATATTAAATTGGGGCAATCCTCTTCTACCCTTTCAGGCGGTGAAGCGCAGCGAGTAAAGTTGGCTTCTTTTTTAACCAAAGAAAGAACGACAGAAAAGATTCTTTTTATTTTTGATGAGCCGACAACTGGTTTGCATTTTCATGATATTCAAAAATTATTGGATGCACTTAATGCCTTGGTAGAAAAAGGACATACCGTTCTCGTCGTCGAACATAATATGGAAATTATCAAATGTGCAGATTGGGTAATTGACCTCGGCCCAGGTGGTGGCAAGGAAGGTGGAAATTTAGTTTTCCAAGGAACGCCTGAGGACTTGGTAAAAGTGAAAAAAAGTTTTACTGGACATTATTTGAAAGAGAAATTGTAGATCTCTAATTCTTTAGATTTCAGGTATCGGATTCCTTGAAGGAATCCGATACCTGACTATTAAAAAAAATCATTGCCGATACTTAAACTGAATTTCCTTTCCACCATTGACGATAAAGTTTTCAATAAAATCCTCATCATTCATCCCTCCACTTTCTGTTTGTAACCTAGTTAAGTATTTTTCAAAAAAAGAAAGTGTTTCTTGAAAATTCATTTTCCAACCTTCTCCTTCTTTTTTAGAAAATTGAACCTTAGATTGAATATAAGTGTGTGCATTTGGATTAACCTTATAATTAATAATTGCTATCGCCATTCGATCATTTGCTCTTTCTAATTGGTGAAATTTATATCGGTTTCGATTATCCGTTCCTATTGGGCCAAAATCTGCGAGCACAGCAATCGCAAGCACATCTTCCAACTCAATAATAGAAGTCGAATCACTCGGTGCCATCATCTCCAAAACTTGAACCATATACCTTGTGGAAAGTGGATAAAGAGAAGCATTGCAATAATTTCGAATATCTGGTTTCACTCTTGAAGCTGCAACTACGCCCATTTCGGAAAAGTAATTGATCGATCCTTCGTCTAGCATTTCAACCAATGATTTGACATCTTGGCAATTTCGAATAGAATTAAATGTTGTCTTGATTTCTTCCTCTGGATTACCACAGCTAAAAAGAAAAAATACTACACTAAAAAGGAGGAAAAATTTTGACATCATCTTAATTTTTTATTGTTAAATTATTCTTTCACTATTCTTAAATACATCTTCTAATAAAGCGCTAAATTAGAAAACATAAAAGGCTATTTGGTTTTTTTCCTAATTAAAAAAAATGAAGTTGGCAAAAATGTTGTACTTTTCATGTGGGAAATTCATATAAGAAAATTTCCCATTCCCTTAACTCTTAAAATCAAATATTTATTTAATTATGCGATCATCCTTAGAATGTTTGACCAAACTATATTCGCACCTCACCTTTCAAAAGTTGTTTCTTTTATTACTTCTCATCATCTTTAATTCAACATTCACCTTTGCTCAGAATGATTGGAAAAAAGAATTCGATATTCATTTTCAAAATTGGGAACATTTTCAAGATAAAAAAGATTACAATCGAGCTATCGAACAGGCAGAAAAAGCATTTTTAATCGCAGAAAAAAATAACCAAAAAGAATTAATGGCTAAGGCCTTGAACAAAGAAGGACAGTCATTATTGAAAAAATCAAACAGAATAAAAAGGAATAGAAAACTTGCTGAGGAGAATTTTTCTCAAGCTTTATACCTCTTAGATAATTCTAAAAACTCCGTTTTAAAAATAGGCATTTTAATGCAACTCAAATCGATTGCTCAACAAGAAAACGATGTCCAAAAGGCAACATTGTTTAGCAATCAAATTGAAAAAATAAAAAACATCAAATATACTCAACAACAAAATCAATCACTCGAATTAAAAAAAGATACTCTCGAAGGAAAAATTACTCAACTAGCAGACCAAACACAAATGCTAACTCAACGAGTAAATTCTTTAACTCAAGCTCAACTGGAATCTCAGTTAGTCATCGCCTTGCAAAAAAATCAAGTTGATTCTTTTCGATTTAAAAATATGACAGATTCTCTTTTGCTTCATCAGAGTGAATTGGTGCTTGCCGAACAAGCTTCTAAATTAGAATTACAAAATTCAAAAATTGATTTACAAAAGAGTGAAATTGACTTACACACTAGTCAACGAAATTTTGTCATTGCCTTAGTTGCCATTATTGGAATTCTGACTATCGGAGTTATTTTAAGGTATATGGAAACTAAAAAACATTTCTCCGCATTAAGTTCTAAGAATGAAGTAATTGAGATGGAAAGAAAAAAATCGGAACAATTACTTCTCAATATTTTGCCCGCAGTCGTGGCAAATGAGTTGAAGATAAATGGCACCGCTAAAGCTAAACGATATGATAATGCAACGGTCTTCTTTTCTGATTTTAAAAATTTTAGTGGGATCGCCAAATCTCTTTCTCCTGAAAAATTAGTTTTTGAGTTGGATCATTATTTTAAAGCTTTTGATAATATTATTGGAAAATATAATATTGAAAAAATCAAAACCATCGGAGACGCTTATATGTGCGTCAGCGGATTGCCCGAAGAAGATGAAAATAGTGCGATGGAAATGTTGAAGGCTGCGCTCGAAATTCAAGTTTTTCTCCAAAAGCTAAAAGTAGAAAAAACAAAAAATAACGAACCATTTTTTGAAGCACGAATGGGGTTGCATACCGGCCCATTGGTTGCGGGTGTAGTTGGTTCCAAAAAATTTGCTTACGATATCTGGGGAGATACCGTCAATATTGCAGCAAGATTAGAAGCGAAAGGAGAAGTAGGGAAAGTCAATATTTCCTCTACGACATACGACTTGATCAAAGGGAAATATAAATGTACCTCACGAGGAAAAGTCGCCATTAAAAACAGAGGAGAGGTGGAAATGTTTTTTGTGGAAGAAAATAAAAAATAAAAAAAACCTATCATTGTGATAATTAAAACAAAATAAACAATGGACTTATTTTCAATTATCACCATCCTCACCGTGCTCTCCGCTTTGTTCGGTTATATCAATGTTCGGTATTTAAAATTGCCTGACACCATTGGTATGATGATTATTGCGATCATCTTTACGCTTGGAATTATTGCGACGAGTGTTTTCAATCCAGCCTTACTAGAATTTGCAAAAAACTTAATTGCTCAAATTGACTTCAAAACGGTCTTACTCGATGTCATGCTAAGTTTTTTATTATTTGCTGGAGCAATGCATACTAATTTCGATCAACTCAAAGTACAACGTTATCCGATTTTGATGTTTGCGACCATGGGCGTTTTGACTTCCACCTTTTTAATTGGTGGACTATCGTGCTACTTATTGAATGCGATGGGAATTGAAGTTGCATTTATTCATTGTCTGTTGTTTGGTGCATTAATTTCTCCAACTGACCCGATTGCCGTTTTGGGTATTTTGAAAAAAGCGAATGTCCCGAAAAAGTTGGAAACTAAAATTGTGGGTGAATCACTTTTTAATGATGGAATTGGAGTAGTTATTTTTTTAGTTATTTTCAAAGTTGCCGAAGTTGGCGTGGAAAATTTTAGTGCAGGTGAAGCGTTCCAATTATTTGGAGAAGAAGTTGGCGGTGGAATTCTACTCGGTCTTGCAGTAGGATATTTAACTTTTTATATGTTGAAATCTATCAACAGTTACGAAGTGGAAGTAATGATCACTTTGGCAGCCGTGATGGGTGGATATTTGTTGGCAAGTACCTTACATTTTTCTGGCCCATTATCGATGGTTGTGGCAGGATTGATTGTAGGACATGATACGGTGCGAGATTCTGCGATGTCAGATGTTACGGAATTGTACTTGGATAAATTTTGGGAGCTCGTGGATGTTTTTTGTAATGCGATTTTATTTGTTTTGATTGGTTTGGAAATTATCGTTTTGACTTACAATCAGGATTATATTCTTGCTGGAATAATTTGTATTCCGTTAGTTTTAATCTGCCGATATATTTCACTTGCTCCACCAGTTAAGTTTTTTAGAAAAAAATTAGACTTCGTTCCTAAAACAACTTTGATTATGACTTGGGGAGGTTTGCGTGGCGGTATTTCGATTGCGATGGCACTCTCATTGACTGAGGTAATGCAACGAGATTTATTTTTAATGATCACTTATGTGGTGGTGGTTTTTTCTATTATTGTTCAAGGTCTTACGGTAGGGAAATTAGTAAAACGTTTGGCTGCGAAGGAAGCTTAAGAATGATTCAAGAAAGTTTTCATGGAAAATAAAAACGAAATAACCAGACTCTCCCGCTTGACTGCAATTCTAATTTTATTGCAATCAAAACGGATTCTGACCGCAGCTGAAATTGCTAAAAAATTTGATATCAGCAAGCGAACTGCCTATCGAGATGTCAAGGCTTTGGAAGAAGCAGGCGTTCCTATTTATGCTGAGGAAGGGAAAGGATACACTTTGATGGAAGGTTATAATTTACCTCCGATTATGTTTACAGAGGAAGAAGCCAATGCATTGATTACAGCAGGTGAATTGATTTCTAGAAACAAAGATGCCTCGCTCATCGAAAACCATAACAATGCAGTTACAAAAATAAAAAGCGTCCTTCGCTACGCCAGTAATGATAAAGCAAACTTACTTTCGGAGCGTGTTTTTTTTATGAAAAATTTAAAGAATGAAACGACCAGTAGTTTTCTTTCTGATTTGCAATTGACCATCACTCATCTCAATCTGATCAAAATTAAATATCACGCCATCAACAAAGATGACATAACTGATCGTACACTCGAACCACTCGCACTTTATCATACAAGTGAAAATTGGATTTTGATTGCTTGGTGTCGCACTCGAAATGCTTATCGTGAGTTTCGTTTGGATCGGATTATAAAATTAGAAATTCTGGATGCGTATTTTAAAACTAGAAAATTCGATATGTTCCAATATTTCACCAATCCTGATTATCGCCTAAAGTAAGACGACTCTCCGAGTCGTTTCTCTTGTATTTACTTTTAAACGACTCGGAGAGTCGTCTTACGATTAACGATTTGGAAAATCATTTCACCCTTGCCATAGGGCTGTCACACCTCTGATTTAACTTTGTGCCAATCAATTATTTAATTCATAAAATTAAACTTAGCATGAAGAAATCAGAAACATTTCACATCATCGGAATCGATACTCGAACTAGTAATCAAGAAGGAAAAGCAGCGCAAGACATCCCCGCTCTTTGGAATCGTTTTTTATCACAAAACTTAATGGAACAAGTACCCAATAAAGTTGGAGCTGAAATATTTTGCATTTATACCGAATATGAGGGCGACCATAATTTGCCTTACACCGCTTTGTTAGGTTGCAAAGTTGATAACTTGGATAACGTTCCTGAAGGAATGCGAGGCATGACTTTTACTACTCAAAAATTAGAAAAATTTACTACGAAAGGAAATTTACAACAAGGTGCTGTTTGGCAAAAATGGTTGAAAATTTGGGAGGAACAACTTGATCGAACTTACTCCTTTGACTTTGAGGTCTATGGAGAGAAAGCGCAGAATCCTGAAGCTGCGGAAGTGGATATTTATATTTCTGTTAATTAAAAACAAAAGCCTTTGAAGTAAATTGAAATACTTCAAAGGCTTTCTTTTTTTGAGAAAAAAGAAATATGATTTTATTCCTTCACTACTTTTTTAATCCCAGTATCTCCATTTACATCGCGTACTTTACAAAAGTAAAAACCTCGATTTAAGTTCGATAAATCAATTTGGTTGGCATTAGATTTTATCAAAACTAATTGTCCTAGTTGATCGTAAATTTCAATTTCAGCAATTGATGATTTAGACTGAATAGCCAAAATACCTGAAGTTGGAATTGGAAAAATGGAAAATCGTAATTGAGTATTTTCATCAATAGAAGTTGGATCAACTATTTCTGTCATCGCCGTATTCGTAACTACTGCTTCGTTAAAGTCAAAGTAAATATCTGCCGTACTTGAAATAATGTCACCGATAGCAATATCACTTTTGGGTTTTATTTTATAGGCGATGAATCCATTCGATTCAGGTTCATTCGTCGTACTGTCTGGCAAATAAATTCCATCAAAAATAAACGATACTTCGTTGCCATCGATTATTTCTACTCGATTAGGATGACTGTAACTTTCTAATTGTATCGTATTCCAATCTAATTTATCATCCAAAATATTTTCCACTCTGACATTGATAGCAGAAGCTGTTCCGGTATTTTGGAAACGGATAATGTAGTGTAGATATTTATCTGCATCGGCAATCAAAACTTCTTCTCCTTCTAGGACTCGAATATCATTTGGATCATAAGAACCGATAACGGTTTGATCGAAAGTGAACGTATTGTCGTCTTCGGTGAAATCTCCAGCGATGGGGTTGATGGTTGCGGTGAAATTTAGGAGGTCATCTATATTGACCGTTGGAGGAGGGAGTACGTTGAAAGTTAAATCTATCGTTCGAGTTTCAAATGGGTTTAGGTTTTCGAAATCAAATGTAAGTGTATTGTTATTTTGGGAGGTGGTTGGTTCGCTTGATGTTAGGAAGTTGAGTTTTGTGTCGTTGAATTCTAGGGTGGTGGTGCCGTTGAGTTGGGTGGTGCCGACGTTATGATAGACGAGTTGGTAGGTTGCGTTGAAGCCGGGGCGAGCTGAAAATATCGGAAACAAAACAATATTTAAGTCATTAACTGTTTGAGTCGAGGAAAGGCAAAAATTAGCGGTATCAGCTGAACCTATTCCTACAAAATTATTAACATGAGATATTGGGTCTATCGAAAAATAACTAGAAACTGAAGAGGTTAATGTTGTCGTATATTCTCCTTCATTTGGAAATAATTGATAGCCGCCATTCATCAACGAGAATGTAGCTAAACTATCCACTCCATTAGTTGACAACACAAATAAATTTGGAATTGCTGGATCAAAGTTATCACATCCATTTGCATTTTCGTCTAATTGAATTTTTCCAATTATCTCATTTGCTACGACTCCTAAATTTTCGTACCAGGCTATTTTTTTATCACCTGATGAAGCTGAGAGTACATCAATATCGCTATCATTATCTATATCCGTAGCAAATACAAAATTTGGAATATTTACATCTGTGCTGATGATTTGCTGAGAACCAAAGTCGCCTTGTCCATCTAGATTTTCATACCAAGCTATTTTTCCATCTCCCCAAGAGGACGAAAGAATATCCAAATCATTATCGTTGTCTAAATCTGAAGCAAAGATAGATGACGTATTACTAACATCAGAAGTGATCGTTTGTGAAGAACCGAAATTACCTAGTCCATCTAAATTCTCATGCCAGGTTACTGCAAATTTTGAACCTATACAAACATCCATATCACCGTCATTATCAATGTCTGCCGCATATACAGATTGTGCTTCACTTTCAAAATTGGAAATAATATTTTGTGCCCCAAAAGAACCTTGTCCATCCATATTCTCATACCAAGTTACTTGGTCATCATTTTCTGAAGATGCCATTACATCTAGATCCCCATCTCCATCCAGATCAGCAGCAAAAACGGAAGATGCACCATCTGCCTCTGTTGTGATAATCTGCGGAGAATCGAAATTTCCTTGACCATCTGTATTTTCAATCCATGCCACCTTAGAACCACCATTGATAAGTTCTACTGCCGAAAAAAGTATATCCTGATCGCCATCATTATCCAAATCCGTTGCGATCATAAAATTTACACCTTCAGCATCTCCTGTAATCTCTTCTTCGGAATTAAAATCTCCTAAACCATCTAGATTTTCACACCATACTATTTCTCCACTATATGAAAACGCACATAGAACATCCATATCACCATCATTATCTATATCCGCAGCATCGATTGAACTTCCACCAAAAGAATTGGTAGGAACTAACTTATAACTACTAAAATTTCCTAAGCCATCTAGATTCTCATACCATAAAACTTTATCATCATTTAGAGAAGTCGCTAGTATATCCAAATCATTATCTCCATCTAAATCCTTTGCAATGGCCGCAGCAAAGTCAAAAGTAATTGACACAATATCTTGTTGCATTCCAAAGTTACCTAGACCATCCAGATTTTTATACCAGGTTACCCGATCATCATTTCCCGAAGCAGAAACTAAATCTAAATCCAAATCATTATCTAAATCTATTGCGTAAATACTAATAATCCCATCAGCAGTAGAAGTTACTTCCTGAACTAATTCAAAATTCCCCAACCCATCTATATTCTCATACCACTCTAGTTTATCATAAAAATATGAAGATGAAATAATATCTATATCTCCATCATTATCAATATCTTTTGCATCAACTGAATTAATTTGTACTTCCCCTGATGTAACTATTTGTGCCGTTCCAAAATCACCTAGACCATCCAGATTTTCATACCATGACAATATGCCATTTTCTGAACCTGATAAAATATCTATATCATTATCACCATCAAAATCTACTCCTCGAAGAGAATGCACCGTAAATCCATTTGAGTTAATTATTTCTTCATTTCCAAAATTTCCTAGACCATCTAAATTCTCATACCACACTAAATTATTAACACCACTAGCTCCAACAATAACATCCAAATCTCCATCATTATCGATGTCCTCCACCCCAATTGAAGTTGCTTCCGATACATCCGTAGATATTATTTTTTCTGAACTAAAATTACCAAGGCCATCGGTATTTTCATACCAAGCTACTTTATTGTCATCCCTAGATACTGAAAGAATATCAATATCTCCATCTCCATCTATATCCGCCGCATAAACATTATAAACCATATCTGCGTTTGTGGTAACAACTTGAGGATCACCAAAATTACCAAGACCATCAGTATTTTCATACCACTCTACTTTATCAACAAAAGTCGAAGCAGCAATAACATCTAAATCACCATCACCATCCAAATCTTCAGCATATACAGAATTAGCACCTTGTGCAACATTTGTGATCAAAATTTGTGAAGAAAAATCTCCTTGCCCTGTTTCATTTCTACTCCAAGATACCTGCCCACTTACTCCACTTAAGGAAGCAATGAGTAAATCATTATCCCCGTCCCCATCAAGATCAGCACCATAAACAGATCTAACAAAGTCTGTCGTATTAGTCTCATCAATCACCACATGCTCCTCAAACCCAATTTGCCCAAAAACTCCACCCCAAATAAAAAAGCTAAACAACACAACCAACCTAATTTTCATAATCTAAATTTTATAATTTTTGTTAAAAAGAAAAATCCTTTGAAGTATCAAAAATACTCCAAAGGATTCTCTTTATTATTTATTCCTTAAAAAATTAATTATCAATTAACATGCTCATCATTCCCCACTTCCCACGAAGGCGTATCCGTATCCCCTTCCAACTTCGGCTCCCAATATGAAATCGCCATCAATCCTAAAAAGGTCAAAATTCCATTCAACCCAATATTCAAGAAACCTAATTCGAAACCAATGAATAATTTATTCACTTGTAAAAAATAAGTGATCAACGGAGCAACTACACAGATCACAGGAACCATCCAACCATCTTGAATTTTTGATTTGGAAAATAAACCAAATGTAAATAATCCTAACAGCGGACCATAAGTATAACCTGCTGCTGAAAATAAATTATTAATAACTGGTTTATCTGTCAAATAATAAGAAGCAATGATGACTAAAAATAACAAAACTGAAAATCCAATATGAACCATGAATCTTGTTTTTTTATTCTCTTGTTCGGACTTTTCATTTTTTTCCATATCCAAAAAATCAACACAAAAGGAAGTCGTCAAAGCAGTCAACGCAGAATCTGCACTTGAATAGGCTGCTGCAATCAATCCTAAAATAAAAACAATTCCTATCGCCGGAGAAAGATGTTCCAACGCAATCTCAGCAAAAAGTTGATCCGTTCGTTCTGGAATTTCGATGCCAACATTAGCCGCATAAATGTATAGCAATGCTCCTAAACCTAAAAACAACATATTTACAAAAACCAAAATCACACTAAAGGCGAGTACATTTTTTTGAGCATCTTTTAAGGTTCGACAACTCAGATTCTTTTGCATCATATCTTGATCCAATCCCGTCATCACAATCGCAATCAATGCACCTGAGATAAATTGTTTGAAAAAATTATTGGAGTCTGTCATAAAGTTATCGAAGTAAAACATTTGGCTATACTCACTTTGTTGAATCGTTCCAACTAGATCTCCTACATTTTTATCCAAAGCATTTCCTATCGCAAAAATCGTCAACACCACCGCTGTCAACATAAAAAAGGTCTGCAAAGTATCTGTCCAAACAATCGTTCTAATTCCACCTTTAAAGGTATAAATCCAAATCAACAAAATCGTTGCTGCCACTACCAACCAAAACGGAATTTCCATATCAAATCCTTCCGTGATTTGAAGGAAAACAATGGCTACCAAAAACAATCGAAGCGAGGCTCCAATCACTCTCGATAATAAAAAATAAAATGCACCTGTTTTGTAAGACCATTTCCCAAATCGTTCCTCCAAATATCCGTAAATCGAAGTCAAATTCATTTTATAATACAAGGGTAAAAGCACCAATGCAATCACCGCATAGCCAACCAAATAGCCAAAAACCATTTGCATATAAGAGAAAGCTTGGTTACCTCCTCCTCCTCCAACTGCTCCAGGCAAAGAAATAAAAGTCACTCCCGAAAGAGATGCTCCGATCATTCCAAATGCTACTAAATACCATGGTGATTTTCGATTGGCAAGAAAAAAATCAGCATTGTCAGCATCCTTACTAGTGAAATAAGAAATGGCCATCAACACTAAAAAATATATAGCTACAACCCCAAATATTAATTCTGGTGTAAGTGATTTCATTATTTAATTTTAAAACATAATGTATGTAAGTCAACAAAAAAGGGGGAAGTTATAAAAAAAGTTTGAAGTTATAAAAATTGGGTTTTCTGTAATTTTATAAAATGATTGAATCTAAGAATCAATCTTGCATTTTACTACCATAACTCAAATCTCCCGCATCTCCCAAACCAGGAACAATGTACGATTTAGCGGTCAATTCATCATCCTCTGCTCCGATCCAAAGTTTTACTTTTGGATTCAATCGTTTAATATAATCTAGTCCGTAAGAAGAAGCTACTGCCGTCATCACATGAACAGCTTTAGGATTTCCAAATTCTTTTAATTCTTTGATCGCCAAATCCATCGAAGCTCCTGTCGCCAGCATTGGATCACACAAAATCAAAATACAATCATCCAGATTCGGACAAGAAGTATATTCTATATTTATTTCAAAAGTACCATCTTTGTGATGCATTCTATAGGCTGAAATAAACGCATTTTCTGCATCGTCAAAAATATTCAACGCACCTTGATGCATCGGTAATCCTGCTCTCAAAATAGTTCCAAGTACGATCCTTTGCGAAGGAACATTTACGGAAGCGATTCCCAATGGCGTCTCCACTTCAATTTCTTTATACTCCAAAGTTTTACTGATTTCGTAGGCCAATACTTCTCCAATTCTTTCCATATTTCTACGAAAACGCATGCGATCTTTTTGAATATTTACATCTCGTAACTCTGCCAAGTATTTATTAGCTATTGAATTTTGCTTACTTAGGTTAAATATCATAGTTTTTAATGTTTCTTTTTCCAAATATAAACAAACTTTGTTGATTGGGGAATTAACTCTTATCCTATTCTAGGTTTTCTTATTTTTTTTAGGAAATTTGATTTTGTAAAAGATAATTTTCTGACAATGAAATAGGTTAAAAAAAACAATATGAAAAACTTCACGCTGCTTATACTATTTTCTTTATTTTTTATTGGTTGCAAAAATGAGCCTCCCAAAAAAGTAAAAGAGGAAAAGCCAACTGTAGAAACGCCACAACCACAACTTAAAAAAGTACCCAAAAATACTCCCTTGCCTAGCGAAGAAGAGGGGGTTGATTATTGGACCGCTAATAAATGTAAACGTGCGATTCCAACTGCCACTATTCTCAAGGAGCATCAAATTAATGGTTATGCTTTTAATCTAAATCCACAACAAGGTTATGGAAAAGAAACGATGTTTTTGGAAAATGACTATAAATTAGACGTCACTTCCAAAGGTTGTAATTCTATTGTTATAACTTATTCTTATTTTTTACCTGCGAGTGATTTAGATATTTCAGATGAAGTGGCGGTTTCCAAAAAAGTGTTGGAATTAATCGAAATGACAGCCAAAATGAGTGCTCCCCCTTTTGATATAAAAAGTAAAATTTCTCCATTAAAAATGGCGGTTGATCAAATTGGCCCATTTACCGTTGGGAATGAATTTATTTTGAATGAGTCTCCAAACACTCAAAAATTTAGCATCGAAAGATTAGAAACTAAAAAAAGTAAAAACAAAGTATTTTTAGCTTATTACTTTTCGGAGGATTTGTAGGATTGGTTTTTCCCAAACAAAATGCCCTAACAGTTTTTCAAAACCATCAGGGCATTTATTTTTTATCGCAAGGTGTTGTTATTTACAGATGTCGTTCTGCATGGTAACTTGATCTCACCAACGGCCCACTTTCTACAAAGTCAAAACCCTTTTTCAAACCTTCTTCTTTGTACATTGCAAAAACATCAGGATGAACAAATTCCGCCACTTCTACATGCATTTTTGTTGGCTGCAAATATTGTCCAATTGTCAAAACATCACATCCATGTTCCACTAAGTCATCCATGATTTTTAACATCTCTTCTTTGGTCTCACCAAGACCAACCATCACACCCGACTTGGTTCGATGTCCCATTGCCTTAGTTCTTTTGATCTGCTCTAAACTTCGAGCATATTTTGCTTGTGGTCGAATTTTTCGATATAAACTTTTTACCGTTTCCATATTATGAGAAACGACTTCTTGCCCACCTTCAACCATTCTTTCCAAGGCATCCCAAGTTGCACGAACATCCGGAATCAAGGTTTCGATCGTTGTCGTAGGAGCTAACTCTTTGGTCAATTTTACGGTTTGATACCAAATTTCCGCACCTCGATCTTTTCGTTCATCTCGATTGACGGAAGTAAGTACCGCATGTTTGACTTGCATCAATTTAATGGCTTCTGCCACCCGTCGAGGTTCGTCTTCATCGTACTCTGGTGGACGACCAGTTTTGACAGCACAGAAAGAGCACGAACGAGTACAAGTATTTCCTAAAATCATAAAAGTCGCTGTTCCTGCGCCCCAGCATTCTCCCATATTTGGACAACTTCCGCTTTCGCAAATGGTATGCAATTTATATTCATCGACTAATCTTCGAACTCTTTTGAAGTCTTCGCCGATCGGCAATTTTACTCGCAACCAATCTGGTTTCTTTTTGCGAGGTTGCTTTTCATTTTTATCAACTATTGGTAGTTCTATCATTTTCTTCTTTTTGAGAAATCAGGTGTGAGGTTGATCGCTATGCTCTCGGTCAACCTCATACCTGATTCCTAATTATAAAATCCGAAACTCTCAAGGAAAATTTCGGATTTTGGTTGAGACTAAATGCCTCAGTTTAACAATTAAAAACCAATTCGGTTTACCATCTTTTTCCTAAATGTAAAGTTACATAAAGATTGATAAAAAATGGACGATTCGGATTAGCTTGTACTTCTACTGGTGCCAAATGTGGGCAACTCGTATTCATAATATTAGCCGTTTCTTCATTGATATGAATCAAAATTGGCGCTCTTTTATAAAAAACATCTGCAGCAACTCCTATTTCAATCGCTTTGACAAATTCATCAAATGCTCCCCAATCAAAATGAACTCCTGCTTTGACATGTACTCCAGGCAAAGGTCTTACCTCTCCGATTCCTTTGAAAAAGCCACTAGATCCGTAAATTCCACCAAGTGGATTTAAAAAATTACAAGGATTTTGGGAGTCATATCTTTCAGGTCGAGTAGGAAAATCAGGTTGATCACTTTGCTTAATATCTAAATAATATGGTTTGAGTAAACCTAAAGTTACCCCTCCTTCATAATTTAAGCCAATCGCGACACCTTTTCGTTTAGCTTTTTCAGATAAATATTTCTTTTTTCCATAACCAGCTCGGATGACAAATAAGTTATTCTGTTTTCCTAAAATAAAAGACTGAGGAGAACCTTGATTCAAAATTTGATTATCGCTGTTTTGACGAAAATCTTTTTGATGCTTCAATTCTCCTATTTCCACTTGAAAATAAGTTGATTTATAATAAGTTTTAATCTTTGTCCAATTGGCAGCCAAAGCAAACCCATAGGTATGCAACCGAGCATCCATCGTAAATTCATTGCTATAAACAATTCCTTTATTATCCCTCTCATCAAATTGTCGAGTGCTTTGAGCAATCAAAAATGAAGGAATGATCAGAAGTGTAAAAATGAAAATATATATCTTTTTCATAGGAATAGTTTTGAAATTAAAATACGCTTAGAATAGCCTAACATCTTAAATTGTATCCTTGTTCAAAATTAGAACAGATCAATATAAATAAGTATTGTGATTATATAGGGATGTATCAGATTAATTTACAAAAAATAACGTAGATATGACAGTTTTGATGCCATTGATTTGGAAGAATCCATTTTCTAAAAAATAAAAGAGAAGATCAACTTTAGCCCTTACTGTAGGATTATAAAAAATCTTTGATGTCTTTCTTTTGTCGATCTCGATACTCCAATTTCTGGCGATAAATATCTTTTTCGTTTTTCAGTTGTTGATATTTGGAGAGATAGGAATACACAACTGTGTAATCATATATACTCCATTGAATATATTTTCGTCCATTTTGTTCAACTTTAAAAAAAGCAAAATCATAACTTCCAGGAAGAAAATCGGCAGGAGATTCGACTCTTGAAAATAAAACTTCCTCCTTGCCTATTTTCATTTTTTTCAACGTCTCATGAATACTTTCAATGAAAGGGAACCATTTTGCTACAGAAATCTCTTTCAATTTTTCAGTTGAAAACAATGTATCATCGCTTCCCACAAATTCTAACTCTTCATCAAGAATGATAAGTTGTCGAAAAAGGTGACGTCCTTGTGTATTATTATTTGATAGCAAGTCTTAAAATTATTAATCGTTCTAATCTAATAAAGCTTTCCCTATGTCAAAAAATAATTCTTCGACATTTTCTCCAGTTTTAGCACTTGTTGCGATATCAAATGGTAATTCTAATTGTTCTCTGATATTTGCCAACTCTTCATCTGTAACTAAATCTCTTTTGTTTCCAACCACCCTGATAACTCCTCCATCCAAAATACCTTTTAGATATTCTACATCTTCTGAAATATTTTTGTAAGTCGTTGGTCGACTCAAATCAAAAACATAAATGACTCCACTTGCCCCCAAAAAATAAGTCACAGGAACTTTATCTTGAGAAACTTCTCCTGCAATATCCCAAAGCAAAATAGAAAGTTCTCGCCCGTCGATGTTCACTACTTTTTTATTTACTTTAACACCAATGGTGGTTAAGTATTTATCATCAAACTTGTTGTGAATAAATTGATTGAATAACGAAGTTTTACCTACTCCGAAACTTCCTGCCAAAATCACTTTTTTACTTGTCATTTATTCTGTTTTTAATCTAGGCATAGCCTATTAATTCTTGTGTTATTCTTGCAACATTTTTTCCTTGATAAAAAATTGATCCAACTTTAAAGATAATTTTTCTTGGACGTCGCTATTAATTTCATCTAATTGAGAAGGCATTTCGCTACTCGCAAAATTTAAAATCTGATCTGACAATTCATCTTTTTCTTTTGTCGTAAGTGTTCCACTCAATGCGGTAGCCATATACCATGACGGAAAACCTTGCAGCACAATTCGGTAAGAACCATATTCAATCGTCTCCACTTCTTCATTCCCTTTTCCAAATGCATCTTCTACAAATGACTTAATTGCAGTCAACATTCCTGCCGCTACATCTTGATCTACCAAATCATTTCGAGTAGCACTTCCTACCAACAAACCTGATCCTTTTTGGATTATAAAGATTTCTTCAATGACAGGTTTATTTAAATTTTGAATGATTTCCTCGCTTGTTTGTTTCCAACCAAATCGAGCCTTCACTTTTCCAAAAAAACCTTTTGAGTTAAATGTATTTTTGATTTGACTTTCAATTCCATCTTTCAACATTTGGATTTGATGGCCAACATATTTTTTGATCATTTTACCCACTTCAGGATAAATTGCATTGACTATTTCCTCCCGAGAGTCTTGAATTTTTTTAGCAATCATTTTATCAACGACTACTTTAAATTCATTTGGAAAATTATTTTTCAATAATTCAATATGCTCTTCTACGATTGGGGAAACCTCTTTCGAAAGATTCTCCTGCGTATAAATGGTTTCTTGAATTCCCTGAATTTCTTGTCGCTCTTCTTTCAATAAAATACTCTTAAGTTGTGCAAACAACTCAGCCTCATCCTTTCCTATATTTCGTTTTTGAGTATCCATTAAAAAATGACTAGCGATTTCAAATTTAAGGTTTCAACAAAGCACTTCCTGCCTCCATCAACAATTTTCCAATTCTTTCTTTGTCATTCAAACTAGAATCTTCCAACATCTGTTGGAGGTCAGCCAAACCATCTTGCAATGATCTTTCGACTTGCGCAATTCGACCTTCTGTTTCATTTTGCATGCTTGCAAAACGAGCCGAAGTTTCTTTGTCGATTTCTTTATGTTGTGATTTGGTGGCAGCAGAGAGCTCTTTAATTTTATCCGTTAATTTCGCTTCTACTTTTTCTAATTGTTGCTGAAGGGAATCAAATTTAGATTCAAAATCATTGATGTGTTGCCCCATCAAGATGTCTCTTATCGTACTGATTTCACCAAGGCTTGCACCATTCATGTTTTGAGAGTTGTCTTTTTTTGACATAATCATTTTATTTAAAATAAAAAATCAGAGTAAGTTATTTGATTAAGTGTTTTACAGAGAGGTTTTGTATTAGACCGTAATATAATTCGATTTTTAAAAAAAATAGGTATAATTTTTAAATTTCATCTTATTCCAAACCTCTAATAATCACCTATTTTATCAATTGGATTTAAATATCATATGTCTTACGGGATGATTCATTTTCAGATGCAAAAAAACATTCTTTATTATTATAAATTTACCGCAACACTTTTAATAACTTCCTCCTCCATTTAAGGCTATGTTCAAATACCATGAAGCAGGCTTTATTTTCTGACCAACTTGATAAGTAAATGCATTTCCATTTTCATCCAACATTGGAATATGTAAATTCCGAACCTTGGTCCATGACGCTGGAAAAAAATACATATCATGGATTAATTTATTTTGAATAAAATTTCTCACTCGCTCTGAATCTACTCCAATTCCAACTTGAACGGTTTGCCCATTGTCCAAATATCGATGTACTTGCCCTGCCAAAACTCCATGTGAAAACCGACCATGTTTTGCACCACAAATATCTCGATAACCAAAACGACAAGGGTAATCTGTCTCTCGAAATGTTTGCGTTCCTTCGCCACTTGTTATTCCTGTCCAAAGAACGGTTTTCAATTCGTACAACCAATTCTTTTTCTGATAAAAAACGGAAAAGGCACCCGTCCTAAATTCATCACCACCATGAAAACTTCCGAAGGCATCATTTTCCATAACAATATGTACACGATCAAACTGCAACGCTATTGTCCCTGAACGTTGAGATGTTTCAATCTGATCTTGATAAAAATGTAATGCGTAATTGATTGCATATTTTCGACCTGTATGCTGAAAAAAAGGCATGGCAAAAGGTAGGAGAAAAGTATCTTTTTTTCCCATAGCAAAAGTAACACCTGTAGTAATTTGGCTCTCCCAACCTTTGAGCGGCGGCCCATAATTAGAAAAATTATACTGTCCTCGCCATTCCAAATCTAATTCCACAAAATCATAATGATAAAAAATACTCGCCACTAAACCGATTCGATTGACAGGTTTCCCTAACTGAATAGTTACTCCAATCCGACCACCCAAATTGTCTGTCCAGTCAACTTGTCCAAGCATAGAAAAGTGACAAAAGATGAAAGCCAATAAAATCCATTCTTTTTTTTGCATTTCAAAAGTATCTTTGCAAACACATTAAAACTTTTATGAAAAAAATCCTCATTATTCAAACGGCATTCATTGGTGATGTTATTTTAGCAACTCCAATAATCGAAAAATTGCATCAACATTTTTCTGATGCAAAATTGGATTTTTTGCTCCGAAAAGGAAACGAATCGCTGCTCCAGAATCATCCTTTACTCAATGAGGTTTTAATCTGGAATAAAAAACAAAATAAAACGAAAAACCTCTTTTCTATTCTTCAAAAAATTAGACGCAATCAATATGATATAGTCATCAATTGTCAACGTTTTTTAAGTACTGGAATTTTTACTGCTTTTTCAAATGGAAAAGAGAAAATTGGTTTTGACAAAAATCCTCTTGCCGTTTTTTTTACAAAAAAAATAAAACACCAAATCGCTGATCCTCAAAACTTTACACATGAAGTGCAACGGAATCACGAATTAATCAAACACTTGACTGACGATCAACCTGCACTTCCAAAATTATATCCAAGTGAGGCTAATTTTGAAAAAGTAAAAAAAGAAAATAGATACGTTTGCATTGCTCCAACATCTGTTTGGTTTACCAAACAATTACCTGCAGAAAAATGGCTGGAACTGATTGATAAATTACCGACACAACAAGACATCTTTCTACTCGGAGCACCTACTGATTTTGAGGCCTGCGAAAATATAAAAACCAAAAGTAATCATACCAAAATTCATAATTTAGCAGGCAAATTAAATCTGTTAGAATCTGCTGCTTTGATGCGAGATGCAAAAATGAACTATGTGAATGATTCTGCTCCTTTGCATTTGGCTTCGGCGATGAATGCTCCTGTGACAGGAGTTTTTTGTTCGACGATTCCTAGGTTTGGTTTTACGCCATTGAGTTCTGTTCGAAGAGTTTTGGAGACGAAGGAAAAATTAGATTGCCGTCCATGTGGATTGCATGGATTTAAGGCATGTCCGAAGGGGCATTTTAAATGTTCGAATATACAATTCTAGTCACAGACTTGGACTGACTTTTATGACTTCCCCACTATAGAATTTTATAAAAGGGAGCTACATATTGGGAGTGTCATAAAAGTCAGTCCAAGTCTGTGGCAAAAAACAAAACACATGAAAAACATCTTCCTCTTTTGCGTAATTTTATTTTTCTCCTGCCAACCAACAGAAGAAAAAAACATCCTCCAACAACTCATTTCCGAAAACAAAAAGGAACTAGGAGCACCTGCCGAAAACCCCGAAAAATTCGAATTACAAATCCTCTACACTCAGATTGACCGAGACAATAACAATACTCCTACATTCACCACACATAAATTTAATGTAGATAAAAATCAATATTTCTATCCTGCGAGTACGGTGAAAATGCCCGCCGCTTTTTTTGCATTAGAAAAAATAAATCGATTAAAAAAAGATGGTTTGGATAAATATTCTGAATTGCAAATTGATTCTATTCGACCACCCCAAGTTCCACTTCGAGGCGATTCCACTTCCCAAAATGGACAACCCAATATTGCTCATTTTGCCAAAAAAATATTCCTCGTCAGCGACAACGATGCAAACAATCGGCTCTATGAATTTTTAGGGCAAAAATATTTTAATGAGGAATTGAAAAAGAAGGGATTTGAAAATACACAGATCGTTCATCGAATCGGACCAAGTGGTTTTCCATTTGATGAAGAGGGAAATCGATATACTAATCCATTCACGTTTTATGGAGTCGACACCATCCTTTACCAACAACCAGAAGCTTTTGCCGAAAATGCTCCAATGATGCCTTTGATAAATGGTTTACAAAAAGGAAAAGGTTATATGTCTGATGGAGAACTATTCAATGAACCTAAGGATTTTTCCAGAAAAAATAGATTTAGCATGGAAGATATGAGTGCAATGTTGCAAGCGATTATGTTTCCTGAAGCAACACCTGAACATCAACGTTTTGACTTGACCGAAAATGATTATAATTTTTTATACCAAGTGATGTCGATGCGTCCAAGGGAAAGTAAATTTCCAAAATACACTGACGAAGAATATGATTCTTATGTAAAGTTTTTTATTTATGGAGATAAAAAAGAAAGGATTCCTGACCACATTCGTACCTTTAACAAAGTAGGTTGGGCCTACGGATATTTGACGGATGTTTCGTACATCGTTGACCTAAAAAAAGGAGTTGAGTTCTTTTTAACGGCGACTATTTCAGTTAATGAAAACCAAATTTTTAATGATGATAAATATGAGTACGAAACAATTGGATTACCATTTTTGTCTAAATTAGGAGAAGTAGTTTATGATTATGAAGTGCAACGGGAACGGCAGGTAAAACCAGATTTGAGTAAATTTAAAATAGAATATTGAATTTTGCCACAGACTTATGACTGACCATTATGACTCTCTTGCTTCTTTATTATTTTATAATGAGTCACGCAAAACGAGGAAGTCATAAAAAGTCATAATAGTCAGTCCAAGTCTGTGGCAAAAAAAACATTTTGATGTCAAAAAAACAGCTCGCTAGAAAAGATTATAACAAAGCTTTTGCAAAAGAATTAAAAAGGCTTAACCCTGCACAAAAAGAAGCGGTCGAGCAAATCGACGGCCCTGTCCTTGTCATTGCTGGTCCAGGCACAGGGAAAACTCATATTCTCACTTCGCGTATCGGAAATATCCTTTTGGAAACGGATACACAACCTCATAATATTTTATGTTTGACGTTTACGGATGCAGGAGTTTATGCCATGCGAGAGCGGTTGTTGGAGTTGATTGGCCCAGAAGCACATCGAGTACATATTTTCACCTTTCATTCTTTCTGTAATAAAATTATCAAGGAGCGAATGGAGCTTTTTGGTCGTCATGATTTGGAGCCATTAAGTGAATTGGAGCGAGTAGAAATTATTAGAAAATTGATTGATCGTTTGCCACAGAATCATCCATTGAAACAAGGGAAGCGAGATCGATATTTTTATGAAAGTCAGTTGTACGATTTATTTCAACGCATGAAATCGGAGGCTTGGACAGTCAATTATGTTCATCAAAAAATTGACGAATACCTCGCTGATTTGCCTTCGCGTCCGGAATATATTTATCAAAGAAAAACAAAAACTGCGGTCAAAGGAGATTTAAAACAAGCCAAAATAGATGAGCAAGTTGAGCGCATGGAACGCTTGCGTGCTGCTTCCCATTTGTTTCCAAATTATAATGCTGCCATGCAACGAGCACGTCGGTATGATTTTGCAGATATGATTCTTTGGGTGCTGCGAGAATTCGAAAGAAATGAAGCTTTGCTACGAAATTATCAAGAGCAATATTTGTATTTTTTGGTGGATGAATATCAAGATACGAATGGTTCGCAAAATGCGATTTTACATAAATTAATTGAGTACTGGGATAATCCAAATGTATTTATTGTTGGTGATGATGACCAATCTATTTTTGAATTTCAAGGAGCGAGATTAAAAAACTTGTTGGATTTCCATGATGACTTTCAAGAAGATTTGACCTTGGTTTTGTTGGAAGACAACTATCGTTCTTCGCAGAAAATATTGGACAGTTCAAAAGTTTTAATTGATAAAAATGAACATCGAGCAGTTTCAGTTTTGGAAGGTTTGGAAAAAAACCTAAAAGCGAAAAATAAAGTTTTTGCCAAAACAAAAATACTTCCTCAAATTATCGCCTACCCCAATCGAGCACATGAGGATACAGGTATCGTAGCACAAATCGAACAACTTCAAAAAGATAATTTCCCTCTCAATGAAGTCGCTATTATTTTTGCCAAACACAAACAAGGCAGAAATGTAATTGCATTGTTAGAAAAAAAAGGGATCCCGTACAATACTCGTCGAAGTGTCAATATTTTGGAGCAACCAATGATTCAAAATTTGCGTTTGTTTCTCGAATATATTTCGCTAGAGTTCACTAAACCTTACAGCGGTGAATATCTACTTTTTAAAATTATGCACTTTGATTTTTTGAAAATCGAATCACAAGATTTAGCGAAACTAAGTTTTTATGTGGCGAAGCAAGAGAAGAAACCTTTGTGGCGTGATTTGATTGGAGATTCACAGAAGACTACTCGACTGGACTTCGAAAATCCAGCTACAGTTTCCGTTTTTTCAAAATTACTTAATCAATTAATTGGAGATTATACCAATCTTACTTTGATCGCTTTGGTAGAGAAAATTGTTAATCGAAGTGGTTTACTTTCACATATTTTGGATCAAGAAGATAAGGAATGGCAAGTGCAAGTCTTGGCTACTTTCTTAGATTTTGTAAAAACAGAAACAGATCGAAATCCTCGAATTTCCTTGCAACGTCTGTTGGACATTTTAAAAAACATGGACGACAATCGATTGGCAATCGGTGTGAATAAAAACGTCGTTACGGACGATGGAGTGAACTTGATGACAGCGCATAGTTCGAAAGGTTTAGAGTTTCAAAAAGTATTTATTTTGGATGCGGTGAAAGATAATTGGGAACCTTCGGGTAGTAGTAGTTCCTATCGATTTCCTTTCCCTGACACGTTGACTTTTTCAGGAGAGGAAGATGCGTTGGAATCGAAGCGACGATTATTTTATGTTGCAATGACAAGAGCTAAAGAGCAATTACATATTTCTTTTTCTCAAAAAGATCAAAAAGGAAAATCGTTGCAGCACGCAATTTTCATTGATGAAATTACAGAAAACACGAAGGTCGAAATTGAGGAAAAAGAATTAGAAAGAGCTGCACTTTTAGAAGCACAAATTTTGATTCTGCAAGAGACAGAAGCACCTCGAATTCCAGAAACAGACAAAGCGAGAATTGATGAACTATTGGAAAATTTTACGATGAGTGTTTCGAGTTTGAATCAATTTATTCGTTGCCCGTTGAGCTTTTATTATGAAAATATTTTGCGCATTCCGACGACTTCTTCTGAAGCTGCTGCTTATGGAACTGCGATGCATCATGCGTTGCAAAAAGTGTTTGACAAAATGCTCTATGCTCAATCAAAATCATTTCCTTCGGTCAAATTCTTTATTCAATTTTTTGAAGAAGACATGAATCGTCAACGAGGATATTTTACTCAAAAAGAATACGAGCGACGACTGGAAATGGGTAGAGAGAATCTGACTAATTATTATAATCATCATATTTCAAATTGGGGCAAAGAAGTCAAAACGGAATTCGTTGTTCGGAATATCGAAATGGAAGGAGTGCCTTTGACAGGCATCATTGATCGTTTAGATTACCTCCCCAACAATGCTATTCACATTGTAGATTATAAAACGGGCAGTCACAACAGTTCCAAAATGCGTCCTCCTACTCCATCGAAACCCGAGGGTGGAAATTATTGGCGACAACTTATTTTTTACAAAATATTGTTTGAAGAATTTCAAAAAAAGAGTGCGCAGTTTATTCGCTCAGCAGAGATTTCTTACCTCGATCCAAATAGTCGCGGGGAGTTTATAACAAAACAATTACATTTCCAACCAGAGGATGTAATTATGGTCAAAGGCTTAATTAAAACTTCGTATGAGAAGATTATGAAGCATGAATTTTATGAGGGTTGTGGGGAGAAGAATTGTCCTTGGTGTGGTTTTGTGAAGCGGAATGTGGCGCAGGATTCTTTGCGGGATTTGGAAATAGAGGAACTCGATGATTAATTTTTTTGAACTGAAATTAGATTTAAATCTTAATTATTTTCTATATTGAATATAGCTTTTGTTTACAAACAAAAGACTTTGAGAATAATCTAATATATGCTAAAAAAAAAGGCCTCATACCTCACAATTATATTTTTTATATTGCTGACTAGTTCCATTTTGGTCAATGCTCAATCCAATAACATTGATAGCCTTTTAATTCTTTTGAAAAATGAGCAAAGCGATACCGCTAAGATTTCTCGAACACTCCACATTGCTAATTTATTATTTTCAAAAGATCAAGGTCAAACCATTCAGCTACTTCAAGACCTCAACCCCATTCTTCCTCAAGCCACTAAACATCAACAACTCAATAGATTACATTACTTAGGTGCCTCATATCAATATTTGGGAAAACTAGATTCATTGGAATATTTCAATAATTCTATCTTATCACAAATAACAAAGGAAGAAGATGAAAAAATATATGCTCGTGCATTAGCAAATATTGGGACAGCCTATCGCGCCAAAGGTGATTTGGAAAAAGCAACAGAAGTTCTTGAAGAAGCATTGTTAGTTTTTGACACTCAAAAAAATGATGGACCAAAAGGTTCAATCCGCAATGGGTTAGGACTTATTTATCAAACTAGAGGCGATTACCAATCTGCAATGAAAGTATTTTTAGAAGCACAAGGTTATTTTGAAAAAATGGGTCATGAAGTTGGACAAGCAATCATAATCAACAACATCGGTAGAGTTTATCATGATCAAAAAAATTATGACAATGCAATTACAAATTACAAAGAGTACCTCCGAAGAAGTAAAAAGATCGGCAAAGAAAATTCTATTGCGAATGCAATGAATAATATTGGAGTTGTTTTTATGGATGCCGGAAAACTAGATAGTGCCCTCTTTTATTTAGAAAAAAGTATTGAAAAGAAAGAAGAATTAGATATTCGTTCGACTCTATCCACTAGTCTCAATAATATTGGAAAAATTTCCAACTTAAATGGAAATTATCAAGAGGCAATAGAATTTAATACACAAGCGCTTGCTTTGGCTAGAGAATTTGAAAACAAAAAAGACCAAGCTTATATTTTGCAAGAGCTCGCCACGAGTTACAAAAACCTAAATGATAATATTACGGCTAAATCTTTTTTCCAACAAGCATTGGATTTGGCAGAGAGTATGGGAGATGTTCAGCTGCAATACAACAGCAACGAAGGTTTATATGAAATTTTAAAAACTAAAAATTCAGAAAAAGCATTAAAACATTTAGCGGTAGCATATGTATTAAAAGATTCTATTTTGAATATTCAAAATACAGAAGCATTGACTACGATGCGGCTCGAAAATGATTTTGAGAAAAGGGAATTAGTCACTCAACAAACAATTACTACCCTCGAATTACAAGAGGAATTACAATCTACACGGTTGTCAAATCAACGAAATATTATCATAGGTTTAGTCGTAGCATTAGGTTTACTTGGATTTCTATTATTCCAAATTTTCCGACAAAAAAATAAGATAGAGGATCAGAACCAAGTTATTCAAAAGTCACTCAAAGAGAAAGATACACTCTTACGAGAAATTCACCATCGGGTAAAAAATAACTTACAAGTCATCTCTTCCCTATTAAGCATCCAATCCCGAAACTTGACAGATCAAGCAGCAGTTGATGCGCTCAATGAAGGTCGAAGTCGAGTACAAACTATGTCGCTTATTCATCAAGATTTGTATCAGCAAGATCAACTTACAGGAATTAATTTTCAAAAATATTTTAAGCAACTTATTCAAAATCTTTTCTCTACATATAATATCTCTGAAGAAAATATTGAGATTGTTGCAGAAATAGATGATTTGAATTTAGATGTTGATACTGTTATCCCTATTGGATTAATTTTAAATGAACTAATCACCAATGCTTTAAAATATGCTTTTAATGGTGGTGAAGGAAAAATTCATGTCATTTTAAAAGAAGAAAAAAATACGCTACTTCTTGAGGTAAAGGATAACGGAATTGGAATTCAAAAAATGGAGAACATTTCAGAAAACAATTCCTATGGATTCGAATTAATTCATGCATTAGTGGATAAACTCGATGGTGAATTAAATATTTCCAATGAAGATGGGACACAAGTTAGAGCCGTTTTCAAAACCTATCAAAAAGCTGCCTAATGGAATCTTCTGAACTACGAATATTAATTGTCGAAGACGATCCAATTATCGCTACTGACATAAAATTATTACTACGAAAAGAAAGATTCCTAGTAGTTGGTCATGCCAAGAATGCTATTCGAGCATACGACCTTTTGGTTTCAACAAATCCAAACTTTATTATTCTCGACATTCATTTAGGTACAGGTCCAAGTGGAATTGACGTAGCAGAAATTATTCATAACAAATATAATTTACCTTATATTTTTCTTACCTCGTTTTCAGACCTCGATACGTTGACAGCTGCCCAAGAGCAAGGGCCTTATGGATATTTAGTTAAACCTTTTCAGGAAAAAACATTGCTCACCACTATTGCTATCGCTTGGAGTAATCATCAAAGGTTGGCAACAAAGAATGAACTAAGTTTCGACAAATTAGATGTTAATTTAACTTCTAAAGAAAAAGAAATTTGTCAATTATTATTCTCAGGAGATTCATACAAGCAAATCTGTAAAACTTTAATCATCAGCATGAACACCCTAAAATTTCATGTCAAAAATATTTACTCCAAACTCGAAGTGACTGGTCGCGCTGAACTTACCCATAAGTTTTTATCCTAAAAAAAATCCTTCAGACATTTTTGAATAAAGTTTTATTCCCCACACATAAGTGTGGCGGAATCAAATCTTCTTGCCTATACATTTGTATAAATCATCCTACTCAACATGAAGCTTATTTGGAAATCAACTAAAATCCTAATTGATAAAAACCCAATTAAATCAACCTCTACTTCCTTTCTACTCAAACAACAATTGGAAGAATGGAATTGGTTGGAAAAAAAATTATCCAATCATTTTGACCAAGGTTTTGATTCAAATATTAGTGAAGTAAAAGAACAAGCGAACTCTAATTTTCCAAATCTAAAAACAAAATATTATGAAAAAAGCATTTAAAATTATCGGTATAGGATTGCTTATCATTATAGCCTTAGTAGGTTTAGGTGCAACCTACATTAATTCAAACGACCTACCTTCTTATGATATAGAATCCGTTGATTACCAAGCAGACATTACTCCTGAATCAATTGCTAGAGGTAAAAAATTTGTATCGATGCTTTGTGCTAGTTGTCATATGAATCGAGAAAAAGGTAACCTTACCGGAGGTCAGATGCTAGATGCTCCATCTGAATTTGGAGTTATTTATTCTCAAAATATCACCAATGATAAAACTCATGGAATAGGTGATTGGACAGATAGTGAAATATTATATTTACTTCGTACAGGTATCAAACGAGATGGAAAATATTCTCCTCCGTATATGGCCAAGTTACCTCACATGGCTGATGAGGACATTAATGCAATTATTTCTTTTTTAAGATCAGATGATCCGTTGGTGGCTGCTGATTCTACACCTGATCAACCTTCTCAGCCTTCATTTTTAACAAAACTTTTATGTCAAGTGATCATGAAACCATTTCCTATGCCAACTGAAAAAATTGAAATGCCAGATACTACTAACATTATTGAACTAGGAGAATATCTTGCTCATAATTTAGATTGCTTTTCTTGTCATTCAGCTGATTTCAAGACAAATGATTTTTTACATCCTGAAAAAAGTCCAGGCTATTTTGGAGGAGGTAATAAGCCTTTAAACTTTGAAGGTAAAATTGTGTTAACTGCCAATCTCACTCCCGATCCTGAAACTGGTATTGGAAAAATGACTACAGAACAATTTGTCCGAGCTGTCAAATATGGATTAAAAGAAAATCAGCCTGCTTTACAATATCCAATGCTCCCTTACTCTGCTCTTTCTGATAAAGAAGCTGCTGCCATATTTGAATATTTAAAAACCATTCCGCCTATTAAGAATAAAATAGAACGGGTCATTTACGATTAAAAAAAGGTGCTCATGATTAATTTCATGAGCACCTTTTACTTTTTTAAATATCGTCAATGGTTTGATTAAAATTTCTTACATGAAAATTATGAAGCATGAATTTTATGAGGGTTGTGGGGAGAAGACTTGTCCGTTGTGGTTTTGTGAAGCGGAATCTGGCGCAGGATTCGTTGCGGGATTTGGAGGTGGAGGTGTTGGATGATTAGGGTTTAGGAAAAAGATTATTTTTAAAATAAATTCATATGAATTTGGATTCATACTTAAAAAGATATAACTTTGGGTATGAATTTGAATTCATATGAACTAAAATTTAAAAATAATGAACAATATAGTCGGTCGTCCAGTTTCAGGTGCAGAGTTTGCTTTTAGGGAGAAATCTTTAAAAAAAGCTATTAGGTATTTGAAAAATGAAAACAGTTTTC
>JBGCCY010000029.1:0-2850 GCA_045104975.1 Saprospiraceae bacterium
CAAATCCTGGATCAAGGATAATATCTTTTACTCCTAGTGCTCTCAATCCTTCTATTTTTTCAATAAAAAAACCTAACACATTTTTTGTAACATCTTGATAATCAGGATCTTGTTGCATATCTTCTGGTTTACCTTGCATATGCATTAATATGTAAGGTACATTTAATTCAGCAACTGTTTTAAACATTTGATCATCAATACTTCCTGCTGAAATATCATTAATTATAGAGGCTCCAACTTGAATACTTTGTCTTGCCACTTCAGAACGAACAGTATCTATTGAAATAATGACTTTAGGAAAGTGTTTTTTTATTTGTTCAATAATTGGAATTACTCGATTTAGTTCCTCCTCCTCCTCGATAATTTCAGCACCAGGCCGAGAAGACATTCCTCCTACATCAATAATCGTAGCACCTTCCAAGATCATTTTTCCAACCTGATTTAACAATGCTTTTACATCTCCAAATTTTCCACCATCAAAAAATGAATCAGGAGTTACATTTAATATACCCATGACAATTGGCTCGGACAGATCAATTAATTGTCCATTGCAATTTAAAGTAGATTTCTGATGAAGCATTTAAATAAGTTGTTTATTAAAACGGATTAAATCATTTATCCAAAATTATAATAATTTTAGACTTCTAATTTTTTTTAAAAAAATAAATATATGAAAAATCATTGGATCGATATTTTAAAATACAATCTTTGGGCTAATCACAGAATTGTCGATTTACTCAATCAATATGATGAATCAATTAGTACTCGCCCAATT
Source organism: Saprospiraceae bacterium (assembly GCA_045104975.1). Classification (GTDB taxonomy): domain Bacteria; phylum Bacteroidota; class Bacteroidia; order Chitinophagales; family Saprospiraceae; genus CAJQQY01. Next base: position 776 of record JBGCCY010000029.1, read on the forward strand.
GTCAATAGTTTTCCATCTATAGAATTAACGATGAAACATTTGTGGGGAGCAGAGAAAATATGGTTGATGAGATTGCAAGGAAATTCTGCTGCGACATTTCCAGTATTTAATGGTTCGCTACAAGATGTTTTCCAAATGGGATTAAAAGTTTCGGCGGAATTTAAGGAATTCATTGAAAATCAGCAGGAGGCATTTTTTGATTCAAAATGTGATTTTCAAGACACTAAAGGTAACGATTTTTCTCTTCCCGTTCAACAAATCATTCATCATGCTATGAATCATTCTACTTATCATCGAGGGCAAATAACTACTTTAGGAAGGCAAGCTAATTTTGGAGAAATTAAATCAACAGATTATATTTCTTATGTAACTAGTGATTGAAATTGAAAATAATTAGAGAACTATCGACAATAAAAAACCGCAACAATTCCTAGGTTATTGCGGTCTTATTTCTCATAAAAAAAATTAAATGAGAATACAAAAAACAAACATGCTATCATTTCTGATAGCCATGTAAACAAGAACTAAAATAAAAACGCCTTTCCATGAAGTAGTGCTGCCTTTGAAAAAGTCCCATTGGTCTGTTTTTTCTTAATTTTGCGAAAAAGTATTAGTAAATTCAACCATGTAAGATATTCCAATTCACAACACTTTACGAGTGACTATTGTTAAATAAACCGTCTTTAAATAAACCAATTCTTACTTTATACAACCCTATCATTATGTCTGATAATACTTACGGAAAAGGAACTTCATTAAGCAAAATCTTGCTTTATACTTTATTTTTTGGAAGCTGTCTTTTGCTTTTTTATAATTATTTCAAAAACTCATCCTTTTCAAATGGTGAAAATTACACTAGCATTCCTAAGGAAATGCAGATAAAATATATTCCTTCCGAATTTGATTTCAAGGTAGATGATGAAACTACTTTAGCTATTTTAACCAATCCAGAAAGGTATCAAAGAGAGTTTAATGATTTGATCTATAATTTCAATTTAAGTATGCTGAATCATGTTGCCAATCGGATGGGTTTGGCTGACTCCATCAAAATGGAAATTGAACCTACGTATCAAAAACAACATCCTTTTTTACGTCAAATGTATTATAATGATTTCCTAAAATTAAGAGATACATCTGCCAATGTGTACGAATCCTGGTATGGAAATAATTTTAATTCAGCAACTGAAGCACTAAATGAAGTTGCTTCAAATTATAGTTGCTATTTGGTCAATCAAGTGATTATGAATTTGATTATTTCTAAAGGCGGAAAAATAGCAGGAACTGGAAATAGTGTCGAAACTCCTTGCATGATTGCGTTGTCAGAAAGTCTAAAACCAATGATTCGGCGTCTAGAACAAAAAGCTGCCATCAAAGATTTTAGTTCTTCAAAAGGTATGCTCGAAGAAAAAGTGGAAAAAGCAATCGCCGAATTAGCGACTATGGAAGTGCGAGATCGAAAAGGATTAAATAAACAATTGCAAACTAAGATTTGGGGATATGCAGTATCATCGACTGATATCGAAGTCTCGGCAATTAGTGTCTTAAAAGTAGGTTTCAAGTTGGATAAATTTTTTGAAATAAAATTGGATGAGGGACGAAAGAGAATCTATGCAAATTTGCCTGCTCCTCAAATTTTATCACATGAGGTTTATCCTAAAATAGATAAACTTGATGTAGGTTGGATGCGAGAATTAAGCAATGAAGATTTCAATAAAAATTTCAATGTGTTGCGTCAAGAATTTCGAAGAGATGCAATTGAAGACAGAATTTATGATAAGGCAAAAGATCAAGCTGATGAATTGATGAAACTCATGTTGTCTCCAATTATAACCCAATTAAAAGGAAATTATAAATTCGTCATTCGATATCAAGAGGATCCAAAATCCTTAGCCGATCAAGAATTTCCAAATCAAAATCAAGGTGAAAATATTGAAAATTAAAATTGAACTACCCCGACGCAAGCATCGGGGAATCAAATGCCCCGCTAATTGTCAAATAGACTTAACTGATTACGATATATTCGTTTATAATTTTTTCCCTGATTTTGAACATAGTTCATTATCATTGTGACATTA
>JBGCCY010000030.1:0-21663 GCA_045104975.1 Saprospiraceae bacterium
GCAGCAACTGAGGGAGTTTGCACTTCAAAATTAAATGAACCACGCTCCAATCTTTTCTCCAAAATCAATTGCCCGTGGACATTGTACATTTTCAAATCTAAGTTTTCCCAAATTGGTTTTTCAAAAAGAATATTAAAGTTACCATCATTTGGATTTGGAAAAATTCGAATTTTATCATCTTGTAACAATTCATTTACATTGACCACCGCATTTGGATCAATTTCAATATCGAATTGGGGTGTTCCAAAAAATCCTCCTTCTCCATCATTAACTGTAAATGTAAATGAATCAAATTGATTCGGATCTCCATTGTGCACATAAATAACATTTCCTGCATCCAACGAACTTTGTCTAAAAATTTCTCCAACATTTACCTCACTTCCCAAAAAGAAAATCTGTCCATGTTCAGGAGCTGAAACCAAAGTATATTCTAGTTCCATCGGAGTATTATTATCATCTTGCACCAAAAGAAACTCATCTGTGATCGGACGACCTTGTGAAGGTGGAACAGGCAATAATTCATTCGTTACTAAATATGGTGAACTCAAATTTACATCTGCACACAATTCTAGATGGAACTGTGAAATTTTTCCACCATTTCCTGCTGTATTATTAACGACTGTTTTTAAAATCCATTCTCCTTCCGCAGATTCATTATCAAATGCGGAAAGAGGATTTTGTGGTAAAAACAGACTGCCATTATTTGGAGGACAAATAATGGATTGAGCAGCTTCGTCATTTAATCCAAAATCAAAATTAGTGGTAATCAAACAAATATTAGAAAATAGCACAACTTCTGTTTGTTGAGGACTGATGAGTGAAACATCCAAGTGATTCATATTGCTATGATTACCTCTTATTTTTGAAATATTAACATCACTAATAGAGCCTCCTACAGGAACTGTAATTTTATTTTCTATGGTTGCCTGACCTGTCGAAGGAATTGTTTCAGAAGTATTATTTTCATAAACTTCACAAGCAAAAACTAATGTGTGAAATGACCTCGTTGGTAAAAAATCTTGATCACCACATTCATTGGATGCCTGCACTCTCCAATAATATGGAGTGCTTACTTCCAATTGAGTGGTAGGCGAAAAGAAAGTATCCGTAGTAATTATTTGCTCATGAATCGTTGAAGGATCAAAGGTTGGACTTCTAGCGATTTGAATAAAATACTGATCTGCAAATTGAGCACTATGCCAATTAAATTGTTGTAATTCAGGAACTCCAGTTGCACCATCTGTAGGTGTTTCAATTACTAAATCAGAAAAATCATTTCCAATAGTTTGGATAGTTACTGTTCTATAACTAGTGTCTAGTCCCATCGCAATTGCTTGAATTGTTATATCAAAAGTATCAGGAATTCCATAATTACTTAGATCCAATATCAATGAACTTCCTTCTGATGGCAATGCTGGATTGGCACTAAAGGTTGAAGTAATTCCAGTAGGAAGAGTGGTAGTAATATTATAAGTTATCGCATCATTATATCCTAAAAGAGAATCTGTTACGATGTCAACCATAGCAGATTCGGGTAAACAAATTTCTTGAAAATTAGGTGTGGTAAAATATGAGAACCCTGGCTGTGAAGGAGGAGCAATCGTAAAATTGGTATTTGAAATATCAAAGAAAATATTATCCGCAGCTTCTACTCGAACTCTCGCTTGACTCGTCAAAACATTAGGAACCGAAATAAATGCACTTCCATTATTAGGGACATTATCCGCTAAAAGATATGGATAAGTATAACCACCATCGACAGAAAGTTTAATATTTACCCTTTGACAATTCACTATATTATTATCGGTATTTGCCACATCCCAATTTACTTCGAGCCACTGTCCGACTTCCCAAGTAGTAGCAGTATTTGGATTTAAAACCTCAAATGGCCCGGCAGTTTCCGTCACATCAAAATGCAACTCATCCCAAGTAATTCCACCTGCACCTGCATTATTATCTCGCACCGCAACATTAAAAGTTAATCCTCGCTCATAATCAGGGGTGTATTCTACATCCGTAAATAGATTGTTATTAATTATGTTTTCTATTCTTGGAAAAACTCGAGTAGGTGATGTCGTTGGTAAATAACTTCTAAAAGTAGGTGCATTTCCCACCGGTGTTCCAAGTGTACTCGTTGGGCCGGTATCAAATTGTTCCCAGCAATAAGTCAATGCATCTCCATCAACATCACTACCAATTGCAGTCAATTGAAAAGGAGTGCTAATTGGAATATTAAAACCACCTTCGATTATTTCAACAGTTGGAGGAGTATTGTTAGTAGGCATCGTCTCTGCACAGTTAATGCCTCCTGCATCTACAAATTCAACGATATCTTGCAAACTAATTCCATGGAAATATGGGTCACTACTAAATTGTACATTGTTCACACCGCACAGATTTGCGTAAGCCATAATCGTAGAACCACTTCCTGGTTCGAAAGCAGTTCCAGAACTTTCATTCCCGCCACAATTATTAAAAGTATGGTTTGCACCAAACTGATGACCAATCTCATGCGATACATAATCTATATCGAAAAAATCTCCAGTCGGAGGAAATACTCCCGTTACTCCTTGTGCTTTTTCATCGAAACAGACCACCCCTAAACCTGCTAAACCTGAACCTCCTGTGGCAAAGACATGTCCGATATCATAATTTCCTGAACCAATAATTGTATTAACGGTAATTGGATTTTGTCCCAACATTCCTCCTGCACTATTATTGTTAAACGGATCATCGTTTGCATCCAAAAATATGAGTTGATCATTATCTGCAACTAGAACCAAACGAATTGCAAGATCAATTTCGTAAACGGTATTGATTCGATTGATCGAAGTGGTGATGGCATTCATCACACTCGCAACCGTTCCACCATGATAAGAGGAATATTCCCCAGTTGTACTCACCGCAATTCTATAAATTCGTAATTCTTCGCCTACAGAAAAAGTTGTACGAGTGGTAGCTTGTAAAATATCATTGTCATTAATATGTTCAAATCCACATTCATGTCGAGCTGTTTTTGGAACATATTTATTTTTTTTGAAAAAACTAATGTAGTGATCGCCCGCAGGATCAATCAAAAATGCACCATTGGTAGATCGTAAAAATGCATGGAGATTATTGGCATTGAAATCCATTCGACCTACTGCAGTCGGATCATCTACACCTTGCAAAGTGAAGGTTTTTATTTCTGGAAATTTGTCAGCGAGTCCTTGCTCCATCATCGGAGATTTAGCTACTTCAAAATTTTGCATTGTTCCGTCAGGCATTGGCAAGGCAAGCGTCAATGGATTATTTTTGGCAGTTTCAGTAAATTCCATTGGTGCATTTTCCAAATGCTTTTTTAAATCCGTAAAATTTAAATTGATCACTCGGTATTCGCTAGGCAAAGGATTAAAATTTTCTTCATGTAAATTAGCGATGGAGTTTTTGGAAACGTCTGACCAAGGATTTTGAGCAAATAAATTTAGACTGATAAAAAGGGAAAATAGAGGAAGTAGGATTGTTCGCATTTTTAGTTGTTTTATTTTGTTATACATTATAACACGTGGTGGTCTGCGTTAGCTGACCTGAAAATTGAGCGTAGCGATTTTTCCAAAAAGAAAAATGCATTTGAAAAAAAAAGTCGGGATGTTTCTTTTGTCAGATCAACTAAAGCAGACCACCACATGCAAATATAAAAGGATTGAAATTAAAAGGAAGGATTAAAATAAAGCCATGAAAACCCAAAGACAAAAAAATTAAAAAGTCGCTCTCACTTGCGCTCGCCCAGTGTGTATAGTATTTGCTAAACCACGTTTCCGCCCATCATAAGAAACAACCAAATCAATATTTTGAGCTAGTCTTCGTTCAAAAGTCAAACCCCAAATATAGTTTTTCCCATTTTGTAAACTTTCCAAAATCGCAAATTCAATTGGTGTATTTCGTTCCCCAACATAGGCAATGTCGATAAAAGATAAGTTGAGTAAAAACCGAGATTTTGCCGTACGATTATATTTGGTTTGAAAACTAAAGTCATGAAATCGAGCAGTTTCGGCGGCACCTTCAAGTAAAATATTTTCCTTATCCACATACTCATAGGAAAGTTGCATTCTAAAATTTTTAGAAATTCGATAAGTAAATTTAGGAGACAAAGACCAACCATCAATCAAATAATCTCGATTATCAAAAAACTCAGAATCGTATTCACTTTTCTCTTTTTCCAATTTAAATTCAAAATCAAACTTGCGTTTAAAATTAAAAAAAGTCTGAACTGATTGTCGTTCAATTTTTCTATTTTCAAAACCAGAAGTTAAAACCAATCGATTATTATTATTAATTGCATTGAGTTGAAAACGGAATTTTGGATCTCGCTGATTAAAGAATAAACTATTGTTGATAATCGAATTTAGGGAAACTAAACCTTCGTCGGGAATGTCAGTTTGGAAAGGATTCCATTGCGAAACACCTTCGATTTCTCTAGTTTTTCGATTAATCCTAAAAGTTGAATTTGTAGAAAATCGACTCAAAATAGATTTTAAACCCTTCTTCTGAAACCAAGGATTTTTAAAATAATTTTGATTAAAACCTAAACTTTGATTAAACTGAATATTGTTCGTTCGGATAAAAATATCAGAGTACAATGGAATCCGAATGTACATCGTATCCTGTGGAAAAACTGCTACTTCGAATTCATTATTTTGTTGCTCGCCATCTTCATTATAGTCATTCCAAATGTATTGACCCAAGTTTGGATCATTGACAGGTTCGTAAACAAATTCAATTTTTCGCTCCTGTCCAGAACCGATATCGTAAGTTGTACTGGATCGCAATAAATTTTTAAATAACCGAAGGGAATAATCTATTCGACCCAAATAAGTTTCCTGCGGCTTTTGATCAGTCAAAGAAGAATCCTGAATTTCCAATTGTCGGTAAGTCATATTCCAACCTAGACGAGATGATTTTGATTGCGCCCAATTTCCATTGATATTCCATTCTTGTGCATTGGTATTTTGGAGAAATTTTTTTTGTACCGCTTGGTAATCTTGGCGTTCGGAGTAGTTGATGCCGAAATTGAATTTATCGTTTTTAGGACTTTTTAAATACACTCGATACAAATCGTAATAGAAACTTGTCTTAGTCAACGTATCTGTAACAATATCCACACGTTTGTTTTTTTCTTGCTCACCATAAACTCCAACACTCCAATCACCTAGTTTTTTAAATGATTTAGAAATATCAATTTTAGGTCTTAAAAATTCACTCTCTTCTGTCAAACTTTTTGACTTCAACAAACTCCCTTGCCCTAAAATATTAAACCCTTTTTTTGAAAACCTAAGTTGAGAAAAATGCTTCGCACCGGTGTAAATCGAATCTCGAATAAAACCAGAGAATTCATATTGAAGACTTGTGTGTTTGTTTTTCAAAGTAAGATTAGCCGTTCCAATGTTCTCTGTTCGTTTTTCCAACAGGGCATCATTGGAAACATTATTAGCCGTCGTCAAATTCCAATTTCGAGTAAATTCTGCGGAACGATAAGGGTTGAGTGAGTTGAAATCTTTGTGGACAAACTCATATTTTAAATCTGTAAAAAGCGTCCAACCATCATATTGTTGTTGCTGATTTGGCGTAGAATCGTCTTTCTTTAAATTACTTTTTACCTTTCTATTTTTGCCTAGTCTTTTTTCATTTTTATAATTTGTAAAAAAAGAAACACCTCGATCATCTCTACTATCCAAATTGGAAAATCTATTCAAATCTTTATTGCTCATCGCAATTTCTGAAAAAATGGAAGAGTTTTTATTGATTTGATATTCTGCTCCGAGGGTCATCAATTGCAATTTTTGCGGAGCGACTAAACGGATAATTGGTTCAAATCTTCCTTGCGGTTGACCGGTGAGTGAATCAGGTGCAATCCATTTATAAACTCTTCCGTTGATCGCATTTTCTGTATCAATCACATAGTTTCCATTGCCTTGTCCAACTTCGGAAAAACGAGCAACGTAAAGCGCTACTTCTGCATTGATTGAATAAATTACAATCGAAGTATCAATCAAAATATTATTAATAAAATAGCTTGTATCAATTTGCGCATACATAATCCGATCAGGGTCAAAACCACCTTCCAAAGTATCGACACCTGTAAATAGTGCTTGCTCTAATTGGTCACCTTGTGCTGCAATAAATTGTTTTTGTGTAGTAGAAAGTTCATCGATCCCTGTCGAATTTTTTCCATCTTGCTCATTGAAAAAATTAAAATTGACTCGCCATTTTTTATATTGATATTCATTACTGGTAGCAACCATGCTACGCGTATAATTTTGATCGGCATATTCGAAGTCAATGACAATTCTAGAATCTTTAGTAATCAATCGGCGATTCGTAAAAGTAACATCACCTCGATTATAATCAATCACATAATCATTTTCCAAACCCCTATCCATCAAAGCACCATCGATATAAACTTTTTCACTTCCTGATTGTACAATGATAAATCGCTCGCCTTCCGCACCTTCCAAACGATAAGGTCCTTGATTCCCTTCCTGTGCAATTATATTGTTACGAGCAAATTTTCCACGGGCAATTGCTGCGCTAAATTTTGAGTTTAAAGTTCCTTTAGAAAAAAGTTGAGTTTCATTGGAGAAGGTTGCCCCTTGTAGTCTTTTATAATAATTCATAAAATAACTATTGGGGCGTTTGAGTTCGTAATCACCTGCGATGAGTTGATTGTTTTTTCTTTTTAGTTGGATGAAAATTCTATCAAACTCTTGGAGTTGGGCAGTATTTCCTTCTGGCTGAAGTGGGATATTATTGTCAGAAATGGCTGCAAGGATTTCAATATCATCACCTAAAGTTCCTGCTAATTGTAGATTAAAACTACTGTTCAAAACCAAACTTTGATTATTCCCAAAAGAAATTCCACGGGCAAAACTTCCATTATAATCTAAACCTTTGTAGTCTAACAATCCTCGTTGTTTTTCGAAAGGACTGTAGTCAACTCCGATGTAAGTTCCGTCAGAATTTCGTTTGATGATGGTGGAATCGAGATTGGAAAAAGTTTGATGGAGCGAGTAGGGGAGTGTTCGGTATTTTATTCTTAAGGAAGTGGAGTCATTAGCACTAACACCGCTCTGGGAATTAAAATAGACGGTTGAATTTTTTACATGAAAAAAACTACTGTCGAGTGCCTCATTATTTTTTACATTAAAAATTTCGATACTCTCAGGAATGATCGTCAAACTATCAAGTATCAGACTGTCTCCTTTGAATTTTACAGTTTGGGTTTTCCAATTGGATAAATTATCATTTTGCGCAGCTAAGGCAAATGACCCAAAAAGTAAAAAAAGAAGGAGTAGATTTTTTATCATAAAATTATACTAACACGTGGTAGTCTGCTTTAGCTGACCTGACAAAAAAGAGCGTAGCGAATTTTTTTCTGAATCAAAATATGAATTGTATTAATTGGTTTTAGGTCGCTTTGCTCCATTTTTTTAGGCCAGCTAAAGCAGACCACCATGTGGTATTTAAACGTAAAAAAGAGGTGTTGTTGCACAATGTTAAGAAGGTTTATTGTCTTTTGGAATTGGTTTTTGAAATAAAAAAAGTCCTGTTAAAACTTTATGTTCTAACAGGACTCATTTATATTTTTAGTGCAAAAAAAATTACACGGCAAAACTTTCACCGCAACCACATTCTCTTGAAGCATTTGGATTATTAAAATAAAATCCTTTTCCATTCAAGCCACCTGAAAATTCAAGTGTCGTGTTGCATAAGTATAAAAAGCTTTTTAAATCAGTTACGACTTTTACGCCATTGTCTTCGAAGACTTGATCGTTAGGTTGCGTCTCATTGTCAAAATCCATTTTATAAGATAGACCAGAACAACCACCACTTGTCACACTCACTCGTACAAAGTAATCTTCTGAAAGATTTTCGCCTTTCATTAATTCCGTTACTTTTGATTTTGCACTTTCTGCTACGAATACCATAATTAAGTTAATTAGTTATTGAGTAATTAGTTATTTTTAGAGAACTAATTTCCTCAACGGTTAATTAATGAGATTTTTCAGTTTCTTCTGCAGGAGTTTCGATTCCGTTTTTTTCACGGTAATCTTTGATAGCACCTTTAATTGCATCTTCTGCTAATACTGAGCAATGTATTTTTACTGGAGGTAATGCTAACTCTTCTACGATTGCCATATTGTCGATAGCTAAAGCTTCGTCAACAGATTTCCCTTTCAACCACTCAGTAGCTAAAGAAGAAGAAGCAATGGCAGATCCACAACCGAAAGTTTTGAATTTAGCATCTTTAATCATTCCTGTTTCCTCGTCTACTTCGATTTGTAATCGCATCACATCACCACATTCAGGTGCACCAACTAAACCAGTTCCTACACTTTTTTTGCTTTTGTCAAGCGTTCCAACATTTTTTGGGTGCTTGAAGTGTTCGAGTAATTTTTCAGAATAAGCCATGATATATTTATTTTAATTTTTTACTAAAAAGTTTTTGAAAAAATGGTTTTTAAGAACTAATAATTAGTCTTAATGTGCAGACCATTCGATAGAATCGATATCGACCCCTTCTTTGTACATTTCCCAAATCGGACTTAAATCACGCATGTGATTCACACCTTTAGTTAATGCATCAATTGTATAATCAATTTCTTCATCAGTCGTAAATCGTCCTAAACTGAATCGGATAGAAGAGTGTGCTAAATCGTCACCCAAGCCTAGTGCCACCAAGACATATGATGGTTCCAATGAAGCAGAAGTACAAGCAGATCCTGAAGAAACTGCAATGTTTTGGTTAAATGTCATCATCAAACCTTCACCTTCTACATGCTTGAAAGAAATATTAGTTACATGAGGCATTCTATTTTCTTCGCTACCATTTACATAACATTCTTCCAAGGCTGCACATAAACCAGCTTGTAATTTATCTCTTAATTTGCTCAATCGTTCTGCATCTTGTGCCATCTCTTTTCCTGCAATTTCTGCAGCTTTTCCGAATCCAACGATTCCTGGAACATTCAATGTACCTGAACGCATTCCACGCTCATGTCCTCCACCATCCATTTGAGAAGTAACTTTAACCCGTGGATTTTTTCTATTCACGAATAAAGCGCCAACACCTTTTGGTCCGTACATTTTATGTCCTGTAAAAGCCATCAAGTGAACACCAACTTCTTTTGGATTAACTGGAATCTTTCCAACAACCTGAGTTGCATCACTCATGAATAACACCCCGTGTTTTTCACAAATAACTCCAATTTCTTTCATTGGTTGAATCGTACCAGTTTCATTATTAGCCCACATGATTGAAACCAAAATAGTTTTATCTGTGATGGCTGCTTCTAGTTCTTCCAAGTTAACCAAACCTTCAGAGTCCACATCAAGGTAAGTTACCTCACCGCCCATTTTCTCAATTTTTTGGCAAGCATCCAAAACTGCTTTATGTTCAGTTTTAGCAGTAATGATGTGATTACCTTTTCGACTATACATCTCAAAGACACCTTTCAATGCTAAATTATCTGCCTCAGTTGCACCTGAAGTGAAAATGATTTCTTTTGGATCAGCAGAAATTAGATTAGCAATTTGTTCCCGTGCATAGTCAACTGCTTCTTCAGCTGCCCATCCAAAAGGGTGATTTCGACTTGCTGCATTTCCAGGATGTTGGTAAAAATAAGGCAACATTGCTTCCACAACTCTTGGGTCACAAGGGGTTGTCGCATTATTATCTAGGTAGATGAGTTTTTTATCCATTTTGTTTTTATTCTTTTCTTTATTTAGATTTAGTCTAAAGACCTTTAAGAGTGCAAATATAACGCTTTTAGCTATAAAATAGTTGACTTAGAAAGATGATTTTTTGAAAAAAAAGGAAAGTAATGGAGGGGATTTTTGAATATCCAATATCGAACGCTTCGTTAAGGAATAATCAATATCCAACATTCATAGTGTATGTGACCAAAGGTGGATATTAGTTATTCGATTTTTTCTAATAAAAAAACTCCAGTTTCAAAAGTATCCTTTCAAAACTGGAGTAGGTGTTAAAAATAGTTTTAGTTGCTTTAATTCAGTCGTTAAGCCTTCATCCATCGCTTGGTTTATTGAGGTAGTTTTAGTCCTCAGACCCAATCTGATGCTTTATCAAGTGTTAGAGAAAAACGAGGGAGACGATCCATACTTTGCCTCCCTCTGCATCGAAAACATGCTATTGTCTTTTACGACAAATATAATTTTTCAATGATGTTTGACTTGCCTAACACCTAAATAAAACAAGTCGAGATTTTATCTTATTTGGGGGAAATTGTTTTCGAAGGGTCGTATAAAACCTTGTTTTTCATTTGGTCATTTTGTTATTGGTTTTTACGACAACAATTTTTTCAAATAATCCTTTCTGACTGTGTTGCTTTATAAAAGTAAGGTGGGACTTTTTGGAAATGAGTTAGAAGTAAATTGCACTAACTTCATATTTTTTTTTTGCGTATTTGAATAAAAAAAGAAGAAAGTTATTTTTTTATTCATTTTTGAATTGATTTTCGATAAAATTGATTGGAGTTCTTTTGTTTTCTAATCTAGGGACTTTAAAAAGTAAGATTTCTTAAATATTGTTTTTTGATTCGTTTATCCTTGGTAAAAGAAGTTTAATATAAATAATTAGTTGGAGGAGATTGACATAAGTATAATTGTATCATTATTTTTACAACGTTACTTTGTAACTAAATTCAAACCTTCACTTTATTAAATTGAATTAGCTATGTATAAAAATTTAACCTTGACTTTTTTTGCTTGTATTTTAATGTGTAATGGAATTATTGCACAAGAGACTTGGTCACTAGAAAAGTGTGTTCGATATGCTTGGGAAAATAATATTACTATAAAACGAGCGGAAATAGGAGTAAGAAATAATCAACTAACAGAAAAAGGGAATCAACTTTCTCGACTGCCAAATGTGAATGCATCAGTTAGTGGGTCTTATCAATTTGGACGTACGATAGATCCTGTAACGAATACATTTAATTCATTATCAATAGGCGCAAATCGTTATTCTGTTAATGCGGGAGTTACGATATATAATGGAAGTCGAATTAATAATTTGATAAAGCAATCGGGACATGATATACAAGCGGCGATGGCTGATTTAGCACAGACTAAAAATGATATAAGTCTGACTATTGCTAATGCGTATTTGAATGTTTTATTTGCAGAAGAACAATTGGCGGCAGCCAAAAAAAGGAAAGAACTTTCAGAAAGTCAACTTTCACAAGTTGATAAATTAATAAAGGCAGGAGCACGTCCTGCAAATGCTCGATTGGAAATTTTGGCTACAATTGCTAGAGATGACCAATCAATTATTGCACAAGAAAATTTAGTTGATAATGGTTTACAGAATCTTAAAAACTTATTACAACTCGAACCAAGTAATGAGATTCGATTAGAAAAACCAAGTACAATAGCTGTAGTTATTTCAGCAGAAGATAACCCTGATGCGTTACAATTCTTAGATTTATATAATACATCAATAACTAATCAACCATTTGTTAAGGCTGATGAAAGTAGAATTAAAAGTGCTGAATTAGGAAAAGATATAGCAAGAGCTGGATTGCTACCTAGCTTATCTGCTTTTGGTGGATTAAATACAAATTATTCTACTAGAGGGAAAAGAATCGTAGATGGAGCTATCGTAGATAACCCATATAGTAATCAAATAGATGAGAACTTTGGACAAAATTTTGGTTTGAGTTTAAGTATCCCTATTTATAATAATCATCGAAATTTGATTAATATGGATAGAGCTGAATTGAATACGATAAGTAGTCAATATACTGCGGAAATAAATAAGCAGAATCTAAAAAATAACATTCAAACTGCTCTATCTAATGCTCGAGCTGCTAAGCGAACACTTGCTGCATCCGAGAGAACTAGAGAAGCATCCAATGCCGCTTTCCAAAATTCAGAAAAACAATTCCAACTTGGTACTATTAATACGTTTGAATATGCTACTGCTAAAAATAATTTAGATCAATCAGAAGTAGATTTGATTATTGCAAAATATGATTACCTATTTAAATTAAAAGTGTTGGATTTTTACCAAGGGAAAAAATTAGAATTGAGATAAGCGATTAATATTTTATCAACAGAACGGAATAAATTTTTTAATTAAAAAGCCTACACCAAAATTTTCTGTTTTGGAAAATGGGCAAAATAGAACCATGCTAAAAAACAATAAATTAATTTACTTTTTAATTGCAGCAGTAGCGATTATACTTGCAGTATTTTATTTCAAAGGACAAAGCAAACCAAAGGGAGAAGAAGTTACTGTTGAAAAAGTTGCTAAAAGAACCATCAAAGAAATGGTTGGAGCCAGCGGAAAAGTATTTCCAGAAACAGAAGTAAAAATTAGTTCTGATGTTTCTGGCGAAATCGTAGAACTTTATGTGGAGGAAGGTGACTCAGTTATAGCAGGTCAGTTGTTGTGTAAAGTTGATCCTGATACATACAAATCAATGGTAGAAAGAGGTGAAGCAACGGTCAATAGTAGCAAAGCTCAGGTAGCCAATTCTGCTTCAGGAATTGCTCGAAGCAAAGCACAATTAATTCAAGCTGAAGCACAATTGGAACAAATCAAATCGCAAGTGGAAAACCAAGGCGATATTCATAATCGAAATGTTTTATTGCATAAAGAAGGAGTGATTTCGCAAGCAGATTTTGAAAATTCTGAGGCAACCCTTAAACAACTACAAGCTAACTTTCGCTCGACTGAAGCTAATGTCAAGACTGCCGAAGCGAATGTTGAATCAGCAGAACAAAGTAAAAAAGCGGCTGAGTTTTCTGTGAAAAGTTCTCAAGCAAGTTTGAAGGAAATGGTGACAAGTTTAAAGCGAACTACGATTTATGCACCAATGGGTGGAATCATTTCTGCCTTAAATATTGAGCAAGGGGAACGTGTGGTTGGAACGGCACAAATGTCTGGAACTGAAATCATGCGAATTGCTAATTTGAATTCCATGGAAGTGCAAGTTGATGTGAGTGAAAATGATGTTTTAAGAGTTGCATTAAAAGATGAAGTTGAAATAGAAGTGGATGCATACTTAGATCGAAAATTCACAGGAAAGGTAACTGAGATTGCGAACTCGGCAAGTAATACTGGAACCTCTATTTCCTTGAATACAGATCAGGTAACTAACTTTATTGTGAAAATTAGAATAGATCCTGACTCATACAAAGACATCGTTCAGAAAGGTAAGAAGTTTCCATTTCGTCCAGGAATGTCTGCTTCAGTTGACATCAATACTGAAACTCAACAAGATGTTTTGAGTGTTCCAATTCAATCTGTAACGACTCGAGAAGATGAAAAAGAAGAGGGAGAAAAAAAGAAGAAAGAGGAAGAAGAAATCAAAGAAGTAGTTTTTGTGATGTCAGCCGATACTGTGAAAATGGTGGAAGTGAAGACAGGAATTCAAGACGATGAAAATATTGAAATCCTTTCTGGTTTGCAAGAAGGAGAGGAAGTAGTAGCAGGACCATATTCTGCTATTTCTCGAAAATTAAAAGGTGGGATGCAAGTGCGATTGGAAGACAAAGAGAAGAAGAAGAAAAAATCTAAATAACGGTTAAAAAAGAAATGGCGATAATTATTTTTATTAAAAATATTGAAAAGGGGAAAGTAAAAACTCGATTAGCTGCAACAGTTGGAGATGACCAAGCACTAAAAATTTACCAAGCCCTTTTAGAGCATACTCAAAAAGTCGTTCGAGCAGTTGATGCCGAACGATTTTTGTTTTATAGTTCATTTGTTGAAAATGAGGACGAATGGTCTTCTGACTTTTTTAATAAAAAAATACAATCGCAAGGAGATTTGGGAAGCCGAATGTCGGATGGTTTTCAAGAGATTTTGAAAGAAAAAAGAAAGGCAATTATTGTCGGAAGTGATTGCGCCTCATTGACACCCGAAATTATAAAAACGGCATTGGAGAAACTAGACGAATATCCATTTGTGATCGGGCCTACTTTTGATGGTGGATATTATTTATTAGGAATGAATTCATTTGAGCCTTCTGTTTTTGAAAATATAGAATGGAGTACGGAAACAGTTTTTCCAACAACACTTTTACGGATGGCTAGTTTGGAAAAAAGGTGTTTCTTTTTACCACAACTTTCCGATATTGATTACGAGGAAGATTGGGAAAAGTATGGTTGGGATTTATCCGGGGAAGAATAAAGTTAAATCAGTTGTAGATTTAGATTTTATCAATTCAGGTAATTCACTTTTCTAAAAAAAATGGAAAAGTGAATTACCTGAATCAAGAATGAATTTCCGAGAATCATTCCCCTAAAGAGGACAGGAGGACTATCGCCGGAATTCTTTTAAATTTGTCGAAATCGACAAATGATTCAGCCCTCCCGCAAAGTGAAAAATCCCTCGTCCATAATCAATTCTAAATCTTTTTATTTTCATTCCGATTCCAAAAGAAAAACCAGATCGACTTCTAAAATTAGTCACCGAAAGTTCTCTTCTCATCATGTGATTATAACCTATTCTTAAACGCATAATTTCCCCTTTCCCAAAAAGAAATTCACCATTAAAAATAACATGGCGGAAAAAATTATCTGCGAAATCTTTAAAAGGTGTTTCACTATTTTGAGTGCCATCGCCAATTAAGAAAACAGATTCAACTGTATTTGGATCATCATAAGTAATATTCCAACGATGTAAATTATGACCGATAAAAGAGAATCGAAAAGGTAAATGTTTTAGCCTTTGAGAGATCCCAATTTGAATATCAAAGGGCAATGCTTCTCGGTTTTTTCCTTCATAGGCAGAAAGTTGAAAGCCTACATTTTTAAAAACTAAAGTTGCTCCAAATCGTCCTGTCGAATCTGAATAATATGCTCCGATATCAGTCGCAATTCCAAAAGAATTATAAGATTCAAATTGCGAACTAATCAATTTTAAATTAGCTCCAACTGAAAGATTTTTATACAATTGTTTTCCTGCACCCATTGTAAATGCATACTCGGATGCTTTGAATTGACCATTGACATTTCCAAGGTTATCAGTCAAATCAAACTTTCCATAGGAAATATATTGCAGACCTCCATGAAGCGTCAAACCTTGTTTTTTCAAATGATGTGCATACCCAAAGTAGCCATTGTTAATATCTGATAAATGAAAATTATAGTTAAAGGTAAGTGCTTGGTGCATTTCGGAATTCAATACGGAAGGATTTGAATATGCTAAAGCAACATCGTCATCTTTTACCGTTATCAAATTACCTGCTAAACCAGTTACTCTAGCTGAATTTGATAGGTTGAGAAATTCATAAATGTGATCGCCTCCAACTTGCGCATCTGTTTTTTCCAAGACAAAAAATAAGATAAAAAGGAGAGGTAATATTTTTTTCATTTTATGCTGTTGTTATTTTTGTATTTACCCATTAGTTGATTTCAAATAACTATATGAGTAGTATCTAAATTGCTTTTTGAAATCTATTTATTCCAGGTTTATTTCAACTCCTTCTTTTTTCCAAGTAGTTAGACATCGACCATTATTACAGTCCATAGTTTGGTAATGTTCGCCATTTTCGTCATACTTTTTTAACTCGCCATGTTCGAGAGCAAAATCAGTATCAGTATCGGTACCATTATAAGTACCTTCTGTCTTTAAATTTCCATTTTCATGATACTCTTTGAACTGGCCCATTTCTTTCCCTTTTTCAAATAACAAAACTTCTTTAAGCTTTCCATTGGGGAAATAACCTTTTAGTTCACCTTCCCAAGCGCCTGCGACATAAGTTGCTTCTTGCGATATTTTTCCATCTTTAAAAAAGGATTTGAACTCGCCATCATGAATGCCATTTTTATAGTTGACTGATTCTTGAATCTGCCCATTTGGATAATAAAATTCTTGAGTTCCGTCCAGTTGGTCATTTTTGAATACTGATTTTTCTAATAATTTTCCATCCAGAGAAAATCGAGTATAAGTTCCTTCTTTGGCAAAATCTGATTTACGACGAGTGTAGGATTCTATCACGACATCGCCTTCTTTTACTTCGACAGTTTCGATATCACTACAACTGAAAAATGTAACTAATAAAAAAATGGGAAAAAGAATCCGTTTCATTTTTATGGTCTTGTTTTGATTTTTTTTGATAAAAGCTGAAATACTAAAACAGAACGGAAAATTACGCAATAGATTACAGTTTTTGAAAGAGTTAATTTTTAAAATGACAACTGGAGGACTTGTTGTTTGACTGTTTGACTGTTTTCGCTTTGCGACTGTTGAATTGCTATACTGTTGAACTGTTTTTTTCCAATACGTTTAACAGTCAAACACTAGCGAAGCGAAAACAGTAAATTTAAATTTTCCCAATAAAAAACCGCCACCTTAAATTAATAAGATGGCGGTTTAATATTTTATCAGAAAAAATTACTTCGCTGGAACTTTTGCTCCAACGATGCTTCTTCCAATACTTTCGTAATGGAATCCTAATTCTTTCATTCGATCTAAATCGTATAAGTTCCTTCCATCGAAAATGATTTTATTATTCAATGCTTCAGCTACTCGATCAAAATTAGGTGTACGGAATACACTCCACTCTGTGATGATAGCTAATGCATCTGCATTTTCGATACAAGTGTATTGGTCATCAGCCATTTCAACTTGACCATTGTAGATAGCACTTACATTTTCCATTGCTTCAGGATCGTAAGCAACTATTTTTGCGCCAGCTTTAATCAAATCATTGATGATGTACAAAGCAGGTGCTTCTCGAATATCATCTGTATTTGGTTTAAATGCTAATCCCCAAACTGCAATTGTTTTTCCAGTTAAATCTTCTCCAAAGTGTCTTAATATTTTTGCAGATAGAATATTTTTTTGCAAACGATTTACATTCATTACTGAATTCAAAATTTTAAATTCGTAATCATTTTGAGCTGCAGTTCTTGCTAATGCTTGCACATCTTTTGGAAAACAACTTCCACCATATCCAACTCCAGGAAATAAGAATCTTTTTCCAATTCGATTATCGCTACCCATTCCTTTTCTAACGTTATCAACGTTTGCCCCTGTCATTTCACAAAGGTTAGCAATCTCATTCATAAATGAAATACGAGTAGCTAAGTAAGAATTGGCTGCATATTTAGTCATTTCAGCAGAACGCTCATCCATGAAAAAGATTGGATTTCCTTGACGTACAAATGGTTCGTACAATCTTTTCATCACCTCTTGTGCTTTTGGAGAATTAGTTCCGATAACCACTCGATCAGGTTTCAAGAAATCATCAACCGCAACTCCTTCTCGTAAGAATTCAGGATTTGAAACTACATCAAAAAGAGATTCATCACAATTTGCTGCGATAGCTGCATGTACTTTTTCAGCAGTTCCAACAGGAACAGTACTTTTGTCCACTACAACTTTATAGTCTTTGATTAAATCGGATAATTCAGAGGCAACACCTAAAATATATGATAAATCAGCTGATCCATCTTCTCCTGGAGGAGTAGGAAGAGCTAAAAAAATAATTTCAGCATGATTAACTGCTTCAGCTAAATTAGTAGTAAATCGAAGTCTTCCTTGTTTAGTATTTCTTTCAAAAAGTAATTCTAAGCCTGGTTCGTAAATTGGCACTTCGCCATTACGCATTCTTTCTACTTTGTTTGCGTCAATATCTACGCAAATTACATTGTTACCCGTTTCAGCGAAACAAGTTCCTGAAACAAGACCAACATAACCAGTTCCGACAACTGCAATATTCATAATAGGAATGAGTTTTAAGTTAAATAATAAGGATTCAAAATTTTATATAGAGTTTTCTGAAATGGATAACACGAGTATAATTAATTAATCAAAATGTGTTTATCAATTTTGGAAAGCTTAACAATTATATTAAACAATAATTATGCGAAAAAATAATATATGTACGATTTGAACCGAGCTTTTGGAAGAAACTTATAAAAAACAGTA
Organism: Saprospiraceae bacterium; assembly: GCA_045104975.1. GTDB lineage: Bacteria > Bacteroidota > Bacteroidia > Chitinophagales > Saprospiraceae > CAJQQY01. The sequence goes on from JBGCCY010000030.1 coordinate 17,945, forward strand.
ATGGAAGGAAACATTTAGTAGACTGAGGGCTGAATATAGTACGAAATTAAGATAAAAAAAATAACAGGATCAATTTAGATCCTGTTATTTTTTTTGCTTAGTTAAAAGAAACTAGATCTGTTATCGTCAATATCTGCATTCTTCTTCATTGATTGCATTATTGCCGTTCTCACTTGGCTTTGAGAATTTAATTGGATCGTATTTCTAATTGAAGCAATATTTGAAGGAGCTGTTGCAGCTGGTTTTGAAGTAGTTTTTACTACAAAAACGCCATTTGCCCCAATTACTGGTGCAGCAACACTTGCTTGATCAACAGAGAAAGCAGCAGCAATAACATTAGGTTCTTGACCAAGGCCAGGAACATTTGATGAACTGAAACTTACATTCGATGCCGTATCCAAATCAGTTTGGAAAGTACTTGCGAGTGAAGCTAAATCTTGAGTGTTGATTTTTCCAATAATGATTTCTCCTTTCTTATTATTTCTAACGATAGGAGTAATGATGTCTCTAACATTTTCCAAAGAAGCTTTTCCTGCTTTTTGAACCATGTCAACACCTGCTACAATATATTTGTTATCATAAAAATCAATTTGATCTTGGAAACTATATACATCTGAAGAAACATCTCCAACGTTATTTTCAAAAGCAAATTTGATCATCTTTCTTGAATCTTCGCTTGAACCAAGACCTTGAATACTGTAAGCATTCGTAGCAACTGGGTTAGAAGTAGTATATTCTAAATTTGCATTTCCTTCTGCTGCTGTTTTCATTGCGTCTAAATTCTTATTAGTTCTAATAAATTCAGTTGCGCTACTGTAAACAGCTTTTGTAGTTTTTTTAGAAGGAGTAATATTTTTAGTTAAGTAAGCTACTTTTATTCTTTCTGTATTTGTAACAGTTTTTCGTCCAAGAGGCTCAATCAAGTGAACACCAAAGTCCGTTCTAACTGCGTAAAGTTGGTTCAACTCTCCATCAAAGAATGCTACATCATTAAATGGAGGAACCCATTGATTAATAGCAGTATATTCGTATACTCCACCTTTGTCTTTACTTCCACCATCTGTACTAAATTCAGCAGCCAAAGCAGCAAAGTCTCCACCTGCCTCAATTACAGTTTTTAAACTATCTGCTCTTTTTTCCCAAGCTAAGTATTGAGCTTCAAATGGTTTTTGACCTCGTTGTAAACTAGGATCACTAATTAAGATGTGACGAACTGTTGCAGAGTCAGGTAAAACTCTTCGGTCTAAAATCTTAGCAACTTTATAAGCTCTTCCATCTAAATATGGTGCAGTTACAGATCCAATTGGCTGCTCAGATGTACTTGTTCGGATAGCTGGATTTAATTTATCAGTTGTCAACCAACCTTGTGGGTTTATTCCAAAATTACTTTCGATAAAAAGATTGATATCTTCAGCGCTAGTTTTTGCAGCAAACTCAATTCCTAATTTCGCAAGATCTTCTTTGATCGCTAAGGAATCACCTTTAGAAGGAGTTACATTAAAAGTAACATAACCTACTTTTCGAGTTTCCTCATCTTGCATATATTTCGCAGCATTAGCATTCAAGTAGCTAGTCAAATCTGCATCTTCAACAGTTACTTCACTATCTTGAATCTCATCGAAAGGAATTTTTACATATTCAAAAGTAATTCTTTGATTTTGATCAGCATATGCTTTTTCTACCATCCAAGAAGGATTGTACATTGATTTACTTACCAAAGTATTTAATTTAGCTTGGATACGCTCTTTTCTTACTTCTCCTTCATGCATGCTCCAAAAATCAACGAAGTCTTTGCTCAATGGCTCACCATTAACTTCATCATCTTCAATCATTTTTTGAAACTGTCTGATTCTCTCCATATCTGGTTGAGGATTTGGATTGAATTGTTGTTGAGCTCCACCTGCAGGGAAACGATTAGCCATCAAAGGACTCAAATCAGCAACTGGCCCGAATTGTAAATCTTTTAATTCTTTAGTACTTACACCTAATCCTAAAGCTTCTGATTCGTTTTGGATAATAGATTTTTCTACTAAATAATTCCATAAACTAGCTCGCTGTGCATAGCTATCATTACTCTGGAAGCTTTTACTTCTTACTTGATATTGTCTATCGAAATCAGGATAACTAATTTTGTTACCAGCAATATTTCCAATGGTAGATCCACTCGTTGCTCCAATACTTCTATCACCTGACATAGAATCCATCATGATAAACGCAGCTAAGCCTAATCCAATAAGAAGGATTAAAAGCCAATTATTTTTTCTAATTTTTCCAATTAACGCCATTTCGTATTATAATTTTGATTGATTTACTTTAAAATATATGTGTTTTTATCTAATATGTAAAGTATTGATGGCGAGATCGATACTTTAAATTTTTCCTAAAAAAATCATTGACGAAGACCGTCAAATTTTGAAGGTTTGGAAAAATCCATGCAAAGGTATCATTCTTAGGTCTGAAAATCAAAAAAAGCACGTATTTTATGAGTTTTCAGTCAGATGAAAGTGAGAATGGATTTTTGTTTTTTTACGATGAAAATGGGAAAAGGTTGGGGGAGTGAATAATGAATATCGAACAAGGGTTTGAGATTTGAGAAGTTTGACGAAATCATAGATGCTTTTTTATCTTGAGAAGTTTCGTCAAACCTTCTCAAAGCGAAATTCTTTATCCGTTATCCTTCAGATTTCTTCAAATGTTCCGCTGCCGCATCTAACTCCTCATAAAACTCTTCTCCATATTTTCGAATCAAAGGTTCTTTCAAAAATTTATAAACAGGCAATTCCTCCTTTTTACCTAATTCACAAGCTGCCGAACAAATATCCCAAACATCATAATTAAGCGCTTCAAAATTTACTCGTTCATCTTTTTCCACACGAATAGGATACAGGTGGCAGGAAATGGGTTTCTTAAAATCAATCTCACCAGCTTTGTGTGCTTGCTCAATTCCACATTTTGCAATACCTAATTCATCAACAGTCATAAAGGAACAAGCACCATCAGGTTGGAGAGATGTTCCAAATTCTTCTGCCTGATCGTAGTAAACGGATGTACCATTTTCTGCAATGGCTTGCCTACCTTTTTCCGTCAAGAAAGGAGCAACCTTATCATAAATTTCATCCAAAAGCTCAATTTCATCTTCTTCCAATGGAGCACCAAAGTCGCCTTCCCAACAACAAGCACCTTTGCAAGCTTTCAGATTGCAGAGGAATTGTTTTTTGATTACATCATCACTAACAAGTTTATCTTTTATTATGAGCATAATTTTTTTATGTATTCAAGTGTCAGGGATGAGGTTGGTCTCTTCGTTCTCTATCAGGAGTCAGTAGCTTTGTGTTCTCTCCAAAGTTAAAAAATTATTAATGTCAAACTTTAGGAAAAACAAAAAGTCCCTGACTCCTGACAACGAGCTCGCGAGCGACCTAATTCCAGACTCCTTTTTTTAATAAATGTTTTACATTTTTGCAATCAATATTCAGATTTTCCATTTCATCTCCTTACTTTAGCAAAAATAATTTAATTAATGTTGTCTCAACTTTATTTGAGCATTTAATTCTAATAAATATGAAAAAGATACTTTTAAGTAGTTTGATGCTTTTTATGATGGTAAGTATTTTCGCGCAAAAGGATACGGATGTGGATCGATCATCAGCGGAAGCAGTCACTCAAGTCTTGGTAGGAAAATATAATTTGACAGATGCACAAACTGCCAAAATGTTGAA
>JBGCCY010000031.1:0-24395 GCA_045104975.1 Saprospiraceae bacterium
TGATTGGTATGATGCAATTACTAGAAATGCAGGACTTCAACGTCATAATCTTGGATTTGAAGGAGGTGGAGAAAATAGCCGATATTATGTTGGTTTAGGTATGCAAGAGCAAGATGGTATTTTATTAAATCAAAAATTTTCACGTTACAATATGCGTGTAAATACAGAGTTTGATTTATTTCCAAACTTACGAATTGGTGAAAATATCCAAGTAACATATCGTTCAGCAAGAAACCTTTTAGGAGGTGCAGGAGGTGCAGGTTCATCTGATGACGAGAATGAATTTTTGGCAGCATCTAGAATGTCTCCAATTATTCCTGTTTTTGATGAATTTGGAGGATATGCTGGAACCCGAGCAAAGGGATTTAATAATGCTGCCAATCCAGTAGCAAGTTTGGAAGGTAGAAAAGATAATCGAGCATTTCAGAATTCTATTTTTGGAAATGTATATTTAGAGTTTGAACCTATTGAAAATTTGGTTTTGAAAACTTCTTTTGGAGGAAGTCATAGATCGGTTAATCTTCGAGGATACTCTCGAATAACTTATGAGAACCAAGAAAATAACGCTTCATTTGGTTACAACCAATATTCAAATTTCCAGACTGACTGGATTTGGACAAATACTGCAAGTTACAAATTGGATCTTGGCGAAAGTAAATTAAACTTTTTGGTAGGTCAGGAGGCATTAAGTAATGGCAATGGTTATGATATTGGTGGATCAGGAATTAATCCTTTCTCAGAAAATACTGACTATGTAAGCTTGAGTACTATTGAAGACCCAAATGTTTTTGGAAGTCCTTTTACACCAGTTAATTTTGCTTCTTATTTTGGTAGTGTGAAGTATGACTTACAGGATAAGTATATTTTTTCTGTAGTAGTACGCCGAGATGGATCTTCTCGTTTTGGTTCAGAAAATAGATATGGTATATTCCCTGCATTCTCAGCTGCTTGGAGACTTTCATCTGAAAGTTTTATGGCTGATCAGACATTATTTGAAGATTTGAAAATCCGTGGTGGATATGGAATTATGGGTAATTCCAATAATGTAGATCCTAATAACCAGTTTAGCCTATACGGAACCAGTTTGGGATTATCTACTTATGATATTGATGGAACTAATACTGGTGCTACATTTGGTTATTACAGAAATAGAATTGGAAATCCATTTGCACAATGGGAGAAAGCAATTACTTCTAACATCGGAATTGATGCCTTGATGCTGAATGGAAGGTTAGATGTAGGAATTGAATTTTGGAGAAAAGATACTAAGGATTTATTATTTGTTCCACCAGTTTCAGTTATGTCTGGTCACTTTGCTGATGCTCCTTCTAAGAATGTTGGGGAAATGAGAAATCAAGGAATTGATATTCAAATAACTAACAAAGGACAAATTACTCGTGACTTCAGTTATGAGGTAACTTTGAATGGTGGATTTTTGAAAAACGAAATCGTTTCTTTAATTGAAGGAATTGAATCTTTACCAAATCGAAGTGCTGATTACCGAGGGGTATCTCCAGTATTAAATCAAGTAGGAGAATCTCTTTCTTCATTTTACGGATTTCAGGTAGAAGGACTTTTTGCTACCCAAGCAGAAGTTGATGGAGCACCTACACAAGAAGGAGCTGCACCAGGTCGATTCAGATTTGCAGATATTGATAGTTACGATGAAAACGGAGAATTAACAGGTGTACCTGATGGCGTTATTGACTTAGCGGATAGAACTGTTTTAGGTAGTCCAGTTCCTGATTTCACAGGTGGATTAACTGTAAAATTAAACTACAAGAACTTTGGATTAGAAATGTATTCTTTCGCTTCTATTGGAAATGAAACTTACAATATTTCAAAATTATTTACGGATTTCTATCCATTATTCCCAGGAGCTGCAATTAGTGATCGAGTAAAAGATTCGTGGACATTTGACAACCCGTCTGGTGATATTCCAATCTTTGAAAATGTAGCTAACTTTAGTACAATCCAACAGTCTAATTCTTTTTATGTAGAAGATGGATCTTACTTTAGATTACAAAATGTTACTCTTTCTTATACTTTTCCTACTGATTTGATTGACAAGTGGAACATCGGAAAATTAAAAGTATTTGGTGGAGTTAATAATTTGTTGACGATTACTGGCTACGATGGATTAGATCCAAGTGTAGGTGGTGGAGCTGATACTAACTTTGGTGTTGATTTAGGAAATGTGCCAATTACACGAAGTTGGACATTGGGTGTAGATGTTGAATTTTAATTTTACCTTCTTAAACAAATTCTGTTGTTAAGCTAAAATAGGAATTAAAAATGACCAACGGAAGTGTTAATTTCAATTTTAGATTGACTTAAAAAACAGAGTTTTTTAAGAACTAATTTTTTTAAAAGAAAATAAAAATTTCATAAATATGAAAAATATTAAATTATATGTATTGCCGTTACTGATCCTTTTGATCTCGGTTACAGCATGTAAAGATGAGTTTTTGGATGTAGCTCCAAAACAATCATTAAGTTCAAATGAACTTTCCTCCTTAGCAGGAATAGAAGGTTCTTTAATTTCGTCTTACTCTATGTTATTAGGTAGAGATGGTGGGTTTTACTCTGATGTTAGTAATTGGCTTTGGGGAAGTATCCGAGGTGGAGAAGCTAACAAAGGAACTGATCCAGGAGATCAAAGTGTAGCTAATCCAGTAGTAGCATATTCAGTACCGACTAATAATGGACCGGTATTGGAAAAGTATAGAGCTTGCTACGAAGGTATAGCTAGAGCAAATGCCACACTTGGACTTATCGCAGTTGCTCAAGAAGGCGTTCCTGCTGATGATCTAGCTAGAATCACAGCTGAAGCAAGATTTCTAAGAGGTTTCTATTATTTTGAGTTGAAAAAGAATTACAATAATACACCTTATGTAGATGAAACTTGGGATGAACAATCTCCAGTAACTAATACTTTAGATCTTTATGTTCCGATTGAAGCTGACTTAAAGCATGCTTATGACAATCTTCCAGAAATGATGTCTGATAAAGGTAGAGCTAATAAATGGGCTGCGGGTGCTTTGTACGCAAAAGTCTTATTATTCCAAGGAAAGAGTGGTGATGCTTTAGCGATATTTAATAAAGTAATCGATAGTGGTGTAACGGCAGACGGTACTCCTTATGGATTATTGGATAACTATGCAGATGCATTTCGATCGTTAAGTGATAATAGTAAAGAATCAGTTTTTGCTTCTCAAGCTGCAGCTGGTACTGGTACTATCCTAAATGCAAATCCAGCAATGGTTTTGAACTTCCCGAATGGTGGAGGTCCTGGAGGATGTTGTGGATTTTTTCCTCCTAGTTTTGATATGGTTAATGCATTCCGAACTGATGTGGATGGATTTCCTTTAGTAGATGGATCTTACAATGATGCAGGTAATGCAGTCGCTAACGATATGGGGATTGCAGCAGCTGATCCATTTACACCAGATGGTGGAAACTTGGATCCTCGTATTGATCACTCTGTTGGTCGTAGAGGTATTCCTTATTTGGATTGGGGTGATCATCCGGGACAAGCTTGGATTAGAAACCAACCAAACGCAGGTCCTTATGCGCCTAAAAAATTCATATATTATCAAGCAGGTGCTGGTGTTGAAAATGATGCTAGCTCTTGGACTCCAGGTTATACTGCAGTTAATTACAATATCATTCGATACGCAGATGTATTGTTGATGACAGCTGAAGCTGAAATAGAATCAAATGGCGACTTAGATAGAGCAAAGGATTTAATTAACATGCTTAGACAAAGAGCAATGGATTCTCCTTTACAAAATGCTGGAGGAACTGATGCTGCTAACTATGTAATTGGACTTTACACTTCATTTGCAAACCAAGAAGAAGCGCGTCAAGCACTTCGTTTCGAACGTCGAATGGAACTTTCAGGTGAAGGTCATAGAATGTATGATTTGAACCGTTGGGGAATTGCAGCAGCTACTTTGAATCCTTTCATAGCACATGAAGATGCATTCTTAGGTGGTGGTCCTTATCAAGGAGCATCTTTTGATGCGGGTAAAGATGAATTTTTACCTATTCCTCAAACTGAGATTGATTTGTTAGGTGCTGATGTATTGAAGCAAAATCCTGGATACTAATAGAAAATTATTATAGATAATAATTATCTTTTATACAATTGAAATAATAGAAGGCAAGAGTTTAACTTCTTGCCTTCTTATTTTTCTTCTTGATGAACTAACTTATGGGTAGACAAAATTTATTTTTCGTATTTGTAATTGTATTGTTTTTTTTCTCCTGCGGAAAAAATGAAACAACTCCAAAAAAACATAACGCCAAGGCTAATACAATTCCAAAAATATTTCAGCAACTCTCACCACAGGAAAGCGGACTTACTTTTTCTAATAATTTAAAAGAAGATTCCATTATTAATTATTTTACTTACCCATATATATACATGGGAGGAGGTGTCGCCATTGGTGATGTTAATAATGATGGTTTACAGGATATTTATTTTTCTGGAAATATGGTGGGAAATAAATTATACTTAAATAAGGGGAATCTAGAATTTGAAGATATAACTGATATAGCAAAAGTGGCAAGTGATGATAGATGGGTGACTGGAATTACCATGACCGATGTAAATGCAGATGGCTGGTTAGATATTTATGTAAGTGTTTCGGGGAAATTCACCACAACTAAAAACCAATTATTTATTAATCAAGGAACTAACGAAAATGGTATCCCAAATTTTAAAGAGGAAGCAGAAAGTAGAGGTGTAGCTGATGAAGGAAAAAGTACGCAAGGAACATTTTTCGATTATGACAAAGACGGAGACTTAGATCTATATGTAGCTAATTATCCTACTACTGGATTTAAAACACCAGCCTATTCGTATGCAATTTTTTTAGAAAAAAAAGATCCAGAAAAATCTGATAAACTTTATCGAAATAACGGCGATGGCACTTTTGAGGAAATTACAAAAGAAGCAGGATTGCTTAATTTTGGCTTATCTCTAAGTGCCACCGTTGGCGATTTTAATCAAGATGGATGGGAAGATATTTATGTTTCAAATGATTTTGCTTCACCTGATCATTTTTATTTTAATAACGGAGACGGCACTTTTACAGATAAAATAAAAGAGGTTACTCAGCATACTGCATTTTTTGGAATGGGAACAGATGTAGCTGATTTTAATAACGACGGGTTGTTAGACATTTTGCAAATGGATATGACGCCAGAAGGTAATCGTAGGAATAAAGCCAATATGGCGAGTATGAATATTGCAGGTTTTTGGGAAATAGTCAATTATGGATTGCACTATCAATACATGCAAAATTCTGTTCAATTGAACAATGGAATTGCAGAAGATGGCTTGCCTCATTTTAGTGATATTTCAAGAATAACAGGAATGTCTTCTACCGATTGGAGTTGGGCTGGGTTACTTGCTGACCTAGATAATGATGGCTGGAAAGATGTTTTTATTACGAATGGAACACGTCGTGATATTAATAACAAAGACTATTTTAACAAAATAGAGAAAGCTACTTATCAAGATAAAAAGGAATTCAAAAATTTAGATTTGACCTTAAATATGCCTTCAGAGAAAGTAGATAATTATGCTTTTAAAAATAATGGCGACTTAACTTTTTCTCCAACCATTAAAGATTGGGGATTAAGTTTTGAGGGGTTTTCTAATGGAGCTGCTTATGCAGATTTAGATAATGATGGAGATCTGGAGGTCATTGTAAATAATATAGACGCACCGTCTGTTGTTTATAAAAATCAAACGGTTGAACTTAAAACTGGAAATTTCTTACGGATTCAACTTCAAGGAAATGAGAAAAATTCATTGGGATTAGGAACTAAAATTTCTTTGAAAAATAAGGATCAAATTCAATATCAAGAACATACTTTGACTCGTGGTTTTCAATCATCAGTAGAACCTATGATTCATTTTGGATTAGGGAATGCGACCAATGTGGAAGAATTAAAAATTACTTGGTTGGATGGAAAAGAGGAAATTTTAAAAGATATTCCTGCGAACCAAATTTTGAAAGTTGACTACAAGAATGCTCAACCAGTTCGAAGTAATAATTCGAGTAATAATGGTTTAAAAACAAAATTGTTAGTTGATATTACTGCAAAATCAGGGGTTAATTTTTCTCATCAAGAAAATGATTTCAATGATTATCAGTTTGAAATTTTATTGCCTCATCGCTATTCCCAAAATGGCCCTGCGCTTGCTGTGGGAGATGTGAATGGAGATGGATTGGATGATTTTTATGTTGGAGGAGCCTTGTCGCAACGAGGTGCATTATACATACAGCAAGAAAATGAAACATTTCTGATGTCTGCTCAAGGTATGTGGAATGGAGATGCCATTCATGAGGATTTAGGAGCAGTATTTTTTGATGCAGATGCAGATGGTGATTTGGATTTATATGTGGTGAGTGGTGGAAATGAAGCAAAAGCAAATACTGCACATTATCAAGATCGACTTTATCTAAATGATGGGAAAGGTAGTTTTGAGAAAAACAACAATGCTCTTCCAAAAATTCTTGCAAGTGGTGGACGAGTGAAAACTGGTGACTTTGATGGAGATGGAGATTTAGATTTATTTGTCGGAGGTAGAATTGTTCCCCGTGCTTATCCGAAACCTGCACGAAGCTTTATTTTGAAAAATGAAATAAAAGAAACGGGAAGTCTAAAATTTACAGATGTAACCGAAGTAGTTGCACCAGAATTATTGGAAGCAGGATTGGTTACGGATGCAGTTTGGGAAGATTATGATTTGGATAAAAAATTAGATTTAGTAATAGTAGGCGAATGGATGCCAATTACTTTTTTGAAAAACGAAGCAGGGAAATTTATCAACAAAACAGAAGATTATGATTTAGGGAAATCGACTGGATGGTGGTACAGTATTTTGGCTGATGATTTTGATAATGATGGAGACATTGATTTTGTAGCTGGTAATTTAGGATTGAATTATAAATATCAAACTAGCCCAAAGGAGTCGTTCGATGTCTATGCAAATGATTACGATAAAAATGGAAAATTAGATATTGTCCTTGGATACTATCATGATGGGGTACAATATCCTTTAAGAGGAAAACAATGTTCTTCCGAACAAATTCCGGCCATAAAAGTAAAGTACAAAGATTACAACACCTTTGCTGATGCCTCTTTGGAAGATGTTTACTCAACCCAAGATTTAGAATCATCATTGCATTATCAAGCTTGGAATTTTGCTAGTAGTTTTATAGAAAACAAAGGAATGGAAGAATTTGAAATTCGTAATCTTCCAAATGAAGTACAACTTTCTTCTATCAATGGAATTGTTTCTCAAGACTTTAATTCTGATGGGAATTTAGATTTATTGGTTGCAGGAAACCTTTATTCATCTGAAGTGGAAACTCCACGGAATGATGCCAGCTATGGTAAATTGTTACTTGGAAATGGGAAGGGGGAATTCAATCCGATGCCTTATTCTAAAAGTGGTTTTTACCTAAAAGAGGATTCTAAGAATTTAGCAATAATAAAATCTAAAAATGGATCAATGATTATTTCAGCCAACAATAATAGTGCGGTAAAATTATTTAAAATCGAAAAGAAAAAAGAGGTACAATAATTACTTGATTTAAATATGTTCTTAGACTTGCAAAATTTGTCAATGACTTTCTTCAGTTTTTTTGAAATAAAACAAGAAAACATCAACAATACCTTTATTCACTATTTATAACAAAACGAAAATCAACTTAACATGAAAAATAATCGCAGAAAATTTTTGCAGATGTCAAGCACATTAGCGGCTGGTTCTTTGATCTTACCCAATTTTGGATGTGGGGATACAAATTCAAATAGCGCTACCGCTAATACAGCTACAAAATCAGAACCTCAAGCAGTAAAAGCAAGTATAGATCAATTTGGAATCCAACTATATACCTTAAGAGATGATATGCCAAAGGATCCAAAAGGAGTATTAAAACAATTAGCAGGTTTTGGATATAAACAAATTGAAGGGTATGATGGTGATCAAGGATTGTTTTGGGATATGGGACATCTGGAATATAAAAAATATTTGGATGGACTTGGGATGAAAATGGTTTCTGCACATTGTGATATCCATGAGAATTTTGAAACTAAGGTTTCACAAGCTGCTGAAATTGGAATGGATTATTTAATTTGTCCATGGGTGGGCCCGCAAAAGACGATGGATGATTGGAAAAAGATTTGCGATCTATTTAATTCTTGTGGAGAGATTTGCAAGAAGGCAGGAATCCGATTTGCTTATCATAATCATGCTTATACTTTTAGGGCATTTACAGGAATGATTCCTCATGATTTTTTAATGGACAATACCGATCCAGAATTAGTGGATCATGAAATGGATATTTATTGGGTGGTAACTGGAGGAGCTGATCCGATTAAGTATTTAGAAAAATATTCCAATCGGTTCCGACTTTGTCATGTAAAAGATAGATTAAAAAATGCTGGTGAAGAGAATGAAGCTTCTTGTGATTTAGGAACAGGAATGATTGATTTTCCAAAAATATTAAAAGTAGCTAAAGATAATGGGATGAAATATTTTATCGTCGAACAAGAAAGATATGATAATTCTACTCCAATGCAAAGTGCAAAAATTGGAGCTGACTATTTAAAGCAATTAGTTTTTGTATAGAAAAAAATGATCATTGAATTTTTTTGATCTTATAAAATCGGAAGAGTGTTGTTCTCGTAGCAACACTCTTTCGTTATAATAAGGTTTCTTTTGTTTAACTACTTAAATGAAAAACTTACCTTTGCAAAATGAGTATTACACTTCTATCCTCGCCTTTGCAAGGCTTTACAGATTATCGGTTTAGAAATGCTTTCCACAAATATTTTGGTGGGATAGATACTTTTTTTGCTCCGTATATTCGCCTCAATGGTAAGATGGTGATCAAGGCAAATTATGATAAAGACATTCAGCTCAAAAATAATAATACACTAAATGTCATTCCTCAAATCATGACGAATGATGCGGATGAATTTATTTTTGTCACCAAGTTTGTTCAAAGTTTAGGTTACCAAGAACTCAATTGGAATCTCGGTTGTCCATATCCAATGGTGATCAATAAATGCATGGGATCAGGATTGATAAATGACCCAGATCGAATTGATCGAATTCTTGACCGAGTTCATGCTGAAACGGATATTACGGTTTCGATGAAAATGAGAATGGGGTATGAGCATAGTGGAGAAATAATTGATACCTTTCCAGTCTTGGGAAAATACCCACTAAAAAATATTGCGATTCATGCACGGATTGGAAAACAACTGTACAAAGGCGGAGTTGACTTAGATGCCTTCCAACGATGTGTCGATCATAGTCCACACAAACTATATTATAACGGAGACATCACTACAGTTGAAAGTTTTCGAAAAATGAAGGATCGATTTCCTATGATTGACCATTGGATGATTGGTCGTGGATTAATTGCCGATCCATTTTTGCCAAGTATGATAAAAAATGATACTGCAGAATATCCGGAAGATCGATTTGAAATTTTTAGCAAATTTCATGATCGATTGTTTTCAGAATATGAACAAAAATTGACTGGTGATAAGATGATTATTATGAAGATGCTTAGTTTCTGGCAATACTTTGCCACACCATTTTCTAATCCTACCAAGATTATTAAAAAGATTAAGAAGGCGAAAACGATTGAGGTATATGATGATTCGGTTGCGGAGATTTTAGAAAATGAAAGACGGTTTGATTTTTCGAATATTTCTAATTGATTTCACAAAACACAATTTAATTTAATCTAAAGAATTTTCGGATGCTTGATCGGGGTAATCAAAATTTAGATTTTTTTTACTTTGAAAAATAACTTTGTTTTGGAATCTAGAAAATTTAAAATTTAAAGGAAAACCATGAGTAGCATGGAGCGGGCGAGGGGCGGCGAAAAATGAGGGGGCGGGAACTTGCCTTGAGTTAAGTTATTTTTTCGCCTAGAATTTTTTGATCCTTTTTTTTCAATGAAAAAATGGACAATGCTCAATTCATCCACCAACCTCAAATTTTAAATCTATCTTAACTAAAAATATTGAAACTGAAAAACTAGGTTGTTAAATCTAAAATCCCCAATCATACTTGATGATTGGGGATTATCAATAATTTATTTTTCCTTTTTCTCTAACATATCCAACGCCACATCAATAATCATATCTTCTTGACCACCTACCATATTTCTTTTTCCCAACTCTACTAAAATAGAACGAGTATCCAAACCGTATTTTTCAGCAGCTCTTTCTGAGTGCAAAAGAAAACTAGAATAAACTCCAGCGTAACCTAAAGAAAGTGTTTCCCGATCTACCCGAACTGGTCTTGATTGCAAAGGACGGATTACATCATCAGCAATATCCATCAATTGATATAAATCACAATTAGGTTCTTTTCCCATTTTTTTAATTACTGCAATCAATACTTCCAAAGGAGCATTTCCTGCACTTGCACCCATACCTGCGAGGGAAGCATCTAACCGATTGGCCCCATGCTGCATTGCGGCAACAGTATTTGCCACACCCAACGAAAGGTTGTGATGACAATGAATTCCAACCTCTGTTTCAGGTTTTAAAATATCTCGATAAGCTTTGACTCTTTCCATCACTCCATCCATCAAAAGTGCGCCCGCCGAGTCGGTTATGTAAACACAATCAGCTCCATAATCTTCCATTAACTTAGCTTGCTCTGCTAATTTTTTTGGTTCATTCATATGAGCCATCATCAAAAAACCGCCGACATCCATTCCCATCTTTTTAGCAGCTTCAATATGTTGTTGAGAAATATCTGCCTCCGTGCAATGCGTAGCAATCCGAACAGATTCGACACCAAGATCTCTGGCTCTTTGCAAATCTTCAATCGTAGCAATTCCAGGGAGTAGGAGCGTGGTGAGTTTGGCATGTGTCAATTTTTCTGCAATACCTTCCAACCATTCCCAATCAGTATGTGCACCAAATCCATAATTAAAACTTCCTCCTTTGAGTCCATCCCCATGCGAAATTTCGATAGCATCAACTTTTGCTTTATCAAGCGCAAGCGTGATATTTTGAATTTGTTCTTTGGTATATTGATGACGGATAGCGTGCATGCCGTCTCGAAGTGTTACGTCTTGAATATATAATTTATGATCCATTGTTTCTTTTCTAAAGTCAAAAAAGTGAGTTATTAAGTTATTTGGTTATTGAGTGATTGATCCAACTATTTTGAATAACTAATAAACTCAATAACCTAATAACCATTTTTTTAATTAAGAATTTGCAAAAGCTAGTTTGGAAAGTTTTTCCCCTGTCGCAAGTGCAGCACTTGTCATGATATCTAAATTGCCGGCATATTCAGGTAAGTAATGTCCTGCACCAATGACTTGCAAAAGTACCGTAGTTTTTAATCCATGTCGAAGTCCAAGGCCTTCAATAAAAACAGGTTGATCTTCAGGAATTTCTTCAAACTGAACTGCTTGATGAAGAGAATATCCAGGAACATATTTTTTTACTTCATCGACCATTTCATGGATGCTAGCTCTAATTAATTCAGGATCAACATTTTCACTCAACGTAAAAACAGTATCACGCATGACCATCGGAGGCTCAGCAGGGTTTAAAACAATGATGGCTTTTCCTTTGTCGGCACCACCTACTTTTTCAATCGCCTGAGAAGTTGTTACGGTAAATTCATCAATGTTGGCTCTAGTTCCAGGACCAGCAGATTTGGAAGCAATCGAAGCGACGATCTCTCCATAATGTACTTTTGCAACTTTGGCAACTGCTGCTACAATCGGAATAGTGGCTTGACCTCCACAAGTAACCATGTTGACATTTTTCACATTGATATTATCTTCAAAGTTGACCGGTGGAATTAGAAATGGGCCAATCGCAGCAGGAGTCAAATCAATGATTCGTTTGTCTTCATATTTTTCAATAATTGAATTATTATAAATATGAGCTTTTGCGGAAGTTGCATCAAAAACTAATTTGATGTCATTCCATTCTGACATTTCAATCAAGCCTGAAATTCCAGTTGCACAAGTTGCTACGCCCATTCTTTTTGCTCTAGCCAATCCATCTGATGCAGGATCGATTCCTACCATGACTGACATTTCCAAAATATCAGAAGTTCTTAAAATCTTAATCATCAAGTCAGTTCCGATATTTCCAGAACCGATGATGGCCACTTTTATCTTTTCCATAAAATTGTTTTTTACTTTTATTGTTTGATCATTCCTTCCCAAAAGAAACTGAAACGGAACCAAGTCCTTCAATCTCTGTTTCAAACTGGTCACCTTGCTCACCTGCGACCATCGGGCCAAGTGCGCCAGTTAAAATTACATCGCCAGCTCGCAGAGGCGTTCCATTTTTTATCATGGTTTTGGCTAACCAAATCGTAGCATTTAGAGGTGAACCTAAACAACTAGCTCCTGATCCTTCGGAGGCAATTGTTCCATTTTTGGTCATCTTCATTTTACATTTGATCATATCAAAATCAGAAAGCTTAGTGGGGCGATGGCCAAGGACATAATGACTCGCCGAAGCATTATCTGCAATCGTATCAGTAATCTTTATATTCCAGTTTTCGACTCGACTACCTACAATTTCGATGCAAGGCAAAGCATAATCAATAGCTGAAATTAACTCATGAATAGCAATCGTGGCGTTCGTAATATCTTTTCCCAAAACAAAAGCAATCTCTGCTTCTGCTTTTGGTTGGTGCAATTCATGCCAAGGAATTTCATCTCCATTGAGCACTTCCATCGTGTTGAGTAATGCACCAAAATCTGGTTGATCTACGCCTAATTGTTTTTGAATGACTTTGTTGGTCAACCCAATTTTCCGACCAACGATTCGAGCACCTTTGTCTACTTGAAGATTAATATTTTTAGTTTGAATTTGGTAGGCAGCGGCTAAATCTTCCACGCCAATTATTTCTCGGATGGGAGAAATAAATTCACCGGTTAGGCTAGCAATTCGAAGTTGTTCTGCAATAGATTCAATAGTGGATGTATTTACCATTAGTGGAATTTCGTTTTGAAATAATTTCCACAAATTTATAAAATAGAAAATGAAAATAGCTTGAATGAATCTTTTAATCTAAATAAATTTTTAATGTTTTTGATGAAGAAAACCTTAAGGATTAAACGATTTGCCTTGCCAGTTTTTAGATAAAGAGAAAACATTTGTTTTATCTTTTATAATTAACCTATTTTTCCTTCAAAACAACCATTTTACTTTTCTTTATATTTTGATCCTTTTCATTAAAAATCTGAATCGTATAAATTCCTTCAGGTAATTCAAATGTTGTTTCATTTCTAAAAAAATCAGATAACATAACCTGTCCTAGCAAATTAATAATTTGAAATTTCAGGTTTTGATTTTCAAGATTACAGTCAATTTGAATTTGTCCAAGACTTGGATTTGGGAAAATTAGACAGTTAAAATTTTCAATCTCATCAATAGCGGTTGGAATAAAATCAATGTAAATACTATCTGTTATGATGCATCCCATATTATTAATTGTGGAGGCCGAATACCATCCAGATTCGGTTACCAAAATGTCTAGGGTAGTTTCTCCTGTATTCCATTGAATAGAATCAAAATTATTATTTACGGTCAATTGATAAGTTGAATTATCAATTTGTTGAGAATTAATTTGAATATCATCATTTGCTATAAACATGATATGATTCCGTACTAAAGTATCTTTTCCAAAATCATTTATTGTTATCAAGGTAGTGCTGAATAAACCTCCATTCTCATATATGATCGTAGGATTATTTTCATAAGAAATCTCAGGTGTTCCTCCTTCAAAAATCCAGACCACAGAATCAGGAGAATAAGTACTTGAATGTGTCCATTGAAATTCTTCTCCTGGACAAAGTTCAATTGTATGACAATCAAAATTACTAAATGGTGGATGTTGATTGGAGTCAAATAAATCTGTTTCCCATAATCCAGAACCATAACTGGACGCTCTTAATTTTTCAGCAACATCGCTAATTTTTAATTCCGTAAAAATGGTCTGAGGAAGATTGTTATCAAATGGAATCCAAGAATCCAAAGTATCATTTCTAAAATAAATACCCATGTCAGTAGCTAAGTATAATGCGTCATTGGAATAAGGTTGATATAAAATATCATTCATGCTGATATTGGGCAACCCTTCCGAATAATCTTCCCAAGTTACTCCAAAATCTGTAGTAAATAATATACGATGATAGTTGTTTTTATTAAGAACAACCCAGATTTTTTCTTCATTCAATGGATCAAAAGTAAGCGCTTGGGGAATTGGTTTTACAGACTGCAACGTATCAAAAGATGGATGATGAATTGACATCGATGTCCAAGTGTTGCCTTTATCCTGAGAATACTTAATGTAGATTTTGTTAACAAATACAGGGTTGTAGGTGAAATACCTATAAGTTAGATTCATGAAATCTGAATTGATCGGAGACAACTCTAAATCATAAACTGTTGAACCTCCAGAAGTTACTTCCTCATATTCCTTTCCATAATTTGTACTTCTAAAAATTTTATCCCTGTCGATATAATATAGCAAACCAGACTTAGTATTACTGAATTTTATTTTTGTTTGGAAAGATGATCCATAATTAACATCTAGTGGTCTTATACTTTTTACAGAAGGAGTATAAAGAGAAGATACATATGTATCTAAAAATTGATAAAAAGAATCTAGGCGATAAGCAAATTGATTTTGCAGGGAGAAAAAAGCGGTATCATTTGAAGTGGCTGAAAATCCACAAGAAAATCCATCACCTCCATAAAAACTGGTGGATACTTCTTCATATATAACAGCAGTTCCATTGTCTTGAGTTCCTATCATGATAAGATCTTCACAAGTGTTGGAATTTCCAAAGGTATAAACTTGCGTTAAGTTCATGTTTCCTGAAATGTTTTCCCAACTTTGTCCAAAGTCGCAAGAGCGATAGAGACCACCATCATTTCCAACTAAGAGGCAATCTTCATTCTTGGGGTCAAAGGCAAAGCAATGATAATCTGGATGAATATATTGATTCTTGTTTGCCTTATTCCATATATTGATAGAGTCTTGAAAATATGAATCGACCCAACCAATAAATATCCTTTCATCAGATTGGGGACTAACACCAAAAATCATATTGTAGTATTGTTGGTTTGCCCTGAGTGTATCGGTACCTGGAAGGAGATCAAACGATTCTCCTTGGTTAGTAGATCTTAAAATACCTGGGGTATCGGATCCATAATTACTAAGGTTTATGGTATAATATGGAGACAGACCAATGTAAAATGTATTTGAGATTGGATGAATAACCAATTCAGTTGGACCACTTTTAATGGAATCTAAATCATATAAATATTGAAAATTTAAACCTAAATCTAATGATTGATATAAAGTATCATCAGCGAGAACATATAAAGTACTGTCTTGATTAATATCAAAATCTAAATCATCAACTTTCTCATTCCCACTTGGAAGTGAGCTGGATTTTTCCCAACTGTAGCCTCCATTGAATGAATAGTAGAAACCATCTTGAGCAATAAGATAAAGTAAGTTTTCTATGTTCGGATGTGCCATTAATTTTTTTCCAAATGAAATTTCTAGACTGTCAATTATTTCCCAAGTTTGACCATCATCTTGAGATTTTAAGATTCCATAAAATGGGGCATCTCTTCCATCAAAATCTCCCGAAAGTAAAAACATAGATTGGGTTAGAGTGTCGATAACCATATCCGAATATCCTCTGGTTAGCAATTCATCCGAAAGAATTTCCCAATCAACACCATCATTATTGGAAACCCAAACTGTACCTGTTGGTGAGCCTACATAAATGGTGCTCAAGTCGAAAGGATGGAATTTTATAAATGAAACCCTCCCATTTCCTAGAACGTAATCATCGGCTTGATTGATTATTTGAGGAGAGCCTATGGGATACCATTCAGGTAAATCATAAAGTGTGTCAGTAGTGAAATTATAGTTTTGTAAGAAGTTTTTTATTTCAAGTTGGTAATCAGATAATTGTCCTGATGGATATAATCTATTTTTGTAAAATAAATGATTTCGATTAAATTTTTTTGCTGAACTTTTATCTATCTGTTCCAAAGTCATTAATGAATCCATCTCATTGGCAAATTCAAAATAGTTTTTGTCACCTTGAAATAGAATTTGCCCAGAGGATAGAAAAAATGAAAATATTAGATAATTAAGCAGAAGTAATTTTTTCATATTAGTTGGCTTTCATGTTATGGTAAAGATTTTGCGTTTTAATTTATGATATTTAGATGGGATAAAATAAACTTGTGCTGCCCATGATAATTGATAATTTTTATCAATTTGGCGTTTTGCCAATTTTTTCTTTATTTGTAAAAAAAAATAAACATGAGTTTATCAAAACAGATCGCTAAGCACGTAAGAGATATTTATTTTGGTAGAAACTGGACCAATTCAAATATTAAAGAAAAATTAGAAGATGTAGATTGGAAGCAGGCTACCACTCAAATCAATTCATACAATACGATTGCAATGCTTGTGTTTCACACCAACTATTATATTGCTGGACAAATGAAAGTTTTGAAAGGAGGACCACTAGAGATTAGGGATAAGTTTAGTTACGAATTGCCTGCTATTGATTCCGAAGAGGATTGGCAAAATTTAAAAAATAAAGCTTTTGCAGAGGCTGAAGAATATGCCAAACTAATTGAAGCAATGCCTGATGAGAAATTTTGGGAAGGTTTTGTCAAAGAAGAATATGGTAATTATTATCGAAATATTCATGGTTCAATTGAACATTTATATTATCACTTTGGACAGATTGTTTTGATCAAAAAATCTATTCTGGAAACGAAGTAATTTTTCTTTTTGTAGAAAAACTAGCTTTGCGAAACCCGTGAGTTGGCATTAGAGTAGGGTAGGGTTTCGTACAGCGAACTATAATTTAAATAACCGCTTTACGAAACCTCACCCTTTTGCTAAAGCCAATCTCACGGGTTTCGCAAAGCTTAGCCTTTGAAAAAATATCATTAAGATGGAACTCTACTTTTTATAAACTTAATTTGACCATTATGATTGGACTCATGTTCAACTACATGAAACCATTTGCAATAATTATTAGTAGGTTCATTCCACATCCAATCAGGATCAGTTTTCAATAACCATTCATCATCTCGTTTGGCTAATTCTTTTAAAGAATGTTCCCGTACTCGATTTAATTTTTCCAAATAAAAATCCAAATCATGTCCCTTAATTTTAGCCCTTCCCACATTCCCTAAACTCATTGCAATACTAAATTCCACTCTATCTTTTTTGTCCCAACTGCCCCAACGTTTTCCTTCAAAAGTATTGACTTGATAAAATCTTTCCGTAGCAGCTAAGTGCCATAACATGGCTCCAATCGAATTAGAATTATCGTCATGGAGATAATCTAAATCTTTAACAGACATTCCTTGAACTGGTCGTAGAATAGTCGACCGCATCCAATTCATCATAGAAACCAGAGTTCCAATTTGAGGGGTGTATCCTTCTTTTGGCCCAATATAATTAATGCTATCATTTTGGGAAATTGTAGGAGTTTGATTAGCCTTACTCAATTGAGGTACCGTTAAAAGAGAACCAGTTGTCAAAGTTAAGGTGGCTGATTTTTTAATGAAATTTCTTCGAGAGTTTGAATTTTTTTCTTTTTTCATAGCACTAGATAAATTTATTTTTTGTGAAAAAATGATAAGTAGTTAATTAGGTTACAAAGTATTAAACTACTTAAGTAAACTTAAACATAATTTAAATTTTAAAAAAAGGTTTGCTTATTTCTTTTAGCAATCGTTCATTGCCCAATTTTCTTTTAGTTTTTTGGTACATTTTTGAAACGTTGTTCGTACCCGTAATTAAATCTGCAGCGATCATTCCATAGGCTAAACAACCCTTAGCACCTATCCCCGACATACCTCCTACAAATACAATATCATTGTTAATGAGATGATTTTTGCTGACCAAATTTGTGACATAAGGAATTTCCTTTTTTGAAACAGAATAGACACAAGTGTTTTGTTCGACTAATTTGATCTCACTTTTTCGAATCGGGATTTCTAGCATTTGAATATATTTTTTAAAATGCTTTTTATTCCATTTCTTGATTTTTTTTCTTGGTCGTTCACTCCAGACGGAATTAAGATTAGGAATATTGCCACGGAGATAATGCCCGCCAACCTTAAAAATGGGATTACCATTTTTATCATATTTTTCAACCATCGAAAAATACATTTTTCCATTTTGATCAAAAATTGGATGAGCTTTTTTCAATACTTTCTTATCCCTTGAAGTTAAGTTATTAAAAACCTTTTTCTTGATTTGAAAATAGGAGAGTAAGATTTTTTTAGGAGTGATCAGTCGTTTAAAATAAGGTGCCATTTTTTTGATCAAAGGAACAGAATATGGGCCTGCAGCAACGACTATCTTTTTAGTTTGGAGGATCGCAATTTCATTAGTGCGAGTGTTTTTTACTTTGAGTTCGTAGTAATTATTTTTTTTGGAAATGCGAATGACTCGACTATTATATCTGATTTGGTTTTCATATTTTTTAATTCCTAATTGCATTTTTGCAATCAGTTTTTTAGGATTGAAAGTACCAGAATATTTTTTTGATTCGCGAATTAATAGTTGCTTGGAAGGAAGGGTAATTCCAAATTTTCTAAAGGCAGCATCCCCAGAAGCTTTTTTATAATACTTTTTTTTACCCTTAAATTTTAGCTTGTTGAGTTCTTGAGGATAATTTTTATTGTAAATATAATTGACTGGCGACTTTGAATAAATCTCGCTGATTTTATGTTTTTTACTTTGATCAATTCCGTTTAGATAATCTAAAAGTTTGTGAACCTCTTTTACGGTAGATTCTTGGACATAAGAAAATATATCATTTTTGGTTCCAAGATTCCGAGTGATTCTAGCTTTTCCAAAACTAGAACCTGTTTGATATTTGGTATCTTGTTGTTCAAGTAGCAAGACCTTTTCGCCATATTGAGAGAGTTGCCATGCAACAGAACTTCCCATTAAACCACCACCGATTACTATTATGTTTTCCATTATGTCTAGTTCGAAAAAAGAAAAAACGCTTGATACAATTTATGGATAAAGCGTTTTTTCAAAAATATATTAAGAATAAATTCTAATCACTTGACCAGTTCCTCGTCCATTAACACTTCGGACATAACCCATCATCATTTTGTCCATTGCGATAGGTGGGTGACCGGGGAAGTAACTTTCGTATTTCGCATAAGCATCTTCCACCACTCCTGATGAAACGACATTCACTCTAATTCCTTTTTTCAATTCCAATGCAACTGCTTGTACAAAACTATGAATTGCTCCATTGACCATCGCAGCACTTGCCGTTTGGTAAACTGGATCGTCTGCTAAGATTCCAGTAGTCAAAGTGATAGAACCATTTCTTTTAAGATATTTTCTACCTATGCGAACAAGGTTGACTTGCCCCATTAATTTGCTTCGTAGGCCGATGTGAAAATCTTTCTCTGACAATTGATCGAAAGGAGCCCATTTGGCTTCTCCAGCAGCACAAATGATTGCATCAACTTTTCCAGTTTTTTTGAAAAGCTTTTTGATTGATTTGGTATCAGCAATATCAATTTTATAATTTTTAGAAGATCTTCCGGCAACTATAACTTCATTTCCTTTAAGGAAATGTTCAACAATCCTTTTACCGATTGTACCTGTTCCTCCGACAACTAATATTTTCATTATTGTATTTATTTTAATTTTTTTAGAAAAAAAGAGATTTGTAGAAAAGTGAAAGAATGGTTAAAGTTATCAATTATGATTGGATAAGCCTCGAGAATAATTATGTTTTACATTATTTATTAATATTTTTGATTGGATAAAAGAACTAGAACTACTCTTTCCAAATAGATATGGTATACAATGAAATCCAACCGCCAATTCATTTTTCAAAACATGTAGAATGTTATTGGGAAATGCTTTTTATGCCTGGAGAACTCGATGAGTTTATAGAATTATTAATGCCTACCTGTACGTTTAATATTATTTTTACAAATCAATCTTTATATTTAAAAACTAGTCTCAATTGTCCAAGAATACCTATTCCAACGGGAGCAACTTTTATAGGTCAGAGAAGTAGTTGTATCAGTTTTTTTTCTAAAAAACCAGTTCGCATTTTTGGAATCAGATTCAAACCATTTGCCTTTGCTAATATTATTAAGACACCTATTTATCTTTTGAATGATCAGTTTTTAGCATTGGACAAATTATTTGATCTGAATATCACTTGTAAAAAATACATTCAACAAATCGCAACTTTTCCAGACATTGAAACTAAAACTCATCTGGTCAATAATTTACTACTCATTTTATTTGATGATTCATTTTTGATAGATCAACCTTTACGTGCTCAATTAAATTTTATTTTAGATCGAAAAGGAATGATGAAAGTCAATGAACTCTTTTCCGAATTTGGCATTAGTAAAGTTACTTTGAGAAAACACTTTATCAATAAAGTAGGACTTCCTCCTAAAAAGATTTCGAGAATTTGGCGAATGAATTATTTCTTACAACTAAAGGAAAAAATGCCAAATGAAAATTTAACTTCAATTTGTCTGATGGCTGGATTTTATGATCAAGCTCATTTTATCAAAGAATTCAAATCATTATTAGGCAGCCCGCCTCGTGAATTTTTCCAGCAAAAACCACAGCTTTTAAAAATTTCCATGGAAAGTATTTCTCGTAGATTTACTAATCAGTATGATCCACGGGTTTAGTAATTTTTCTTTAAAAAAAAGATACTAAATTTTTCCACTTGGTGAGAAATATAAAAAAATACCCCTTTACTTTTTTACAATTTTTTCATGTATCATTTTTTTATTTTTGTGATTAAAAACTTAAATATGATGAAGAATATTTTTCGATTGACCATTTTAGCATGCGCTATAATTTGTTTATCCTTTCCAACTCAAGGGCAGAAAACAGCACTTACGGAACAATATAAAAAAGAAGCGATAGAGACATTATCTAAGCTGATGAATGATTTCTATGTTTTTCCTGAGATAGCCAAGAAAACGGAAACACATTTAAACGAACAATTGAAATCAGGGCATTTCAAGGAATTTAAATCTGTGGATTCATTTGCGGAAGCCTTGACTGAATCAGTTCAGGTTATCAATAAAGATAAACATATGCGCATTCGAAAAAATCGACCACGCGAGGCTAAACCAAATACTCCTGAAGCAATGGTGGAAGATCGTATTTATAGAATCAATCGGGATCGAAGTTCTACAGGTGGTTTCTATGGAGTGGAAAAAATGGAAGGCAATGTTGGCTACCTTGATTTAAGAGGTTTTCATGCGGCGGAATATGGAAGTCCAATCGCTGATAATTATATGAGTTTGTTGTCTACTTCAGATGCAGTTATTATTGACTTACGAAAAAATGGCGGAGGGGATCCAGAGATGGTACAATACCTTTGTAGCTATTTTTTTAAAGAAAAAGTACACCTAAACAGTTTGTACTTTCGAGAAGGGGATAGAACCATAGATTTTTGGACACTTGAAAAAGTGAATGGTACGAAGATGATCGATGTTCCACTTTTTGTTTTGACAAGTGATTATACTTTTTCAGCTGCGGAGGAATTTTCTTATAATATGCAAACTCAAAAAAGAGCTACGCTAGTTGGACAAACTACCGGTGGAGGTGCAAACCCAGGTGGAACCATGCCAATCAATGCTGATATGAATGTTTTCATTCCAGGAGGCATGGCGATAAATCCAATTACAAAAACAAATTGGGAAGGGGTTGGTGTCATTCCAGAAGTAGCTACTCAACCAGAAGAGACGATGGAAAAAGCACATGAATTAGCAATGGTTGCGGCTGAAGAATTTCGATCTAAAAATGCTAAAAGAATAAAAAGTTTGCTTTTGGATTTGAATAAAAAAATTGACAATTATTCTTCTAATTCATCTGAGACTCCAATTTTAGAAAGCTTTAAAAAATGCGTGGAAGCTGATGTCATTGAAGAATGGGAAATTAATATAATGGGATATGATTATATGATGGAAAAATTTAAACCTAAAACAGCGGAGGTTATTTTTAAAGCGAATACGATCTTGCATCCAAATTCTGCCAATGTTTATGATAGTTATGGAGAGGTGTTAGCTAGGAATGGTGCCTTAGAAAAATCTATTGTAAATTATAAAAAAGCAGTTGAATTAGGAAAAGAATCCGATGATCCACAACTTCAAGTTTATAAAGATAATTTAGCAAAAGTGGAAAAGAGATTGGCTCATTCAGATAAACCATAATTTGATTTTTGGGTTTTAGAAAACTGAAAAGCTCGACTATGATTTGAATAGTCGAGCTTTTTTATTTAATGAATTCTATAATGCTTTTTTGCCCAATACCTTTGTCAAAAAAAAGTGTAAGGTAGAGAAAAAAAATGTTGATTAATTTCTACAAAGGAATATTCCCATGTTTCTTCTTAGGCAATTGTACCGATTTGTTTTCTAAACTAGCAAATGCTTTGATCAATTTTCGGCGAGTATTTTTTGGTAAAATAACTTCATCAATAAAACCTCTACGAGCTGCCCGATATGGATTGGCAAATTTTTCTGCATACTCTTTTTCCTTTGCTGAAAGTTCTGCTTCAGAGTCTTCCGCTGCTTTTATTTCTTTTCGGAAGATAATTTCACTCGCTCCTTTTGCACCCATTACAGCAATTTCTGCATTGGGGAATGCGTAGTTCATGTCTGCTCCAATATGCTTAGAATTCATTACATCATAAGCACCTCCGTATGCTTTCCGAGTGATCACAGAAATACGAGGGACGGTTGCTTCACTCAAGGCATACAGTAATTTTGCACCATTGGTGATAATTCCATTCCACTCTTGATTGGTTCCTGGTAAGAAACCTGGAACATCCACCAAAACCAATAAAGGAATATTAAAGCAATCGCAAAAACGAGTAAATCGTGCCGCTTTTTTCGAACTCTCCACGTCCAAAACTCCTGCTAAACTCATTGGTTGATTAGCAACGATTCCAATGCTACGTCCAGCCAATCTTGCGAATCCAACCACAATATTTTCAGCGTAGTTTTTATGAATTTCGAAGAACGTTTCTTTGTCTGTAATTCCTTCGATGATGTCTCGCATATCGTAAGGTTGGTTAGAACTTTCAGGAATGATGGTTTCCAATTCTTCTCGAATTTCATCTCCCATTTCGTAAGGCAATCGGGTAGGAGTATCCTCACAGTTTTGAGGCATATAACTTAAGAGTGTTTTTATCTTTTCGATACAATCAATATCATTTCCTGCGGTCAAATGAGTGACACCTGATTTGGTAGAGTGGGCACTTGCACCACCTAATTCTTCGGAAGTTACTTCTTCATTGGTAACTGTTTTTACAACATTCGGACCGGTAACAAACATGTAACTGGTATTTTCTACCATGATCGTAAAGTCCGTCATCGCAGGAGAATAAACTGCTCCACCTGCACAAGGTCCCATGATCGCTGATATCTGAGGAACAACTCCAGATGCCATAACGTTTCGATAAAAAATATCTGCATAACCACCAAGTGAACGAACGCCTTCTTGAATTCTCGCGCCACCACTATCATTCAATCCAATGACAGGTGCGCCAACTTTCATGGCAGTATCCATGATTTTGGAAATCTTCTCGGCATGAGTTTCAGAAAGTGCTCCTCCAAAAACGGTAAAGTCTTGTGCAAACACATAAACTAACCGTCCGTTTATTGTTCCGTAGCCAGTCACCACTCCATCGCCATAAAATTGCTGGTCTTCCATTCCGAAGTCAGTTGTTCGATGTGTGACGAGCATACCAATTTCTTCAAATGAACCTTCATCCATTAAAAAATTGATTCGTTCTCGAGCAGTTAATTTTCCTTTTTTATGTTGTTTGTCAATTCGAACTTGACCACCACCGAGGTGGGCTTCTGCTATTTTTTGATTTAAAATTTCTACTTTTTTTGACATTATCTTTTACTTTTTTTCAGATTTGAATTTGATTAGGTATTTAGTATTTGGAAGAATTTATTATTTTATTCAACACTTTTTTATAACCTTTCATTACTTTTAATAATTGGGTAGTCATGTTTAGCCACTATGAACATTTTAAACATTATAGAATACAATTTATTTTATCCAATTTGATAAGTCCATAGTCTCGCCAATTTTTCTACGATAATTAGCATGAGCGATAGCAATTCCTACACTACTTAATTCTAATTTATTGAAGACTGAATTTTGCCAAACTTCAAATATTTTTTCCACGCTAGGACTTATCGAAATTAAGTAATTTTTTTTTTTTTTTTTGCTCATAGTTGTAGCATTAAAAAACTGCTTCAGTTTGGGACGT
>JBGCCY010000032.1:0-37015 GCA_045104975.1 Saprospiraceae bacterium
AATAATTTATCTTCTTCAAAAGTCTTTGCGATAATAGTCAAGCTAATTGGCTCACCCGATTCTTTATAACCCATCGGAACAGTCAAACAAGGATATTTTGCCATGGCCGCATGACCAGAGTTATAATTGTTGATCGAAAGAATTGCATCTAATTTTAAACTATCCATTGGAGTATTAAAAAAATGGCGCGCATCATTTTCAAATCTTATTTTTAATTTATCAAAATCCTCTTTGCTTATATTTTCTTCTACGATGCCTTCTAAAATTCCTTGCCCATAAGGAGCTCTCTGAAGAGTATCTTGTAGATTGTGAGCTACTACATCTTTGACAGATTTGATTTGAACTTTTGCTCCTGCTTCTTTCGCTAAATATTTAGGTAAATCAATTTTCATATCTGCATTGAGAAAAGTTCGGAAGCCATCGAAATTCATTTCATTTGGTTCAAATTCAACTACTGTTGCTCCTGCATTTTTTATTTTTTCAACAGTCAAATTATAAATAGAATCGGTCATGAAATTTTTATTGACACCTAGTCGCCTACCTTTTAAAGATGCCTTGGAAAAGTCTTCCCAGTATTTTACATTTTTAGGATTTCCTTTTGTTGCATCATCTGAAGCGTCTTCACCTGTCATGGCGGAAAGAAAAATAGCATTGTCAATCACGTTGCGAGTCATTGGGCCAGGCGTGTCTAACGTACTCGAAATAGGAACGATTCCTGACCGACTCAATAAACCAATAGTTGGTTTTAATCCAACTACAGAGTTTTGGCTGGAAGGAGAAATGATTGATCCAGAGGTTTCCGTTCCGACTGCGGCAACCGCATAGTTGGCCGCTATGGTTGTCCCACTTCCTGCACTTGATCCTCCAGTTTCGAAAATTTTTCTTCCATAAGGATTTAAAGTTTGTCCACCAATTGCACTATAACCTAGAGGGCATCCATTGCAAAAATAATAAGCCCATTCACTCAAGTTTGTTTTGCCTAAAATGATTCCGCCTTTTTCTTTGATGCGTTCTACGATAAATGCATCCTTTGTTTGATTGTCGATCAAAGCATGCGCTCCTGCGGTAGTTTTCATTTCGGAAGTATTGATGTTATCTTTCAATAAAATAGGCATTCCAAAAATTGGATGATCATCTTTAGATTTATTTTTATCACATAGTCGAGCTTGAGTCACCGCATTTGGATTGAGCGCAATGATTGAGTGGAGCGTTTTTTTAGGATCATTTTCAAATTTTACAATTCGATAAATATACCATTGAGTTAATTTTTCATAAGTTAATTTTCCCGTTTTAATATGCGATTGAATGGTAGGAATATTTTGTTCTAAAATAAATGGCTTCAAGGTTTGATAATCCTCTTCTGAAAAATAAGCGATTTGGTCTTGCACATTTTTCCAAAGATTATTTTTATCTAAAAATTTAGATTGGATTAATTTGAATTGCATGCGTTGACTTTCATGAGTGGCACTTTTAGTCAGCTCTTCGGTTTCATCGTAAGGTTCCCAATCAGGAATGATGATTTTAGTTTTGGTTTCGCAGGAGAAAATAAAAAGTAAAAATGAAATGGGAAGCAGGAGGATTATTTTTTTCATGTGTTTTTATTTTAGAACTTCACTTAAATTTTGAAACCATGTTTTTATCTAATTAAAGTAACATCGCCTTTTTTTAAAATAGGAAAGTTTCCATTTCCACAAGAACTTTGTTCTGCTTGAAAAATCCAAACATAAACATCCGAAGTCCCAGCTTTGTCATCTACTTTTCCATCCCAACCAATAGATAAATCATTGCTGACAAATACTTGCGTTCCCCAACGATTAAAAATGACAAACTCAACATTGGTAATATTTCCGAAAAATTCTTCTGGTACGATTGGAGTTAAAATATCATTTAATCCATCTCCATCAGGTGTGAATCCATTGGGGATTTTTATATCGTTTGCTAAACCAAAATCAGCACCAGCGATAACTTCAATTTCATCAGAAACAGTTCCGCATTCGTTTGTAATTGTAACGCTAAAGATTCCAGCTGAAGTGACTGAAAAATTAGAGTTCGTTGAGCCATCCTGCCAAAGATATTCTCCTTCGACTTCGCTGGCATCTAAAATAATAGTTTCCCCTAGGCAGATGGATTTATTTTCACCTAAGGAAAATTCCAAGTCTGATTCCACTTCATATTCAAGGGTATCACTCACCACACAGTTTCCATAAATTACATCCACAAAATAAGTTCCTGGTTGGTTAACCTCAAAGCTTGCCTCACTTGATCCATCTTGCCAAAGATAGGTTGCACAATCATTTTCAGCATTCAAAGTAAATGGAGAATCATCACATTCTCCTAAAATGTCTTCGCCCAAATCTACAGATAATTCAATCTGTGCAAATTCATTTTGCTCGATCAAATTATTAAGACCCCAGTTACATTTTTTTCCTCCTAAATCAATTCCATCATGAATATAATTAGTGGCAGCTCCCACTTCATTCGGATTATTGATCAGCCCCAAAAAAGTATCTCCTCCGTCTTGAGCATATCCACCTCCAATAAATCGGCTTACGTATATTTTTCCGTCGGGAGCTATTTTTAAACTACCAAAACTTCCTCCTACATATTCAAATAAAGTAATTTTAGAATTAATAATTTCAGTTGTATTTCCTGCGGAAAGATCATATTGAATTAATTTCCCTTGCCATGTAGTCACGAATAATTTAGAATTATCTGGAGAAAAAGAAATACCGTAAGCTTCTGTTTCAGTTCCCAATTCTCTTGCATTAGAAATTATTCCGCTAGAGTTATCAAAGTCAAATAATTCTATTTTTCCATCTCCAGAGATGACACTTGCCAACATGGAAGCATCTGGAGAAGCTTTTAATTCTCCAATAGAATTAAGATTGTCAAAATCACCAGGGATAGTATTATGTACGATTCCAATTGATTGAGATGCTGGTGGTGACTGAACACCTGAAGCATCTATTGTTGAAATGAAAAATTGATCGTTACCAAAATCATGACCAATCAAAAAATAGTCTTGTCCATTCGCATGAGGAATACCCATTAATTTTTCGGAAGTAAAAATGGGATTATAAATTTGAAACCGATCGATGACCGCACCTAAACCTCCATTTTCGGTCATGTCGATTTTAACTCCCCAAACACCATTTTGAGGTAAATCACCGACAGAAATTTTTCCACCTTGCACATCACTAATAAATAAATAATACTGATCTGGATTGCCAGGAACTGGAACGGGTAAGACTTGGGTGATCGTGTTCAAGGGATCAAATCCAAGTCCTAGTGGAGAAATATTAGATCCATCTGGAAGCTCAACGTGATTGCTTCCATAGATGCGATCACCATTGGTATAAAATAAAACCTTACCTGTATTTCGATCACTTACTGTGGTAACACCTTCCCATCCAATCATGGCGTGCCCATTAACTACTGAAGGTGGAATACAATTGAAATCAAGCCCAACTCCATCGCGACCAAAATACCAAACATTGGCTTCTTTCTGTGAATAAAGAAAGTTTATATTTATAAGAGAAAATAGAAATATCAAAACAGTATTTTTCATTTGTATAGTATTTTAAGTTCAAAAATCTAAACTCATTCGATTATATATATATGCTAGAAACTGGGAAAAGGTTAATTGGGGTGGGACAAATTTATTGTCTTCTCTTTGCAAATCAATAATTTTGGTTGAGTAATTAATTCTGAATGTGAGTAAGTATTTTTATTAAATCAACCGTTCTTGGATGAGAAATGTTAATCGAGAGGAGCAAAAAAGACATTTATTATTTGTTAAAGTCAGGTTCTTAATTTTCCCAAAAGTGACAAAAATTAGCCAATATCAATCTTCTTCATATTTAGAAGCAGCGAATAAAAGATAAGTTCAATCTTACTTCAAAATCGCCGAAATAAAACAAATTTTCCGATTTTATTTTTTAACTTAAAAAAGCAAAACCCAACGATTGGTTGAAGCAACACGTGATTACAAAAACAGAGATTAAAAATATTTGCCATATGAAAAAATCTATCTTACTTCGTTCCATTTTAATTTTTAGCTTATTTCTTTTTTCCAAAAATACTCAAGCTCAAATCAATGCTACCGTTAGTACAATTGGTTGTGTTGGAGAGGGAGTTGATCTTTTTGTTGCAGGGGGAGAAGAACCATATATTGTTGATTGGGGAGACGGAGGAACTACGCAAGGAAATGTTAATCAAAATTCCTTTTTTTATTTCTATGGAATCGCTGGTTCTTTTGAGATCATTGTAACTGATGCTCAAGGTGATTCTGCTTCGGTATTTGTTACGATAGTTCCTTGTTTCATAGATATTGTAGGGAATTTTGAACCATGCGTAGGAGATTGCGAGTCGTATTTTACTAGTAATCCTGGGCAATTTGTTTTATGGGAAATATATTTCAATGGAACAACTATTTTTTCTTCAGATATAAATCCAATGGAATACTGTTGGAGTGAGGCAGGTATTTATACTATAACGGCACAGGATGATACTGGAAACTTTGCTGAACAAACGGTGGTAGTTGGTACAAGTACACCAATAGATATAGTTTCGCTTTCCAATACTTTTTGTGTAGCAGATAGTTTGAATCCTTCTTCTTGTGATAAAATATGTGCGAATTCAACAGCCATCTATACGGTACCTAATGGTCAAAATGTAACATGGGAAGTACTCGGTGCTGATAGTTATGAAGAGAATGGAAATCAAGTGACCGTTGAGTGGGGTGCTCCTGGAAGTGGATTAATTACAGCAAGCATGGACGGAGCTAATTCAAGTAATAACTTATTAGTTAATTGTAGTTCTATTATTCAAGAAGGACCAGCTGGCTTTGAAATAGCTTTGCAAGCATTTGCAAGTGGTGGGTCTTTTCCATATACCTACACTTGGACTAATCCGAGTGGAGTAATACTTACTAATACAGGTTCACCTGGACTCCTTGTGGAGGCTGGAACATATTCAGTCGTTGCTACTGATGCAGATGGAAATTCAGCTACTTGTCAAACTCATGTAGTTTCTGATCCAAATACAGGTAATGGTTGTTTGTTTTCTTTTTCAATAAATAAAACGAACGAAACGGGATGTGATTTTTGCGATGGAACAGCTACGATTTCTACTTCATCTCCTTTTTCTAATGGGTTTACATTTCTTTGGGCAAATGGGGGAACAGGTCAATCAATTAGTGGATTATGTTCTGGGACATATACCGTTACAGTAACTGATGATTTCGGATGTACAGGTTCTCTTGATTTTATAATTGACTGTCCTGCGACTACTTCTACTTGCCCTGCGACTACTTCCATTTGTATTGATATTTTGGAAAATCCGGATGCTGGGTTTACAACCATACCTGCTGCGGTAAATGGAGTAGTGAGCATTTGTGAAGGAGGAACTGTCGTGTTTAATAATGAAAGTGAAGGAGCGACTTTATTTGAGTGGGATTTTGGAAATGGTAATTTTTCTACAGCTACTAATACAGAAGAAACTTACTTGACAGCAGGAACTTACGAAGCGTTTTTAATTTCGAGAAATGATTGTTACTGTAGTGATACTTCATTTGTTACGATTGAAGTGACTGATGCGATTAGTCCAACGTTGAGTTGTGTTGGTACCATTTGCGAAAGCGAAACAGTTACCTATTCTACTGATGCAGATTGTAGTGGATTTAGTTGGACGATAACGGGTGATTATAATATTATAGATGGAGGTACAGCTGCTGATAATTTTGTTACGATTGAATGGTTGAGTGGTCCACAAGGAATTATAGAGTTGGCAGTTTCAGGTTGCTCGGGCGGAAATTATTGTTTGGAGCCGACAGTCGAAGTTGTTCCGATTATTTCGGATAATGCAGAAATCAAAGGACCAGAGAAAGTGTGTAGAATGGATGAGTCTACTTATTATATTGATGATTATTCTGCAACTGATTTTAATTGGTCGGTGACTGCTGGTGGAACTATTTTAGAAGGACAAAATACAAATAGCATCAAAGTAAGATGGGATGGACAAGTTTCTCCAAATCTTCAACAGGTTGTTTCCGTTGATTATGATAATTGTTATTTGGGTTGTGGAGGAAGTGATACTAAGGATGTATTTATTTTAGCGGATTTATACTTGAAAGGAAATATTGAAGCTTGTGCCAATGGTATGAGTGTTCACGAAGCGAAAAAAGATATTACTGGAGTGAATGATGTGATGTGTGATTGGACAGTAACTGCAGGAGATGGAACTGTTGTTTGGACTTCGGGAGCATCGACAGATCAAGTTAATCTAGACTGGAATATCATTGCAACTGCTGGTTCTGGAAGGTATGCGATTCAAGCGATTCCTTCTAATCCATTGGAAGTTTGTACGCCTTATGTTACTAATTATATCAGCATTGTAGAACCTCCAGTTGCGCCAACTTCGATAGGAGGAATTACTCAGATTTGTCCTGGCGAAGTTTATAACTACGATGTACTAACATCTAATCCTAATTTTATTTTTAATTGGACAATTAATGATGGTGGAGTTATTACTGAGCAAGAAGGAAGTTCTATAAATGTTACATTCGGAACTACACCGCCTTACATTTTATCAGTTACTCAAACGAGTACAGATGGTTTAGCATGCGAATCTCTGCCAGTTGATTTAGAAGTATTTCCATTGCCTCCATTTACAGTAAATGGAGATGGGAATGTTTGTGAAGAGTCTGAAGGAACTTATATCGCGGACTTTTTCCCTGGCGTAAAATATGAATGGACTATCGTTCCAGCTGATGCGGGAACAATTCTTTCAGGAGAAAATACAAATACGATTGAAGTATTTTGGCATCAAGATGGCGTTGCAGATGTGCAAGTTACGATGTGTGGATCAACTGAATCTACGCCAGTAACTATTATTGCAAAACCAGAACCAGTAGTAACAGGTAACTTATTTGTTTGTCCAGGAGATGCTACTACAATTGGAGTGGCAAGTGTTTACGATTCTTATTTATGGAAAACAGAAACTGGTAGTGTTATTACGAATACACCAACGGCCAACTTACCAGCAGGTGCTTATGAATTAGTTGTGACCAATAGTTTTGGTTGTGAAAATAATATTGCATTTGAAATAGAGGGCTATCCCGAACCAGCCGTAACCGTTTCAGTTCCAGGTAGTAGATTAAGATGTTATACTGGACCTGACCCTGACCCAATTGCAGAAATACATGCCACCGAAGTTCCAGCAGGTTATACATACCAATGGTATATTAATGGTACGATTCAACCAGGAATGAATTCATCAGTTATAACTTCAGCAGAATTTGGAACATTTCAAGTAGCCGTTTTAGATCAAAATGGTTGTGAAACTTTTTCTAATACAATTACGATTTGGGATTTTTGTGGATCAGGTGGAGTATGTAATAATCCAAGTTTACCTTTAGCATGTGATCAAGGAACTGATGTGCAAATGGCATTTACGGTAACTAACGAATGTGATATTTTTAACTTCGAAAATATCTCTCCTAATTTTGTTCCTGGAACAGAGCAATGGGATTTTGATGATATCGCAAGTGGTGTAAATAATAGTTCAGCATTTCCAAATCCTTCTCATCAATTTTCAAATGTAGGTTACTACATTGTTACTTTGACAGCGTTGACTCCTGCGGGAATTGTTTGTTATGATTCAAAGTTAGTAACTGTTCCGATTTCTCCTGACTTTAGTTTTGGAACAGCATGTGTTGATGAGGCATTGGTATTTGAAGATTTGACAGGGTTCCTTCCGGGAGAAGTAGTGCAGAGTTGGAGTTGGGATTTTGGCGACCCAACAAGTGGTGCTAACAATACATCTACAGATCAAAATCCATCACATGCTTATTCCGCTCCTGGAACTTACGATGTGACTTTGACTGTAGGACATGGAACGGGTTGTACCGCTACTAGAGTGAAAACTATTACGATTGAAGCTCCACCGACCATTGATTTTGATGAACCAGTTTTAAATTGTGAAGGAACTGCTTTGAGTTTTACTTCGATTGCATCAGCAGATGTTTTATTCTATGATTGGAATTTTGGAGATGCAGCAAGTGGAGCAGCGAATACTTCTGAAATTGCTAATCCATTTCATGCTTACGAAAATGCTGGAATTTATAATGTGACTTGTACCGTAACTGATGTTTGGGGATGCACAGGAAGTGTAACCAATGTAGTCACCGTGGCACCTAATACTTTGGTTGGTCTAATTAGTTTTAGCACACCTTCCCCAATTTGTGAAGGCGATGTAACGACGATGACCGCTCCTCCAGGAGGTGTCTCTTGGGAATGGTCAGATGGAACATTTGGAGAAAGTATTACGACTGGCGAAGCAGGTGCTTACACCGTGACGATTACGAATAGTATAGGTTGTCAATACATTCCGCCAACGGCAGTTTTGGATGTAATTCCATTGCCAACTGCTGCGATTCAAGCAGTAGAGTATGATGAATTTGGGCAACCTGTCAATGTTTTTTATGATAATTATTCTACTTGTGAAGGAGAAGATATCTACCTGCAAGTAACCAATAAAACGACTGATTATGTTTTTACCTGGTCAGATGGAAGTCTTGGTTCTGAGTTAGAATATTCAGAAGATCGAGGCAATCAATTGACGGCAGGAACTTACTCGATGACGTTAGATATTTTGGATATGACCACGGGTTGTTCGAATACAGTTGGACCATTTGATATTGTTGTTCATCCTACTCCAACAGATATTGAAATTTCTTCTAGCCCGATGTCGCCAGTTTGTGAAAATACGTTGACTACATTTACGGTGGATAATCCATCAGCTGATTTGACTTATATTTGGAACACAGGAGAATTGGGAACAAGTATTCAAGCAAGTGCTGCTGGAGAATATTTTGTTAGAGGAATCACGATGTTTGGTTGCTCAGGCGAGAGTAATAAAATAGAAATTAATCAAGGCCCTGATTTGAAAAAAATTCCAGATGGTTGCCACACTCGTTGTAAACCAGATACGATTTGTTTGCCAACTATCAATGGAGTAGTAGATTACCAATGGTACTTGGATGGAAACATTATTGCAGGGCCAACGGGAGCAATTGGAAACTATGTCGCTCTGGAAAGTGGCGCTTACCATGTAGTCATGACCGATATAAATGGTTGTGTGACAACTTCTGATATTTTGAATTTGGATCTTTACGATGGCTTTGGAACTTTCGAAGGAAATGTTTACATGGATGTGAATAACAATGGAATCATTGATGGACCAGATACT
This sequence comes from Saprospiraceae bacterium, assembly GCA_045104975.1. GTDB lineage: Bacteria > Bacteroidota > Bacteroidia > Chitinophagales > Saprospiraceae > CAJQQY01. The sequence goes on from JBGCCY010000032.1 coordinate 9,250, forward strand.
TTAGTGAGTGGAATAAATATTATTTTAAATAATAATGGCGTTGCAATCGATACCGTCACCTCTGGAATAAATGGAACATATACCTTTAGCAATATTCCTTCCGTCAGTTATAATTTGGACTTAGATATAAATGGTTTACCAGCCAATGTAATTGCAGTCTGGAATGATTTAGATTCTACTTTGTTTGGGTGTGATGATATGGAAATAGTTGATTGGTTATTACAAATTAACTGTATTTCATCTACTACAGATTTTACAGATGAAGTTTGTTTTGGACAGAATTATATGTTTGATGGAGATGTAGTTCCAGTAGGAGTGCCAACTGATTTTGAATACTTAGATGTGTTAGGTTGTGATTCTATCATCACCGTAACCATCACCGAATTGCCCAATAGTAGTTCCTATGTTGAACTCTCTTCTTGTGATGGAAGTGATGTGATTTATAATGGAACACCCTATCCAATTGGATTGACAGAAATTCCAATGACTACTTCTGAAGGCTGTAATTATATTGATTCAGTTGAAGTAATTCCATTTCCAACAAGTTCTACGATATTGAATTTTGATGTTTGTCCTGATGAAACTGTCGAATATGCAAGTCAGCAATACGGGCCAGGTACTCAACTTGATTTCACTTATCTTGGTCAAAATGGTTGTGATTCTATCGTAACCTTAATTGTAGATGGTTATCCTGATATTCAATTTGACTTGCAATCTGAGGAACCTTGTTGGAATGGAAGTGAAGGAACGATTACTGTTGAAAACCCAACAGGAACAGCTCCATTTACGTATTCATTAGATGGAAATAATTTCCAAGGGACTCCACTTTTTGAAAACTTATTTGCGATGAGTTACATGGTTTATGTGCAAGATGGAAATGGTTGTGTTCAAGAACAACCGATCACTTTACAAGGTGATCCACAGTTGCAGATCAACCTGCCTGCACCTCTTTTACCATGTGATGGAAGCGATTTAGTTATTGAGCCACAAATTTTAGCGGGCGATGCTTCTAACCTAACTTACCTTTGGAGTGATGGAAGTACCGATCCACAATTAACCATAAATGAAGAAGGATCTTACGTAGTTGCTGTGAGCAATGAATGTGAAACGGTTACGCAAGAGGTTCGCATCTCTTACGAAGATGATAATATTAATTCATACCTGTATATCCCCAATGCATTCTCTCCAAACGGAGATGGAAACAATGATAAATTTAGAGTTTATCCTGCTCCGAATGTAAGAATTGAATCTTTTGCACTCTATGTTTTTGATCGATGGGGAAATCATTTATATGATACTCATGATACCTCTGAAGGTTGGAATGGAACATTGAACAGCAAGATTTTTAACCCTGGGGTTTATGTTTATCATGTCAGAATAAAAGTGAATAGTTGTGGTAGGACGCTCGACCTATTCAAAAAAGGAGATGTAACGATAGTCAAGTAAAACGATTATCTAAATTGTTAAAAATACAAAAGAAGTAAGCATTGAATAATTGGAACTAGAAAGAAGGGTAGCATTTTGAAAAAAGTGTTACCCTTTTATTTTTTTAAGGAAAAGTACAAAACTAGTTTAAATTTAATAGGAAAGCCTGGAGAATTAAATGAACTCATAGACCGTTTCTCAAAAATCCAAACTCATTAAATTCTTCTAAATTTTATTTTCATTCAAAAAACTATTCAATTTCTTCAAAGGTATTTCCATTAAATTTAAACTTTCCACGAACCCAACAATTTTCTCCTTCATCATCTTCACATTCATCCTCAATATATTCATAATTTAAAATTTGATTTTCTTCATCAAAATTCAATCCTAGAATATCAGTACTAAATCGATAATCAATTTGAAAAGAAAAAACTTCCTCCAAATCTGTTTCGCCTGTTTTAAATAACAATGCTTTTTCAAATCGACAAGTATTGCAAGAGATGCCTCCTCCAATTAAAAAATAGAACGTTTCCTTCGCTTGATTTTTTAGATCAAAAATTTGATAGTAATTTCCAAATTCTTCCTCAATATTCATTAGGTCAGCCGTCGGTTGTCCCAATGAATTTTTCCAATAAAAAATATTGATAACCATTTTAAATGATCCACCTAAGTTTTCGAGCCATGAAAAAATAGCAAGATCTCGATCAGCAGATTGAACTGTAAAAAATGGAATACTATCTTTTGGGAAATCAACAATCTCAGGCATTCTCAAAATTTCCAATAATTTTTCACTAACCTTTCCATTCAAACGATCAATTTTTTCCATACCGCCTTCTTCAAAAGGAGATAGTTGTTCCAAGCTTGCTTCATGGATTTTCAAAATTTTAATTGCAGAAGCAATCGATTGATTATTTTTATTTTGGGAAAAAAGAAAAAGAGGAGCAATGATGCAGATGCATACGATGACAATTTTGTTCATGATGGACCTAGTCTATTTTTTGAAAAATATGAAAAAGAAAAGGGGAGGGTAAATTTAGAAGTAAAAATGGATATGTTTATCTTTTTTAATCATTAATTAAAAAGACGATAAAAGGTGAACATAAGTTCTTGTCTAAATTTAATCACAGTTATTTCGGCTTCTTTTTTCATGAAATCGTTTTGTTAAAGTATTTTAAATAACGTCATAAAATTAAGAGAGGTATTAGCTCGTAAGTACTAATACCTCTCTTATAATTCATGGGTTTTGATTGTCTAACTACTTAATTATTTTGCTCGATCCATGCGAACTATTTTTGGGAAAAAAGTTCCTTCGACATTGACCAATTGTTTTTGACTTTTCATAACTTGATGAATGTCTTTGTAAGCAATTGGAGCTTCGTCAAGACCTCCGCCAATCAGTTCGATACCTTCTGACTTGAGCATTTTTTTCAAAGCCGAATTAGTGATACTCTGTTTGGCTTTGGTTCGAGATAAAAGCCGCCCCGCTCCATGTGAAGCAGAATTCAAAGAAGCAGGTTCTCCTTTTCCACTTACGATAAATCCAGGTGCTGTCATCGAGCCGGGAATAATTCCCAATACATCTTTTCCAGCTGGAGTTGCGCCTTTTCGATGTACCATTAATTCTTCTCCATTATGAATTTCTTTCCAAGCAAAGTTGTGATGGTTTTCTACTTTTGCAATAGGTTTGATGCCTAAGGCTTTTGCTAAATTAATATGAATTCGATCATGACAAGCCGAGGCATAATCACCTGCTAAATTCATTGCCAACCAATATTCCTGCCCTTCCTCTCTGTTTAAATCCAACCAAGCCAAATGTTTTACCTCTCGTGGAAGTGGACAAAGTCCTTGTGCTAATTTGGTGTAATGATTGGCAATCGTTGCTCCCAAACCTCTTGACCCAGAGTGAGATAAAATCGCTAAATATCTTCCAGCAGGAACATTTAATTTATTGTCATTTTCCAATTCCGCAATTCCGAATTCCACAAAATGATTTCCTGAACCTGAAGAACCTAATTGCCTTTGTGCTTTCCGTTGTAAGTTTTTCAAAAAAGGAATTTCATCAAATTCTTTTCGATCAAGCACATCGTGATCTTGCAATATCCCCAAATCTTTTCCCATTCCAAAACAAGTCCAATCCGTCAAAACAGTTTTTAATTTATAACTATGTTGATTTAAATAAGATTCAGGGATATCGTAAATCGATAGTTTCATCCGACAGCCAATATCAACTCCAACAGCATATGGAATAATTGCATCACGAGTTGCCAAGACACCTCCAATTGGTAAACCATATCCATGATGTGCATCAGGCATTAAGGCTCCTGCTTCGGTCACAGGAAGTCGCATCGCATTTTTCATTTGTAGGACAGCAGAGTCATCAATATGTTCTCTTCCGAAAATATTAAAATCCATTGGTTCGTCAGCAATGGCAATTTCAAAAGTTTTTTTCTCCTCGACAGGCATAAGTAACTGAGCAATATTTCCGAGTGCTTCATCTTCCAAAAAATCTTGTGGTCTATTTTTTAGTTTTTCAAAAAGAGCCAAAACATTTTCCTTTTTTTCATGTTTGAAGTGTCGATTAATCGCGTCGATAGCCATTCCGATGATTCGATTTTCAGGGAACCCGATTTTTCTAATATCCTTACCTTTAATTTTTAGCTTCGCCAAAGTTGTTAATATTTGATGATAAGAGTTTTTGAAAAATGAACTGTTTCTAGTTAAAATTTAATTTCCAAAAAGCTCTAAATTTTACAAAGGGAAATACAAAAGAACTTGCTGAAAAGTTCATTGTCAAAATTTCAGAATAGCTGTTTTGTATGATTTTATTGGAAATCGACAATATTTTTATGACTTATATTTTACCTAGAAACTAACAATTACTGGTGGTTTTTCCCTTTCTTTGTTAAAACAGCTTCCGTACAAAGACCAAAAGAACTTAGTTAAAATACAGATTTCACTAGGGGTATTTTCTATCGCATAGCGTCCTAAATAAAGTTAGAACATCGTAAAAAGAAATTTTTTATGATTATTGTCACTTGTGATAAATGAAATTTAACCTAATCAAAATCGTTAAATAGCAGACTTAAAAGTTAATTAACCCAAGGAGCATCACCATATTTTACAAATTTCACAATAATCAACTAATGATTCCTACAGTTAAATTCGCTAGAAAAGATCCCCAAAACTTTTTTCCAACCATCAGAAAAAGAGTCAACGAATATTTTGAAAAAAATAAAATCAAAAAGACCGGAAACGGGTTGTTATATTTAAAAACAATCGTTGTCTTCTCATTTTATTTTATTCCTTTTGCATTGATATTAGCTCAAGTGTTGCCAGTTTGGGGAGCATTGGTTTGTTATTTATTGATGGGATTAGGAAATTCAGGTATTGGACTTTGTGTGATGCACGACGCAAACCATGGTTCTTATTCTAGAATAAAATGGGTGAACACCATGATGGAATACACCACTAACATGATTGGTGCAAGTTCCTTTACTTGGAAAATCCAGCACAATGTTTTGCATCATTCCTACACTAATATGTACGAGTTGGATGAAGATATTGATGATAAACCATTTTTGAGATTGTCTCCTGAAGGGAAATTAAAATGGTATCATAAATTTCAACATTGGTATGCACCTTTGTTGTATTCGTTTGCAACCTTAAGTTGGGTGACTCGAAAAGATTTTAAACAATTGATTAATTATAATAAATCAGGAATGACTGAGCGATGTGGTTTTAATCCTACTCGTGAAACGATTATTATGATTGCTTCAAAATTATTTTATTATTTCTATATGCTAGTGCTTCCAATTATGTTGGGCGTGGCTTGGTGGGTAGTGATTGTAGGATTTGTTTTGCTACATGCAGTTTCTGGTTTGTTAATTACTTTTGTTTTCCAATTGGCACATTTGGTAGAAGGACCTGAGCATACTGATATTCCTCATGATGGAAAAATGAATAATACTTGGGCGATTCATCAATTGAGATCAACGGCAAATTTTGCTACAAAAAATAAATTAGTTACCTTTTTAGTTGGTGGATTGAATTTTCAAATTGAACATCATTTGTTTCCAACAATTTCTCATGTTCATTATGAAAAAATTTCTGAGATTGTAAAAAATGCAGCGAAGGAATTTAATTTACCTTATCATGAATTTACGAAAGTGCATGAGGCGGTGATTTCGCATATGCGAATTTTGAAGTTGTTAGGGCAGGGGGAAATGGAGGTGCAGCCTGGCGCATAAATTACTTTGATAAGAAGTAAAAAAGGATAGACTTACTAAAAGTCTATCCTTTTTTATTTTAACTCTAATCCTTCAATTTTCGAGCACTCTTAAACTCAGATCCATCCTTCCATTGTGGATACAATTTTTCATTTGCCAATCGTAATCCTACATTAAAAAACAACTGAGCATCTTCCACCGCACCTTTCAAATCCCAATCACCTTTAGAATATTGATCAGAAGGTTGATGATAATTTGTAGTGGTAAATTCTTTTTTCTTTTTCATGGCATATTCTTTTCCTTTTTCTCTATGATCGTAACTACCTTTTGCATAAAGTGCAGGTACGCCAACCTTCGCAAAACAGAAATGATCAGAACGGAAAAAATATCCTTTCTCAGGTTCTTGATCTGGCAAAATATAGCGGTCTTGTTTCTTCGCTTCCTCTGCAGCAATGTCATCCATATCCGAATGTCCATAACCTGTGATCGTCAAATCTTTCATACGTCCCATGATCGCAGCACCATCCATATTGATATTGGCAATCGTATTTTTGATAGGATAGATTGGATTTTGAGCATACCAAAGAGAACCTAAAAGTCCTTGTTCCTCCGCAGTAACAGAAAGGAAAATAACGGTTCGTTTTGGTTTTTTCTTCATCTCAGCATAAGCTTTGGCAATCGATAACATGCTTGCTGAACCACTTGCATTATCCAACGCACCATTGTAAATAGAATCGCCATTCACGACTTGACCAACGCCAAGGTGATCCCAATGTGCGGTATAAATTATATATTCGTCAGGAGTTTCTGAACCAGTAATTTTTGCAATTACATTGTTAGAATTATTTTTTACAAAAGTATTTTTGATAGAAGTACTCATGTTCATTCCTAAAGGCATTGGTTTAAAATCTTTTTGACTAGCCTTTTGCAACATGTTTTTTGCGTCGATTTTCGAGTTAATGAAAAGTCGTTTGGCTGCATCAAAAGTAATCCAACTTTCCACCGCACACCTCGAAACATTATCATCGTCAGATTGCAAAGACAATAGTCCACCTGACCAAGAATTAGAAACTACAAACCAAGGATAACCTGCAGCACCTGTTTCATGAATTAGAATTACCCCATCTGCATTTTGTCTTGCAGCCTCTTCAAATTTATAATCCCAACGACCATAATAAGTCATTGTCTTGCCTTTAAAAAAAGTAGAATCTTCTGAATAATAACCTGGATCATTAACAAAAATAACTGCTGTTTTTCCAGTCATATCAATTCCATCATAATCGTTCCAGCCATATTCAGGAGCAACAATTCCAAAGCCGCAAAAGACTAATTCTGAATCTTTTATATCGATCTTTTCTTTGACTTGCTGAGTGAAAGTCATCATATCTTTTTTGTATTCAAATTTTAAATCTTCTTTCCCTCCTGTGATAAACATTCCTTCAGAAGGCGCAGCGGTGATATCAACCAACGGGACTTTTTGAAAATAGCTATCGCCATTTCCTGGCTCCAATCCCATTTTTTTAAATTCTGATTGGATAAAATCGATGGTGATTTTTTCGCCAGGGGAACAAGGTTTTCGACCGAGGAATTTGTCGGATGAAAGTTCTGCTAAAAAATATTCGATGTCTGTAGTATCAATAGCATCGGCAGGTAAAATTGTAGAAGCTGTAGTTGCAGCAGATTGGCAACTAGTCATAAAAATGCTTCCGCTAAAAATTAAGAGTAGGAAAAAAAGTAATGGATTTTTCATGATATTTTTTCTCAAAGAAAAGAAATATTTATGAAATGATAGGACTGGTTTTATTCTTGGAAAAGTGGCTTAACTACATTTTCAAAAATACGAATAAACACACTTCGGTTTTCAGTAATGATCTCGCCATTACCTAGCAGTTCTTGTTCTAGCTTTAATTCTTTATCACTTTGAGTAATTAGAGCGTTGGTTAATTTTATTTTTACAGGTAAACCTTCCTCTCTCGAAAGACCTGGAAGATCGATCACTTCACCTTCCAATTGCCCAAATTCACGATAAGGAAAATTGTCTAACTTTAATAAAACCCGTTGTCCTATTTCTATTCTTCCTGAACCTTGAACGGGAATAAAGAGTTGAGTGAAATAATTGTCTTCTTTGTTTTCTGGAAGGATAACCATGATTTCTTTTCCTTGCTCGATGTAATTTTTTTCACTCCAATTTTGCACCATAGAAATTTTTCCAGGCATAGCAGCAATGAGTAAATTTTCCTCATTCCATCGATCGATTGCACCAATGAGATTATTGATACTACTTCGAAGATTGATGTAGTTTTCATTATTTGTTTCCACATTGGTATTTTCAGTATCAGTAATATTTTTGCGAAGTCCTGAAATTTGAAGTAATCGTTGGTTTACTTCATCCTCAATTTCTTTGACTCTTGTTTTGGCTGAAATCCAAATCTTTTTCTGATTTTCGAATTCTACAGTAGCGATCACATTGTTTTTCCATGCAGTTCTGGAACGTTCATATCTATCTTTTTCCAATTCCAAGGTTTGCAACGCATCATCTAACTTTCTTTCTTGAATTTTAATACCTGCGCCAATATTATCGATTTGGCGTTTCACTTGAGTGATTTCTTTAGCAGCTGCTTTGTTTTGTTCGTAAAATTGAAATTTTTCAAAATTCGTTTGCACTTCAGCATACAAAGGTTGCAATGTTCCTATTTCTAATTGCCTAAAATCAGAGGATAAAAATTCCAATAATTCAGACTGATCAGCATTATTCAAATCTTTTGTAAACTCTTCTAATTCTTCCACATCTTCATAGTTTGCAGCATTTTGCATCAAAACTAAAAGATCTCCTTCTTCTACTTTATCACCATCTTCTACATATATTCTTGAGATCAAATCTGATTTTTGAGCATTGACTCTCACGGGAGCAATCTTAGTAGTGATAGAAACCCGACCTCTCACCTTATCAGGATATTGAACCCAAAAACTCATTGCCACCATAGCGAAAACAGCACCTGCGACGACAAGTGTTCCCCAACGTACGATCCAACGTGGTGGCGTTCCGATGATCTCTTGAACATCATCACTTCTAAGTTCTATTCTTTCGTGTTCTTCCATTTTTCCTTTTTGTACCAGCGATTGGCTTTTAGCCAGCCTTTGGTTTTCTTTGGTTTTTTTAGAAAAAATATATTTTAAAACTAGCGATTGGCTAAAAGCCAATCGTTAGTTATGCTCCAAGTTCTAATTGATTTCGCACTAGGTAATAATATGCTCCCTTCAACGCAGTCAAATCTTTATGTGTTCCTTGCTCTATGATTTCGCCATCTTCAAGTACGATAATCATATCAGCATTTTTTACTGTACTCAATCTGTGTGCAACAATCAATACCGTTCTTCCTTCAAAAAACTCTTCTAAATTATCCATCACGATCATCTCATTATAAGCATCCAACGCATTGGTCGCTTCGTCTAAGAAAATAAATTCTGGATTCTTATATACAGCTCTTGCGAGTAATAATCTTTGTTTTTGACCTTGACTCAGACCGATTCCATCACCTCCAATCTTAGTGTTGTAACCCAATGGCAAACCTTCAATAAAGGTCTGAGCATTCGCTACTTTTACGGCGTGGAGTAATTTCTTTTTATCTACAATTTCATCTCCGAGTGCAATATTGTTGGCAATGGATTCTGAAAAAATATAACCACCTTGCATCACGACACCACATTTTTCTCTCCATATTTTATTTCTAATATTGGAAAGGGTAGTGTCTCCTAATTTTACATTTCCTTGAGTTGGTTGATAAAAATTCAACAATAATTTAAGCAAAGTTGTTTTTCCACTTCCACTTGTTCCAACGATGGCAATCTTTTTTCCTTGAGGAATAGTCAAACTAATATCTTTTAAAATCATATTAGAATTCGGTCCTCCATATTGAAAAAATACATTTTCCAAAATCAAATCTTTGTTGCCAGGAAGAATATTCATTTTTCCCTCAATATCTTCTTCCTCTTCTTTTGCATGAATTTCATTCAGACGTTCAAGACTGATTCCTGCATCTTGATAGGATTTAATAAAATTCATCCATTGTGAAATTGGTCCATTTAATTGACCAATAATATATTGAACCGCCATCATCATCCCCAAAGTCATATCTCCTTGAATTACCGCCCGAGCAGCAATAAATGTAATTAAAATGTTTTTTAGCTCATTGATGAAATTGGCTCCTACACTTTGCATTTGTTCCAGCTTCAAATAGCTGACGCTGATTCGAAATAGTTTAGCTTGAATACGTTCCCATTTCCATCGTTTTTGTTTTTCCGCATTATGCAATTTGATTTCTTGCATTCCATTAATCAATTGGATCAGCGTACTTTGATTATCAGCCATTTGATCAAATCGACGATAGTCCAACTCTTTTCGTTTTTTCAAAAAGAATAAAACCCACCCAACATACAGAACCGTTGCGACTAAAAATACTCCTACAATCAATCCACTATAAATAGCTAAAATCGCTGTGAAGATTACAAACGTCACCATCGAAAATGCCGTAAACAAGGCCGATGAAGTTAAAAAATATTCCACTCGACGATTGTCTGAAATTCTTTGCAATAAATCTCCAATCAATTTGGTATCAAAAAATCGAATTGGTAAGCGCATCATTTTTAATAAGAAATCGCTGATCATACTGATGTTGACCCTCGAACCAATGTAGAGTAATATCCATGATCTCAGATATTCTACCGCCGTCTGACTAAAATATAAAACCAATTGCGCGACCAAGACTACATAAATAAAATCCAAGTCCTGATTTTCAATTCCTGTATCCACAACCGACTGCATTAAAAATGGAAAAGCAATCTGCAAAAATGCACCTGCTAACAATCCAATAATCAATTGCCAAATTAGTCCAGTATAACTTTTGAAATATTTAAAAAGGTAGCCAAAGCTAATTGCATTAGTTTTTTCTCCTTCCCGTTCGTAGAATTTGGGCGTAGGTTCCAACATCAAAATTACCCCTACATCTTCTCCTTCCACGGTATCACTCGCCCAACCATCCATGAATTCCTCCTTGGTGATAGTTACTTTGCCATGTGCAGGATCTGCTACCCAAACTTTATTTTTCTTGATTTTGTAAACGACAATAAAATGTTGCTGCCGCCAATGCGCAACAAAAGGAACAGGGATTTCCTCGGGCAAAACATCGTAAGGAACTTTTACCGCCAATGAATGCATACCGATATGTTCGGCCGCATCGCTGATATCCATCAACGAAACACCTTCCCGATCAGGGTAGGAAATGGATCGCAAGTACTCTGGATTGTAGTGTCTGCCATGATAGCGAGCTACCATTCGCAAGGACGCTACTCCGCAATCCATCGCATCTAATTGTTTGTAAAAAGGAAAAGAAATCGGCATTTGAATTGGCTGAAATTTTTTGATCTCATCAGCTTGATTTTCTTAATTCCACAAAAGAATGAAGAAATCAGGGAGTTGAGAGGTAAAGTTTTCTTTTTTTTAATGTTCTTAATTCGTGTAATTATTTGATAATCAACGAATTACAAATCTTCTGTATGCCGTATGATAAGCTTTATAAAATACATCAATAATTATACCGAATTTCTTTAATATGTCAGGCTGGTGTAAAGATTTTTTTTAATGTATAAAATGGAAGAGTGGCATAATTTTTTCAAAAACATTAAATAATAACGTAATTTTACAAAACTTCTTTAAAGTCGTATGATTAAGCCCTTTTTGACTTTAGAAAAATGTAAAACGAATCAACAAAAAACAACCTTTCTGACAAACCTAAAAGCCTAATCTAACCTCCTATTCTACGGATTTTTGAGTAACTTATTTTTATGTGAGATAATTAATTATTATCCATTCCTTTCATTCACCAAATTTTTATGCAAAAGATAACTTTAACCGTTTGTAGTATTTTAATCTTTGGAAATGTGTTGACTGCGCAGCGGACTTGGTCATTGGAAAAATGTATTCAACATGTGCAGCAAAGTAATACGACTACCATGCGACATGCCAATCTGGAGGTAGCAAAAAATAAAATTATCTTAGAAAGAACAGAAGCAGAGAGACAACCAGATCTAGGATTTTCTACCAATCTAGGTTTGAACTTAGGACGAACCATTGATCCATCAACGAATGAATTTGGAAATTCATCTACCCTTTATAATAGTTTTCGATTAGAAAGTAATTACACTTTATACGATGGAAATCAGACAAAGAAGAGAATTGAAAAATCAAGTTTGTCTGTTCAATCTGCGCAAGCTAATGCAGATCAATTATCAAAAGATTTATCCTTACGAGTATTGCAAGCTTATTTGACCATTTTGATGGCGGAGGAGCAATTGTCAAATGCAAAGAAAAATTTATCGCAAACAGAATCGTGGATGCGTCAAGCCAAAAATTTGGTAAATGCTGGTTTGCAATCAAAAGCTGATTTGCGAAATGTTGAAATTCAAAAAGCGAGAGACGAAGAAAAAATTATTGATCGCCAAAACTATTTAGATCGAAGTTATGTAGCATTAAAGTTAATTTTAGAATTAGATCCTTCGCAATCACTAAAAATAGAGAAGCCCAAAAAAATAACTCAACCAGATGAGTCTATCAATAAACTATCTTATAAAAGTATTTATGCAAAGGCATTAAAAACGCAACCTGGAGTAGATGGGGGAGAATTGGAATTAAAAAGTCTTAAGCTTGATAAAGCCATTGCGTTAGCAGAGAAAAAACCTTCGGTAAATTTGTTTGGCGGGATTTGGACAAATTATTCTTCAAGGATAACAGAGCCAGATTTCTCAAATGTATTTCTAGATACCATTTTATCAACAGTCAGAATTCCGGAATTAGATGATAATGAATTGGAATTCATTAACTTTGAGCAAGCAGGAGTTGAATTAAAAAACAAGAGATATTTTAATCAAGTAGGTGATAATTTTGGTTACGGAGTAGGTGTAAATCTCTACCTTCCTATATTAGATAAAAAAGCATCTAAACTAAATGCTGAAATCGCTCAAGTTAACTATCGACAAAAGCAGGAAGAAAATATTCAATTCAAACAAGAATTGCGAACCAATATTCAAAATGCCATTTCAGATGTACAAGCTGCCGCTAAAAAATTAGAAGCTGCGGAAAAGACTTTGACCTTGCTGGAAGCGTCCATTGTTTCCATGAAAAATAAATTAAGTCTTGGAAATATCAATGCCTTTGAATATAAAACCATCTTGAATGATCGAGATAGTGCTGAAATTCAATTGGTTCTTGCGAAGTATGAATTTATTTTGAAAAAAATGATTGTGGAGTTTTATGAAGGGAAAAAACTTCGACTGTAAGAGTCAGGTATGAGGTTGGTCGCTGCGCTGCTAGTCAGGAATCGGTGCCTCTTGTTCCATAATATAATAAAACAGAAAAGCTCTTTTTGCTAGAATGCAAAAAGAGCTTTTTTTTATTGTTGAAAAATTAAACTAACATCGTAAACGCGAAGCACCTGATTCCTGACTAGGAAGCGCAGCGACCAACCTCATACCTGACTCCTAATTTAATAAAAAAAAGGCTGCCCATTCTTTAATGGAGCAGCCCCTATTCCAAAAACCGATTATTATAAGAAGTTTAAACCATATTCATTTTCCACATAAAAAGATGGTCTACATCAGATGATGTAATAATAATTAATCCTTAGAATATTTTTTATTTGATAGATCGTCGCCTTAAACATTATAGGTAAAACAACCGTTAGGAATTCAATTCTGCTTAAAGCAAAATGAAATATCTAGATGGGGTTAAGGATGGTTGTTTTCTTGAATACTAAACAAAAATAACGGAAATTTTATAGAACAATAATAAGAATAGGTACCTATTTTTAAAAATACCATAAAAGGGGTATTTTTCATAATAGTACCTTTTTAAAAGTAATATTTTTGTTATATGAAAAAAAGGTGGAGTAATAGCTTACTTTCTTTGAGGAAATCTAGTTTTTGAGATTTAAAAATTTCATGATTTTCTAAAATGGAAAATGGATAGAGTAAGCAAAAAAAAATCTAAAAAGACAAGTTGATGACGCAAGAAAATTAGCTTTTAAATTTGTGAGAAAGAAATATTATTTTTGCGTTGAAAAAAGTAATTAATCAATTTCTAAAAAAAAATAAATTCTTACGATGAAAAAATTATTGACCAGTTTATTTATGATTGCTGCTGTTATGATGATTAGCAATAATGCTATGGCTCAAATTAATACACCAGCTCCAAGTCCAAGCTGTAAAATGGAACAAGTAGTTGGGTTGACTACAGTTAGCTTAGATTATAGCCGTCCAAGTGTAAAAGGACGTGTACTTTTTGTTGATGTTGAAGCATTTGGGAGTATCTGGAGAACAGGTGCTAATCGATCTTCAAAAATTACGTTTAGTGATGATGTAAAAATAGAAGGTAATGCTATACCTGCTGGAACTTATGCTTTGTACAGTATTCCTGATCCTGTTGATTGGACAATTATGTTGTATAAGGATTTGACCTTAGGTGGAAATGTGGCAAAATATAACAAAGAGGATGAATTAGCTCGATTCAAAGTAAAAGGCTACAAACGTTCAAATTTTGTAGAGTCTTTTGCTATTGATATTGCTGACATTAAAGATAGCGGAGCAACTATGTCATTGAAATGGGGTAACTGGTATGTTCCTTTCAAGTTAGAGGTTGCTTTCGAAGATCAAGTAATGAAGCAAATTGAATCAGTTATGGCAGGTACGACTAGAGGTGAATATTATTCTGCTGCGAAATTTTACTATGACAATGGTAAAGATATGAAGCAAGCGTATGAGTGGGCAAAAATGGCTAACCAAAAAGGAGAAAGATACTGGCAGTTAAGATTGCAAGCTCAAATCGAAGCTAAGCTTGGAATGAAAGCTGAAGCAAAAACAACTCTGGGTAAATCTTCTGCTGTAGCTAAAGCTGCAGGAAGTGCAGGTTACGCAAAAGCAAATGATAAAATCTTAGAAGGATTTTAATTAATGGTTAACTGTTAATGGTGAATTATTAACTGATGTTACGCAAAATTAATTAATAGCCCTGAGGGCATTAAGTTCATTGAAAGCTGCTTTAGTAGCAGCAAGGTAAATTTTAGACTTAATAGCAAAGTGATTAAGTTGATGGATAAATTTTAATTTTTCCATTTTCACATAAGCTAAAATAGAAGCGAATAAATGATTGCTTTGAGTCTTGACTGTTCGAGTCGGAGACTTAGCAATTGCAGCATTCTGTTTCAAACTTTTGTGGTATTCTTCTACACTCCATCGTTTTTTATAGAGTGTAGTAAAATCGTCATCAGACAAGCTAAAATCATTAGAAACCAGAAATCGTAGGCCTGTAGATTGATTTTTGTTTTTAAAAACCTGCTTGGTTAATAAGACTTGAATTTCTAAGTCTTTCAACCAAACTTTTACAGGAGTATTATCAGGTATATCTAGTTCATCAATTCTTGTCCATTGACCATTGTTTCTATCTTTTTCACTCAATGCTGCTTTACGATTACTTTTCATATCGAAAATGAAAAACTTCTTTTTGCGGTGAATGAAAAGCATATTTTCTGAACTACCGAACCAACTATCTGCCAAGACATACTTGAATTTTAACTGGTTATGAATGCTTTGTTGAACCATCTGGCGCAACATCTCATTCTTGGTAATTGGACTTTGACGCTTTTCTTTTTTGCTTTTTACATCACAAAAATGAATCGTTTTTAAGATAAGTTCAAAACTTATAGGTACTCGTAAAGGCAATGCTTGATCTGAATGATGACTATGATAAAAGGCAGTTAATAAATTGATTCCTTTTACTGCTTGATGAGTCGAGTGGTCAAAATGCCAACAGATGAGTGCATTCTCATCCATGTATTTTTTCTCTATTATACTATCATCAAAAATTAAACAACCATCTTCTGTTTCATGCTGCCTAACTAATGGTTTGATCGATTGCCACAAGTCCTTAGAAGTAAACTCATTTTCTGTCAACAATCGGGTAATTGAATCATGCGAAATAGCTCCATCTACCACTTTTGATAAACCTGTTGCTGTGGCTTGATGAACCGTTGTTAATAGAAAATCTGTGTATAGGTCTAATTTATCTTGCATAGCTCTAAGCTACAGCTTTCCTATTTTATTTTTTAAACCATGCGTAACTTGAGTTATTAATACCAATAATCATTTACCATTGAAGTACTAAAAATAAAACCCGAATCTTCAAAACGAAGATTCGGGTTTTATTTTTTACTTAACCATTAAGTGCAACATCATCTAGCAAATCTGGATCTGAACCAAATAAATTTCCTTCTTCTTTTTTTGGTTTATCGTCTCCAAATAATGGTTGTAACAATATACTTACAAAAACTACAACTAGGCATCCAATTAGATTCAACCACAAATAAGCTAGATTGATTACTTCATAATAATCTAATGCAAAAGTAGTGAGTACCACTAATTCCCCGACGATTGCTCCTACAAAAACTGCTTTTGATTTTACTTTGTCAAAAAAGAAAGCAACTACAAAAACACCTAAAATAGTTCCGTAAAATAACGATCCCACGATATTTACAAATTCAATTAGGTTTTCAAAAAGCGATGCAACGGAGGCGAATGACAATGCAATAACTCCCCACATTAAAGTGAAAAATTTAGCTGATTTTAAATAATGCGCATCCGATTTATTTTTATTCCAAGATCTTTTATAAAAATCTATAGTGGTACAACTTGCCAATGCGTTCAACTCCGAAGCAATCGAAGACATTGCGGCAGAAAAAATAACGGCCAACAAAAGCCCTACTAATCCGATAGGCAAATGTTGAGTGACGAATGACATAAAAACATAATCGTTATCTTCAATATCTATTTTTTGGCCAGTTCGTGCGCCGTAACTGGCTAGTAGATTATCGACATCTTTTCTGATTTTGGCATCTTGATCGTTCAATTCTTTGAGCGCAATCTGAGATTGGTTGATCGTTGATTGATCATCTGAATCTAAAGCTGAAACCATCGTTCGAATCTCAGTTTGTTTTTGCTCAAAAACAACATCGTATTTAGTTTGCAAATCTCGTAACTGTTCTTGCGAAGCTGCGTCAGTTTCAATTTTCGCTAAATTGGATGGATTAAAATGCACCGGCGGTTTAGTGAATTGATAAAACATAAAAACCATAATCCCCACAAACAAAACAAAGAATTGCATTGGCACTTTAAATATACCATTGAACAAAAGTCCCAATCGACTTTCCGTCAAGGTTTTCCCAGAAAGGTATCGAGCGACTTGTGATTGGTCAGTTCCAAAGTAGGAAAGGAATAAAAATGTTCCACCAAACAGCGCAGACCACATGTTGTATTTGTTTTCCAAATCAAATTCAAAATCGACGATATTCAACTTGCCCATTTTCCCTGCCACACCAACTGTATCTGAGAAAGAAATATCAGCAGGTAACTTTGTAATCAAGATAACAAAGGCAGCCACTAAACCTCCCATGATGATAATCATTTGTTGTTTTTGCGTTTGGCTCACCGCAGTTGTTCCGCCTGACATGGTATAGAAAATAACTAAAATTCCCATGACTCCAATCGTCAAATTCAAACTCCAACCTAAGACTAATGATAAAATAATCGCAGGGGCATAAATCGTAATTCCTGCAGCTAAACCTCTTCCCAACAAAAATAAGAATCCAGTAAATTGCCGCATTCTCACATCAAATCGTTGTTCCAAATACTCGTAAGCGGTGTACACTTTAAGTCGATAAAAGATAGGTAAAACAAAAACCGCCAAAATCACCATTGCAATCGGCAGCCCAAAATAGAATTGCGCAAATCGCATCCCATCATCAAATGCTTGACCAGGAGTGGATAAAAAAGTAATCGCACTCGCTTGTGTTGCCATGATGGAAAGTCCAATCGTCCACCATTTTAGTTCACGATCTCCTAACAAATAACTTTCGGTTGTTTTGACTTTTCTGGTTTTCCAAAGTCCATAAAAAACAATGAACAATAAAGTGAATACCAATACAGCCCAATCAATAGTGTGCATATTGAAAATTTAAAAAGTAGTTTACGAATAAATTTTTGTCAGATAGTAAAAAAAAGAAAGGAGTACAAAATGTAAAATAAGTACGAAAGCGTACATCTGATTCCACGTTTTAAAAATCGGTGGAGGTGGTTCTTCTTGATTTTGATTTTTCATGTAGATGTTTTTTAGAACATTTTTTGGAAAAACAAATATAGGAAAAAGCAAGAGAGAGAATAAATTTATTCTTTCGGATCAATCAAATGATCTTCTAGCGGTCGTTTATTTCCAAAATTATGCAAACGCTCTTGACAGGCTTCGCAAATACCAAGATGAGCCGTTGTGCGATCATGTTCTCTTTCATTTAATTGATTAATCAAAAATTTTCGAATAACATCATCTGTTAAATGCTTTTGATTGCCTATTATTTGTCGAACCACAGCAACAACTCCAAGGAAGGAAATAAAAATAAAAATCGTCAGCATGATTTTGTTTTTTAGAATTAAATATTACTCCTTCGAATCAATGAGATGTTCCTCAAGTGGAAGATCTTCTTTTGGTTTGTCAATTAAATGTGCACATTCAAAGCAAATGGCTAAATGAAAATTTATTTTTAATCGATCAATTTTAGACAACTCATTATTTTTATAGGCAATTGCTTTCTCATGACCAAAGTGTGTGAATTTCGCAAGGAAAAACCAAAAGGCAGGAATGCCCAAAGTGATTAAAATTCCAATGAGAAATATCATATTTAACTATTTTGATTTTACATTCAGAATCCAATCATTCACCAACTCCTCCAACACAAACAACGGCACCGCCCCATTCAACAAAACCACATCATGAAAATCTCGCAGATTAAATTTATTTCCCAAATCCGTCTCTGCTTTTTTTCGCAACTCACGAATTTTTAACTCACCCATTTTGTAAGAAAGTGCCTGTCCAGGCCAACCAATATATCGATCAATTTCAGTATTCACTTCATGCAAAGAAAGCGCAGTATTTGATCCTAAGAATTCCACCGCTTGATCTCGTGTCCAACCTTTAGCATGAATTCCAACATCAACAACTAGTCGACAAGCTCGCCACATTTCGTAAGTCATTCGCCCAAAATTTTCATAAGGCGTTTCGTACATACCTGCTTCGATTCCAAGATATTCAGAGTACAATCCCCAACCTTCTCCGTAGCAAGACAAATAAGTATTTTTTCGAAATTCAGGGAAACCTTCCAACTCTTGCGCCAGCGAAATTTGCAAGTGATGTCCAGGCACCGCTTCGTGCAAAGTCAAGGCTGGCAAAACATATAATGGACGACTTTCTAGCTTATAAGTATTCACCCAGTAATTTCCAGCTTTATGATTTTCGAGCGAACCACCTGAATATCTTCCGCCAGTATAATTTGGTGCAATAGCAGCAGGAACGGGTTCAACACCATAAGAATTCCGAGGCAATGTATTAAAAAATTGAGGCAGTTTTCCATCCATTTTTTTGGCTAAATAAGAAGCTTCTTTAAGTAAGCCTTTTGGTGTCTTCGCATAGAACTGAGGATCGGTTCGGAGGAAGACAAGAAAGTCCGCAAAGCTACCTTCAAATTTCACCTCTCGAATGACTTGTTCCATATCAGCTCGAATTCTTGCTACTTCTTTTTCTCCTAATTCAAAAATCTCATCAGAGGTCATGGGCAAGGTGGTAAAAAACTGAACTCGTTGCTCATAATATGCTACCCCTTTTGGCAAGTTGCTAGCAATCAATGAGTTACGAGATTTCGGAACGTACTCCTCCGACATGAATTTATCAAATTTTTGATAGGAAGGAAGCACATGAGTTAGGATGATTTCCTTCGCTCGATTTTGCAAATCAGTTTGTAATTCTTCCGGAACATTTTTATTCATTTTGGAAAAAGGACCATAAAAACTACTCTTCGAAGGAGTGTCCACGAGGTAAGATTTAATCAATGCTTTATAGTTTTTGACAATGATTTTTGGTTGTGTAATTCCTTTGTCGATACCCAATTTCATAAGAGCAATATTGTCATCAAAGAACTGTGGAACTGCTTTTAATTTTTTTAAATATTTTTCATAGTCATCTGCATTTTCAAAAGACATCCCTCGAACCATGTAAGATAGGTTGGTGTAAAAACCACCTTCTGCATTCAAGGGCATCAAGTAATCTTCAAAACCAATTCGAGCTACTTTATCTTCCAATTGATACTTGAAAATATCGTAGTTGATTCGATCTTTTTTAGTGAGTTGAGTACGATCAATTTTGGCTAATTTTTCTAAAGTGCCTTTCCAAAATTCAGCATCTTTTTTTCTTCTTGCAGGAGTGACATCAGGAAGGAGTTTTGCATCGTCATCCTTACTTCTAAACTCCCACTCTTCTGCAAAAATGGTGTGAAGTTCTTTTGATAAATCGTCGTTTTTATTTTTGGAAATGTCTTGTTGGCAACTTGTGAGTAAAATTAAAGTTGTCATGGAAAAAAGGAAAAGTAGGTTTTTCATATGTGTTGATGTTTTGTTATTTGCAAGATAAAAAAATATTGTGGGATGGAACACGGATGACACGGATTGAGCGAATGTATGCGGATTTGACGATTACGATGTAATAAAAATTCATAACACCTCTAATCGTCAAATCCGCTTATATTCGCCTAATCTGCGTGATCTGTGTTCCATCAAAAGCTATTTTTTTCCAACCAAAAACTTATCTTTGCCCCAATGAATTCAACAACAGATTTTATCCAAAAAATTTCAGCAAGTGTTGCAGACGATACTTTTGTTCGATTGACTTTGAGCAAAAATGCCGATCGTTCCGTTTCGCTAAAAAAGGTTTTAATCAAACTCGCTTTGATTAAAAAGGAATTGCAATATTCCTTTGTTTTTCGACATGAGACACAAGACATCACCAAGAATTTTTCTATAAAAAATGGCGAAGCAGAACTTGAAAAATTAATCGGTAATGAATTTTGGATAGCTAACCTTTTCACCACAGAACGTGATTTCGTTTTTGAAAAAAATAAAAAAGGTAAAATCAATCTCCGAGATGGCAAGCCTACTTTTTCCCAAAAACCTGATCGCCAGCACGATAAAGATAAAACGGGGTTGATTCAAAAAACAACCTACTTGCAAGAGTTAGGAATTCTCGACGACAAAGATCGTGTGCAAAAAGGCAAAGGTGATAAATACAAACAAATCAAAAAGTTTGTTGAAGTCGTTGCTGATTTATTGCGAAAGAATCCGCAGATTTTAGCAGATAAATTAACTGGTATTGATGACCAAAAACCGTTGCGAATTGTTGATATGGGGTCAGGTAAAGGTTATTTGACTTTTGCACTTTACGATTACTTGGTGAATGTTTTAAACTTAAAAACGAAAGTTACAGGTGTCGAAATTCGGGAGAACTTAATCGAGATTTGTAATAATATCGCAACTAATTCTAAGTTTGAAAATCTACATTTTGAGCAAGGATTTATTCAAGGGTATGAATTGCCTGAGACCGATATTTTGATTGCGTTGCATGCATGCGACACCGCAACTGATGAAGCAATTGCTAAAGGAATCAAAGCTGATGCACAATTAATTATCTGCGCACCTTGTTGTCACAAACAAATTCGAAAACAAATTAAAAATGATTCTCTCCTTGAACCAATCTTAAATTTTGGAATTTTAAAAGAGCGTCAAGCAGAAATTGTAACCGATACGATTCGAGCATTAATTTTGGAAGCGAATGGTTATAAAACTAAAGTGTTTGAATTTATCTCTAGCGATCACACAGGTAAAAATGTGATGATCGTTGGACAAAAAAGAAAAGAGGAAGTTGATTCGAAAATTTATTTAGATAAAGTGGAGGAATTGAAAAAACAGTTTGGGATTGATTTTCATTTTTTAGAAAAGATTACTTAACCACCAAATAGTGCAGGATCAAAAATAAGCAAAGTCTGAAACATCCAAGAAGCGAAAATCATTAAAAATAGCATCGACCAGCTTTTGTTTTTGATCAGATGGAAAACCCCAAAAGAAAGCGTGCTTCCTAAAATAATACAACGAAAAAATGAACCTAGGTTAAAGAAAATAAATTCAGAAATGGATCCGATTATCATATCAGAAAAAAAGAGGACATAAAAATTATTGACGAATAGGTTCCCTCCCAAAATGATAAAAATCCCCCACGAAAATAATTCTGCCATATTCATTTCTTCATAATTTATTCTTTTGATAAAAAAATAAAGAGCGAAAATCATAGAGGCATAATATGGCATTACGATAGGTATATAATCCTGAAAAAACAATACTATCGAGAATGCAATTACTAAAATTGAAATGGAAAGGAATGCGAGTTTCCATTTATTTTTTGGAGGAGAATCGTTCAAGGATTTGTCTAGGATGTTTTCGTTGTTGGTCATGAACAAGAAAATTTACTTAGTTAAATTTTTTTATAAAAATTTAGATATTAGACGCTGACTTTTTATGACTGGTTATGTTTTTATTTTCCTTCGGAAAATTCTACCATAAAGAGAAAACATGAGAAGTCATATTGAGTCATAAAAAGTCAGTGTAAAAAAAACGCACATCAAATAATCAAAAACTACCAGGAATTCTATTCCCTTTTCTTTTTTGATTATTACTAAATACTCTTCTTTTTACTCTTAGTTCTTCTCCAAAATTAATAAGTAAACCTACCTCAATTTCAGTTGATTTTAAGTAATTGACTAATTGCACTTCATGTTTTGTATGAATATTTCCAACAGCTTTTAACTCGACAATGATTAAATCATTAACAATTAAATCTGCTTTAAAATCTCCTACTTCTTCGCATTCAAAATAAACCTTTATTGGGTATTGTCTTTTTACATTATAGCCCTGTTGTAATAATCTAACTTCAAGAGCTCTTTCATACACAGATTCTAAAAATCCAAAACCTAAGTAGTCATGGACATAGTAGGCAGATTTTATAATCTCTGATGTTAATTCTGAATGTTGGTAATTGGTGTTGTTTTTCATTTAGTATGTTTTTTATAAAAATTGTAAATTTTGATGCTGACTTTTTATGACTAATTATGTTGTTCTTCACTCA
This sequence comes from Saprospiraceae bacterium, assembly GCA_045104975.1. Lineage (GTDB taxonomy): Bacteria > Bacteroidota > Bacteroidia > Chitinophagales > Saprospiraceae > CAJQQY01. The sequence continues at coordinate 31,996 of JBGCCY010000032.1, forward strand.
AGAATTTTCCGAAGGAAAAATAAAAACATAAACAGTCATAAAAAGTCAGCGTCAAAAAATAAATATAATTATTTTTCTAAGCAAAATAAAAACCTCACACACTCTTTCCTAATTTTCTCAAAAATATTCCCGTACTTCGTACGCAAATGAATTTCCGTTTGAAAATGAATTTCGTATAGCTTAAAAAACGAAATTCATTTTCAAACTCAAACATATAAATATGGCAACTCCAAATATAAGTCTCACCGTCGATGCAATCGTTTTTGGTTACGAACCCAAAGAAGGATTATCCGCCCTTTTGGTCAAAAGAAAATATCCACCTTTCAAAGGTCGATGGGCCATCCCCGGCGGATTCGTTAAAGAAAAAGAAAGTCTCGAGCAAGCAGTCGAACGAGAACTCGAAGAAGAAACGGGCGTCAAAGTCAACTACCTAGAACAATTATATTCCTTCGGAAATCCAAAGCGTGATCCTCGAAGTCGCATCGTGACGATAGCATATTATGGTTTGGTACGGAGTTCCAATTTTGAATTATTTGCAGCAACTGATGCGGAAGATGCACAATGGTTTCATTTGAATGAGTTGCCAAAATTAGCATTCGATCATCAAGAAATTTTAAATTATGCGCTTGAAAGATTGAGGAATAAAATTGGCTACGAACCAATCGGTTTCAAATTATTAGATGAAAAATTTACGATGGAAGAAATTCATCATTTGTATGAAACGATCTATGGTCGAAAATTGGATCGACGAAATTTTCGGAAGAAATTTTTGAAGTTAGATATCCTCGAAGAGTTAGAGGAAAAGTCTGGTGGAGGTCGTGGAAGACCAGGTTCTTATTATCGGTTTGATGAAAAGAAATATTTTTTAGCTAAAACGAAAAAAATGAATTTTATCATTTGATTTGATTTCATACCACATAAGTGATTCATAATCAATAGTTTAAGAGTTGTTTTAAATCCTTTTTGCCTCTATTGGCAAAAAGGGTTTTTTAATAAAAAACATTATTTGCGTAGTTTTTACGCAAATAATTTGCATTTTAGATTTATCGCAATTATATTTGTGTATAAATTACGCAATATGAAATATTTAAACTTAGATACAACGTTCGTACCTTTTGGAAAATCAATTGAATTTGACCATTTTATTTTCAAAGGGGGAGAACCACATATTAAAATATTAGAAAAGTTGACTGATGAAAATGAGTTGACCATCACGACTAGAATTCGGAGTTTCAATGATGTAGGACTATTGTTAATTGCAACGGATGCCTTGCGAAGAATGGAAGTGGAAAACATTCATTTGGTTGTTCCATACTTCCCAGCAGCTCGCCAAGATCGAGTGATGGTAGCTGGTGAATCGTTGAGTGTAAAAGTTTATGCAGATATAATCAATGCACAAAATTATCGAAGTGTAACGATTTTGGATGCGCACTCAGAAGTGACTCTTGCTTTATTGAATCGAGTGAAAAATATTTCTAATCATCAGTTTGTAACAACGTGTTTACAAGATGAAAAAGATTACATTTTGATTTCACCAGACGGAGGTGCTTTGAAAAAAGTTTACAAATTAGCTCAATTTTTAAATGGAGTACCAGTTGTGGAATGTAGCAAAATGCGTGATGTGAAAACTGGAAAGCTAAGTGGATTTAAAGTTTACGCAGATGATTTAGAAGGAAAGACTTGTGTCATTGTCGATGACATTTGTGATGGTGGCGGAACATTTTTAGGATTGGCAAAGGAGTTAAAAGAAAAGAATTGTGGGAAATTGATTTTGATTGTGACGCATGGAATTTTCAGCAAAGGTTTGGATAAATTAACGGAAGTTTTTGATGAAGTATTTTCAACGGACTCCTTTTCGAATATTGAAAATACACTTGGATTTAATCAGATTTCATTAGATGAAAAAATATTAAGCTAATGGATTTTTATCTAAAAAAGGAAAACACATTCGAGCGACTACTCAAAGAATATAAAGCGTACGATAGTTTAGTAGTTGCCTTCGATTTTGACAATACAGTTTATGATTTTCATCAAGTAGGATTAGAATTTAAAGATGTAATTACATTGTTACAAAAATTAAAAAAGCTAGGGTGCTACTTGATTGTTTTTACTGCGAATGAAGAGGAAGATTTTGTAAAAAATTATTGCAACGAAAAGAAAATTCCATTTGATGCGATCAATGACAATCCTCCTTTTTACCAATCGAACTCGCGTAAAATTTATTACAATATTTTACTTGACGATAGGGCAGGACTTCGAGAAGCATTCGATCATTTAGAAAAATTAATTCACTATTTAAACACCAACTCATGAATACCTTAAATTTAACAGACGGCTACAAAGTCGATCATCGAAAACAATATCCAACAGGAACTGAATTAGTTTATTCCAACTGGACACCTCGAAAAAGTAGAATTGAAGGTGTAGACAAAGTAGTGTTTTTTGGTTTACAATATTTTCTTAAAAAATATTTACAAGAAGAATTTGACAATAATTTTTTCCAAAAACCAAAAGCAGAAGTCGTCAAAAAATACCGACGACGCATCAGCGCATATTTGGGACCCGATGCGATTACTTACGATCACATTGAAGCGTTGCATGATTTGGGATATATGCCGGTGGAAATAAAAGCGGTGCCAGAAGGAATGTTGGTAGCAATGCGGATGCCGATGTTTACGATGAAAAATACATTGCCAGAATTTTTTTGGGTGACGAATTTTTTAGAAACAATTTTGTCTTGCATCATTTGGATGCCATGTACAAGTGCGACGATGAGTTTGCAATATCGAAAAATATTAAATAAATATGCTTTGCTAACTGGAGGAGACAAAGCGTTTGTCGATTGGCAAGCACATGATTTTAGTTTTCGAGGAATGGCTGGATTGGAAGCAGCGATGATGAGTGGGGCAGGGCACTTGTTGAATTTTACGGGAACAGATACGATCCCTGCGATTGATTTTTTGGAGGAATATTATGGCGCAGATAGTGAGAAAGAATTGGTCGGAGGAAGTGTACCTGCGACGGAACATTCGGTGATGTGTATGGGAATGGAGGATAGCGAAATTGAAACTTTTCGAAGATTGATTAATGAGGTGTACAAAACAGGAATAGTTAGTATTGTTTCTGATACTTGGGATTTTTGGAAAGTTATAACAATATATTTACAAGAGTTGAAAAATGAAATTTTAGAACGAGATGGCAAGGTAGTGATTCGACCTGACAGCGGAGATCCTGTAAAAATAATTTGTGGTGATCCAAACGCAGCGGCTGGAACGCCCGAATTTAAAGGGGCGGTGGAATGTCTTTGGGAAACCTTCGGCGGAACGATGACTGACAAAGGTTATAAAATGTTGGACGAACATATCGGTTTAATTTATGGCGATAGCATTACGTTGGAACGTTGCGAAGCGATTTGTAGTCAGTTGGAAGCGAAAGGATTTGCGAGTACGAATGTGGTGTTTGGAATTGGTTCGTACACGTATCAATATGTGACGCGTGATACTTTTGGTTTTGCGATGAAGGCAACTTATGGAGAAGTGAATGGCGAAGGTCGAGCGATTTTTAAAAATCCAAAAACGGATGATGGAACTAAAATTTCTGCAAAGGGATTGATTCGTTTGGATGGAAATGAATTGGAAGTGATGACGATGAAGGATGAAGTTTCGAAGGAGGAAGAGGCGGGAGGATTGTTGGAGGTGGTGTATCGGGATGGGGAGATTTTGAAGGAGGTGAAGTTGGAGGGAATTCGGGAGTTGTTGCGGAAGCAGGTAGAACTTGCGAATGTTGTCAAGGTATAAAAGTATAACAAATGAAAGAGACGCAAATACGAACTTTGTTTTCCAGAAGCCACGAAACAGTTTTTCCAAAACTAGGTGTCTTCCTCGCTGGACCAACACCGCCTGATGGTGAAATGGAAAATGGCTGGCGACGAGTTATTGTTGAAAAATTAAAAACCGACGAGCGACTCGACCCAAGTATGATTGTCGTTTCTCCTGAGCCTCAAACTGGTTTTTGGTCAGAGATAAATAATCCAAATCCAATAAATGAATTGGAAGTAGTTAAGGACAAACAGATGCCTTGGGAATTGCAATATTTGAATTTATGTGATGTAACTGCATTTTGGTTACCGACCTATTGGACTAAAAAAGAAGCTGGTATTTTTGCTCCAAACATTGGACCGACGAGCAGATGGGAATTTGGTTTTTTTCTTCAAGAATATTTGAAAAATACCAACAAACGAAAGTTTATCATTGGTGGGCCAGAAGATGCAGAAAGTGTGAAGTGGGCAAAAAAGATAACTAACATTTATGGAATTAAGTGGCATGTTTTGAAAAAAGAAGATAAATCAAAATTGGTGGCGGATTCATTCATCGAGGAGATTGCAGAAACGTTGATTAAAAATAAATGGAATTATTAAAAGAATAATCATGCAAATAATCACAGCACCCGAACCGCTAAAAATAAAATCAAAATCAATCTTTCTTGCTGGAAGTATTGAACAAGACAAAGCCGCTCGTTGGCAAGATGAAGTGATTGGAAAATTAAAACAATACAATTACACAATTTTGAATCCACGGAGAAAAAAATGGGATGCATCTTGGGAGCAACGAATAGACGATCCAAATTTCAAGGAACGAGTTAATTGGGAATTGGATGCTTTGGAAAAAGCAGATGTGATTTTGATGTATTTTGATCCGAGAACGAAGTCGCCGATTTCACTTTTGGAATTGGGGTTGTTTGCGAAGAGCGGGAAGTTAGTGGTGTGTTGTCCTGAAGGGTTTTGGAGGAAGGGGAATGTGGATATTGTTTGTGATCGTTTTGGGGTAGAACAGGTGGAGGATTTGGAAGACGCTATATTTTCCATGAAAAATAAACTAGCATGAAAGAAACAGACCAATATTATTTATTCTGGAAACACCAATTTGGGCAATGGACATTGAGAGATTTCAAAGATCCTGATGGCATCACTTATAATTGTTGCGAACAATACATGATGTATAAAAAAGCAAAATTATTTTTA
>JBGCCY010000033.1:0-201130 GCA_045104975.1 Saprospiraceae bacterium
TTCCAGAAATTCTTACAACACAAGTAACAGATGCGACATGTGATGAAGACAACGGTTCGATAAATATAGAAATGGTTGGCGGAAATTCTAACTATGATTTTGTTTGGGAAAATAACCTAAGTGATTCAAGTTATGTAGAAAATTTACCAGCAGGAATCTACAATGTTTCGATTTCAGAAATAGGAGATACTTGTGTATTGGATACCTCATTTACAATTATTACAATTGCTCCAACAATCGTTCAAGTAATTTCGATTACACCAGACAGTTGTGATGTAGGAATTGGAAATATAGTGTTATCACCAGACACATTGAGTTTCGTTTGGTCAACAGGAGACACCACAGCCATCGCAGATAGTTTGATTGCAGGTAGCTATGATGTAACTGCAACTGATGCGAATGGATGTGAATTTATTTTACAAAATATTTTAATAGAAAATAATTGTGATACTTGCGTGACACCAGAAATTTTGGCTTCACAAATAACTAGTGCGACTTGTGATGAAGACAATGCTTCAATAAATATAGAAATGGTTGGCGGAAATTCTAACTATGACTTTGTTTGGGAAAATAATGTAAGTGATACAAGCTTCGCTAACAACTTGGCAGCAGGAACATACGGAGTAACGGTTTCAGAAATAGGCAATCTTACTTGCGTATTAGATACCTTATTTACTATTGAAGTGATTGCTCCAACTATTGTTCAAGTAATTTCGATTAAACCAGACAGTTGTGATGTAGGAATTGGAAATATAGTGTTATCACCAGACACATTGAGTTTCGTTTGGTCAACAGGAGACACCACAGCCATTGCAGATAGTTTGATAGCAGGTAGTTATGATGTGACAGCAACTGATGCGAATGGATGTGAATTTATTTTACAAAACATTTTAATTGAAAATACTTGTGATACATTCCAATGTGAATTACCACAAGTAGCAGCAATTATTACCAATGAAAATTGTGGAAACGGAGAAGGTGCGATTGAGATAGGAATTATTGGAGTTGTAGAAAATTATAATTTCATTTGGACGCCAAATGTTAGTGACACCACTTTTGCCAATAACTTAAGTGCAGGAACTTATCAAGTAAGCATTCAACATATTCAAGATTCAACATGTGTATTAGATACTTTATTTACTATTGGAAATGATATAGTAGAACCAATTGCTACTGTTATTTCCAATCAGCCAGCATCTTGTATCGGTTCGAATGGAGAAGTTATTTTCCAACCAATTGATTTGATTTATGATTGGGGTAATGGCGTATTTGGGTTTTCTAACAATAACCTTACAGCAGGTATTTATGATGTAACAGTTTCAGATAGTACTGGATGTTCGACTGTAATTACTGTTGAAGTTGGAAGTGAGAATCCATTAGAAGCCATTGCAAATGTGACTCAAGCGGGATGTGATGGAGGAACGACAGGAACTGCGGGAATCGGAATTAATAATGGAGTAGGTGATTTTGAATTCATTTGGAATGATGGAAATACAGATAGTTTAAGAACTGATTTGGCACTTGGAAATTATGATGTAACGGTAACAGACAACGGAACAGGTTGTACGGCAGAAACTTCATTTACCATAATTCAAGTGACACCAGGAGAAGCAACATTGATGTTCCAAGACACAATTGTTTCGACAACTTGTGTAGGTTCAAATGATGGGGAAGTTCAATTCTTCGCGAATTATTCTCCATTCTTTCATCCTCCAGTTACCATGCTTTTGACACATTCTTCAACTGGCACTGTTGAAATAAATGGAGAATTAGCTGCAGGTAATTATTGCATTTCAATCATCGATGCGAATGGTTGCTTTATCACAGAAAAATGTTTTGAAGTAATAGAACCAGAACCAATTGTGATTTCACCAATTGTGATTGGAGTGTCTTGTACTGAGAATGGATCTATTAATTTAGATAATGTAACAGGTGGAACACCAGATTATATTTTCGATTGGGGACATATTGTTGGAACCGATGATCCTCAAAACTTAGATGATTTACCAGCAGGGCCTTATGAAGTTATCGTAACTGATGCTGACGGATGTTCAGTAGAGTTAGTTATTTCAGTTCCTGATGATTGTAATTGTGTTGATCCTCAAATAGCTTTAATTGAAGTAGATGAAGAAAATTGTAGCATGGCAAATGGAGCAATTGAAATTACAATGCAAGGAGCTTTAGCTAACTATAATTTCGATTGGTCAATCGCAGGAGGAGGAAATGTAAATGAGGCAACTGGTTTAGTAGCAGGAGATTATACGGTGACGATTGCAGATGCAAATAACCCAAGTTGTTTCATTGTTCATACGATTACAGTTCAACCAATTGATGGTTTAGTAGTTGACATTATTACTTCTCCAGCAGATTGTAATGAGACGAATGGACAAGTAACTTTAGAACCTGCCAATTATACTTACGATTGGGGGAATGGAGTATTAGGAAATATTAGAAATGATTTAGCACCAGGAACTTATACGGTAACTGCGACTACCGATGGAATTAATTGCGCGACTGAATATGATGTAATCATTACAGGTGAAACTGATTGTTTAACACCTGATACACTTTACTTCACCACGTTTGAAAATATTCCGATAGATACTATTTGTATAGACCTTTCTGAATTGCCAGGAACATTTGGAGCAATGCTTCCATGTAATGATCCTGCTAATGGAACTATGATTATCAGCTCATTAGACAGTTGTTTGACTTATATTCCAGATTCCTCCTTTATAGGGTTAGATACAGCATGTGTTGTGGCTTGTGATCAAAATGGAATTTGTGATACGACTATAATTATTATTAATGTGATCCCAGACTGTGATGACTTTATTATAACGAATTCAGTTAATTTGGATACTGATGATTGCGATAGTTTATTTAATATTTGTTTAGAAATTCCTTTCGCAAATATTTCAAATTACAGCATCCGAAACAATGGAACTGACTATAATGGAACATTAGATAGTTGTGAAAATGATGGAACCCAAATCCAATTAGGAGTAGGAACCCATCAACTCATTTTTATGGATAATACCACAGGATGTCAAGATACAGTCATGGCATGGATTACTTGCAGTACGCCACCATGTGTTGATATAATTACGGAAGATTCAATTACCCTTTATACTAGTAATTGTAATGATCCAGCAGACTATTGTATAGATGTTTCTTTAGATGAAATATTGAATTATACTATTATGTCTAATGGAGAACTATATAATGATTTCTTTGGTGGCTGTGATTTCGATAGTATCGTTTCCTACTCATTATTTTTATTACCAGGACAAGGAAACTTTGGACCATATAAATTGAATTCTTGGATGTTGAATGGGCAGTCGTATACTACTTCATTTATGAACATTACAGAGTTAGTGGATTCAATGAATGTTTGGGATCCAGCTAGCGAATGGATTTTTAATCCAATTACATTTATGATTACTGGTGGAAATACACAGAATACTTTCGGTCAAATGCTAATTGAGCAAATCAATACTGGCGCAACCGCAATCATCGAAGTGAACGCTAATTTAGAACCAAAGGCCACCGAAATTTACCTTGAGCCAGGAATTAATGAAGTGATTTTTACTCATGATATTACTGGATGTTCTGATACGGTGACTGTAACGGTGACTTGTGCAAATCCTGATATTTTAGTTGATACTATTTTAGTCAACACGATTGATACGATGTGTATTCCAACTGATGAATTGGTGGGGACAATAGTTAGTTATGAGAATGATTGCGAAGATTCTTCAGGTGAATTTGTCCTCTTTAGTCAAGTAGATGGTGAATGGTGCATACAGTATGAAGGGGTAGAAGTTGGAGTCGATAGTGCTTGTGTGGTTATCTGTGATGACCTTGGGATTTGCGACACTACTTATATATATGTAACGGTAATCGAACCAACGGTTTTAGATTCATTACCAGTTGCCGTTGCTGATGTTGACACCTTGAGAATGAATACTTCTACTGTTGTTGAAGTAATGTTTAATGATAGTATAAATGGAGTATTTGATACGATCTATATTTTAGATCAACCAACATTTGGTACAGCAATCATAGATGGGGATGGAACGATTACTTATACTCCAAATGAGGATTATTGCGACACCGCAATACCTGATGTAATGACCTATGTACTTTGCAATACATTTGGATGTGATACGACAACCGTTTCCTTCTACGTGACTTGTAGTGATCTAATAATTTATACTGGGTTCTCTCCGAATGGAGATGGTGTCAATGATTTGTTCTACATCGAAGGTGTAGAAAGTTTCCCGAATAATGAATTGAATATATTCAATCGTTGGGGGAATGAAGTTTACTTTGCACAAGGATATTTGAATACTTGGGATGGAACTTGGAATGGAAAAGTTCTTCCTGACGGAACTTACTTCTACGTTTTCCAATATGAAAATGGAAGTGGCGAGATGATTGAAGAAAGTGGATATATTCAAATAAATAGATAAAAAATAAAGATTCAATTAAAAAGAAAATCAAAAGAAATAGTACAAATTTAAATTCAATTTTTTGATTGAAATTTTAATTGAATAAAGAATATGGGAGTTTAGTCATCATATCTGATAACCAAAAAGGGAATTTTATTTTTGGAAATATCAATATGAAATTTGCAAACCCGTTCCGTGTCGTAAGATGTTGGAGCGGGTTTTTTTGATGAAAATCATAGTATCTTTCTGCTTTACTAAAAAGACAAAACAATTTTTTTAGAAAAATGAATGAGTCATGAAGAAATTTTTTAAACGATTAATTATTGCTTTGATTTTTATTTTTGGATTGATTTGGATTTATGCATGTTCATTGATTGGAGTAAATAAAAAAGTGAAACTTCATTTTTCTAATTTAAAAATAGAAATACTAAAACAAGGTTACCAAACTAATTTCTATGTGATTAGTGGAAGAAGATGGCAGCTAGATAACTATCTCTTAAATAAATTTGGTGGTGCTGCATCCAAAAGTAAACATAAAGATGGAGATGCAATTGACCTTATTATATTTGATGTAAATAATGATGGAAAATCTGATGCTCAGGATGTCAATATCGTTTATAAAATTTTAGATATCAAAATTATCGGCAACAAAGGAGGTGTCGGAACTTATAAAAATGAAAATGATTTTTTAAATCAGCAAATGATTCATTTTGATAGCAGAGGAAGTAAGGCTAGATGGCATCGCTAATTATTTATTATAAAATTTATCTCCAATAACGGACAATCTCCGTCCGATAACGAACACTTTTCCCATCTTTTTTTTTCTAATAAAAAACATAAATAATTGATTATCAGTATGTTAGGAAAATTGGCACACCGATTGGACTTAGTTTGGTATAACTCATTAATCATTTTAAAATCAATAACTATGAAAAATTTAAGTTCAAATATCCAAGTCATCATTTCTCTTATCGTTTGTTTAATTTCATTTGGATCACTTTTCGGTCAAGGGCCAACTCCACCAACTCCACCGACACCTCCAATGACAACTTATGCTTCTCAGAATACCCACAAAGTAACAGTGCAAGTAACGGATGAATATAATCATAGTGGAGATTTTCAAGAGGTGAGTAATAGTTCTACCAATCAGAATTACCGATACACTTCCGTTTTTGAAAAAGATTTGACAGACAAAATCGAGGCAATTTTAATTGAAGAATTAGGAGAACCTTCAGTTGTTTCTAAAAATATTAAAAGATGGAATCATATTGATGGTGATGAAGTAAAAGATTTTCAAATCATGTTAAGAGATGGAAAAGTGAAAATTAGTTACAAAAATGGAACTCAAGAAATAATGAAACAACTCAATCAAATAACCAAAGCAATTTGTAAAGTAACTTATAAAAGTAATTGTGATTAGACTTCACTTTCACTTTGCTAAATAGAAAGTTGTTTTGGAAAAATGTTCAACGTAAAACGTCCAACGTCTTTCACCCAACGAATTAAAAAGATATTTTTCCGTATTTTTTAGTTGATAAATTAATTGGAAGCTGAATCAATAACCTCTAGGTTAAGATTCAGCTTTTTTATTTTGTAAAATATCTGACATTTCAAAGCAGCAAACTTCACACTAAAAAGGTCTAACCTTTATTCAATATCGAATACGAAAACCCTCCAGCAATGAATAGAGCAATACCGTTTTTTATCCTTTTGAGTTTTATTATTTTTTCTCAAATAGAAACACAAGCACAATGTTTTCAACCCCAACTTCCCACCACGGAATGTAATATGGCACCTACCGTTTGCCCGACTTCAGGTTTGTTAGATGAATATTGCGGGACGAATGATGATTTCAATTTTGATCCAAATTTTCAACCACCTAACTTTTGTGGAACTATACAAAATCCAGATTGGATTGGGTTTATTCCTATTACTACTAATGTTGATATTCATATCTATGTAGAAGCTTGTACATCACCCTTAGCTGTAGTTCCAGCATTACAAGTTATGGCATTTAAAAGCTGTGAATTTGATTGGGAACCTGTGTCAGATTGTATTTATGAATTATATACCAATACCAGCCAAACACTTTCTCTAACCAATCTTGATCCAGGAGAAGTTCATTATCTATTACTTGATGGATTTTCAGGTGCTATCTGTAATTATTATTTGGAAGTTACTTCTGGGGCGATTGCAGGATATGGAGATGCTTTACAAGCTGATGCTGGGGCAGATAATTTTATTGAGTGTAACTCTTCCGTAATTTTGGATGCCAGTAATTCTACTGCTACGCCAACGACTAATTATACTTGGTCAGATGAAAATGGGAATGTGGTTGGAACGGGGATAACATATACTGCTACTGCAACAGGAACTTATACTTTGTATTTAAATGATTCAGATATTTCGATTTGCCCTTCAGAAGATGAGGTTCAAGTATTTGAGGCAGGCGTGACAACATTAGAATTAGGTGATGGAAATTATCTGGATTGCAATACAGGCATAGCAACGATCATTGGCGAAAATGTTCCGTCAAATCCAAATTATACCTATTCATGGATGACTACGAATGGGAATTTTCTTTCAGGTGAAACTACAGCAAATCCTGTAGTTGATGCAGTTGGAGAGTATATATTAACGATGGTTGATGGAATTAATAATTGCTCTAAATCAGATACTATCTCTGTAATGCTTTTTGAAGACGTTTTGACCGTTGATTCTATTTTTCAAAAAACTTGTACATCGTCAGGTAACTTTGATTTAAATGCAACAGCGCTTGCTTTTGATAGTCCTGATTTTATTTACGCTTGGACGACAACTGATGGAAATATTGTCAGTAATGAAAATAAACAAACACCCAGAATCAACGAATTAGGAACTTATAACATTACATTTACGGATACGGTTTCAGGGTGTGTATTTATGGATGAGGTTCTTGTAGTTGATACATTGCTTTCGCCTACTCCAATAATTGATTTTGTAGGTAATCAATATTTGACTTGTGACTTAACGAACGTAGAATTGACTGCCGAGAATTCCATCATTTTAAGTCCCGTAACTTATAAGTGGAGGAAACCATCGGGAGTTGTTTTTTCAACTGGCGAAACAGCTATTGTTGATCAAGGAGGAATTTATACTTTGGAGTTGATGGTTATTTTGACTGGATGTGTATATTCAACAGAAGTGGAGGTAATTGTAGATGACAATGCCCCCGATGTCATTTTTCCATTGAGCACTTATGGATTAAATTGTGCGAATAATTTCACCCAAGAAATAATTCCAATAATTAACAATGGACCTAATATTGGATTTGAATGGAGCTATAATGGATTTATTATTTCAAATAATATAAACATTATTGTTAGTTCTGGCGAGGAAGGAATTTATGATTTAACTGTAACTAATTTTGTTAATGGCTGCTCTTCTCAGGCAATGATTGAAGTTGTTGATAATGGATTTGCGGTAGATATTACGACTGTTAATGCTACTTGCGATGCAGCAGATGGAACGGCAATGATTAGTTCAGGACTAGCTAATCCGCTTTACGAATGGAGCAATGGCGTACAGGGTAGCGTAATTACGGGGTTAACTCAAGGTTGGTACTCCGTAACCATAACAGACTTGGATAATAATTGTAGCAAGCATCAAAACTTTTTTGTCGATGAAGATATTTCTTGCAAAGTAGTAATAAGTGGTTATGTAGTCATTGATGATAACAATACGTGCACGTATGACCCTGCGATGGAAGGAATAGAATTAATTATGGTAAAATTATACCCGCTTGAAATTTATACCTATACAGATTCTACCGGTTATTATGAATTTGTAGTGGAGGATGGAGATTATTCGGTACAGTATATTTCGAATATTTTTTACGACTTACTTTGTCCAGTCCCTGGGATTTATGATGTTACTCTAAATACGAATGGGACCTCTGATAATGACAATCATTTTTTTATAGAAAGAGTAGAGACCGATTTATGCATTACCAAAATAAATGGAAATGCAGTTCCTGGTCTAAAGCAATTCAACCTTTTAGAAGTATGTAATTTTGGGCAACTCACTCAAACTGCAACAGTTACTTTTACCCACGATGATCTCTTTGGACAAGTTGCTAGTTTGCCGAATATTGAACCTTTAAATACGAATGCAGAGAACTATATTTATGATTCCAATAACAAAACTTTTACATGGATGTTGAATGAGCTGGAGCCAGGAGAATGTAGAAAAATTTCTTGGTTTATGGAAACACCTACTACAGCTCAAGTTGGTCAAATAATAACCTCTGCTGCTGAAGTAACTCCCAATGATTTTGATGTAAATCCAACTAATAATAATCTCAACTGGAATGGAGTAGTGACTGCTTCCTTAGATCCAAATATTAAACAAAATTATGTTGGAGAAACACTTTCAGGTGGAGCTATTTATGAAGATGATACCACGATGGATTATTTGATTCATTTCCAAAATATTGGAACTGATACTGCTTATACTGTTGTGATTAGAGATACATTGGATGATGCTCATTTGAATGTGACAACGTTGCGAGGATTTACTTCGAGCCATGATATGCAAGTGGAATATGAAGATACTAATGTATTGATTTTTAGATTTGAAAACATCTACTTGGTCGATAGTTTAACGAACGAAGAAGCGAGTAAAGGTTGGGTAGGATTCCAAATTGATTTATTGCCAAATCAAGATGTCGGAACCGAAATATCGAACCAAGCTGCCATTTATTTTGATTACAATGAACCTATTATTACCAATGAGGTAGTCAACACAATTGACCAACATTTTTATAAAATAGAAGGTGAGGTGAAAACAGAAATAGGTGAAGGTGTCAAAGATGTAAACGCATTGTTATCAGGTGATTTAGTTGCAGCAACTTTGACTGATCTTTTAGGTGTTTTTTCTTTTGAAGACTTAAATCCAAATGAAAGTTTTGCCGTAGATTTTGAGAAAAATACCAATCCTTGGAATGGTGTAACGACGCAAGATATTGTCGCAATTCGGAAGCATATTTTAGGATTGGAATATTTGGATTCGCCGTACAAATTATTAGCGGCTGATGTAAATAATTCTGGGAGCATAACTGGCCTTGATATGGCATTGATTCGATCTTTGATTCTTTTAAATATCTTAGAATTTCCAACTAATCCTTCTTGGAAAATTATCGATGGAAATTATGTTTTCCCAGATCCAACTCAACCTTGGGGGAGTTCAATTCCAATATCTCTTACCATTGATAATATTAATGAGGATCGTTCTTACAATTTGATTGGAATCAAAATGGGTGATGTCAATAATTCCGTTCAACCATGGAATTTATTAGATTCGGAAACGCGAGAAAGAGAGGATGTTTTAAATTTAAGTATTGACAATCAAGAAGTTAGCGTAGGAGAGGAGTATGTAGTTGCTTTACGAGCAAAAGATTTTAAAGATATGGTTGCCTACCAATTTACCTTAGGTTTTGATAAAAACAAATTAAGATTCACAGGTTTTGAAGAAGGAGTTTTAGAAACTATGTCAGAACAAAATATTGGAAGTCGATTTTTGAAAAATGGGAAATTGACCATTGCTTGGACTTCTTCTGAGGGAAAAAATATTAACGAGGACGAACCTTTATTTTTCCTAAAATTTAAAGCAAAACAAAAAGGAGAAATAAGTGAAATGCTAGAAATTAATTCTTCTAAAACAACAGCAGTTGCCTACGATGAGGAAGAGGACATTTTTGATATAAATCTAATCTTTGAAGGAGAGGAGAAAAACGCCTTAATTCAAATTTTTCCCAATCCAACTAACGAAAATATTTTTGTCAATATCAATTTAGAAAAAACGATTTCTATTCAATTAGATATTTTTAATGCCTTTGGGCAATTGGAAAAATCTGTTCTTTCAAATACCATTCAAGCTAAAGGTTTTTTCCAACAAAAAATAAATGTGCAAAAGTTCTCTCCAGGAACCTATTTTATAAAAATGAAAATGGGAGAGGAGATTGTTGTCCGCAAATTTATTGTTATGTAAGATTATATTTTGGTATCTGTAGAGACAAGGCATGCCTTGTCTCTACAGATACCGTATTTTATTTGTCTAATATTTGACAAAACAGGCAGCATATCGCCTTCCAAAATGGTCATCATAGGGTAGATTTAAAATCAAAAAAAAATCCTCCCTATGAAAAAGGTGTTACCGTTTTTTTTCTTACTCATATTCCCATGTTTTCTTTTCTCCACAAATAATACATTGATTTCCAATCCTGGAACAATGGTCTTAACTCCCATCACAGGATGTAACGCACAACCAGCAACTGCGATTCATAATGCCGATGAAACGCTTGATCCTGGGGATATTTTGCAATTTATTTTACATGATGATTTAAGTTTGTTGGGAACGGTATATGGAGTGGGGAATTCACCAAGTTTTGATTTCGTAACAGGTATGAATTATAATACCTTTTACTATATTTCTGCGATTGTAGGAGCTGATGATGGAACTGGAAATGTAGATTTGACGGATCCAGATTTGACGATTTCGATGGGAACGCCAGTAGAATATTTTGAACCGATATTTGAGGTGGAGGAAAAATCACTTTGTGATGGAGATGATATTGTTTTTAATGGTGTGGTATATGATCAGCCTGGTATTTTTAATGTTTTTATTCCAGGAGGAAATGGCTGTGGAATTAATTTAGAATTGACAATCACTACAGAAGGTGAGTTGCCAATTGAGATACTCTATTATGGTCAACCTGCTTGGAATTTATTATTGAATTGTTGGGATTATCAAGTTTGTTTGACGGGCAATCTAAATGAGCCTAACCAAAAAATCGAATGGAAAGAGGGAAATACCATTTTGGGAACGACCACCTCTGAGTGCTTTTACAATCCAGGATACTATACGATAACAGTTATCGATACGATTACAGGTTGTGTAGGCGATAGCTCATTTGTGATTAATGCAGACTATGATATTCCTTTTGCAGATTTGAATGTGAGCAATTTAATTAATTGCGATAATTCGACTGTTACTATATCTGCAGATAATGTTTATCCAAGTCCTAACTGGGTAGATTTTGATTGGTATGGTCCATCAGGACCAATTACTTCAAATAGTGATCAAATCATAGTTGATGAGCCAGGAGAATATATACTATGGATTACTAATTTTCAAAATGGATGTTTTTCGCAATATGAAGTTGAAGTTATTGAAGATCCGCTGAATATTGAGATTGAATTTGAGTATGAAAAATACCTGACTTGTTTTACCAATTTTTCCAGTCCACTAGATCCGATTGTTTCGCCTAGTTCGGGAGTCAATTATAGTTGGACTGGTCCGAATGGATTTACTTCTACTATCTTAAATCCGACGGTTACAGAAACGGGAACTTATTGTTTAGAAGTGTCAAGTGTAGGAGGTGGATGTGTGAAAACGGAATGCCAAGTAGTGAATGATGACTCCATGATTGCGATTAATTCTACTTTGGCAAATTGTGGATTGGCGGATGGAATTGCTGAAGTGGTAACGATAGATAATCCAAATTTAAGTTTTGAATGGAGCACCGGAGAGACAACTCAGGTGATTGAAAATTTGGCAGCGGGTGAATATTTTGCTACCGTTACAGGACCAAATTGTATGCTGACCCGAACAACCATAGTTGAAGAGACACCTGTTTGTAAAGTTTTAATTTCGGGAAATGTTTACTTAGATCAAGTGGTTCAAGATTGTGCGCAAGATGCAGGAACGACAGGACTAGAAGCCAAATGTGTTAGAATTAGAAATATCCAAACTAACGAAAAAGAATATCGATACACCGATGCAGATGGTTATTATGAATTTTTGTTAGAGCCAGGAAATTATGAATTGAAACTTTATCAAGGCTATAATTTAGTCTATCTCTGTGGTGATCCTTACATTACTCTTAGCCTCCCAACGGCAGGAGCAGTTTCCTCCGACAATGATTATTACCTCCGATTACGCATTGATCGAGAATTGAAAATAACAGCGAACAATGGAAATGTTCGACCTCAATTTGAAAACTGGACAACGATTCGATATTGCAATAATTCAGGTACGGTAGAAAGTGGAGAAATATTTTTCACTCATGATGCTGTTCTCGAGAATCCTTTGGGTGGAACAAATTCACCGATCGCATCTTATGACGCAGCGACTCAAACCGCATCTTGGATCTACTCCGATTTGCAACCAACTGAATGTCGAAAAATTTTAGTCAAGATGGATGTCCCTGCTACAGTTGCGGTCGGACAGGAGGTAACCAATGAGGTGGAAGTAATTCCAAACTTGGATGACATTTATTTTTTCAACAATACATTTACGTGGACCAAAGAAGCGACACTTTCTTTTGATCCAAATGATAAACAAGAGTTTACGGGAGAAACGAATTTTGGCGGAGCGATTTATAATCCTGAAGATTCCATTCTATTTTATCAAATCCAATTTCAAAATGAAGGAACAGATACTGCATTTAATGTAGTCATAAAAGATGTGTTGGATGATGATTTAGATATGACCAGTATTCGTCAAGGCGTTTCTACTCATGATTATGAAATGAAATTTGAAGGGAGCAATACGTTAATTTTTGAATTTAAAAATATTCACTTACCACACAAAGCAATTGATGAAGAAGGGAGCAAAGGTTATGTTACTTTTTCGATTCGATTAAATCCTGATTTGCCAATAGGAACTGAAATTAGAAATGATGCTGGGATTTATTTTGACTTCAATGCTCCGATCATTACGAATGAAGTTGTCAATACTATTGAAGCTCGTTTTTATCAAATAGAAGGTACGATAAAAACAGAAGAAGGAGAAGGTGTGAAAGATGTAAATGTATTGTTATCAGGTGATTTGTCTGAAACCATTTTAACAGATGTGCTTGGTGCATTTTCCTTCGAAGATATAGAACATGGTGGTAATTTTGAATTGAATTTTGAGAAAAATACGAACCCTTGGAATGGTGTGACGACGCAAGATATTGTAGCGATTCGAAAGCATATTTTAGGATTAGAATTTTTGGATTCGCCTTATAAATTATTGGCGGCAGATGTGAATAATTCAGGAAGTATAACTGGTCTTGATATGGCGTTGATTCGGTCTTTGATACTTTTAAATATTTTGGATTTTCCCGATAATCCTTCTTGGAGAATTATTGATGGGAGTTATATTTTTCCAAACCCAACTCAACCTTGGAGTAGTCCAATTCCAGACTTCCTCACTATTGAAAATATAGAGGCTGATCGATCATATAACATGATCGGAATTAAAATGGGAGATGTCAATACCTCTGCGCAACCATGGAATTTGTTAGATGCAGATACACGAGGAAGAAATGGGGACTTAACTTTAGGTGTTGATAATCAAGAATTTAGGATAGGAGAGGAAGTTGTTGTAGCGATGCGTGCAAAAGATTTTAAAGAAATGACTGCTTATCAATTCACGTTAGATTTTGATAAAGAGCAATTAAGTTATACCGGTTTTGAAAAAGGAGTTTTAGAAACTATGTCGGAACAAAATATTGGAACTCGATTTTTGGAAAAAGGAAAATTGACTGTCGCTTGGACAACTTCAGAAGGAGAAAATGCCAAGGAGGATGAGCCATTGTTTTTTCTGAAATTTATAGCAAAGCAAAAAGGAAATCTAAATGAAATATTAGAAATTAATTCTTCCAAAACCATAGCTATTGCTTACGATGAGGAGGAGAATGTTTTTGATGTCAATTTAATTTTTGAAGTGAAAAATAAAGGTTCAATTTTACAAATTTTTCCTAATCCAACAAGCGAGAATATTTTTATTAATATCAATTTAGAAAAAACGATTTCGATACAATTAGATATTTTTAATGCCTTTGGTCAATTGGAAAAAACAATACTTCCAAGTACGACTCAACCCAAAGGTTTTTTCCAACAAAAAATAAATGTGCAAGATTTTTCTCCAGGAACTTATTTTATCAAAATGAAAATGGGAGAAGAAGTTATTGCCCGTAAGTTTATTGTTATTTAATATTCAACACCATGTTTATATCAAAGCCGTGCCACGGTTGGAACCGTGACACGGCTAGTTTTTATAAAAACAAAACACCTAAATCATGAATAAACACCTACCAATTTTTACTTTTCTTTTTTTGTTTCCATTGTTTCTTTTTTCTAATAATAATGCTGAACTCGCTTCATCTGCGGGGACGATGAACCTAGATCCTCAATCTGTTTGTGGACAAGTTCCACCTTCGCACAATGGAGATGAAGTACTTGATGCAGGAGATGTTTTACGATTTGTGATTCATGATAATAATGGGGCGACCTTGGGGAATGTATTGGATGGACAAGGTGGAGCAATGGAAGGGTATGGGTTCTTTCCAGGAATGGTTTTCGGAACAACTTATTATTTATCAGCAATTGTGGGAATGGATGATGGAACAGGAAATGTAGATTTGACTGATCCAGAACTTTCAATTGCTCAGGGAACGCCAATTGTTTTTAACGATAGTCCAACGGCAGATGGAAGTTCTAGTAATCTTCTTACTTGTGTGAATTCTCAAACTACTTTATCTGCAACAGGTTCTTCTCTTGGAAGTGAATTCAGTTATAGTTGGCAAGGAATAAGTGGAAATGCTGTTGGATTTTCTGCGTCTACTTTTGATGCAACTACGAGTCAAGATGGAACTTATATTTTAACTGTAACCAATACGATAACTGGATGTGATGATGCAGTTGTGGTGATGGTAGAAATCGATCAAGATTTACCAACGGCTGTGATTGTTGGAAGTGGAATATTGACTTGTGCTTCGACAACAGTTACTTTGAGTGGTTCAGGTTCAAGTGGACCTAATATTGTTTATGAATGGCTTGACGGATTAGGAGCTGTACTTTCAACAACCTTAACTTTAACTGTAACTAGTTCAGGACTATATGAATTAATAATAACAAATATAGATAGTGGATGTTCTGCTTTGGCTTCAGTTGTTATTGTTGAAAATACTGTTATTCCAATTGCAGATGCAGGCCCAGATATGGTTTTAGATTGTAATAATTCAGAGGTTACTTTAGATGGTTCAGGATCAAGTCAAGGAGCTAATTTTGTTTACGAATGGACGACATTCGACGGGAGTATAATTTCAGGAGCAAATGCCATGAATCCTGTAGTTAATTTAGAAGGTACTTATTTGCTTGTTGTGACAGATATAATTAATGGGTGTACTTCTATTGATGAAGTTTTGGTAACTGGGGATGGAGGAATTCCAATTGATTTGGGAGATGATTTTTACTTTGATTGTAACTTGACGGAGATGATGATTGTGGGAAATAGTATTCCTTCAGGTGCTGGAATTACTCATCAATGGACAACTGCAGATGGATCAATTCTTTTTGGAGCGACTACGCCTACACCAACGATTGGATCGGCAGGGACTTATGTTTTGGATATGGATGACACTAATCTTGGTTGTCAAGGAACCGCTGAAATTGTAGTTTATAATTTTGAAGACATTGTAAGTGTCAATGAAAATATGACGCTCAATTGCAACACCTCTAATCCAAATGAATTAGATGCTATGGCTCTTTTACCCAACTTAAATTTAACCTATTCTTGGACGACTACGAATGGAAATATTTTAAGTGATCCTGCCATGCTAAATCCAATAGTGAGTACTTCAGTTGGGACTTATGATTTAACTTATACAGATGCTGTGACTGGTTGCTCAGACATGGCAACGGTTCAGATGGATACTTTCCTTTTTCCAACTCCAATTTTAAATATACCAGGGAATCAGAATTTGGGTTGTACCAATAACTGGGTTACTTTAGATGCAAGTGATTCTTCTCCTCATCCTTTGGGAACTGGTCCGTTATCTTATCAATGGAACCTTAATGGAGTACCAGCAGGTTCAAGTGCGGCTACTTTTACTGCTGGAGTACCGGGCTTTTATCAAGTTCTTATTTTTGATCAAGATGGTTGTTTAACTGCTGCTGAAGCAGAAGTGGTTTATATTAATTTATTTACGTTGGAAGATACGCTGACGTTGGATTGTAATAATAATTTTACGCAAGAAGTTGGGCCAGTTTTAGGAGGCAATCAAAACCCATTTTATTTCTGGAATGATTCAAATGGAAATCAAATATCTACAGATTCTAGTGTTGTTTTTACTGGAGCGATGGAAGGTAGTTTTGAATTAGTTATTTCTGATGGGAATCTTGGTTGTGTAGAAACTGACACTATAGAAATCGTTTCAAACGGATTTGGAATTAATATTTCGACGACTCCAGCAGGTTGTGATCTCGAAGATGGAACAGCAACGGCAACATCTGGATTGCCAAATGGTTTGACGGAGTGGAGTACAGGTGAGCAAGGTGGTTCTATTTCAGAACTTGCTCAAGGTTGGTATTCGGTGACGATTACTGACACAGATAATAATTGTAGTCGCCATGATAACTTTTTTATTGATGAAGATATTTCTTGCAAAGTAGTCATCAGCGGTTATGTTCTCGAAGATCCTAACAATACTTGCACGTACGATGCAAATTTAACTCCGGTAGAATGTGTGATGGTGAAATTAGACCCTTTGGGAATTTTTACTATGACAGATGCGACAGGTTATTATGAGTTTGTGGTGGACGATGGAAGTTACACCATAGAATATATTGGGAGTGCAGAAGTAGATTTACAATGCCCATTGCCTGGAACTTATGGCGTGACTTTAAATACCAATGGATTGATTTCACCTGACAATCATTTTTATGTTCTTCGACCTGATTTTGATTTATGTATGACTAGAAATATGGGTGCTGTTCGACCAGGTTTTGACCAATTTAATTGTGTGCAAATATGCAATTTTGGAGATGATATGGAAAATGCAGTAGTTACTTTTATTCATGATAATTTATTTTCAAATCAAACTCCTTGGCCAAGTATTTCACCTGCCTATGGAAATACCATTGCTTCAACTTATACTTACGATGAAGCAACCAATACTTTTACCTGGAACTTGGATGACTTGGCTCCAGGTGAATGTCGCAAAATAATGTGGTGGATGCCTGTTCCAGTTACGGCAATGATCGGAGAAATGATTTACTCTGAAGCAAAAGTAAATCCAATAGCAGGAGATGCAAACCCTGATAACAATTGCTTGGTTTGGAGTCAAACAGTCACGGGGTCCTATGATCCAAATGATAAACGAAATTTTATTGGAGAATCAGAATGGGGCGGCCCATTTTATAACCAGACTGAAAGGATGCAATATGCCATCCGTTTTCAAAATGTAGGAAATGATACTGCCTTCACCGTGGTGGTTCGAGATACTTTGGATGAAGAGTATTTGGATGTGACGACTCTTCGAGGATTTACAGGGAGTCATGATATGGAAGTTCAATTTGAAGATTCCAATGTGTTGATTTTTACTTTCAATAATATTTTACTAGTCGATAGTATGACGAATGAACCTGCGAGTAATGGCTGGGTTAATTTTGATATTGACCTTAAACAAAGTATTCCTTTGCATACTGAAATAAGAAATAAAGCTGCAATTTACTTTGATTATAATGCACCTGTGATTACGAATGAATTGGTTGATTATTTTACGAATGAGGTGAGTGTTTTTTCTCCAATTGAAAATGAAATCCAAGTTGAAATTACTCCAACAATAACCAATGATAAAATACGTGTGCATTATGTTGTAGGAAATACGAATTCTGTTTCGATGCAAGTTTATAATGTTGGAGGAGTATTGTTAGAAGATGTTGGTTTTGGAAAAAAAGAGGCGGGTGAACATGTGGAAAATTTGAGTTTAAAAGATTTTACCGCAGGTGTTTATTTTGTTTTTGTAAAAACGGATGAGGGAAGTGCAGTACGGAAAGTAGTAAAGTTTTAAATTTGAATATCCAATGTCCAACAAGGAATAATCAATATTTAACTTTGGAAAAAGGAAAGTTATTTTGTAGAATTTGGACATTAGATATTCAAAAATAGATCAAGTTGAAATTACTGATTCAATATAAAATATTGTTCATTAGCAAGCCATGGCACGGTTTCAAACCGTGTCATGGCTTACAGCCAATAAAAAATAAAACGTAATAAATATGAAAAAGCATTTACCAATTTTTATCTTATTGTTATTATTTCCCTTTTTACTTTTGTCCAATCTGCCTGCTGAAAATACAGGAAACAGTAATTATGATCTAGCTTCCTCAGCAGGTACAATGAACCTAGATGAAATCACGCTCTGCGATGGAGATGGCACATTTATTCCTCATAATGGAGATGAAACGCTCGATGCAGGTGATATTATCAAAGCGGTTATTCATGATAATAATGGGACTATTTTAGGAAATATATTTGGCGATCAAATGCCGATAAATACTTTTTTTAGTGTTGCTCCTCCTGGAATAATCTCTGGCACGACTTACTATATTTCAGCCATAGCTGGAATGGATGATGGAACTGGAAATGTGGATTTGACTGATCCAGAACTTTCTGTCGCAGAAGGAACACCGATTGTATTTGTTGGCTCAATTGAAACTTTTTTTTCTGCAGTAATTTGTGAGGGAGAAGTTCTTAATGTTGGAACAAATGTTTTTTCAGAAACAGGAACTTATTCCATAGTCTTGGTCTCGGCACTAGGATGTGATAGTATAATTTTTATAGCTTTAGAAGTTTTAGATCCGCAAGCTGCTATTTTCCCAGTAATTGATATGATAGATTGTTCGGGGACTCCAGTAACAGTAAGTGCAGTAGTGATTAATCCTTCTCCAGCTATTTTTTATGTTTGGTCAGGTCCATGTTTTACACAAGGGCTCCCAGGCGGCCCTAATATAAATGTAACTTGCGGAGGAACGTATACCTTAGAAGTGCATGAAATATTAAATGGAGTGACTTGTATTTCGGAGACCGTTTCCGTTGAAATATTTGAAAATATAACACCTCCAGTAGTTGATGCTGGGCCCGATTTGGTGATTGATTGTGTGAATTCATCGGTGACTCCTTTTGCAACGGTAACTCCAGCCGTGGGGCCTTTTGCTTATGCTTGGACAGGTGCTAATGGATATACTGCTAATACTCAATCTCCGACATTTACCACCCCAGGTCAGTATTGTTTTTTTGCTATTAATTTGAGTACATCCTGTGTTTCGAATACAGATTGCATTACTGTAACGGCTGATATATCATCTCCCACAGCAGTTGCTTCTTCAAGCAATGATCTTGATTGTAATAACCCTTCCGCTGTATTAACAGGTTTTGGTTCTTCGATGGGAAGTAATATGGTCTATGAATGGATTGGTCCTTCAGGTGCATTTATAGGAACAGCTGTGGATATAACCGTTGTAACTCCAGGGCAATATACGCTAGTTGTAACAGATGCAGCAAATGGATGTTCTGCTGAAGCATCAGTTATCGTACTTGAAAATTCTGTGCAGCCTGTTGCAGTAATTACATCTAGTGGGGATATTGATTGTAATAATACTTCGGTTATTTTGGATGGTTCTGAGTCGATTGGAAATTCTTTAAATTATTCCTGGAGTACTGGAGAAAATGCTATTTCAATTGAAGCTTTTATTGCGGGTACTTATACACTTACCGTTATAGATTTGATTAGTGGATGTACTGACGAAACATCAATTGTAGTGGATGATACTAATACTTTTCAAGTCGATTTGGGAACTGATACTTTCTTTCCTTGTGATGTTTCAGAAATGGTGGTTTTAGGAAATAGTATTCCTACAGGAAGTGGATTTACTTATCTATGGACGACAGTTGATGGTTCTATTGTTTCAGGAGAAGATACTGCAGAACTGACCATAAATTCGGCAGGAACTTATGTTTTGACTGTAAATGATGTTTTGAATAATTGTACAGGAGCTGATGAAATAGTGATTAATGATTTTAATGATTTACTGACAGTAACTGAAAATCTGACCTTGAATTGCATCCTAACTATTCCCAATGAATTAGAAGCATCTTTCCTTTTTCCCAATTTGGATATTAGTTATTCATGGACAACTGCGGATGGAAATTTTACTTCAGCAACTGATATTTTAAATCCAACGGTAGATGCAAATGGAACTTATGTTTTAGAAGTGACCGATAATTTAACTGGGTGTACAGCAGAGGGAAGTGTAATTATGAGTGATCCAATTGTGCCATCTGTCGTTATCGAGCCACAAGGAAATTCAGTTATAAGTTGTTTGAATACTGTGGTTGTTTTGGATGCGTCAGGTTCTACTGTTTCTCCTCCAGTTTCTTTTGAGTGGAGTACAAATGGTGGTTCAGTTATTTCGACAGGCGTTTTAGTAACGGTTGATGGTGCAGGTGTTTATGATTTAGTGGTGACTGATATTAATGGATGTAGTAGTTCCGAATCCTATATGGTGACTACTGATATAGATCCCCCTGCTTATACTTTGCCAAGTGAGATAATGTTGAATTGTAACAACAATTTTGAGGAAGAAGTTGGGCCAGTTTTAAGTTTACCGAATTTGAATGTGAGTTATGAGTGGATTTATAATGGTGTTGTTTACTCCTCTGACTCAAGTATTATTTTAACAGAAAGTACGCAGGGAATTATGGAGTTAACCGTCACTAATTTAGATAATGGTTGTTTGTTCACAAACATTATGGAAATCAGTTATGATGGATTTGCAATAGATGTAACAACAACTCCAGCAGGTTGTGATCTCGAAGATGGAACAGCAACTGCGAGTACCACTTTGACAAATACTTTAGTGGAATGGAGCAATGGCGAGGAAGGAAATACAATTACAGATTTAGCACAAGGTTGGTATTCTGTTACCGTGACTGATACTGATAACAATTGTAGTCGGCATGAAAACTTCTTTGTTGATGAAGATATTTCTTGTAAAGTGGTGATTAGCGGTTACGTCTTGTCGGATCCTAACAATACGTGCACGTACGATGTAAATTTGGTAGGTGTAGAATGTGTTATGATAAAATTAGATCCTCTCGGAATTTTTACGATGACTGATGCGACAGGTTATTATGAGTTTATTGTGGAAGATGGAAGTTATACTGTTGAGTATATTGGGAATTCAGCAGTTGATTTGGAATGCCCAATACCAGGAACTTATGATGTCACTTTAAATACGAACGGTTCAATTTCAGGAGATAATCATTTTTATGTGAGTTCGCCTCCACATGATTTATCTATTACAAAATATTCAGGAAATGCTCGACCAGGATTTGATCAATTTAATTGTTTGCAAATTTGTAATAATAGTGCCACAGCGCAAGATGCAGTAGTAACCTTTATGCATGATTCTATTTTTTCAGACCAAACTCCTTGGCCATATATTTATCCTGCCTATGGAAATACGATCGCTCCAAATTATACCTACGATGAGACGACTAATACTTTTACATGGAATTTAGATGACTTGGCTTCAGGGGAGTGTCGGAAAATAATGTGGTTTATGCCTGTGCCTTTAACAGCCGTACCTGGCTATGAACTTTGTTCCGAAGCTCAAGTTGATCCTATTGCTAATGATGCGACTCCAGCAAATAATGTTTTAGCTTGGAAAAAAGAAGTGACCGCTTCTTACGATCCAAATGACAAACGAAATTTTGTTGGAGATTCAGAATGGGGCGGGGCAATTTATGAAGATGACATTACGATGGAATATGCCATCCGTTTTCAAAATGTAGGAACGGATACGGCTTTCACAGTAGTGGTTCGAGATACTTTAGATGAAGAACATTTAGATGTGACGACAGTTCGAGGATTCACGGCAAGTCATGATATGGTCGTTCAATTTGAAGATTCGAATGTATTAGTTTTTACCTTCAATAATATTTTGCTAGTCGATAGTATGACCAATGAACCTGCTAGTAATGGTTGGATTAGTTTTGATATTGATCGAAAACCAAATCAAACTTTTGGAACGGAGATTACGAATCAAGCGGCGATCTATTTTGATTTTAACGCACCTGTGATTACAAATGAATTGGTGAATGTTTTGACTAATCCAGTCAGCATTTTTTCTCCAATAAAGAATACGTTGAATGTTGAAATCACGCCAACCATTACCAATGACGAAGTACAAGTGAATTATGTTTTGGAAAAAACAAATACCGTTTCCATGCAAATTTATAATGTTGGAGGAGTATTGTTACAAGATGTTGATTTTGGGAAAAAACTAAGTGGTGAACATCTGGAGCATTTAAGTTTAAAAGATTTTACCGCAGGAGTATATTTTATTTTTGTGAAAACGGAAGAGAGTAGTGCTGTGGGGAAAGTAGTTAAAATGTGATTTTAAAAAAAGGCATAATGGAAAGAAATATTATTTTAAGCTTATTGGTTTTGGTTGGATGCTTTAATTTGAATGGACAAAGTAATCCATTTGAATATACTCCAAGTACTACTTGTGAAGATGCGCCATTAGTTTGTTTTTTGGACGGATATTCGAATCAAACTGAAGGCTATAATTCAATAGATCAGCCAAGTACTTTTTGTGGATCTATTCAAAATAATCAATGGCTTGCTTTTATTCCTAGTACAACAGATTTAACTATTGATTTAATGGTGGGTAATTGTGAAGGGCTTGCATTGAAGACAGGATTTCAAGCTCATGTATATTCAGTTTGTGGGGCACCTTGGTCTACAGCAAGTAATTGTATTTTTGATGGAGCACCAAATACAACGGAACAATTAATCATGACTAATTTAACGATTGGAAATACCTATTACTTAATGATAGATGGAAGATCGGGGGATAAATGCAATTACACTCTTTCAGTAACTGCAGGTTCGACTCAATCTTCAGGAGCAACTTTGTTAGCAGATGCAGGCGATGATGTTTTATTTGATTGTTTGACTCAGGAAGTTACTTTGGATGGATCAAATTCAATATTTGGAGCAAGCGATTCTATTGCGTGGTACAATAATAATCTATTATATATTAGTGATAGCATTGCATTTACGACTACTCAAAGTGGAACTTACTATTTAGTAATTCAAGAACAAGGTGGAGAAATTTGTCCATCAATTGATACGATAAATGTGTTATCCTTCGACGACATTTTACCAAGTCCATTTTTATTTCCCATAATAGAAATTTTTACAGATACCATTGGACAAACTGTATTTTTAGATGCGGTGAATTCGAGTGGGATTGATTCCAATTATATTTTTTCATGGACAACTGACGATGGAATTATTCTATCACATGCTGATTCACTTTACCCATTGATTTCAAGTAGTGGAGTTTATGAGTTAGAAATAACTCATCCAGAGACAGGTTGCACAATTACCAATCAAGTGGTGGTAAATATAATTGAACCAGTTAGCGTTTTTTCTCCAACAAAAAATACGTTGAATATTGAAATCACGCCAACCATTACCAATGACGAAGTACAAGTGAATTATGTTTTGGAAAAAATAAATACCGTTTCCATGCAGATTTATAATGTTGGAGGAATCTTGTTACTAGATATTAATTTTGGGAAAAAACCAACTGGCGAACATCTGGAGCATTTAAATTTAAAAAATTTTACAGCAGGGATGTATTTTATTTTTATAAAAACGGAAGAGGGGAGTGCGGTGCGAAAAGTGGTAAAGAGATAATTGAATATTTAAAAAGTATATAAGCAAGAAAAAACTATATCATACTTCTTTAGTAGAAAGCCAAAATATAGGAGGTTGCTAAATGAAAAAAGCCCAAAAACATAACGTTTTTGAGCTTTTTTGCTAAAATGTAACCGGCCCGGGGTTCGAACCCGGGACCCCTTGATTAAAAGTCAAGTGCTCTACCAGCTGAGCTAGCCGATCATAAATTTGTATGCTTTTCTTCTAAAGCGCTGCAAAGATACTAACGTTTTAAATAAATGCAAGAAATTGAAAATCTTTTTTAAAAAAATATTTTTTATCCCTCTTTTGGGACTTTTGAACTTTCAATTGAAGACATAAATAAACCAATGTCTCTATAATCTTGAATAACAGTTTCAGCGCCAAATTGTTTTAAAAAATGTTCATCTCCTGCTCTTCTGACTCCAATAAAAGGAATATTCATATTTCGAGTGGTTTGTACATCCCAAATCGCATCACCTACGTAAACTATTTTTTCAAAGGACATTTGCTTGGCATCAGTTTGCTGAAAAACCCCTTTGATGATATCTTCTCGAGTTGGATTTCCATCTGCGAAACTCATATGTAAATCTGAGGTCGGAATTCCGATATGATTTAATTTGACCATAGCAGGACGTCGCCATCCTCCAGTCGCAATTCCAACTTCATAAACATCATCTTCCAATAAAAGTTCAATAGTTTTGCGAGCATTTGGAACTTCTCTGAATTCGTGTGGTTGGTCTGCTCTTTTCGATTGCAAGGAGGCTACATATTCATTTTGGAATTGATGCATTTCTTCTTGGGTGGCTTCTCGTTGAAAATGATTTTGGATGACTGTTTTAAATATAGTGTCGTCAGTTACATGTGGAAATTTTGACCAATCAATGGTGGGGAATTTTGATTGATATACTTTTTCATAAGTATTTGCAAAACATTGACTGTCAATTTTATTGGAATATAAAAGTGTTCCGTCAATGTCAAATATGATGAGTTTTTTCTTCAAAATGTTTATTGTTTAGTTTGAACCACGGTCAGAATAGTATCAAACAGTAATTCGTGGTTCGTCAAGCAAAGCGACCATGGTTCGATAAAAAAAAATTATTCCTCTTCCTCATTTTCCAAATTCCAAAAATCAAACTCTAATTGAATACCTCCAATCATTTTTTGATCCTTTTCCAAATTAGAAACTTGCACCCCCAATAATCTTACTTCTTGAAATTCATGAAAATGATTTTTCAATAAATCGGTCACGATGGACAAAAATAGTTTTTGATCTTTTGGTTCGGAGGAAAAAGTTTTGCTACGAGTGATGGATTGGAACTCAGGTGTTTTTGCTTTTAAGGTGATGGTTCGTCCAAAATTGCTGGCCTTTTTCATATAATCAAAAACCTTTTCAGCAATAGGAATTAATTTTTCCAGCATTTCAATTTCGGTTTTTATGTCATCAAAAAAAGTACGCTCTGCTCCGATGGATTTTCGAATTCGGTTTGGATTGACTTTCCGATTATCTTCTGCACGAACGATTCGATAGTAATGTCTTCCTGCTTTCCCAAAACGTTGGACTAAATCTAACTCTGATTTTTGCTTTAAATCTTTGCCCGTAAAAATTCTTAAAGTGTGCATTCGTTTCGCTGTTACTTTCCCAACTCCAAAGAATTTTTCGACGGGTAAATTTTCCAAAAATAAAATGGCTTCAGGGGGAGTGATCACTTTGATCCCATTGGGTTTGTTGATATCGGAAGCTACTTTTGCCAAAAACTTATTGAAAGAAACTCCAGCTGAAGCAGTCAGATTAGTTTTTTCAAAAATCTTCTTTCTAATTTCCTCAGCAATCATCGTAGCAGACGGCTCACCTGATAGGCCAATTAAATGTTTAAATTTTTCTTCATCAACTTCCGTCACATCTAGAAATGCTTCGTCTAGCGAAAGTGGTTCAATCAAGTCGGTGTACTCTGCAAAAATTTCTCGGATTTGACTAGACACTTCTCGATATACTTCAAAACGATGTTTGACAAAAATTAAGTCAGGACAAAGCCGCTTCGCCGTAATCGATGGCATCGCTGATCGAACGCCATATTTTCGAGCTTCATAACTGGCAGCTGCAACGACTCCACGCATGGCAGACCCACCGACCGCAATTGGTTTGCCGCGAAGATCAGGATTATCACGCTGTTCTACAGAAGCATAGAAAGCGTCCATGTCGATATGGATAATTTTGCGTTGAGACAAATGTTATATTTTTTTAATGCAAAAATAACAACCATTCAGTAGAAACTGTTTTTAAATTTAATTAAATAAAAATTCAATAGTAATTATGCTTAATGAAATTGAATGAACAAAGGTCAAACGAATAAAATCTATTTTTGAATTCTAAATTGGTCTTCTTTTTCCCCAAAAAAAAGCCTTACTTCTAATCGAAAGTAAGGCTTCTCTATTTTATAAAAAAAATGATTAATTCATTTTTACAAATTTGATACTTTTAATCGTTTGATTTTGAATCGTTCGTAAATAATAGACTCCACCACTCCAATTTTGAACCGGCAATTGAATATTATTTTCGCCTGTTGAAACTGAAACGGTTGTTTGAATTAACACTTTTCCAGTCATATCAATTACTTCTATATCGACCTCTGTTGCTTGAGGGGAAATGTATTGCAAATTAATTTCGTTTTGTCGAATTGGATTCGGAATTACAGTCGCGACGACTACATCTGATTTGTAATCAACTGCAATGACATCTTCTACTTTTATCGTTCCATCAAAATCAGTTTGAGACAATCGGTAATAGTTTGTCCCAACCGTTGGATTTTCATGAATATAGCGATAGTCGTTGGTGATGGTAGAATTTCCTTTTCCATCTACTTCTGTTAAGAATTTGAAATTATATCCATCAATTGAATGCTCCAAAGTGAAGAAGTCGTTGTTTATTTCGGAAGCCGTTTTCCAATTGAGTAGGATAGATTCGTTTTGTTGGTTGCCGGTAAAGGATAGGAGTTCGATTGGGAGAGAGACAGTAATTGTTACAGCAACACTATTAGTACTCAAATCTCCACAAATAGTTGAATTTCCAACATCCGTTTGTAAAGTTGTAAAAGCACCGCCTACATAAACCGCTAAATTTTCACTTAATAAATAGGACAATCCATATACATCATAACTTCCTTGTGGAAACGTACCTGAATTCGAAAGGTCGGAATTGGCATCAAAAGCAACAATATTTCCGGTACCTGTATTAACAATGACATAGGTATAGAGGTAACCAGTAGGAGTTAAAGGTTCCGTATTATAAAGTGTTTCAGAAAAATTCACTTCATAATTCCCAGTAGAAGGAGTACTGGTACTGAAGGCGGATGGCAATAGCACATATTTAGTACCCGTAACTAGAGCCTCGCTGAAATTACTGGACACATTTACGATAGGCACGTTGGGATCATAGTCACCATTGGAATTCAACCAATTGGTACATTCATTATTAGGATCATAACTGTCTTCATATAAAGTGATCATACTCGTATAATCCCCCTGACTCGTTCTGGTAAAGGTGACTGAGGCTGCTACATCAACAGAAAACTCTAAGGTTTCATACTTGGGATTGTTTCCAAGTGAAGTACAAGTACCCATACCATCATTCTCCACCGCCAGATTTGAATTTAGATCTCCTGAATTCAGTACACCCGTCACAGAGGTTATTGCGACCCCAGCACAAAGGCTAAGATTGAGTGATGCATCGCCTTCGGGAGCACTTACAGCATCACTATTTGATATTGCTCCTCCTTCAGCATCACATCCCACGACAACGGCAATATCCGCATTATTAATATCAAAGAATATATTAGTTCCGCCTGAACAAACGATTTTTATTCTTCCCGTAGTAGTAGCTGTGCCTGGTACGGTGATTGTTTGAGAACCATCGTTTGTCACACTTGAAGCAAGTGTAGTACCGAAGGTTGTTCCCCCATCAGAGGAATATAAGATATCAACATTGGGACAAGTATATGCACCACCATCTGTATTCGCTACATCCCATGTGACCGTTTCAGTAGCTGAGGCGCTCCAAGCAGTAGTCGTGTTTTGGGACGTAATTTGAAAAGGTCCATCTGAACCTACTGTCAATGATATCTCATCACAGGCAATTCCTCCTCCTCCAACTTCATTATCCCTGACCACTAATCGCCAGGCGAGAGTTCTTGATACTGTTGGTAAAACTTCTCCAGTACCTGTAGTTACATTCCCGGCAAGTACCGAGCTTAGTTGTGGACAGCTTCGTTCATTACTGGTTGATGGCGGAAAAC
The DNA here is from genome assembly GCA_045104975.1 of Saprospiraceae bacterium. Taxonomy (GTDB): domain Bacteria; phylum Bacteroidota; class Bacteroidia; order Chitinophagales; family Saprospiraceae; genus CAJQQY01. The sequence continues at coordinate 28,329 of JBGCCY010000033.1, forward strand.
TCCGAAATTGGGGAGCCGTCGTACTGGTCCCAGTATCATCTGGTGCAGCAGAGCCTGCATAATCGGTATCATATTGCTCCCATACATAAGTCAAGCTACCCGTTCCATCCGGATCAGATCCAGTACCAGACAAAGTAAATGGAGTGCTATGAGGTATGGTCAATCCGTTTATACTGTTGGCATTCGCATCGGAGGTAGGCATATTATTTCCAGTACCAGAAGTTGCGGAACAATCCGACCATCCTCCTGTAGTTGAAGTAGTACAAGAGGAATTATTATTTAATACAGTACCTGTACTAGTATAATCTATAATTGCCTGAAGGCTCCCAATGCCAAAATAATCTGTTCTATTTGCAAAAAAGTCACCGGCATCACAACCTGCAGAAGTACTCATGATACTTGATCCTCGTCCTGGTTCATATCGCCCACAGTTGTTTTCTGTATCACAACCATAATTGGTATGCCTACAACTGAACATATGCCCTATTTCATGTAATAAAACGGTAACACTCGTAGGAATATCATTAGGTAAGTAAGTATACCCTCTGGCTTTGGAGGTAGTACAAACTACTCCTAAACCAGCCCTTCCTGCCCAGCTGCAAGAACCTCCACAAGTAATTTCATGGAACCCATGTCCAATATCCCAGGTTCCTACTGTGACGTTGTTATTGATATAATCTTCAGCCTGAGTTATAGAAGTACTCGTATTAGTTGGATCTGTAAAAACATCTGTAGAAGGATCAGAATTCAATAAATACTCTGCTATAGTAAATGTAATAGCCAATTCTACTTCATAGATGGTATTGATTTGAGTTACCCGAGCTAATAGAGCGGCTTCGGCGAGGGGAGCAGTATTCCCATTTAACTGATAAAATTCACCGGAACAAGTCACTACCATTTGATAGGTACGCAAATTTGCTCCATTTTGAAAACAAGAATTCGTCATCATTTCTGATGCAGAATTAGTATTAGCATTAATCAGTTCATCTTCAGATTCGCAGGTGTTAATTTCACTCGTGCTAGTAATATCGTGATCATAATAGGTAATGTACTGATCGCTAGTCCCTGTTTTATCCAATGATTCAATGATCGAAACCCCATTAATTCCAAAAATCACCCCATAGAAACCTGCCGGGGTAATATTGAATCGGGTAGTTGCTGTTGGGTCATCAATTCCTTTTGCTGCATAACTTTTAAATGCCGGGCGTTGTATGGACAATTCAGGAGATAAAATGGGCGATTCCACAACCCTAAATGCTTGATAACTGCCATCTGGCATTGGAAGGTCAACGATAACGGGTGAATTTCTATTCTCTTTTATCAGACCTTTCATAGGGGCGTTAGCTACTTCGTTTTTCAACGATGTAACATCAATAGTCACTTCCTGATATTGATTCAAGTTTCGCTTATATCCTTCTGGTACCTGACCAGATGAATTTCCCACAATACAAGTGATTAGAAAAATTAAGGACACAAAGGCGTAATGCTTATTCATGGTAGAAATATTAGGTTAAAAAATGAGTGGTTTTAGATGATAAGATTGGTGTGAATATGATCGCCGAAAATGAACTAACATTATCTTTAATTCAATAAGAAAATGAAATAAGAACTATCAATTTTGGTCGCCTCTTTTTCCCTTTGAGTAGGTTTGATGCAGTACCAAAAATGCAAGTGTTATTTAGAGTTATTTTTTTGATCATTTTGTTTTGATTTTATTCAACTATGAGAAATCAATAACTGCCCTTACTTTTCCAAATCATTTTTTGAAAAAATTAAATTCAGTCTTCTTAATTAACTTTAAAAATATAAGACGTGAATTCTTTTTAAAATCAATTGCTAAAAAACGTAACGGATTATTTTATATTTAATCAACTACAATATTTATAAATGATTTTTCATAGAAAGTGAACCTTTGAATATTCTTCCTAAAAAAAGAGAGCCAAGAACTAAGATTGGGGAATTTTTTTAACAAAATTTTTAATAAACGTAGGGAATGGATTTTAAATAAATAGATAAGATCCAGATGACCCTTAATAATTTAAAAGCTAATTTTTTATAGATTAGTTAATTGGATAAATATATTAAAAATATATCTAATAAGATTACTAAGTGTAGTTAAATGCGGAAAAAGTGAAAAATATTTTAAAAAAAGTAATATCTAGAGATGTTTTGAGCATAGAAACCCGATTAATTCATTTTACAAACTTGATATTTTTGATCGTTTGATTTTGAATATTTTGTAAATAATAAACTCCGCTGGGCCAATTTTGAACTGGCAATTGAATATTATTTTCGCCTGTAAAAACTGAAACGGTTGTTTGAATATTTATTTCTTTTTTAGGACAATTCATTTTGGTGCAAACTAAGGAGTAGGAATTTTTAAATCAAAATGGAAAAATTTCTCTTTCTTAATCTATGTACGATGGATAATTTTAAAAGTTAAGTTGATCTTTTAAATAAAATAATTATCTTTATAATAGTTAAAAACTAATAAGTAAAATTCCCCATATACATCTACATAGTTTCTAAAACTTCCTTAATCGTAATTCTTCACCTTTTTTATTTAGATAATCAGAATGCAATTAATTGCATTCTTTAACCATTCAACTAACTAATCATGATTCGTTACCTACTACTTTTTACCTTATTCTTTTCTTTTTCATTCCAAGGATTTACGCAAAGCATTGCACCAAAAGTTGAAATAGATCCAGCCATTGCTCCATTGGAAAATGATAAACAAAGATGCGGAACTCCTGAGCCTGATGAACATACTCTTCAAAATATGATGGATATCATTTCTAATGAACAGCAACTTGCTGCTCAAAGAAATAATGTAACTGATTGTCTTCCTATGAAAATTCACATCATTCGTGAAGATGATGGTTCAGGCGGATTGTCACTTGGTGACTTGGCGATTGCCATGGCTAATTTGAATTACGTTTATTATGATGCAGATATTGAGTTTTATGTATGTGATGGTATTAATTATGTCAACAATTCTGACTGGTATAATTTTAATGCCCAAGAAGGCGATTCCGAAACTGCTTTCTGTACACCTGTACAAGTTACCGATGCGATAAATGTTTTCTTTATGAATTCCATTGTTACAAGTAGTGGTGTCAATGCTGCAGGGTATGCTCGTTATCCTTTTAATAGTCTTCAAGCTAATCGGATTTTCATGATTAATAGTGTTGCAAATAATGCACCCAACAGTACATTTTCGCATGAGTTAGGACACTATTTTAATTTGGCACATACTCATAATGGAACAGAATTTGGGCCTTTAAATTCTAATGCTGAACGTGTAGTTCGAACAGGAACTGATGCCAATTGTGATACTGATGGAGATTTCCTTTGCGATACGGATGCAGACCCTAGGTATGATAATGCCAATTTTAATTTTGGTACATGTTCTTATACAGGTTCAGAACAAGATGATTTGGGAGTAACCTATACACCTGTTTCAGCTGTTAATAATATCATGTCATATTATCCAGATCAATGTGGTGGTGTTTTTACTCCAGGTCAATTTACTCGAATTGCTGCAGGACTAGTTACAAGACAGGGGCATACTGCTTATAATTATTCCTGTACTGCTTCAGCGGTGACTACACCAACAGGGATGACGGCAACCTTAAATGGTAGCCAGATAGATTTATCTTGGACAGATAATGCAAGTAATGAATTAGGTTATATAATTGAACGATCTTCTACTTCAAGTACAGATGGTTTCTTACCCATCATCTATGGTGGCGTGGGGGAAGACATAACTTCTTTTACAGATACAGAGGATATTGCTAATAATACTACATATTATTATAGAGTTCGCCCTGTTGCTTCTGCTTGCGATAATTACAGTAATGTAGCATCTGTTACTACTGGATTAATTTATTGTTCACCTAGTTATTTTTCTCCTTGTACAGGAGTAAATTCTATTTTGGATGACTTTTCTATGGATGGTGATGGTGGAGCTAACGAAATAAATAACTTAAACACAGATTGTAATGCGACCAGTCATCAAATCTTTACTAATTTAAGTGCAGCCGTTACAGCAGAAAGTACCTATTCTTTTACTGCTTGCAGAAACCTTGGTAATACTCGATTTCTTGAGATTTGGGTAGACTGGAATATTGATGGAGATTTTGACGATGCAGGTGAACAAATGTTAAATTCAACTATTTCTCCAAGTCCTTGTTATACAGGATCAATAACAGTCCCTGCTACGGCAATTTCTGGAACAACAATTATGCGTATTATCTTAGCGAATGGAGGTGCGCCTACTGCTCCTTGTGGGAGTTATAGTTTTGGAGAGGCTGAAGATTACTCTTTAGTTGTAGATGGAGTAGGAGGACTTCCAGTAGAACTTACTTCTTTTAGAGGAAATTTAAAAAATGAAGCAGTCGAACTTTCTTGGCGAACAGAATCAGAAGTAGATAATGATTTTTTTACATTGGAGAGATCTAAAGATGGAGTTAATTTTGAATCAATTGCCAAAGTAAATGGAGCTGGAACCTCAGATCGAGCACATGATTATACTCATTTTGATTATACTCCTTTTGATGGTGTAAATTACTATCGATTGATGCAAACTGATTTTAATGGTGAATTCACTTATTCTGATATAATACAAGTATCAGTAATTTCAAAAAGCATAGTTTCTGTAAATGTTTTTCCTAATCCAGTTGGCAATGATGAATTTTCATTGATATATAATGCCGTTACAAAAGGGAAGGTGCAATATCGAATTACAGATTTAGCAGGTAAAACTATCGATTACCAAGAAGTTCAAGTTGAAAAAGGTAAAAATAATTTCTCTATCGATATAAATAATTTAAATAGAGGAGCTTACTTTTTGCAAACAAATCAAAATAATATTACTAAAGTGGTGAAATTTATAAGACTATAAATTAGCCCTCCATAAATAAAATAAAAATAGAGGTTATCCATAATTATGGATAACCTCTATTTTTTTTCCTAAAAAAAGAGAGCCAAGAACTAAGATTGGGCATAGCCTTGACTCTACTAAACGGTTATTGGGAATACTTCTTTATTCTTTTGGTTTTATTGAAGGTAAATTTATTATGTAGTATTGACAAGTCAATACGTTTTACTTTTTGAAATATTCGTGGGAAAATTAAGGTCAGATTGGAAAATAATTATATATACTCTTCAAATATACAAAGTATTTGTAATACCCCAAAATAATTTGCAAATTCTGTTGAAGAGAATACAAATTAATCTTTTGTAGCTAATGATATTAGATGGATATGCTTACATCATTCTCATTTCTAACTCTTTCAAAAAGAATAAAATAAAAGGTCAATAACATGGATACCCCTAAATAAATCATCACTAGAGTTGACCCTCCTGAAATAATCTCATCCAAATTATACCAACCTCCAATTTGATAAATAATCCAAGAACCAATAGCTAATTTAACAACTTCAGCAGGTACAGCAAAGACATGACGATCCATCAAAGTAGTGTATGAAAATATTGAAACAAATAAAAAGATAGAGTACCATACAATGCCAACAGCTTCCAGTTTTCCAAACTGTGTCAATAAAAAATACATCAATAGATTGTGGAAAATTAATTGGAACCATGACCATCCTTTTAAAAAATCAGAAGGATTGGAATCATATTTTGCGCGAGTATGTACCTCTTCAATAGTGATTGGAAACTTTTCTTGCACATCTTTTGGCCGCCAACCTGTGGGCATAAACCAAACTCTAATCTTATCTGCCCAATTATTGGTTCGCCAAGCATCCTTAAAAATTTGCCAAGCATGTTGGTAATTTATCAAAACTGGATTCCAGGTATTGGCAGGTTTTAATGTGCCATAAACAGGAGGTTCCTCTGCCAATTCTTCTTGAAATGTACCAAACCATTTGTCCCAGAAAATAAATATTGCAGAGAAGTTTTTATCAATATAAATATCATTAATTGCATGATGCACTCGATGGTGAGAAGGTGTCATGAGTATATTTTCCAAAAAACCCATTCGACCTATCAGACGAGTGTGATACCAAAATTGTGCAAATAAATGTATCGGTGCAGCCACTAAAATAATTTCGTGAGGGATTCCAATAAATGCTAAGGGAATGTATAAGAAAAAATAAATTCCAACGATAGCAGAAATTTCTTGACGCAAAGCGCAAGACAAATTAAACTCTTCACTCGAATGATGTACGATATGTCGATTCCAAAAAATATTGATGGAATGATTAAATCGATGCGACCAATAACTTGCAAAATCAATCCCAATAAATGTAATGACGTATAACCAAGCCTTGGATTGAATGTCAAAAATTCCAAACCTAGATTCCATCCATCCATAGGTAACTAGAACAAATGATAATCCTAATAAATTTTTCAATGTATTGGTCATCCCTGAACTTAAACTTGAAATGGTATCCATCGCCTGATTAACTTTTTGCCCCATGATCCTAGCAGCAATTGCTTCGATAATGACCAGAAGTACAAATCCAGGAATAGCATAGGTTAAAGCTGCTGCGTACCTTTCCATAATATTTTTTTTAATTCAAAAGTTTATAAAGTAAATACAATCCTGCTATAAACATTGCAATCGTAGACCAAGAAAGATTTAATCCATTTTCATTTTTTGGTTTTGGAGGAGTTGTTTTAGAAGAAATTGGCTTTGGTTCAGGATGTGAACTAGGAGCTTCAAAATTCTTTGCTGCGCTTTGTTCAGTTGATAGGGGAGTCGTTCTTTTTTTTCGTTCTGTGGTTCTTTCAGGTCGTTGATAAGTTGTATTTGTTGTATCAGAAGGTGCTGGTTTTTCGCTTGGGGTATTTACTGACTTTTCAGCTGCAGGAGTTGGTTCTTCTATTTTAACGAACTTTTTAAATTTTACATGGAACATTAATTCCTCTCCTTCAGTATGATCCAATTGAACCCCTAATAATCTTTTTGCTACTCCAAAAGTGAAATTTTCCATCAGTTGATTTTCTTCATAGCGACCACTTTCATTTTCACCATAGGGCCAATATTCTACTCCATTTTCATCTGTTTTTGCATTCTTGTAAATCTCTATTTCTTCCTCAAATCTTTCTCCTGATTCCATTCGAGATCCTTCAAATGAAATCATTTTATGGCGCACTCGTTCGCCATTTTTATTCAAAAAGTAGCCATGCATATTGGTGGTACTTTGACAGAAAACACCCATGATTTCTCCACCTGGATTCAATTCATGAAGTCGATCTTCCAGGCTTCCTCCTCCTTCAATAATTGACATTAAGACATATTCGGCATCCATTGTTACGATAATATTATCATTGTAAAATCCAATATAAATCGATTTGTCTCTAGGATTTATACAACTTTCCAAGGTCGTTTCACCTGCCAATTTGTAGTACTCATGTTCCACTTTTTCAATAACTTCTTCTGCAGTTTTTACTCCTGAAGTATTTTGAATGATTAGCATTGATGCTTTCCAACCCATGATTTTAATATTTATGTTAAAAAAAACTGCCTTAATTAGCTGAAAATACCCGAAAAACAACTTTAGGCACTAAATTTAGTAAATATATTATAGAGATTTTTTAAAATTTTCCACAGATGAATTTGACTAAATCATTAGTTATTTTCCCCTTTCATTGGTGACTAATTCAATTTTTATAAAAATGACTTATCACTCTATATTTTTCCTGTTTTTTCTTATTTCTTTCAATATAAATTTGACTGCTTTTTACTCAACTAATTCAGATAGTTTAGAAACTGTGCTGGAGTCGGGTGTTTCTGAAGAGCAAAAAATCAATGCTAGGAATAATTTAGCAGAGTATAATTTCAAATATAATGTCAATAAATCTATTGGCTTTTTAAGTGAAAATTTAAACTCTTCTAGAATTGAAGATTTTCCAAAACAAAAAGCCAGGAGTTTATATTTGATGGGGCGAGCGCATCTGTTCATTACTGATTTTGAAAAATCAATTGCTTACCTCAACCAAGCTAAAGAGTATTTTTCTCAAAATAAAAATCACAAAGAATTAGGAGATTGTTTTAAAGATTTAGGTACAATTCAATTACATCAAAATAATTATAAAGAAGCGGAGGTTTTTTATCAGGAAGGAATTAAAGCTTATGAAAAAGCTACATATAAAGCTGGTTTTGCCCATTGCAATTTGAATTTGGGAAATGTTTATATCGAGCAATTTCGATATGCTCAAGGTATTCAATATTATTATAATGCGTTGGAGATTTATGAGGAACTTAAGCTGCATCGCTACATTGGAATGGCCAATAATAATATTGGAAATATCTATAAGGAAAATCAAAATTACGAGAAAGCCTATCAATATTATGAGAAGGCAAGTCAATCATATCAAATAGATAAAGATAGTTTACAGATCATAAATGTTAATCTAAATATTGGTTCAACTTACTTGGACGAAGAGAATTATGACAAAGCTATTCAGATATTATACTTGGCGCTCGAGGATGCAAAAAATACTGGTTTCAATCATCCCATTCCTGTAATTTATAATAATATTGCAGCTTGTCATATTAACTTAGAAAATTTTGAACTCGCCGAGCAAAACAATAAACTGGGTAAACAATTCGCTACAATGAATAAAAATAGAGCGGAATTGATGAATGCAAATTTACTTGCTGCTGAAATGTATCTTCGAAAAAAAGAATATAAAAAAAGTATTCAATTGGCAAAGATTGCTTACGAAGAGGCAGACAAAAATAAACACCTTGTGGTCCTCTCTGATGCTTCAAAAATTTTATATAAAAACTATAAGGCTATCAATCAATTTGAGAGAAGTCTTGAATATTTAGAACTCAACAAAACTTATCGAGACAGTCTTTTTAATGAAAGTAGAATGAAAATTCCATTGTCAAAAGATTTTGAATACCAGTTGGAAAAACAAAAACGAGCGCAAATTATTCAACAAGAGAAAGACAAATTATCTTGGCAGGCAAAGTTGGATTTTCAACGATTGATTTCAATCTTTCTAATCGTTGGTTTTTTGATTTTAGGTCTCGCTGCATTTGTCATATATAAAAATTTCAGAGCAAAAAAAATGGCAGAGGGGGAATTGGAAAAGAAAAATATGATCCTCGAAAAATATATCGAATCCAATATTCAATTGGAACAATTTGCTCACATTGCATCGCACGATTTAAAATCTCCCTTGCGAACAGTTGGAAGTTTTTCTAGTTTATTGAAGCGAAGAGCAAAAGATAAATTGAACGAGAATGAATTGGAATACCTTGATATGATTAGTAATGCCGCTAAATTAATGTGGAATTTAGTGGATGATTTAATGACTTATTCTCAAGTCAATTCGTTGCAAATGAATTTGACCGCCAACAATGCTAATCACTTGATAGAAGAAGTTTTAGCTAATTTGAATTTCTCGATTAAAGAGAAAGAGGCAAAAATCAAGGTGGGTAATTTGCCTTCAAAAATAATGATAGATGAAACAAAGGTTAGACAAGTTTTTCAAAACTTAATAGCCAATAGTTTGAAATTTATGCCGACGGACAGGACTCCAGAAATCAGTATTAATTGTATTCCAGAAAATGGATTTTGGAAATTTACCATTCAAGATAATGGTATCGGAATTCCAGTTGAATACCGTGAAAAGATTTTTAAGCCCTACAAACAATTGCACACCAAAGATAAATTTGAAGGAACCGGAATGGGTTTAGCGATCTGCAAAAAAATTGTAGAGAAGCATGGTGGTGATATTTCTTTTGAAAGTGAAGAGGGGAAAGGAACTACTTTTTATTTTACTATTTCTTCGGCTTTAGGGGAGGAGAAGGGTAAAGAATTGGTGGCTGCAAATGTTGTTTAGTTTTCTTGAAATGATGTCCTGAATTTTGTTCTGAAATAAAAAACGCCAAATGCTTCGATGGAAGGATTTGGCGTTTCTTAATTTTAGGACAAAAAAATATTATTTTACAAAAGCTTTAGTCGTCAACTCATTTCCATTTGAAATAGTCAATTGATAAACTCCTCTTGGTAGTTTTGTAACATTGTGTACACGTGACATTTTTTCTGTGTTTTTATCGATGACAAAATTCATGACAAGATGTCCTTTCATATCTGTAATCAGAATATCCAAGTTACCATTAAATGAACTTTCAAAAGTAAAATTTAAATCATCTTGAACTGGATTTGGGAAAATATCTAAGGTGCCTAAAGTATTTGGTAAATTAGAAACGGACACTACTTTTTGATTTTCATAAGCTCCCATATCTACTCCATCTACTCGTGGAGATCCTTCAATATCGAGAGTTGGGGCATCTGCTTCGATTCCAGCATCAATGCATGGACTTCCATTGGCGAGGTGGTAATCTTGATCAAGAAGATCTACAAATAATGGATCTTCACCAACTAAGTCATTCATTGCTGTTAATTTATCAAACAAGCTAAGGTCGGCACTTAAGTTACCTCCATTGGAAACTAGGGTTGGTTCACCTGCTTCGATTTCATAATCATTGCCATCTGGATTATTAAAAACTGTATTTTGTAAAGTCAATATAGAGGAGCTGGTGTCTCCTTCAATCCAATGAGATATTCCGGCACCGATAGCCGCTATATTATTTCCCAAAGTACAGTTAATAAAATCTATCGTAGCAAATATCGTATCACTTGTATTTATCGAAACTGCACCACCAATCGAATTAGCATCTAGAACTAGATTAGCATCAAAAAGCACATTGCTAAAAACTGCATTTGCACTTCCTAGATTAATTCCACCTCCTTGCTCTATGGCATTATTATTTTGAATTTTTGAATTTTCAATTGTCAAAATAGGAATAGCTAGACTATCAATATTATCACCATTGCCAATATTAATTGCACCACCTCGTTCTCCTTCATTGAAGGAGATATCACAGTTATTAATGTTGATAGTTGCATTAGTATTTTGAGAATAAATAGCCCCTCCAAACCTTGCTTCATTTTGAGAGAAGTTACAGTTTGTAAAATTAGAAGTAGCTCTAAATCCATTAGTTGTTGCTCCTCCAGAAGTAACTGCGGTATTACTTATGAAATCACAATCAGTAACATTAACTATTGTTTTAGAATCATAAACTCCCATCGCTCCACCAAAGCCAGATTCGTTATTTTCAAAGGTACAATTAACAATATTAACTGGGTCAAAGGTATCATCATTTCCATTTCTAATCATTAATGCTCCTCCTGCAGAAGAAGGAACGGAGTTAAATGAAAAAGTGCAATTAATAATACTACTAGCAGTTAGATTATTGTAAATTGCTCCACCACGATTAGCTGCAGTATTTCCTGAAAAGGTACAATCACTTATGGTTGCAGCAGCTCCTGCTAACAAATAAATTCCTCCACCTTGGCGGCCTGATGCGTTATTTTCAAAAACACAATTCTCAATAATCACTCCCGTCGCTGTAGTTGAGCCTCTTGGATAAAGGCCACCTCCAAAATATCCATTATTTTGAGTAAACAAACAATTTCGAATCGCTGGTGCTCCATAGGTAAATATTCCTCCTCCTCTTCTATCGTCGCCAGATGCTGCCCCAGGAGAAGTATCTCCATTTCTTACGGTAAAACCATCAACCGTAGAAGCAGTAGTAACGGTATCGGTTAACCACATGACATGTAATGAATTGTCATCTCGAAAGGTATCAAAATCATTATCTACATCATTGTCAAGATGATCACCTGAAAGAATAGTTTCATTTGCTGCCCAATCTCTTTCTGACAACATTGTTTCTGTTCCCGCAAATCCACCGTACAATAATAAGTCATGTGGGAAGGTAAAAAAGGAAGCAGTATCAGGAGTCGCTCCTCCAGGTTTGTAGGTTCCTGCTGCGACCCAAATTTCATCTAAAGGGGCAGAATTATTAAGTGCATCACTTAAATCAGAATAGGCATTGGCCCAAGAGGTTCCATCGTTAGCTCCAGTTGCATCACTTTTTACAAAGGTTTGAGCTGTTAATACGTTTGCAAATAACATTGCAATTACTAGACTTAGGAAAGTGTAATTTTTTTTCATTTTTAAAAAAGGTTAATTTGGTGAATAGAAAAAATTAGAATAAGAATTGTCCGATTTTAGAAAAGTTAAAATTACATACGTACGACTTTGTGAGTCGAAGTGGAATTTTTATTTTTTACTTTGACGAAATAAATTCCTTTGGCTAAATTTTTAAATAAAGGAATCTCCAAGTTGATGGTTTCATTTTCAACTCGGTTTTCCCAAATTATTTTCCCTTGCAAATCAATCAATTCCAAACTCACTCCAGCGGGAATATTTTTAATAAAAATAGAAGCATCACTTGGATTTGGATAGACTTCGATTGGAGCAACCTGACTTAGATTATCATTTGGAGTTGCCTCTGGATCACATTCCAAAAATCCTCCTTCCAACAAATGAAAATCTTCCATTTGTAATAATTGTTTTGGAGAAAAATGAACCCTGCAAGACTTCCGAGAATAAGACATGATATTCTCAGGATCTGGATTGTAAGGATTTTGTTGATTGTCTAATTCAGTTCCAATGTACTCACAAGAAGTGTTGACAAGATCGTTAGATAGCTTAGGGTCTGCTGGGGTATCACATAATAGATCACCTGCGATGGAGCAATTTGTTCCATTGGCATGTTCATCACCATTCGATGTGGAGTGGGTGTGTAAAAGAGAAAATGAATGTCCTAATTCATGAGCCAAAGTACTTCCATTAGTGGAACAACCTTTGTCCATGACTAGTCTACTTTTTATATCAAAATTATAAGCATAACCACAAAGATCCTCTTCTACACCATTCACAATTTTGATCAAATTTGGAACAAAGTAAAGATTAATCGCAGTAGGATTATCATTAATATCGCATATGCCTTCATCTGCATTTTTTACAAATGTTACATAGTCGTTATCATAGATATAATTAATAATTCCACATTGGACAAAATGAATATTTGCTTCTGCATACAAATCATTGACTATAGCTAACTCATCAAATACATCAGATGAATCAATCGCGAATGCACCATTTGTCGCTCCAATTATATGAATTTTGACAGGCACATCAGCCGCAGCCGTTCTAGTTTTTACAATGGTCTGTGATCGTTGTTTCTGAACAAAGTCATAGGTGGTTGATTGCTCAACAATGGAAGTTCCGCAGTCATCATAAGATTGAGAAAATCCTAAAAAAGGAATTGATAGAAATAAAAATATAGTAAGAATTTTTGTTTTCATGATAGGAGAATTTCTAGAATAATAAAAAAACATAACATAACAAATATAAAAAAACCTCGAGATTCTATATGACAATTAACATACAACTTTAAGAAAAAGACTAGTTCATTTCAAAAAAGACCATAATTTAAAAGATGCATCATTTGTTTACATATATTTCTATGTCAAAATATACCACCAAATTTGTTCATTTATTATTAGACTGTTGCTTACCTTTGAACCCTTTCAAAAAAAGGGTGTTCAGGAATAGGTAAACAATAACGTATAACATTTTGAGAATTCTTCTAAATTTATTCTTCGTTAAAATGCTCGTCAACCAGAAGGTTGCCTGCGCTTTTTGCCTTGTCTAAATTCAGCATAATTTCCCAAAAACTTTATAAGTTTTTATTTGACCATTTCTTAGTTCTTAATTTCCTACAAAATAACTTCAAACTATTGAAACCATTATTTGTCCTCAATAAATATTTTTTTAAATACAAATGGCACTTGTTAATAGGTTTCCTGATGGTCACCGCTGCTAACTTTTTTAATGTACTCAAGCCTCAAATGGTTCGGAATGCATTGGACTTGGTAGTCGATAATTTGCAAATATTTCATTTGTACGATGGGTTTGATTTGCAAACTACTTTCTTTCAAGAGTTTGGAAAAACACTTTTATTTTTTGGAGTGTTGGTTTTGATTCTAGCTGTGATTCAAGGTGTTTTTATGTACTTCATGCGGCAGACGATTATCGTAATGTCAAGGTTGATTGAATATGATATGCGAAAAGAAATTTTTGAACATTACGAAAACCTAAGTCTCGCTTTTTACAAAAAAAATAATACGGGCGATTTGATGTCTCGAATCACAGAAGACGTGACTAAGGTGAGAATGTATGTAGGCCCAGCAATTTTATATGGATTTAATTTGACGACGTTGGTCATCATGGTGGTGATATCGATGTTGAGCGTAAGTCCTGAGTTGACTTTATATGCTTTGGCTCCGATGCCTATTTTATCGATTTCAATTTATTATGTTAGTAATTTAATCAATAAAAAAAGTATGGGCATTCAGGTCCAACTAGCGACTTTAAATAGTACTGCTCAAGAAGCTTACTCTGGAATTCGAGTCGTCAAATCTTATGTGCAAGAAGCGCAGATGGGAAAATTCTTTTTGGGAGAAAGCCAAACTTATATGGATAAGTCGCTTGACCTTGCTAAGACGAATGCTTTCTTTTTCCCCTTGATGGTTCTCTTAATTGGAATCAGTAATATTTTGACAGTATTTATGGGAGGAGTTTTAGTGGCTCGTGGAACGGTGACTCCAGGGAATATTGCGGAGTTTGTGATTTATGTAAATATGTTGACTTGGCCAGTTACTGCGGTGGGCTGGGTGACTTCGATTATCCAACAAGCTGCTGCTTCCCAAAGTCGGATTAATGGATTTTTAGAAATCAAACCTGATATTATTAATCCCATAAAAAATGGAATTCCAAAAAGATTGGAAGGAGACATCGAATTTAAAAATGTCTCTTTTACGTATCCTGATTCAGGAATTGTTGGATTAAAAAATGTTTCTTTCCATTTGAAGCGAGGAGAAAAAATGGCCATTATTGGAAAAACGGGATCTGGAAAAACGACCATTGCGGATCTTTTAGTGAGAATGTATGATATTGATTCAGGAGAAATATTGATTGATGGAACGTCTATTGAAAAAATGGATTTGGCTAATTTGCGAGAACGAGTTGGATATGTTCCACAAGATGTTTTCCTTTTTTCAGATACGATAGGAGGCAATGTTGCTTTTGGAAACCGAGAAGCAAGTCAAGCAAAAATTGAGGAGTATACTAAGTATGCAGCTATCTATGAAGACATTGCGATTTTGCCAGAAGGCTTTGATACAATGGTGGGAGAGCGAGGTGTAACCCTCTCTGGTGGACAAAAGCAGAGGATTTCAATAGCTCGTGCATTTATTAAAGATCCAGATATTGTCATTCTTGATGATTGCCTCTCAGCAGTCGATACTAACACCGAACAACAGATACTTGGTTATATAAATGGTGCAATTGCAGATCGAACCAGTATCACCATTACCCATAGAATATATGGGCTTTTGAACTTTGATAAAATAATTGTTTTGGAAGATGGAAGTATCTCAGAAGTAGGAACACATGATGAACTTTTGGATAATAAAGGATTTTACTTCGAAATGTATGAAAAACAACGATTAGAAGAGTAAGAAATAAAAGTGTCATATTTTTTTTGTTTTAAGTTCAAATATTTACATTTGTAGAGAATAGATTATATTTGAAAACTATTTTTTCAACCAAACTAACGAATCGTGGATAACGAAAACCAAAAAAAGTTCGAAAGTGTGTTTTCCAAGAAAGTAAGAGCTGGTAAGCGAAGAACTTATTTTTTTGATGTGCGCCAAACAAAAGGTGATGATTATTACCTAACTCTCACCGAAAGCACCAGAAGAATCAATGGTGATGGATATGAGAGGCACAAAATTGTTCTTTACAGAGAAGACTTCAACAGATTTCAAGGTGGATTAGATGAGGCGATCAATTATATCAAAACTGATTTGATGCCTGATTATGACTATGAAGAATTTGACAGAAGACAAGCTGAGTGGGAAGAAAAAAGAGCTGCTATGGACGCAGGTACCTATGTTGAACCTGAAGCAGAAACAGAGGGTGGTACAACTGAAACAACAACTGAAACATCGTCAGAAGAAGTAGTAGAGGAGAAGGAGATTGAATCAGAAGACGATATTTCTTGGTAAGAAATGTGATTTGATTTTAAATAGGTTATTTGAAAAGCACTCTGACAACAGGGTGCTTTTTCTTTTTTTAGTGGTTTATCAATATGCATTTTATTAATAAAAATTCTTCTAGATTTTTGAAACATGGGAGGACTGAACTTTACTCAATGATGAGACTACCTTTTTTTATTTTTTAGGTAATTGATGTTTTACTTTCATCTTTCTCTACTTTCCCTTTTTTTTTGAAAAAAAAACGTGTCAAGGATTTATCCCTGACACGATTTAAGTGTAAATAAGATTTTGAATTTTATATTACAATAAATTTACGGACAATAATTTTTTCGCCTATTTTCATTTTTATAAAATAAGTACCTGGTGAAAACTCTTTCACACTTATCTTTTGTTGGAAAAAACCATTGAGTTGAATAGTATTTGGAAGTACAGATTTTTCTAATTGTCCAAAAGTGTTGAAGATGTCTAATTGAATCAAAGTTGTTTTTTCTAAATTCAAATTCACAAAAATATTTTCGTTCGTTGGATTTGGAAAAATTTGTAAATCTGAAGTTTCCATTTCTCCTTCAAATAATAGATTAATATCAAAAATATTTCCCTCTTCATTATAAGCAACTGCTTCTGTTTTGGAAGAATTAATTTTTAAAGTTTCATCTAAGTTTCCTTTTTGTTGTGTTTTGAATTTCAGTAAAAATAATGGTTCCTCTTCCGTAATATTTCTTTCTTCAGAGGTAGCCCAAGCAACGGTCAATTTTCCATTCTCCAAAAATCGAGTTCCAATATTTTGTTCTGTCATAGTTTCTAAAACTCCTTTTTCAAAACCTGCAAAACTTAATTTTTTTTCATCAAATCCAATAGTGAATTGATAAGCGACCATTTCATTAAAGTCTTTTGCGTGGACTGGAATGATGACGATTTCTTCTGCGCTAAAATTTTGATTATGAGTACTTAAAGTTAAGATTCCATCTCGCTCTCGTGTTTCTGCATCTAATAAGTTCCAAGGTTGAACTGAATTGTTAACGTCTCCTATTTTGATTCCAATCATATTATGATCACGATTGGAATCTAAGTTGTTGATAGCAATTTCCTGAGGAATAATGCTAGCCCAAGGTTGAGCTGGATTTGCAAAAACGAAATTTCCATCAATAATTTTCCATGATTCATTATCGGGGAATTCTGTTATATTCAACAATATCAAGGATCGAATAAGCACCATATCCAATGCTGTTATATCTCCTGAATTATTTACATCAGCAGCCAATAACTTGTAAGGAGAATCTAGCGTTTCTAATCCTAAGATATGTTTACGAATAAATACGATGTCTTGCGTGGTAACTCCATTCCAAGGGTTGGTATCTTTTTCGAAATTTAAAGTAAAATTCTCATTAGGAGTTAATTCTTCAAATGAGAAGTCACCTAAGGAATTAGTAATTAAAGAGGAAGTTATATTTCCCTCTAACAATACATTTACATTTGCAATGCCATCGCCATATTCGGTCTTGACAGTCCCTTCTATTTTGTAAAAATGAACATCTATATTATTAACTACCTCATTTGTAATTATTGGTTCATTGTAATCAAAATAAATAGATGCCTGATTAATTATCTCTGTTCCCACAGCTTGGTTTGGAAATAAATCTATATTAAAACTTACCCAACCTTGACTTTCCTCTGCATTTGTTAAACTATCAACCAAGTAAATATTTTCAAAAGTAAAGATCAAAACATTCGTTCCTTCAAACTCTACTTGCATATTATGACTAGCGTTAAATCCTCGAATAGTTGTAACATCTAAGTGTGCATCATCTAATGTATCTCGAACCACGACAGTATAAGCAGTATCAGTACCAACATTTTGAAAATGAATTACATAATCCATAGTGGTATCATCTTCATAAATTGATCCTCCAAAAGTAGTTTCTCCAACAAAGTTTTCTTTTATATTAGGATCATAAGATCCGGTAACGGTTCTATCCCATGCGAGACAATTATTTATAGGGTTAGCATCGTCAATGATTGGATTTACTTTGGCTTCTGAATGGATTATAGTACCAAGAGGAGTAGAGGAAGGGACAGTCATCCGCCACATTATTTTTCTACATTCACCGGGTTGAAGAGAATTTAAATCCCAAGAAAAAGTATTACTGGTAGCATCATAATTATAAGTTGGAGCTATCGTATTTCCATTGGCTGGAAATATTTCAGGCCATGGAGATTGATTAGAAAAAATAGGATCATGGACAAAAGTTGCTACGGCATCTTTTACATCATCACTAAAATTACATATTTGAATACAGTTAAATTGTTTAAACCCTGGTCTTGCCAATCCAGTAAATTTTGAAATGCATAGATCAAATTCCTTCCGAACAACATAAAAATGATTGTCCTCTGAAGTTGTTCCATTTCCATTTAAGGTAACATTATAATTGCCTGAAGCTGGGCATAGAAGATTCACTTCTGCGCTTCCAATATATTCCACAGAATAAGTACCATCATCGACTACAAATTCATAATATCCTGTAGAATCCGTTAAAGTATAAATTCCTAGTGGTTGTAATTTTACCATGACCATTTCTATACCTTCCAAAGAAATATCGTAAGTACATGTTGTATCTGGATCATTGACAATATATCCGCTGATTAAGACTTTGCAAGAAATATCCTCATCAATATAAAAGTTTTGATGCTTACTACAATTATTATCTAAGTCCGTCAATGTAACAGAATACCATCCTTGAGCTAATCCTGAAATGCTATTAGTCGTTTCACCAGTACTCCAGGCAAAGGCTGGATTAACAAGGGATGTTGAAATGGAAGCTGTTCCATCTTGAACATCACAGTTGGCTTGAGAAATATTCAATTCCATATCAAAACCATTATTGAATACTTCAACAGTTTGCGACGCGATACAACTATTGTTCTGGTTGGTAACAATTACTTCAAATATACCTTCCACATTTCCTGAAATTATTATAGCAGAATCTGTTGATGAGTAATTATTCGGTCCTGTCCATTCGTAGGTCATTTCTCCTTGGTTTTGAAGAACAACTGCTACTTCAGAGGTGAAATTGTTATTACAATTGAGTTCCAATGAATTGCTAGTGAGCGAGAATATTGGTTCTGTATTGTCTTGAATTAGTTCAATACTTTCTTCAGAAATACAACCTCCAGTTAAATCAAATAATCTTAGAGTATAAATACCAGGCTGAAATACAGACAATGTAGTGTCATTAGAAATTACAGTATTAATATCATTTAACCATTGGAAGATTAATTCTCCTCCGTTTACTGCATAAGAATTACTTGCATCTAATATTACGAAATTATTAGTACAGTTGAATCCTCCTGATTGATTGATTTGGATGGTTGGACTACTTCCAGGATCGATAACTGTTGTACTACCCATGGTTGTACAGCCAGCTAGAGTATCTGTCAATAAAAGTGTATAGGTACCAATAGTTTGTATAGCAGGAACAGCAAGAGTCTCTTCACCTGCGACAATACTTCCATCTATAGTCGTCCAAAGAAAAGTATAGTTTGGACTATATTCTAATAAAGAGATTGCAAATAAATTCGTCGTAGAACTCAAACAAGATAAAGTGTACTCTGGATCAATAGTTAAAACATCATCAAATGAATAAATAAGAATTTCATCCGAAAAAGTACAAGCATTAATATTATTGGTTATCGTCAAATTGTAAGTGCCTATAGCATCCACAAATGGACTTTCTGTATTTGCTCCTGAAATAATATTACCATTGGTAGTTGTCCAAGTATAGGAATAATTAGAACTCATTGGAATTGTGTCTCCAATAATTTGAGTTGGTCCATTACAAGCTAAATATGTTCCATTACCTAATTCCAAGGTAAAGATACCTTCGGAAGTAACCACCACTTCATCTACAGATTTACAATCGGAACCATTTTCCGAAACTACAAAATAATATGTTCCACTTTGATTAGCAGTATAGGTAAGGTTTGTATTTAATTCATCTCCATTTTGATTAAGCCATTGAAATGAACTATTGGATGGATAAGTTGAATTACTTCCATCTAAAATAACTTGAGGATCATTGCAATTAATTACCATATCTGGTCCAGCGTCAGAAACTAAATTTCCTCCTCCAGATGAGGTTGATCCTGAAGTTACGGTGAGACTATAATCACAAATATCTCCTGAAAAACCATCTATCATAAAATAGTAAGTATTTCCAATGGTTAGATTATTCATAACTAATTCACCTGTTTCTCCAGGGGAGCCTTCATACATGCAATTACTAGCTCCTTCCCATGGATCTCCACATTCACTAAAGACCATTGCTTGTAATCCAATCCCTGAGCCTGTACCTAAGCATGAACCTACCGAGACTTCAATAGTCATATTTTCAGTTGCAGGAATAAATCCAATCCATTGATTGTTTTGAACTGATCCACAAAAAGAAGTAGGTTCGTCTATCAAATTCTCTGGACCGGTAGTTGAACAGAAGGTAACCAATGGACAAAAAACTGGTGCTGTCGAACAGGAAAGCCCTGGAGGTTCGGGGAAATTGCATTGAGCATTTATTCCAATATAAGCTATTGAAAATATCAATATAGAGAGTATTCGTTTTGTCATGCTTAGTAAATTTTTTGTTTAAATATAATAGATATAACGTTTATAAGAACACAGTAATTTATCAAAAAAGGATAGCTTACTCGTTGCCACTAAAGATAACAAGACATAATAGAATTTTCAAAGAATACATAGATTTATGTCTGTTTTTTGGGAGCAATTTATTTAACCATATATTCAACAGCAAGAGAATATTTTATTGCATATATTCTAATAGTTCATTCTTTTTTTTTACCGAACTAAGTCAATCACTAACTGAATTAATTCTATCCCCGAATTAGTTATACCAAATGTATGGAAAGGTGTTCCTCTCGAAATATTTAAGTCAGTGATATAAAAAATTACTTTCCAATAATGTTGAACTTTCCAACCATACCTCCATCACTTTTTTTCAAACTTCCAATTGAATCAATGTCTTCGAAATTGATTTTCACAAAACATTTTCTCCTCCTCTTAGTCAATCATTTTTTTTGGAATCATTTTTGCTTTTTGGAAAATGATCCTTCCTCCACTTTACCCTTCCACCAAGGTATGCTTTTAATAACCATTTAAATATTTGTTCATTTAAACAATCATAACCATGAGTAAAAAATTATCAAAAAAAATTTCAGCGTTAACTTTTAACCTAGACCAAGTAATCGATGCAAATAAATGTGCAAAGATAAAAGGAGGGGGCGCGTATTATTGTTGTACTAGAAATAGGTGGATTCAATATTAATTAATCTAAGCTATTTGTGTTAGCAATAGATTAAAATTGAAAACGCCAATGCAGAGCTATTTGATTTTTTTGAATAGCTCTGCTTCTATACCTAGCATTTCTTTAAAAAACTTATGAAAACAATTCTTATCAAATTCTTTCTTTTCTTCCTTTCTCTATTAGCATTGAATTCTAATGGGATGGATGTTGATAGCGTTAAGACTCCAATGTTATGGTTGGAACAACAAAATACGATAGGGCAAGATTTGTTGAAAAAAAATCAAGAATTTGATAAAGCTGTAAACATCTTCAAAGCAGCTTATGAGTTTGGTAACACTCAAAATATATCCAACGAAAATTTTACAAAGATTACGATAGGTTATGGAATAGCACTATACAAAAATGGTGATATCCAAAATTCTTATTCTATTTTACTCGAGATCTTACCGAAAATTCCATCTTCAAAATTAAAACTAAGGGCAGAGGTTAACCAAATAATTGGAATGACTCTGGTGTTCAAAAACAAATTCTCTGAAGGGTATAAATATCAAATGGAAGCCCTTAAGTATTATGTTGATATTGCGGATTCTACAGGCATGATGAATTTACATTATGACCTTGGGGCTAACTTTGGAACACAGGGACAAAGCGAATTAGCTTTAAAACATTATGAAAAAGGAATCACGATTGCGAAATCTATCAACGATATAAAGATGACCATTTTAGGGATTACTGCCTTAGGTAATACTTGGGCTTCTCTTAAAGATTTTGAAAAGGCATTGGAATATATTAATGAAAGTATTGAACTAGCTAAAAAAATTGGAGATGAGGAAGAGTTAGCTTGGGCATCAATCAATGCTGGACATACTTTAGGACTTTTAGATAGATTTGAAGAGTCAGAATTTTTCCTTAAACAAGCCTACGATTTAAGTTTTGTTATTGGTAATAAATTATTGACTGCGTACTCTTTGGAACAAATGTCAGATCTTCACCTTAAACAAAACAAATTGGATGATGCCTTATTAACTCTTGATGAAAGTTATAATATTTTTGTAGAGTTAGGACAAACTAGTAGTATTAAAAATGCTACAAAGAAATATGCGGAAATTTACTATGAGCAAAAAGAATTTGCGAAATATAAGGAATATACAGACAAATATATTTCACTAAAAGATTCCATATTTTCTAATGAGATGATGGAGACGATGTCGAGTTTAAAACAAGATTTTGAAATCCACAAAATTGAAAGAGAAAATGAAATAACTATACTCACCAAAAATAAAGAATTGATTAAAGCGAATAGTAATACCACTATGTCAATTACTTGTGGAGCAATTATCATTTCACTTTTATTTTTGATTTTGATGTACAGTAGGAATAAGTCTGCCTTTGAAAAGAATGAAATATTGGAAGCAAAGAATGATGAAATTTTAAGACAGAATCAAATATTAGCCGACTCGAATCGAGATCTTGAAAAGTTTGCTTACATCATTTCTCATGATTTAAAAGAACCACTTAGAAATATCAATGGATTTACGAAATTACTCCTCCGAGAGTTAAAACAATATAAAACTGAGAAAAAGGTTTTCGAATATGGTTCGTTCATTACCAATGGAACTAAGCAGATGGGAGATTTATTAAATGGGTTACTAGATTATTCTAAAATAGGTGTTGATAAAAGTGAAAGAGAATTATCCAATTTGGAAAATATAGCGACCTTAGTAAAAAATAGTTTAAAGATTCAATTAGATGAAAAAAACTGTGAGGTGATAATTAATCCTCTGCCAGATGTTTTATGCCGACCAACCCAATTAAATCAGGTTTTCCAAAACTTAATTTCTAATGCGATAAAGTTCGGAAAACCAGATGGAAATGTGATAACCTTTAGTGCTAAAGATTTAGGTAGTGAATATCAAATCTCCATTCAAGATCAAGGAATAGGAATCGATGATGAATATCAAAAAGATATTTTCGTGGTTTTTAAAAGGTTGCATAATCGAGGGATGTACTCTGGTTCTGGAATTGGACTAGCTACCTGCAAAAAAGTAGTGGAAGATCATGGTGGACGAATCTGGGTGAAATCTAAAAAAGGAGAAGGCGCTTGTTTTTCCTTTACTTTACCAAAAGAACCAAATATAAAAAATAACATTTCCAAAACTAATTCAGAGACCCTAGAAGAGTCATCTTTAGAAATGGTTTAAGGAATTTTTTTTGGGTATGGCTGCCCTGCTTTATTCCCCATCTTTCCGTTGAGCCAAATCAATCACTAACTGAATTAACTCCACCGCCGAATTAGTAATACCAAATGCATAGGCAGGAACTCCTCTCGAAATATCTAAATCAGTTATATAAAAAATTACCTTGCGATTATATTTTGGATTGATGCTATATAATTGTTTAGCAAAATCAATTCCTTCTGTAAAGTTTTCATTTCGACTAATATCTGAAATGATAAAATCAATTTCATCTTCATTATTTTCAATATAATTCTTTGCCGCTTGAGTCGAAAGAACAAGAGTAGATTGCACTCCTAATTTTCGAAGTAAGGCTCTTTCCTTTTTTACTAGTTTTGGATTATCATCAATCCAAAGTGCTCGTAAGTTTTTAGTTTTTCCTAAATAAAAAAGTCGATCTTTTAGTGCGTTGATATCATTAGTAGTAGTAGGCTGATTTTTTTCATCAATTATTTCATTTAAAGATTTTTGTAAACCTTCTAAAATCTTTGGAGAGTAATCTGTTTTTTTGATGGTCTTTCGAATTTTTTTATAGCCTTCCCAATCGAATTTTTGTAAAAAGTTCTTAGCCTCTTTTGCGCCTGCGATAAATAATTCTAATTTCTTTTCATCAGATATATTAAAGTCCAACCAATTTTGATCTTGAATATCGATGTAAGCAACCAATCTTTGGAAGTCCATATTTTCTTTGATAAATTCGAAATCACGCAAGTTCCGAGCGGCATCAAAACAGGAGTACAACAAATCTCCAACATTATTGATGTGGTTAGTTTTGACTCTTTCCAAACCTAGTTTTACTCCAAAAGTTGGACGAGAAGGAATACTTCCTTTTAGATGAAAAATGTCGATAGGAAAATTTGACATAATTCCTCCATCCACAAAGATTGCTTTTTCAGGAATAGCGCCACGGTGTTTTCCAATTCGATTCCAACGGATAATAGCATTTTCATCAGCAGGTAAATTCGTCACTTCATAAGGTTTGAAAAAAAGTGGAATTGACATGGATGCTCGAACATATTTTGCTGGATTCGGTTCATCTATATTTTTAAAAAAGAGATTTCGCATTCTAGGAAAAATGACTTTGGTTTCAGTCGTCAACTCTGCAGCAATGATTGCCAACTCAGCTGAAATTTTTCGCCCTTCAAATGCTTGAATATCTTTTGAATCCTTTCGAAACTGGATGGTGGGAGAAAGTTGGTTCATTCGTTTTTCCAATTTGGCGGTGTCGTGAACTTCAAAATCTTCTAAAACTCCAGTCAACCAAGTCAGAAAACTTTCGCCTAAATTAAGTCCTAAATCTTGCGAGAAATTATCAATCACTTGTAGTCCATGGTATAATAATTCTAATTTGGTCGGTTCTTTGGAAAGCAAAGTTTGAATAAATTCCAAGGCATCTTCATCGCCATCCATAAAATCAGCGATGTTTTTTTTGGCGATAATTTCTATGATTCTTTCAGTTTTTGCTTCGCTAGGTTTTCCACTTGCTGCTAACAAAAGCGCATTGATTGCTCCAGCAGAAGTTCCACCAACATTTAAAAAACGGATACCCATTTTTTCCAAAACATAAGTATACCCTAGCAACGCAATTCCAAGCACGCCACCGCCTTCTTGTACGATGTCAATATATTGATGTCCTTCCTCATCTATGACATCTGAAATCATTAAGCTGTCGTTAGGGAATTGTAATTTTAAGTCGTCGATTAAATTCACGACTTGGGGGTTTAGGGTAAGGTATTCTTTGTTCATTACGTTTTATGGAGTTTTATGGGGTTTTTAAGTTGTAGATTGTTAATTCTAAAATAGATAAACATAATAAAAGAAAATAATATTATGTAAATCTATTGTAGTAAAATAATAAAAATCAAGAATTATTCTGAAAGCGTCATAGGATTGACATCCACGAAAATAATAAAATTTTATCTTTGTGGGAAAGTAAAAGGAGGCGTGATTTATGCAAGTTTTACTCTTTTAAATGTACCATCAACTTTTTAATCAAATTATAAAAACATGAAAAAAATATTTTTACAATTAATCTTTATTTTCCTTTTCTTAAATTCATTTTTTGCTCAAGATGTACCAGAGGTGCAACGCCCTTTAGTCACTAAAATAGCTGCAACTTGGTGTCCACCTTGTGGAGGTTGGGGATGGGATTTCTTTGAAAATTTGGTTAGCGACAATGAAGCAAAAGCAACAATGATTGTTGCTCATCATGATGGTCAATTAGTGACTGCGGCAGGTGATGCTTTTTCTTCCAATTTTAATTCACCTTACCAACCTTACTTTTATGTGTATAATGATGATGTGGGAGCTAGCTCTTCTAATGCTACGACTAAAAGAACAGAAGTAAAAGATATGGTAGATGTGGAAGCGGCAAAATCACCAGTTGCAAACGCAGGAATGAATTTGTTTTTGACTGGAGGACAATTAGTGATAGATACGAAAACTAAATTTTTCCAAGAAGCTTCTGGAGAATATTATATTGGAGTTTATGCTGTCGAAGATGAAGTAGTTAACTATCAAGCTGGAATAGGTAATAATGCTGTACATGAAAAAGTATTGAGAGGTTCATTGACAGGCGAAACTTTTGGAGCCTTGTTAATGGATGGAGACATTGCTGCTGGAGGTGAATTTACTAATTCATTCACTACAGGATATGACGATTGGAATTTAGATCATTTGGAGATAGTTACCATTATTTGGAAAAAAGAAGGAGATACTTATGTAGCCATTAATACTAATCTTTCTACTGATTTTATAACGGTTAGTAATGTAAATATAGTGTTGCAAAATGCGTCTATGGAAATTTTACCTAACGTAATTTCCTCTCAAGCGACTATTAATATTGATTTGGAAAAAGAATTACAAAATGCAACGATTGAATTATTCGACTTAGATGGAAAAAAAGTTACCGATGTTTTTCAAGGGAAATTGCCTACAGGTAATTCAACGTTTACTATTGAAAGAGAATCAGTTGCTACTCAAGGAATGTATTTTGTAGTTTTGAAATCAGAAGGAAAAGTGATGACCAAAAGAATTATTTTTAACTAAGTCAAAATAGAAATATTGTTATTTCATTGAAACTAAGTCATCGTTATTTATAATAAAAAAGGAGTTAATCGGAAACGGTTAACTCCTTTTCTATTTTTTTAAAAAAAATCTTTAAATCTGTCATAAATTTAAAATTCAAGGAACTAACCTTATGTAACGATTTTTCATTTTTAAATTCCGCAATGGATAAAGAGAAACAATTTTTAAAATTACTGGAAGAGAATCAGCAACGAATACAAAAACTGTGTTCGATGTATGCCAAGACAAAAGAAAATCAGAAAGATCTGATGCAGGAAGTTGTTCTAAATATTTGGAAATCATTTTCCTCTTATCGAGGTGAAGCTGCTTTAAATACTTGGGTTTATCGCGTTATTCTGAATGTCTGTTTGAAAAAAACTTATGCTCTCAAAAAAGAAAAAACAGTTCCTTTGGAGCATTTAGATTTTGAGCCAATTCATCATGCGGTTAACCCAACCGAAAAATTTTCAGCCTTAAGAGCATGCATTCAACAGTTAGATTTTTCAGATCGATCGATCATTATTTTGTTTTTGGAAGAACTATCCTACCGAGAAATAGGAAAAGTGATTGGGATTTCGGAGAACTATGTGGCAGTAAAAATTAAAAGAATTAAGAAGAAACTAGGAATTTGTTTAAATAAAAAAGAGATATGACCGAACAAGAATTAAAACAGATTTGGCAAGAGTCAAACCTTGCGACAGAAAAAATAAATATTCAATCACCAAAACTTTTATCAAATATGGATAAGGAATTTAAAAGGTTTGAAAACCGAATAGAACGAAGAGATAATCGAGAAATCATAGCCGTTATTTTTAGCATTCTTTTTTACGGTGGAATGATAACCTTTCGAGAATTTTCACTTTTGGAAAATATTGGTTTTTGTTTATTGGTAGCCTATTCATTATTGGTTGTTTATATGTTGCTAAAAGTGAAAAATGCTAAGCCTACTTTTTCGGTTTCTCAAAGTGTCAAAGAGCAACTCATCAATTATAAAAACTATGTCCGACGGCAGCAAAAATTACTTGAAAATGTTTTGTATTGGTATCTACTTCCAATGATCCCAGGAATAGTTTTTTTGCTACTTAATAAAGGAGCAATTATGCTGATAGGAAGTTCGGTAATGATTACACTTGTGTTTTTTGGAATATACAAATTAAATAAACGAGCGGCTGACGAAAATTTCAATCCACTATTAGACGAAATTTCAATTGCCATAAAAAGATTGGAAGAGAAAGATTAGTCTTTGCATTTTTATAGTTAGTCTTACTTTTTTTAGCAAGTAAAACCATTTTAGTTTTTTTACAAAAAATAAAAAATATGCGAATTATATTATTCCTACTCTTAATTTCTGTTTCGATGAATGGGCAAATTTCAGAAGAATTTAAAGCAAGTATTCAAGATCGGATCAACCAAGAATATGCACCAAGTATTACAGTTGGAATAATCGATTCAAGCGGAATGCATTTTTATAATTATGGAAAAACTAAAAACGAAAACGGAAAAAATGTAGATGAAAGAACAATATATGAAATTGGTTCTATCTCAAAAGTATTTACTTCCTTACTCTTAGCAGAAAGGGTAGCAGCAGGGAAAATGAATTTAGATGATCCAATTGGAAAATATTTACCCAATATACAAGTGCCTGATTACAAGGGAGTTAAGATTACTTTACGGCATTTGGCAACTCATAATTCAGGATTGCCGAGACTTCCTGGAAATCTTAACCTAGGAGAGGATCCTGATAATCCTTATGTTCATTACGATGAGAAATTGTTGTTAGATTTTTTAGGAAAATATAAATTGCTTAACGAGCCTGGAACAAAACATGAATATTCGAATCTTGGTGCAGGTCTGCTTGGCTATATTTTAACCAAAGAAAATGGAATGAGTTTGGAAGAGCTATTTCAAGAAAAAGTAGGGAATAAAATTCAAACTAAAAATACTGTAATTACACTTTCGGATTCCCAAAAAGAGCAATTAGCTTTAGGGCATGCAGGAGGGGATGTCGTTCAGAATTGGGATTTTTATGATACTCTGGCAGGAGGTGGAGCTTTTAAATCAAATGTAGTTGAGATGCTTTCGTTTTTAAAAATGCAATTACCTTTGGATGGAAATAAACCTTCTGAAGCGGTAAGATTGACTCAAGAACTACAAGCTCAGGTTGATACAAAAATGGGCTTGGGGTGGCATTTTTACCAAGAAAATATTAGGTGGCACAATGGAGGAACTGGTGGTTACAGAAGTTTTTGCGGAATTGATTTAGAAAAGAATAGGGGAGTGGTAGTTTTGACCAACTCAACTTATTCAGTTGATGATCTAGGATTACATCTTCTGGATGAAAAGAAAGAACTAGAAAAACCTCGTGCCATTGCCAAAATAGATACTCAAATTTATGAAGATTATGTGGGGAAATATATTGTGGGAGGCATGATGGCAATCGAAGTAACTGTCGAAAATGAGAAGCTATATTTTCAACCTTTTGGACAACCAGCTTATCGAATTTATCCAGAATCTGAAACCTTATTTTTTATGCTTGGCGTAAATGTAGAACTTGAGTTTGTAAAAGATGAAAATGGAAAAGTGAATTCCTTTATTTTCGCTCAAGATAATTATAAGCAAGAAGTGAAGCGAGTGAAGAAATAATTCTCTTAACTTAAATTTTCAAACATTATGTAATTTCCTTCAATTCAACTATTTTTAGGGCATCTAAAAAATTAGTTTATGAACTATGGCATTTGCCCTTTAAGTGTGGTCCCTATTCGAAGTGCTTCTTCTGACTCTAGCGAGATGGTTTCTCAATTGCTATTTGGTGAAATGGTGGAAGTGATTGATCGAAAAGGAAAAAATTGGACTAAAGTGCGATGTGCATGGGACAATTATATTGGTTGGGTGGATAGTAAACAAATCAAACCCATCACTCAAACTGAATTCGAGGAATACCAAAATAACTTTGCTTGTAGTATCGAACTCATGCAAGGTGCGATGACGAAAGAACATT
Organism: Saprospiraceae bacterium; assembly: GCA_045104975.1. Lineage (GTDB taxonomy): Bacteria > Bacteroidota > Bacteroidia > Chitinophagales > Saprospiraceae > CAJQQY01. The sequence continues at coordinate 57,901 of JBGCCY010000033.1, forward strand.
CTGTTCCCGTGACGATTGGTGCATCCCTTCCGAAATATGATGGAATGAATTTTAGTTTAAATGGAACGAGTTTTACTTTTAGTGGTCAAGCAGTCGTTCCTTCCGACCTCGAACCTAATTCTGATTTATTGATAAAAATTGCTCGCCGATATTTATATGCGCCTTACCAATGGGGCGGACGTAGTCCTTTCGGGATTGACTGTTCTGGTTTTACTCAAGTCATCTTTAAAATGATTGGAATCAAAATTCCACGTGATGCTGCTCAACAAGTGGAAGTGGGAGAAATAGTTGACTTTGTGGAGCAAGCTCAAGCGGGTGATTTAGCTTTTTTTGAAAATAGAAAAGGTGCGATCACTCACGTAGGACTATTGTTAGAAGATGGAAAGATTATTCATTCTTCAGGACAAGTTCGCATTGATAAGATTGATCACTTTGGTATTTTCAATGTCGATACTCAGAAATATTCTCATAAATTGAGAGTGGCAAAACGTGTACTTCCTACTTTACCTAAGAAGATTAAAGAGGATTCGTCAAACGAAGATGAGGTGACGAATCAGATTGAGATTTTTTAGTTATCACTTTAAGCGATAATTTCAAATTGCCTCTTAAAAATTTCAAAAAAAAAAATAAGAAGTGTTCCATGAGTAATGTTCTATGAGTAGTGAGGCAGGTTTGGAACCTGTGTTGCTTGATTCGGTGAATCAAAAAGTGCTAGGAAAATAAAAAAGAGGGTACGGGTGCCTGCACGGAGTGAAGCATTTTTTTCGCCAAGAAATTTTGGTTTAAATCCAGTCGATTTAAACTTCTATTTTTTCGAATGAAAAAAGTAACTATCACTAAAGCAAGAACAAAAAAGAGCTTAAGATTTTGATTTTAAAAATAAAATGTAAATACGCTACACGGCTTGATTTTAAATGAAAAAAAGAACCTTTCTTCTGTTTTTCCTTCTAGTAATTTCCCTTCTGTTTTTTTACAAAAAAAGAAAAAGCATCAACTTCAATCCAATGCATCAAATGGGTGAATCCATCGATGATTTGGAAGGTGTCAAAGTTTTCTACAATGGTTCAATTAGTCATATTGAAAATCGAAACGTTTCGAAAGATGGTTACAATCTTGGACTCCGTTGGCAATGCGTCGAATTTGTCAAACGATTTTATCTAGATTTTTTTAATCATAAAATGCCTGATTCCTACGGTCACGCAAAAGATTTTTTTGATGAAAATGTAAAGGATGGAAAACTAAATGAAGCGAGAAAATTGATTCAGCATTCCAATCCAAGTTTAGTAAAACCTAAAATATATGATATTTTAATTTTTGGCAAAACGAGTTCCAATGCCTTTGGACATATTGCCATTATTTCAAAGGTGAGTGATGATGAGATTGAAATTATTCAGCAGAATATGGGCTACTTTGGAAAATCCAGAGAAAGGATAAAACTAGTCTTTGATTTTGATAGATGGAGTTTAAAAGATCCAAAAGTACTAGGACGATTAACTCTTCGGCATTAAGCAAAAAAAAGGATTATTTTTTCCTTTCCATTAGTCAAAATGATCTCCACATTTAAGGTTGTTTTTTCGACTTGAAAAAGAAAAAATAATCACAAATATTTAAACTACTAGTTAGCTAGGATCTTAAACAATTTTCGAATTAAAAAGCATATCCTAAGTGTAATCCGAATCTTGGTGACCATTTTTCAGTATCGTTAAGAGGAAGGTTTATATACTTTTGACTAAACAATTCATCTCCAATAGAATCAAAATCCTTGATTGCTGAAGCTTCATTTAATGAAGCCTTATCATAAGTATTTGTAGATTTTCTAGTTTTGTAACCAACTCCTACAAAAATATCGAAAGATAAACCATTTGATTTAATCCATTGATAACCTATGGTTCCACCACCACCAATAGTGGTCGTTACTCTTTCTCTTGAAAGGTTTTGCTCAATTCCAGAGTCTCCAGAACTATAATCAGTTAAATCTTTTTTTACATTTCGGAATCGTCCAAATCCGCTAAAGAATAATCCTTTGCCAGCATTACCATTAGGGTAGAATCGAACTTCTGGAACAATAATAATACCTTGTCGGGTATTATCGTATTTGTAATTATTCCCTGAGATCGAAACACTTGCATTAGATGAACCTGCTAATAACCCAGCAGAAAGTTGTAAAGATAACTTTGGTTTTATTACTCTTTCATAAGCAAATTGATATTGCCCTCCGAAGACACCAAGAGTATTGAATTTAATAATAGATAATTTGTCCTGAGCAGTTTTTTGATCGGCCTCCTGAGCATTCATAGAAAAGGCAAGAATGCAAAATGTTAATAGAGCCGTGATTTTTCTTAGATTTTTCATGCGTAATTTTTTTAAGAATTATAAAATAGGCCGTGAGTTATTTATGTAAATCATTTACAGACTCAAGACCATCTTTAATGAAAAATCCCCTACGTGAGATTTATTTTTCTAAATAAAATTATCTAGAGAGGAATAAGGTTAGAGCATGTTTAAATTTTTAACTAACTGAAAGTCAATGATTTGTGGTTCTTGTTATCAATTTCATTTGAAGTTTAGCGAGCTAAATAAAAATTAAATTGGACGTAAGGCTCATAAAGCGTTGATTTTTAGGACGGTAAAATTTTAAACATGCTCTTAGAAAAAATATAGATTTATGCTTGCCAAAGAACTTTAATTAACGACAAAAAAAAGAGTGATAAATGCAGTCTCGCATTTATCACTCTTAATTTAGTTTAAAAGAAAACTACACTGCCTGAATAATATCATACTGCGTCAAAATATGCAACATTCCCGCTTTATCTTTCGCAATAACTGCCGAAGTTTTTTTAGAAAAATACTTACTCAATTGCTTACAAGGCAAATCAACTTCTACCATTGGAAAAGCAGGTTCCATAATTGATTCAATTCTATTTTCAGAATTATTCAATGGATTTTCCAACAAATAATTCAAGACAGTTGTCTCGGTAATTGAACCAATAATTTCATCTCCTTCCATCACCGGCATTTGAGAAATGTCTCGATCTTTCATCATTTTAAATGCTTCCCGAACGGTAATATCTTTAGTGATTGACAAAAATTCTTTATCTGATTTTTTCGAAATCACATCTTTTACTTTCAATTCATCTTCCAAAAATCCTCGATCTCTCATCCAATCATCATTGTATAATTTCCCAACATATCGACTTCCGTGATCGTGAATCAATACCACCACCACATCATCTTTAGTCAATTGATCTTTCAACTGCAACAAACCTGCAAAAGCCGATCCCGCAGAATATCCCAAAAATAAACCTTCCTCCCGAGCCAATCGTCGAGCCATCACTGCACCAGCTTTATCCGATACTTTTTCGAAATGATCAATTACAGAGAAGTCAACATTTTTAGGTAAAATATCTTCTCCAATTCCTTCTGTGATATATGGATAAATTTCTTTTTCATCGAACTCACCTGTCTCATGGTATTTCTTGAACACAGAACCATAAGTATCGATTCCCCACATTTTAATATCTGGATTTTGTTCTTTTAGGTATTTTCCAGTTCCTGAAATTGTTCCTCCAGTTCCTACACCAACAATGATGTGGGTTACTTTTCCTTCTGTTTGGTTCCAAACTTCAGGGCCAGTACTCTCATAATGTGCTTGTCGATTCGACAAGTTATCATATTGATTACACCAGTAAGAATTAGGAATTTCTTTGCTTAATTTTTCTGCAACAGAATAGTAAGATCGTGGATCATCAGGCGTTACATTAGTTGGGCAAACGATTACTTCAGCTCCATGCGCTCTCAAAATATCGAATTTCTCTTTCGATTGTTTGTCACTTGTCGTGAAAATAGTTCGGTAACCTTTTACACAAGCTGCCAATGCTAAGCCCATTCCAGTATTCCCAGAAGTACATTCGATGATGGTTCCGCCTGGTTTGATATCGCCTCGTTTTTCTGCGTCTTCGAGCATTTTGATCGCCATACGATCTTTGATAGAATGACCAGGGTTGAAAGTTTCTACTTTGCAAAGAACCAAAGCAGGACAATCTTCAATCACTTTATTTACTTTTACGAGAGGAGTATCGCCAATCGTCTCTAGGATATTATTGTAGTAGTTCATTAAATTGGTTAAGGATTTAAAAATATAATTTGATGCCGCAAAGGTCTTATTTTTTGACCTAGAAAAGCAATCTATTTAAGTTATTTTTTTTTGAAATGTGTTCTACTTACAAGATGACTTAAAATCATCTTGCGATTAAACTAATTTATGTTTAAAACTATCTCAAAGATTTGATAATGGTATAAAATCTATGGTCACGAGCTCCAAGCATTTTTGCCACTTTAGGAGTCAAAATAACCTTGACATTGGGCCCATAATAAACTTTGCTCGAAGGTCGTCCAATCACTTTTAAATAAATAGAACGATTATTCATAGTATTGGTTACTTCAATAATTGAGTTAATCGGAGCGGAACTATGAAGTGCTGTTAACTTTCCTTCTGTCTTAGAATTTTTATTCCAAGCCGCCACACCACTTTCTGTTTTTTCAAATTTGATTCCTTTCGCTTGCAAGTAATGTCGTTCATTCAATTGACTTGCTTGCCATTCTGGTGGAACAGGTTTTAGTTTTCGATATTCTCTTGGAATACCTTCGGTACTAATCCAACCGACATGTAAATATTGCCCAAGTTTAAGATCATTTCCCTCCAAATTATTTCGCTGTTGGATATCTTCCACCGGCATCCTAAACATTCGTTTGGCAATACCATAAAGTGTATCTCCTTTTTTTACTTTATAATAAATAGAAGCATGTTTTGTTGGATCAAAATCACTTCGTTGGTAACGTTTGATCGCCTTATTAGGAATAGGAATGTTAATATAAGTACCGACTGAAATGTCAGAAACTGTTTCTAATTCTTCATTATAATACATCACCTCATTGAACTCTAATCCATAGAATTTCGCTAAGGAATACATGGTTTGTTTTTTCTCTAATTGATGAACAATTATTTTTTGGTTACTTTCATTGACGGTAAGGAATACACTATCTTGTGCCGTCAAATAAGTCAAACTATCTCCTTGATGGGCAAAAATTAAGCAGGAAAAAAGTAGTAAAGTGAGTGTTGTTAAAAACTTCATAGTACGAAAAATTTTAAGATCACAGAGCGCTAATGTGAAATTGTATTTGTTTAAGTCTTTGATTATCAGATTTTTACAAATATTGTTATGGTTTATTTGGAAAAAATGAAATTCGTGTGAATAGTTTTTCTTGAAAAAAAATAGCTACTCTGTTTTCTCTAGTGTTATTAAATTCAATACAAAAATATGAAATCTCTAGGTATAATACCCGCTAGATTTGAATCTAGTCGTTTTCCAGGGAAACCTTTGGTGAAAATTGATGGCAAAACCATGATCCAACGGGTCTATGAACAATGTCAAAAAGCGACAACTTTGACTGAGGTAATCGTGGCAACTGACGATGCTAGAATTTTCGACCATGTGATTTCTTTCGGCGGGAAAGTAAAAATGACTTCCCCAAATCATCCAACAGGAACAGACCGAATTGCAGAAGTTGCAGCCTCTATGGAAAACTTCGAAATCATCGTTAATATTCAAGGTGATGAACCATTTATTCATCCAAAACAAATTGAAGCAGTCATTAATATTTTTGAAAAAAATGAAAAAGCACAAATCGCAACTGGCGTAAAATTAATTAATAATCAAGCAGATATTTTTAATCCAAATGTGGTGAAATGTGTTTTTGGAAAAAACGGGAAAGCATTGTTATTTTCTCGAAGCCCAATTCCTTTTTTGAGAAATGAGGAAAAAGAAAATTGGTCTGTTTCGAGTTTTTATAAACATATTGGGATGTATGCTTTTCGAAGAGATACGCTTTTGGAAATCACAAAATTGTCTCCTAGCAGATTGGAAAAATTAGAATCACTGGAACAACTTCGATGGTTGGAAAATGGAATGGAAATATTTACGACGGAATTGCCTTTTGATTCTTTTGGAATTGATACGCCAGAAGATTTAGAAAAAGCTAATGATTTTTTGAGAAAGAAAAACTAGCTACTGACTTTAACTGACCATTGATGACTTCTCGCTGAGAATTCAAATAAACAAACGAAGGTCTGCGAAAAGTCATCAATGGTTAGTTAAAGTCAGCGGCAAAAAAACAAACAATGGCCTCCAAAAAATACACTTATCTTTTCACCTTCGTCATCCTCATCGGTTGCCTCCTTCGCCTCATTTGGGTAGAAGACATGGAGTGGAAATACGATGAATGGTGGATGTACACTCGTGCAATGCTTGCTCCACTCGAAGGAATTTGGCAAAGCGTCGGTATGAAAAGTGGCGCAGGAATCATCAATCCAGGATTAAGTGTTTGGGTGTTTTCCTTGATGGGATATTTTGTAGAAACACCTTTAGGAATGGCGCGGGGTGTTCAGGTCTTAAATGTAATAGCATTGTTAGGGTTTATCTATTTTGCTAAAAAAAGTTTAAAAGGAGAGGAACAACAACAATGGTATTGGGCATTGGCACTCTTGGCTGCGAATCCTTTGTATATTCTTTTTTCGAGAAAAATATGGGCGCAGGATGTGTTACCAATTTTCTGTTTATTATTTATTGTAGGACATTTTTATCGAGAAAAAAAATGGGGAGCTTTCACTTGGGGACTAGTTGGAGCGATGCTTGGACAAATTCACATGAGTGGATTCTTCTTTGCTTTTGGAATGTTCTTGTTGTCTACTTTTATTGATTTTAAAAGGAAAAGAAAATGGCAATGGCCGTTTTGGTTTGTGGGAAGTGTGTTAGGAAGCATTGGATTATTGCCTTGGATTTATGAAATGCTTTACCATCGAGGAGCATCTTCTACGAGTTGGGAGAACTTGTATAAATTCGATTTTTACATTTATAGTTTTATTGATCCGTTGGGATTGAATACGATGTATTCTTTGCGAGAACATTTTTGGGAGTTTATCAAAATGCCTTTTGTATTTGGAGTGCCGACTTATTTAGTGGCGGTTGGACATTTAATATTGGCAGGTGTAGCGTTGAAATTATTGCAGCAGATTTTTTATTTATTAAAAAAAATGAATAAGCTTCGCAAAGAAAAAGAACTTGTAAATAGGATGTTATATAAAAGTAGTGCTACCGAATTTTACTTGCTTGCCACACTATTTAGCTTAGGTATTTTGATGAGCTTTAGTGGAGTGAAGATTAGACCACATTATTTAATTATCGCCTATCCGTTTTTATTTGTCTACGTAGTCAAGTTACTTTTTTCCCATAAAAAGATGCTAGTATTACTTGTTGCAATTCAATTATGCATCAGTATTTGTTTATTAACTTTTATTCATGTGAATGGAGGAGCTGAGAAAGGTGATTACGGAAAAGCATACCATTTGCAAACGGAGACGCCTAAAAAAGTGGAGTGATTGTTAGTTGTTGAATAGTATAGACCTAAGGAATAATAATATTCACAAGGTGACTCAAAGTCGAATGTCGTCAACTTAAGAAACGGAATCAGGTAAATCAACCGAGGATTAAATCCAATACTTTCCAATACTAAGAAGAGATGAGAGGATTTAATCCTCGGCATTTACTCCACAATATTCTTAAGTTGACGACATTCTACTCAAAGTCACCTTGTGAATAAGACAGATGGAACCTATATTTCAAAAATATATCCTTCTGCTACAAATTTTTCATATTTCTTTTTGTCAAATTTATACAACTTGGCAGGACGATGAGCTACGCCTTCTTGAGTTTCACCGAGGTCAACTAAAATTTTCATGGAAAGAATTTTTTTTCTAAAATTCCTTTTATCTATTTCCTTGGAAGGCTCCAAAATGGCTTCGTAAAGATGTTGTAATTCAGTTAGTGTAAATTTTCGAGGAAGCAATTCAAAGCCAACTGGACGCATTCGAACTCGTCGTTTAAGACGTTGAAAACAAGCATCTAAAATTTTATCATGATCGAAAGCAAGATTAGTAGCTTCTTTGATAGAAACCCATTCTGCTTTTTGAGAAAGTGGAGCAGTACCTTGCAATTTATAATCTTTAATTTTTATCAAAGAAAAATAAGCGACGGTGATTACTCGTCCCATTGGGTGGCGATTCACAGCTCCAAAAGTACGGACTTGCTCGAGGTAAACATCTTTTAGACCAGTCAGTTCTTGTAAAACTCGATTGGCGGAGGTATCCAAATCTTCGTTTGGATAAACAAAGTTTCCAGGTAAAGCCCATTGATTTTCGTAAGGCGCTTCACCTCTTTTGATCACTAAGACTTTTAAATCTCCAGCATCAAATCCAAAAATAATATTATCAACTGTAAACGCTGATTTCGCGTAATCTTCAAAATTCGTCATTCAGTTTCGTTTGTATTTGGCTCGAAAATAGGGCTTTCTGAGGTTTTTTCATAAATTTAGCCAAGTTATGTGTTTTGGTATATTTGTGTACAAGAGTATATGTTTTTCCAAAATATTGACATCTTTACCAAAACCTAAACACCTATTTTAACCATATCAAACCTAAACACAGTTAAAATGATAAACCTGACAAGTGATACTGTTACAAAACCATCGGAAGGAATGATCCAAGCGATGATGAAAGCTGAAGTTGGAGACGATGTTTTTAGAACCGACCCAACAGTAAATGCATTGGAAGAGAAAGCGGCAAAGCTTTTTGGAATGGAAGCAGCATTATTTTGTCCTTCTGGGACGATGACCAATCAGATTGCGATGAATGTTCATACGGGGAGATTGGAGGAAGTTATTTGTCATGAATATTCGCATGTGTACCAATATGAAACGGGTGGCTACGCAGCGAACTCTGGTATTCCAATGAACCTTTTGCAAGGTGATTTTGGGAAATTAAATGCAGACCAAGTTGCAGCTGCGATTAGACCTGATTATGATTGGTTGCCAAAAAGTAAATTGGTCGTACTCGAAAATACGACTAACAAAGGTGGCGGAAGTTATTACACTTTGGAAGAGGTTCGACCGATACGAAAGTTGTGTGCGGAGCAAGGGTTAGGATTACACATGGACGGTGCTAGGTTTTTTAATGCTTTGGTGGAGTTGGGTGATGATCCTAAGGATTGGGGAGCTGAGTTTGATAGCATTTCGATTTGTTTGTCAAAAGGATTAGGTGCGCCTGTTGGTTCATTGCTTTTGGGAAATGAAAAGATGATGAAGCAAGCTCGTCGCCAACGAAAAGTGATGGGGGGAGGTATGCGACAGGCGGGATTTTTAGCAGCAGCTGGAATTTATGCGTTGGATAATAATGTGAATAGACTGAAAGAAGATCATGAAAATGCTAGATTGATTAGTGGCGTTTTGGAAAAATTAGATTTTGTAGAAAACATAAGACGAGTACAAACAAATATTTTAATTTTTGATGTAAAAACCCCTTGGACGGCTGATTCTTTTTTGGAAAAAATTAAAGAGCAGGGAATCGCAGCTGCGCCTTTTGGTCCGCAGACCGTTAGGTTTGTGACGCATTTAGATGTGACGAAGGAGATGGTTGGAGAGGTGATTGCGATTTTAGAGAGTTTGTAAATGTATTGTTATTTTAAATTGAAATATTAGAGTTGTTAGCGCTCAAAGTGCTAAGAACTCTTTCTTAAATAAGCATAAATGCCCAAAGAAATAGAAAGAAAATTTCTCCTCAAAAACGATAATTGGAGATCCCAATTCATTTCCCGAACCATTATCAAGCAAGGTTATCTCAGTACTCAAAAAGAGCGAACTGTTCGAGTTCGAATTTTAGGTGACAAAGGTTATTTGACGATCAAAGGAGAAACCATCGGAATGACTCGCTTAGAATTTGAATATGAGATTCCAGTTCAAGAAGCGAAGGAGTTGTTACAACTTTGCGAAAAACCATTAATTGAAAAAGAACGATTTATTGTTTCGATGGGAAAATTAGAATGGGAAATTGATATTTTTGAAGGTGATAATGAAGGATTGGAATTAGCTGAAGTCGAATTGGAAGATGAAAAACAAGTGGTTGAAATTCCTGATTGGGTAGGAGAGGAAGTGACTTTTGATAACCGGTATTTTAATTCTAGTTTAGTGAAGTTGCCATTTAGAAATTGGTGATAAGTGTTATCAAAAAAATCCTCCAACGAAATGAATCGTCAGAGGATAAGTGAATCATAGTAAAGAAAAAATACTTTACTATGGATGTTGTTTTGATGATTATTGTTTAATAAACCGCTTTACGATCGGCTTTTCTCCTTTCGTTCTTAATTCAATAAAATAAGTTCCATTTGGAAGATAGCTAACATTTATTGGTTCGTCTCTTGATAATTGTTCGCTACGAATAGATCGACCAAGTGCATCCATTATATAAATAGTCGTTTCTTCAGGAGTAACTCCTTTGACCTCAATAAAATTAGTAGTTGGATTAGGGAAAAGACTTATTTCATTTTTTAAGTCATCTACAAAAAGTACAATGATTTGAGAGTACTCAAATTTATCATCGATATCAATTATATTTAAGCGGTAATAATTGATTCCTTTGGCAGGTCTAGTATCTGTAAAAGTGTAATTTTTCATTTCATTAGAATTGGCAGCTTCCGGTAGTACAGTTCCAACTAGTTCGAAATTTTCGCCATCAATACTTCGCTCTATATTGTATTTTTCCAAATCAATTTCTGCTGTTGTAGACCAAAATAAGTCATTCTTTCGACCTACATTTTTACCTGAAAATGAAATAAGTTCTACAGGCAAAGCAGTTGCTAAAGGACTTTCCCAAGTGCCTCTACCATAGGTAGCAGCTCTTAGTTTACTGGTTGGATAATATATTTTTAAATCTCTAACTCTAACGTTTGGCAAACTAGTTGAGTAAGCTTCCCAAGAAGACAATGAATTATCATAACGATAAACTCCAATATCCATACCTATGTAAACCTCATCAACAGTAGCACCAGAACCATTTCTATATACAATAGTATTGGCAGGAAGATTAGGAAGACCTGTTGAAATATTGATCCAGGTTCCTCCTCCATCAGTTGTTTTAAATACTTTATTTGCGCTACTATATCCTGAAAATGTAACCCAGGCTTTATCAGAGTCTGTATCAGAGATAGCCACTTTTGTCAAGGATGCACTTCCTGTAGGTAAAGTTCCAGTAATGTTCGTCCAAGTTGCTCCTGAATCAGAAGACTTAGCAATAGCTGTACCTTTTAAAGCATAAATAACAGTATTATCACTAGGTGCTACATTGAATTCAATAATACGATCACTAGTAGTACTACCAAAGGGTGTTGCTCCCGTTGATACCCAGGTAGTTCCCATGTTATTGGATCGATATAGGTTTATTCTTCCACCTGCATAGATGCGAGTGGCAACTGTTGGATCTTGTCTGATTGGACTATAGAATTCAGCATTCGAACTACCTGAGGGAAGACCTGTTATGATGTCGCTAAAGGAAGTACCTCCATTTGTGGAAAGTTGATGAGATCCATTGGTACCAGTAATAACAATATTATTATTATTAGTTCGATCAATAAAACAATCTTCACCATCACCTCCGCCAATAACTGACCATGAACCAGTTGTATAAATAGTACCAATATCTTGAAGACCTGCTACAAGGTGAGAAGCAGTAGAGGCAGAAATACCAACGGTAGTCTGCTGAGATATCACCAAGTTATTACTGATGTCAGTCCATGTAACTCCTTCGTCAGTTGTCTTAGAGATACCACCATCACCACAAGCAAAAAAGGTGAGATTATTACCAGGTAGATAGTTTATTTCATGGATGTCAGCATGAACAAATTGATAATTTGGGTCAGGGTTCCAATGTGAAAGTATATACCAAGTTGCACCACCATCTTGAGATTGCCACATGTTAATTCCACCAACTGTTACAAAGTCAGCATCACCTGGAGAGACAGTAATAGCAAGATCATAAAATGCTTGGCCACCTGAGTCTGAACCATCAGTAACAAAACCTAATACATTTGGTGAAGTAGATCTTGTAGAAAAGGTTGTTCCACTATCAGTAGATCTGTACATTCCTAAAAATCCATTATCACTTGATTTCCCTACTAATAAATATACGTAATCTGAATTATCAGCACTCACTCCGATTGCAATACGAGACACAGTTGCAAGACTAGGTACACCAGACGTTATTTTCGTCCATGAAACTCCATTATCGATAGATTTCCAAAATTCTTTACCTGCGGCATATACAGTATTCGGATTAGTACCTAGACCTGGTTTAAATTCCATATCCTGAAAATTTTCAATAGTTGATGGTGAGGTCCAATTAGCTCCGCCATCTGTCGTTCTAAATACTCCACCATCGGTGGCTGCCAGTAATACACTAGAATTGGTAGGGTCCATTAATAATTTAGAAATTTTATAATTATCAATTGCAGTCCAAGTTAGACCTGTAGTATTCCAAGTACTACCTCCATCAGTCGATTTTAGTACACCTATACTTCTACGATCTCCTTCCAAGTCTCCAGTAGCGAGATACATTATTTGGGTATTGCCAGGGTCAATAGCTAAATCCGATACTCCAATAACACCTAAAAAATCAGTAGTGGTAGCCCAAGAAGTACCACCATTTGTTGATTTCCATAAGCCACCATCTGGTGCACCAACATACATAGTACTTGGATTACCAGGTTCAAATCTTACCATATTTAACCGACCAACTCCAGTATCTGCTCCTGTTGGTTTTGCAAAAGGCCCTAAGGAAGTCCAATTTGAAGCTATGGTTCTTGCCTGAGCACTTTCAGGTTGGCTTCTTTTCCATTCCATAAAATTATGATAATTACTAGAGGGTAAAGTCATATCATAAGAAGGATAAATTCGAGGAGCCATAAATATTTCCCAACGTTTATATTGTTTGTAGCCTTTCCCTTTTATGTATTCCTTTCCTTCCCAATATTTATTAAAATCCTCTTGGATTTCTTGGAAGGTTCCTTGTGGACTGTCTAAAACTGTTGTCCATATTGGAGCATCATCTTGAGTAAAAGCGTTAAAATAAAAGAAGCATACTAAAGCAATAGATAATAATTTTTTGCTTGATCGATGTTTAAAACAGTCTCTATAAAAGTGTAAGTTCGTGTTGTTTAAAAAGGTGGGTTTTGAAATTTTCAAGTACTTTTTCATAAAAAAAATTTAATAGGTGAAAGTGAAATAGGGTTAAAAAATGTAAGTAATTTTCACTTTGGATTTATTGAGATTTGAAGGATAAATATACTAGTCTATTATTTATAACAGACCAGATGTTGGGGGACAAAAGGGGGGACAAATGGTTGGTTTGATCAAGAAAACGGTTGTGTTTAGGTGGTTTTTGGTTTTTTTTTAATCATACTCAAATGAAATAACTTTTGATTTCTCAAATCATAATCAACTTACTACCTTAGCCCAATAACATACTTTACTTTACCAACATGAAATTTATACTTATCCTCATATTAATCTCTGGGATGTTTTATAGTGTGCCTATTTCAGGACAAACTAACTTTCGAGAGATCTACGAAACATCTAATCCTGTCTCAAAGGATTCTACTTTTACTTATGATCAAAAAATAAAAATTCATCAAGCCTTTTTAGATTCAGCAACAAGGGATAAAAACCAATTAAATCAATTGCTAGGTAATCTCTATATTTTTATGGATTACACCTTAGATGACGAATTTGCAGAAGCAACTCCTTATATTTTGGAAGCTAAAAAAATAGCGTTAGAGTCTGAAAATGAAGGATGGTTAGGTTGGGTTAATTATCGAGCTGGTATTCTATATATACGCATAAGGCAAGAAGACAAAGCTATTGAAACGTATGAAAGTGCTGCCGAGTTATGTCGTGAAGCAGGGGATAGTTTATGTCTTGGAGAGAGTTTGGAGCAATTGAGTGCCATGAAAAGTTTGGATGGAGAATATGAATTAGCTGAAGAGTATTTTAAACAAGCTTTGCCACTCTTAAAGAAATATGGAGAAGAAAAATCAATCGCGACAGCTATGAGTAATTATGGGAATTTACAAGTTATGAATGGGCAAATGGAAAAAGGCATTCCTTATATAGAGCGAGCAATGAAGATGCATCAAAAAAGTAATAGGCTAAGGCATGAGGGCAAAGCTTTGAATAATTTAGCAACTGCGTCTCGACGCTTGGGAGAGTATGATAAGTCAATCGAATTTCTTAAAAAGGCTATTAAATTAAATAAAGAGCATCAATTTTTCCAAAACTTAATTAAAAATTACATGGGTATGTTTATTAGCTATGAAGGAAAAAATGATTTTAAAATGGCTAATGAATTTCTATTAAAAAGATATACACTAAAGGATAGTTTGATAGGAATAGAAACTCAATTAGAAATCGAAGAATTGAATAAAAAATATGAAACAGAACGGATAAAATCAGATTTGCAAAAAAAAGAAATAGATTTGATCATCGCACAACGAAGACTTGAACGAGGAGGAGTTCTATTGTTTTTAATAATATTATTAGCTGCTTTGGGAATTTGGAAATGGAAAATACAGACTAAAATAAACCGTCAAAAATTAGAAGAAAGTAAAGAGAATTTGAAAAGAATGACTCGCATGCTTTTTGAGAAAAATAGTTTAATCACAAATTTAGAGGAAGAAAAAAAAGCAATTGAGGTTTCGAAATAAGCCAATGCCTCATCACATGGAATTTCCGAAAATATTTATAGCCAACGTATTTTAACTAAAGCAGACTGGATTGATTTTAAAACCCTTTTTGAAAAATCTTACCCTAATTATTTGGCAAATCTTCGTACTCAACATCCAGAAATAAGTGAATCCGAAGAACGATTGTTTCTTTTCCTAAAATTAAAATTGAATCGCAATGAGATAGCAGTTATTCTTGGAATATCAGAAGATAGTGTTAAAAAGACTCGAAACCGCTTGAGGAAAAGATTGGAATTGGAGCAAGGAATTTCTCTGGAGGATTATATCCAGAAGTTTTAAAATTGTTGAATTTAAAATAGAATTTTAGTAAGTAAGATTGAGCTGTTTGAAAATGACACAATCATGATGAAATTGTTGTCTTTCACAAAGGTCAGCGTAAAATTTAGAACAATCAGAAATAACCCAAGTAATTTGATCTTTTCTTTCAGATTGATAAAAACAAAAATCGTAAGAACCTTTTAAAAAACTATGAATAGTTTTTATTTTTTCAAATGTTATCTTTTGTTGATTTAATTTTTTTAATAAAGTTGGAAAAATACTTTCAACAAAAGGCGACCAATCGAGAACACATTGACTAGGTAACGAATTAGTGTTGAATAATACATCATCACTAGAAATAATATTTCCTTTTAAGTCTAAAACTATGGATTGGGTATTGTCTATATTTTTCATAAATCAAAAGTTTAAATATGATGGTTTACTTGGTAATTGCATCTTTGCAATTTTTTTGCCACTTGCTGATTTTTGAAAGGATCTGTCCAAATATATATCGGATTTTAATAAAAAAGCCTTCATACGGTTAAGTATGAAGGCTTTTTTGAAGAATTTTGTTTTTAGAAAACTAGATGCTAATTACCATAAAGAATAATTTCCCCAGTTGCTTCTGTTTCAAATTCAGGGCAAGTATTCACTCCCGCAATTCCTCCAAATTCACAAATTACATCTTGATCTTCATTATAAAGTGTAGTCAAATTATCATCACATCCAACACATCCATCAATTAAGAAAACACATTCTCCTTGATAAAAATATTGGGTGATTCTTTTCGGTAAAGGATTTGCTTGCATGTCAAACCCATCTCTGACTTCTTTCAGCCATTGGATAGTTTCTAATGGATCATCGATGTTACAAGTGGTAATGTTTTGATCTTCTTTTTCACATGAAGTAGAGATTAATATAATAGTGAAAAGGATTAGCGTGTATTTAAAAATAGAAGTTTTCATAATTTAATTTTTTCTTGAAATTTTTGAATTGGTTTGATAAAAATAATTTTCATAGCTTCAAAAGGTAAGACTGAAGAAAATCAAAAATGGTTTGGTGAGCATTAAAAAAACCTCCAAGACTAATTAAAGCCTTGGAGGTTTTTCGTTTTGTGTAAAAAAGAAATTACGATTCTCGTCCTTCTCTTCTGGTTATTTCATCTCTAATTTTTGCAGCTCTTTCGTAATCTTCATCAGCTAGAACTTCTTCCAACATTTTTGATAATTCATCTGATGTGTAACTTGAAAGTGTGTTTCCAGTAACGGTTCTCTTACGTTTACCTTTCTTAGAAGCAGCTTTTGGTTTTTTGCTAGGAGATGATTTTTCATCTAGACCTTCTTCCTCTGTATCTTCTAAAATTACCCCTGCAGCATCCAAAATAAACTCATAAGTGAAAATTGGACAATTAAATCTAACTGCCATAGCTAGAGCATCAGAAGTTCGACTATCTATTTCGAATTCTTCTCCATCCTTAAGGCAAATCAATCTAGCATAAAAAATACCATCCAATAAATTATTGATAATAACTTCTTTGAGTTCGACCTCAAAAGTTTCCAATGTATTTTTAAAAAGATCATGCGTAAGTGGGCGGTTGGGAGTCATCCTTTCCATTGCTACTGCGATCGCTTGTGCTTCAAATCCTCCGATTACAATAGGTAATCTTCGGGATCCATCTTGCTCTCCAAGTACAACTGCATAGTTGTGTGATTGGGTAACACTATGAGATAAAGCAACGATGTCCAATTCAATTTTTTTCATACTTTCCTTTTCCTAAAGAGACAATTTTCCAAAAATACAATTTAATATAATATTCTCAAACTCAAAAGATGTACCTAAAATTACTTTAATGTGTTTTTAAAAGAAAATAGGAGGAATTACTTTAAGTTTTAAGAATTGTTGGACGTTAAACGATGGACGTTTTACGTTCTTCCAAAAGTTGGAGAACGTCAGCCGTCAAACGTTTAACGTCAAACGTCTTCTAGCTATTGAGCTGCATTAAATTTTTTGAATGCTTCCGTTAATTTAGGAACTACATCAAATAAATCTGCACAAACTCCATAATCCGCCGCTTTGAAAAATGGCGCTTCTGGGTCTTTATTAATAACTACGATTACTTTTGAACTATTCACACCAGCTAAGTGCTGAATCGCACCTGAGATTCCGATAGCGAAATAAAGATTTGGTCGAATCGCAACTCCCGTTTGTCCAACATGCTCGTGGTGAGGTCTCCAACCAATATCTGCAACTGGTCGAGAACATGCTGTGGTAGCTCCAACTACATTAGCTAATTCTTCAATGATACCCCAGTTCTCTGGCCCTTTCATTCCTCGTCCTGCCGATACAACTAATTCTGCCTCTGGAAGAGGAACTGTTCCGTCAACTGTTTGAACAGCTTTAACCGTTACTTTTGCTGCTGGAGCATTTGCATCGATAGATTCAACGGCAACGTCAGCACCTGATTCTGCTGGAGGAAAAGAATTTCCCATCAATGAAAGAACTTTAGTTGCAGTTTTAACTTCGAATTCTGCAATCGCTTTCCCAGAGAATACATTTTTCTTTACTTTAAAACCTCCGTCAACAGTAGGAACAGAATTAACACCTGAAACTGAACCTGCGTCCAATTTGACAGCTAATCGTCCTAAAAGAGATTTTCCAGAAGAAGAATGGTTAACAATAACTACTTCAGCTCCCATTTCTTTGGCAGCATTGGCAATTACAGTTGCAAAAACTTGGCTATCAAAGTCTTCGGAAGTACCATTAGCTTGAACTACTTTTGATGCTCCGTATTTTCCTAATTGACCTGCATTCTCAGCATTTCCAATAACCAATGCAGTACAAGATTTTCCCATCGCATCAGCTACCATCTTTCCGTAGGTCACCGCTTCGAAAGCGGATTTTTTAAATTGCCCTTTTGGGCTTTCTGCATATACTAGAACCATGATAATTTTTTTTTGATGATGGATAATGAATTCAAGAAGATGAATTAATCTCGTAGAAAAATCCTTAATCTATAATCCTTAATCCATAATTTCTCTTCTTAAATAATTTTAGCTTCCTCATGTAGCAATCTTACCAACTCATCCATATCTTCTGGATCTACCATTTTTACAGCAGATTTTGAAGAAGGTAAAGTGTAACTAACCACCGCTGTTGGATCATCAAAAGCAGTTGGTTCTACTACATTAAGTGGTTTACGCTTGGCCATCATAATTCCTCTCATGTTTGGAATTCGTTGTTCCGCCATTCCTTTGGCAGCGCTTAAAACAAATGGAGTCGCTACTTCTACTACTTCTTCACCACCTTCAATATCTCGATTGATGGTAGCAGTATTTCCAGTTACTTCCATTTTGGTTCCAAAAGAAATAAAAGGCATATCCAAATATTCTGCAACCATAGCACCCACAGAAGCGCCATTATAATCGATTGATTCTTTTCCTAAAATAACCATATCGAAGTTACCTTCTTTGGCGTATTCCGCAATTTGTTTAGCCACAAACATGGAACTTTTAGGTTCCGCATTAATTCGAACAGCATCGTCAGCTCCAATCGCTAATCCTTTTCGAATAACTGTATCGTTTGACGCTGGGCCAACATTTATAATTGTAACCGATCCACCTGCCGCTTCTTTTAATTCCAATGCACGTACCAAAGCATACCATTCATCATACGGGTTCATAATAAAATTAACCCCCGTAGTATTGAATTCAGTATTATCTGCATTGAAAGAAATATTAGCCGTAGTTTCCGGTGTTTGAGTAACACATACTAATAACTTCATTATTGAGATAAGATTTTTTTTGTGATAAAATGTGTTTTTTGATTAAAATGGTTTTCCTTTGAAATTGTTCTCAAAATCAATGGATAGTTTTTCAAAAACGGTGCAAATATAGATAATTTTCAACGAAAAAGCGAGTGAGAAAAGAAGTTTGGATTTTTTTGTAAAAACACATTTAATTAGCTGATTATCAATTGGTTATGAATATTTAAATGAGTTGTTGTAAGTTTAATAAACTAGTTTAATTTTAAATCACATAGAATTTAATTTAATGTCTGAAAACACGAGTTCTGATCGACTTAAACAATTATACCAATTTTTGAAAGACCGTCCTGATGATGAGTTTTTGCTTTTTGCGGTAGCTAAGGAATATGAAAAGTTGGGAAATGAGGAAAAAGCTAAGGAATATTATTTGAAATTAACGACCGACCATGCTAATTATGTCGGCACTTATTATCATTTGGGTAAATTATATGAGCGCGATGAAGATTTTGATTTGGCAACTGAAACCTATGAAAAAGGAATGGAGGTTGCGAAAGCAGTTGGAGATAAACATGCTTTTGGAGAGTTGCGTGGAGCGCATGAAATGATTGATTTTTAATGGTTAATACCACTATTTTGACACCCAGCGGTATTAACCATTAAAAAACTCACCGTTAAAAACAAGTTCTGCTTTTCCACAAAGCCAAATATTGTTAGCTTCCGTTTTTCCATTCGGTTCAAACCTCACCGCTAAATCTCCACCTTTTGATTTGATTGGAGTATTTTGTTTTTTTCTACGGTTGGATTTTTTTAGAAAATTTGCAATCGCAGCAGCGGTAACTCCAGTTCCACAAGACAATGTTTCATCTTCCACGCCACGCTCGTAAGTCGCTACGATAATATTTTCTTTTGTGCGTTCTACAAAATTGACATTCACCCCTTCCTTTTTAAATCGGCTTGAATATCTAATGGCTTGTCCATTTTCAAAAACATTGATATCATCAATATCTTCCACAAAAACAACATAGTGAGGAGAGCCTGTATTCATCAAGAAATAGTCTTCGCCAATTTCGATATTTTTGACATCAGACATTTTGAGTTCGACCCAATTATCTTTTTTTATTATTGCTTCATGTGGCCCATCTATGGCGAGGAAATGACATTTAGATTTCACGATCCCAAGTTGATTAGCAAAGGCTGCGATGCATCTTCCTCCATTTCCACACATGCTACTCTCTCGACCATCGGCATTAAAATAAACCATCCGAAAATCATATCCTTTACAATTTTCTAAAAAAATTAGACCATCTGCTCCGATTCCAAATCGGCGATCACAAATTTTATTAATTAGTGCAGTATCTTTTTTGCGGATGTATTTTTTTTCACGCTGATCAATCATTACGAAGTCATTGCCAGTACCTTGATATTTAAAGAAAGGAATCATGATTTTTTTTTGGTGAAATTAAGGGATTCGAACCAGTAGAATTAATTTTCAGGGAAGAATTTTTTTTGAAAAAGTGATGGGAAGGAAGATTTCTATTTTGACTGTTTTACAGTTCCTTTTTTCCAAAAAAAATAGCCAAGCGGCAACTTGGCTATTTTAGTTTTTTGTATCTCTAAAAATTTCTGGCGTTTGCCTCATCTTGAGGGAGGCGACCATTTAATAGAGCGTGTTAGTTGTATTCATCACTTTAAATTATTGTAAACTCAAATATAAGATTTTTTTTTTGATTTGTTACTCTACAATTACACTACATTACATATCAATTCAAATTTAGGAACAATTATCAGATTTTAACCGAGTCCATTCCAAAATGAACTGATACTCAATATGTTCATCTAGTTCATTTTCTTTTACGATTTTAATTAATTGAGGATAAAATCGAGCAAAAACTTCATCTAAGTTTTGTGAATATCGAGGGCTAATTAATTGAGCAATCATATTTAATAAATGTGTTTCGAACTCATCAAAAAACTTTTTTTCAATTAAAGATTTTCTATATTTTTTTACTCGATTGATTTCTGCTTTTAGAAATTTATAATTTTTCAACTCATATAAAGTCATCCCAAATAATTTAAAAACATGAGAGTGATATTCAGGGTTAGCATTCAAATGAACGGATTCGTTGTAGATGAGATCTTGTAAAAGTGAAGCGGTTTTCTTAAAATCTTCCTTCTTAAAATAAGCTAATGCGATGAAATAATAAGCCATTACTTTGGTGAAAGTATTTGTTGTTTTTAATTCTTCCAAAGAGGTCAAAACTTTTGATGAATTTTGAATAATCAAATTATAATTTTGATTCAAACGATTGGCTAATAATTGTGCCATTAAAAAAAGTTGATTGGTTTTAGCTTCTACCTCTTTTTCTAATTTAAGCATTGGAATTTTAGACAGAATTTCTTTAAAATCTTTATCCTTTAAAACTAAAGTATAAGATTTTTTTTGTTGCAAAATATATTTCAGATAAGTTTTACAAACCCCAAGATACATGCGAGAATGAGCTTTGATAAACTCGGGATGATCTAGCCAAGTGAGGACAGATTTCTCAAAGGATTGAATGGCTTCTTCTGGCTTGTTTTGAAATTCTGCGAACTGAGCATGCACCCAATGGAAAAGATATTTGGTGACAAATTCCGTTGGGAGTGATTCATCTTGGATATGATTTTCTTGAATAAATGATAAGAGTAATTCTTCATCTCTTTCTCCATTAAAATATTGGTAGGAGAGGATTGATAATATTCTTGCATATTTAATTTCTAGGATTAATTGCTCGCCTGCATTAATTCTTTTTTCATATAAATCATTAATATCATCAATGGTAGAATGAGCATAATCTTCATAAAATTGGATTAAACTTTCTCTCCGAAATAGCATCAATTTTTCTATTGGAAAACTACTTTTACTTGATTTCTTTTTAGCTGCTTCAATCTCACTTTTGGCCATTCCATAGTGTCCTTTTTCTAATAAGATATCAACATTAATTACACGTGTTGCTAAATCATAAGAAGTTCTTTTGGGGATATATTGACTTCTTAAGGACTCCATTATTCGTTCATGTAAATATTTTTTTAAAACGGATAAATGCCCAGAAGTATATTTCTTTGATTTGGAAGCAGTATTCTTTTTAATCAAATAAGTCTTGATTTTTTCGGAGTTGTAATGTTTAAACTTATTGATATAGTCAAATAGATGAACGAAGTCGCTATCGGTAGCATGTGATTTTTTAAAATATTGTTTTTCTGTAGGAGAAAGCGACCTTATCAAGGTAACGATATCAGAAGTATTCATTGCTTGGTATTTTGTTACGTTATATTTTATGACTTGGAGTGCAATGTACTGATAATCATATATATATGTATGTTTTTATTTGTTTATTTGCATGTGATAATGGCTTGCTTATTTGTTTTTTGACGTTTTTTAATACTTTTCAGATTGAACATGGATCAAAAAGGTTATTTATTTGTATATCGAAAGCAAATAGACATATTGCCCAAACAAATAAACACAAAATTTGAAAATTGGATTTTCATCTATTTCTCCAAACTAATATCATTATTATTGTTGCCCATTTTTTAGTGTTTTGACTAAGCTAGAAGAATAGATGGATAGAAAAATTTAAGGTGATTAAGCTCAATTAATGGGTATTCCTTGGTTTCTTAAAATTAAAACTCTTATTTAACTTACAAATTGAAACCCATTCTTAGAATTATCTAAATGTGATCTGTTTGTTTTCGTTTTTGCAAAATTTCAAATAAGTTAATGGACTGGTTTAATTTGGTCTATGAACTTATAATTTATTTCATATTGCAATAAGAAAAGAGCTAATTCATTGAATTAGTTCTTTTTTATTTTAAGAGTAGCCAAAAAAAAACCTTCTTCACAAGGAAGAAGGTTAAATCTAATTTCATTGAACTAAAAATTTTAGTTCAAATCACCTATTGTTAATCATCATCTTAGGTTATAAATGGGATTTTAAAACTAAGCAAATTAACAACCATGGGAATTTTATTTTTGTTTGTTGATCTAAAATTACAAAAACGTCGATCACCAACCAATACCTGATAATGTGTATTTTTTATATTAAAAAAAATGGTATTTTATAAATAGGAAAATATTAAATATTTATATTTTTTAATGCTTTATCTAAGTTTTCAAACCTGAATTCGAATCCTTCTTCTAATAATTTTTTAGGAATGACTTTTCTACTTTTTAAGACCAATTCTGATTCCGAACGAAGGAAAAATGTTCCAATTTCAATCATCCATTTTGAAGCAGGCAGTCCGAATGATATGCCAAATGCTTCTCTGATTTTTTTCATAAAAAATTTATTACGAATAGGAGTAGGGCTGGTGCAATTATAAATTCCAGATGCTTTTTTGTTTTCCATAAACCACTCAATGATTCTTGCTAAATCTTCGACATGTATCCAACTGACAAATTGTTGACCAGAGCCATTCTTTCCTCCTAAACCAAACTTTACTAGTGGCGCAAGATGAGTCAAAGCACCTCCTTCTTTCCCTAAAACGATAGAAGTTCGCATGGCAATTTTCCGAGTAGCGAAGAGGGTGAATTCATTAAATGTTTTCTCCCAAGCTTTGGCAACATTCATGGAGAAGTCATCGCCGATAATTCCATCTTTTTCATCGTTAGCATTTCCTTCGAGAGTGTGTTCGTAAATTGTAGCTGTACTCATATTAACCCAAAGTTTGGGAGGAATGATACAATTGTCGATGGCTTTTCCAATGATTGAGGTACTATCAACTCGCGAATTTAAAATTCCTTTTTTGTTTTCATCATTGTATCTGCAATCAACAGATTTGCCTGCTAAGTTGAGTACCATTTCAGCGCCTTCTAATTCTTCGATCCAACTTCCAAAACTTTTTCCATCCCAATTAAGATAATTAATTCCATTTTTAATTCGTGCTTTGCCACGAGTAAGAATGATAACTTGGTAGTTTTTTTTATGAAAAAAGCGGGCAACGTACTTTCCTATAAAACCTGCACCTCCTGGAATGATAATTTTTGATTTCATGAGTTTTTTCTATGTAAACATTGGAGAAATCATAAAGTTCACAACTTTCAGAAAAAAATGAAAGTTTCATTTTGAATAACTACTAATTTGAGAAACACAACTAAATTGTTCTGTTAAATAATAATTAATGAAACCAATTTTCTTTTCGATTATGCTAAATTACTGACTAACGATTTTTGAAATAATAAGAAAGGAAAAGTTATTTTTACGTTTTAAATTATGTGGATGGATGGAACATGGATGCGATGAATCAAGCGGATCTTAACTGATCTGGTGATTATTCAAATGCAGCGGGAAATTCGTCCAATCCAAATCATCTACGTTCTATTGCTAAGGAATGTGAATCTATTTAGTTCGCATTCCTTAGAACCTATTAAAATTGAAAGCTCTAATTAAACTTTAACAAAACAACCATTTCAATATGAAAAAAATCTGGTGCACTTTAGTTTTTATAACAATACTTTTACAAAATTCATTTTCCCAATCTTTATTCAACCCCGATGGACTTACTTTAATCGAGGTTACCTTCGAAAATTCGAATTGGGATCAGCAGTTGGATGACTTCTACGCAGCTGACATGAATGAAAGATTATTGGCTACTGTCGAAATAAATGGAGAGAGTTTTGATAGCGTCGGAATTCGATATAGAGGTGGGGCAACTTACGATGCTGCACAGGGAAAAAATCCTTTGAATATCAAATTGGATTATATCAAAAATCATGATTATCAAGGAACGGAAACTTTGATATTGAATAATGGGGCAAAGGATCCATCTTTTGTTCGGGAAGTTTTATCGCATGATATTGCCAATCAATACATGCCTTCACCTAGAGCCAATTATGCTAAAGTTTTTGTCAATGGGAGTTATCATGGCTTGTATGTGAATGTGGAAAATATTGATAAAAATTTCATGGCTGTGAGTTTTAATTCGGATAGAGAAAATACATTTTTTGATTGTAGTCCTGATGGAACTATTGATCCTCCAGGAGCAGGTTGCACAGAAGGAATCGGATCTTCGTTAGAATATTTAGGAGCTTCCGTAGAATGTTATAAAGATTATTATGATAAAACTTCTGACCCAATAGGAGGTTGGAATGAGTTGGTTGATTTGACAAATTCAATAGAAACGAGTGCTGCTGATATTGAAACTTCGATGAATATCGATCGATCGATTTGGATGTTGGCGATGCAGAATTTGGTAGTGAACTTGGAAAGCTATATTGGTGCGGCTCCTGAAAATTATTTCTTGTTTCGAGATGATAATGATCGATTTAATACTTTGCCGACTGACTTTAATGAGACCTTTGGAGGCGATGCAGAACTGGAAGATGGACAAGGAGATTTGACTTTGAGTGAGTTGCAAAACTTAGATCCGCTGTTGAGATCGAATGATGATACTCGTCCTTTGTTAAAGTTAATTTTACAAAATGCTAGATATAAACGTCAATATGTGGCACATTATCGAACGATGCTGCAAGAGGTGATCAATAGTGGTTGGTACGCAACTCGTGCGCAAGAATTAGTCAACATGATTTCGCCTGAGATAACAAGTGATCCAAATAAAATTTATTCTGAAGCACAGTTTAATGCTAACTTAAATAGCACAACGACGATAGATTACAATGGAGCTATGATTGATATTCCAGGAGTTGCGGAACTGATGAATCAGCGATTAACTTTTTTATTGGGGCATACTGAATTTATGAAAATACCTCCAAGTATAAGTAATATTGGACATACTCCTTTGGATGTAACACCAAACTCTAACAATACAATTACGGCTGAAATTACTGGGGCAGATTATGTTTATGTTGGTTACCGAAGTAACTTGACAGAGATTTTTCAAAAGGCAGAAATGTTTGACGATGGAAATCATAATGATGGTACAGCAGGAGATGGCGTTTATGGAGGAGATATTTTTGTCGGATTGGAAGGAGCGCAATATTATATTTATGCAGAAAATTCAACTTCGGATGTTGGGGCATTTTCACCTAAGCGAGCCGAGGAAGAATATTATAATTTGACAACTTTTGGAGATGTGGTGATTAATGAATTGATGGCTTCGAATGCGACGACTGTTACTGATCAAGATGGCGAATACGAAGATTGGGTAGAGCTTTATAACAATACTTCTACGGGGATTAATTTGAATGGGTATTATTTGACTGACGATCCAAATGATTTGATGAAATACCAATTTCCAAATGTGACGATTGATGGAGATGGTTATGTAATTGTTTGGTTGGATAGTGATCCATTGCAACAAGGTCTGCATGCTGATTTTAAATTATCGGCGAGTGGAGAAGAATTACTTTTGGTAAATTCCAATTTGCAAGTGGTGGACAAAGTAGTTTTTGGAGCGCAAACGACTGATGTAAGTTATGCTCGTTTTCCAAATGGTAAAGGGGAGTTTGTGGCAAAAGCACCTACTTTTAATATGAGTAATGGATTGGGAACTGCAACGATTGATTTGGCAGAAAAGTTAGGAATTAAAATCTACCCAAATCCTACACAAGACTTTTTAGTATTAGAAATTAAAGAAGGAGAAGATTTAGAAGTAGATATTTTTAATACATTGGGACAACGAATTCGCAGCTTCCAATTGAATGAAAAAATGCAACTAGATGTTTCTGATTTTGGAAATGGAATGTATTGGTTGAGTTCGAGAGGAAGAATTTTGGGAAGAGTGATGGTGCAGAAATAATAAATTAGATTTTCTTTTTTGTAAAAAAAAAAACGCTCTTGGGAAATTCCAAGGGCGTTTTTTATTGAGAGAAACCAGAAGTTTTTAGAATGATTTAGACTAGCCGATAGGTAGAATTAAATCTTAATTATTTTCCCAAAAAATATAGTCCCTTCTTTTTTTATTCGAATAAAGTAAATCCCTTTTGCTAAATTTGAAATATCCAAACTAGAGTTTTCAAGTTGCCCATTTCTAATTTCCCTTCCTGCTAAATTTAAAATTTGGAAAAGATCTGAGGAAAAAGTCGAATTAAGATAAATGCGATTGGAAGTTGGATTTGGAAAAATGCTTAATTCATTTTCAGGATTAAGATGATTTAATGAAGTGATAATTTCACCTGCATCAAGTGGCTGATTGGTGTTTGTATTTTGAACTGTTTGCAATACAATCACTCTTGCATCCCAACATGAATTATCATTCGGATCTTCTTCTGAAAATTCTATTTCGATATAACTCCAGATAGTATCAGTTCCATCAATTTGTTGAATTCCTATAAATTTATTTGGATCACCAATATTATAACTATACCAAATACAAGCGACTCCTCCCATTGTAATATCTCCATCCTCTGAAAATTCTTCAAAGGGTTCTCCTTGATCGGTGACCGAAGTTACTTTTACATTATTGTTTAAAGCTTCCACATAATAATAACCAACATCGGTAAGTATCGTTCCTGCTATTTTTATTTCTTCTATACCATCTTGATCGATGTCGATGAGTCTTTCACCACCTGTATTGGAACAACAGATCGTGTCATTTAAGATATAGGTATTAGTTTGGGAAAATAATTGTAGGCTAAAAAAGAAAAGGAATAGAAGGGAGAAGTAATTTTTCATCTGCTTTTTTTATTTAAAGATAGGAAAATTTAAAAAATAGAAGGGTATGGAAGCAAGGATTTTTAAGAGCATTTATTTATGAAGATCAATAAAATAAAATAGACCAAAAGTTCGATGCAAGTAGGTTGTCTAAAAGAGATTCAAATGGTCAAAACTAACTAGCACTATATTTGCACATTATTCAAATAAGCTAGATGTTTGGACCATATTAAATAATCAAGTCCTAATTTTAGCTATCTATTTTACCCACCTTGATCTACTAACTAACACAGTTTAAATACCTATAAAAATTAATTAAAATTAATACCCAACTTAATGGAATGGTATAAACTGTTATCCAATTTATTTACAAGGATAATTAAAACTGGCGTTCAACCCAATTATACATTTGATGAAAAATTGAGGATTGAATTAAGTAATCAATTTGTCACCATAGGCATAGTGATAGGGTGCCTACATTTAATCGTAAATTCTTTAGGACAAAATATATTTCCAGAAAATATTATTGCTACAATTTGGATAGGACTACACTCTGTAGTTTTAGTGCTTAATTACTTTCAAAAACATCAAACGGCTAGATTTTATTTGGTCATTTATGCTACTTCATACATCTTCTGTTTGGCGCTTCTTTACGGTGATTTGCCCAAATTCGAACCCATGTTTTTATTTCTGATCGTATGTAGTATTTACTATTTCGATTCTAAAGTAGCCTATTTGATGATTGGTTTTATTCTTTTGAGTTATGTTGCGGCTTATTCTTTTATTCAACAAGATGCTATATTTTTTATCAATAGTTTTCCTTCTAGAAAACATCCTACGTATTTAGTTGTCTGTATTTTATTTTTAATTGCTTTAACTCAAAAAGTGATCAAGGAAAATCGTGCTTTTAATAAAATGGTTTACAATAAGAACGAAAAGCTAAATGATAAAAACGAAGAACTTAATTTCAAAAATGAAGAACTCAAAAGGTTTAATTACATTGTGTCTCATGATCTCCGAGAACCAATTAGATCGATTGTTAGTTTTTCAAGTTTACTAAAAAGAAAGTCTACAGAGGATTCGACAAGTAATGAATACCTAGAATTTATTATTAATTCAGGGAAGCAGTTACATAATCTAGTAGAAGACATCAGCGTTTTTCAAGATCTAGAAAAGGTGATCCAGAGTCAAAAACAAGTAGTATTTGAAGACGTGATAAAAGATGTAAGAAAGGCGCTTAGTGTTTATCTTAAAGATAAAAATGCTGAAATTTCGATTAAGAACTTACCCACTTTCATGTCTTCTAAGAGTGCGCTTTTTATCATCATAAAAAACTTAATTGAAAACGGAATCAAATATAACCAAAGCAAATTTCCTCATATTCACATAGAAGGAAAGGAGACCTCAAGTCAATATTGTATCTTTTTTAAAGACAATGGAATAGGAATAGAAAAAGAATATTTTGATAAAATTTTTATTCTGTTTAAAAGATTGAATAATCGAAATGAATATAAAGGTTCTGGAATGGGATTAAATATTGCTCAAAAATTAACTCAAAAAATGAATGGCAATTTAATTATCTGGGAATCTAAATTAAATGAGGGAACTACTTTTCTTTTGACTATTGATAAGGAACAAGTGGCTGAGACTAAAGTCAAAAAGAATCGAATTAATGAAAAACTAGCTTTTAATCAGAATTGATTTTTGCTGAATTGATAATTTTATTCAGCTCATAAAAAACGCCTTTAGGAAGATACCTGAAGGCGTTTTTTTTAAAACTAGAGTTTGATAAAATTTGACACTCCCTTCATTGTCCATTCTTTTTTATTCTCCAGTCCAAAAAAAATACAAATAATAATCAATGCCATCAGAGAATAACACTTTGTGATCATTCCACCTAGGATCGATTTCTAGTGAGTTTGTAATTTCCATTGAACCTAAAACGAAATTAACTGTTCGTTGAATTTTCGAGAATTTATACTCAGCTAATTTTCGGGAAGTTCCATCAATATTTAAACTTGCTTGCCAATGCTTATGAGTGACAATATCGTTAAATTCTAAAATCTGGTAAAACGAATCCTCCCCATCAGAATACCAAGATATACAACCCAACCAAAATTCTATCAAGTTTTTAAAGTCATTGGAATCTCCTTTTAAAATAATCGTTTGGCCATATTGATATTTAGTTTTTACCAACTCTTCAGGTTTCTTATTTTTGAAATAATCTTGGATTAAATTATCGCTATACTCAATTATTTCTTGAAGAGAAAATGAGGCAAATTCTTGAATTATTTTAGTTGCTCGGTCCATAGATTTTTTATAGAATGACTCGACGTTGTTTAATTGTAAACCTGATTCAGAATATCTTCACACAGCTGATGCGTTTTCCAAATATCTTCAATTGCTTCAGCATTAAATTCTCTTTCTTCCAAAACATTGATCCAATCTTCGATCATATCAACGAATCCTCTTTTGTAAAGAGTAGGTTCCCAATTATTAAAATTCAAAGTTTTTTCTTTTCCTTTTGTAAAATGAACTCCAGCATTTAAATCATTAATTACCCATTTATTTTCTGGCGTAAAATATTCGATTCTCTCCTCGGTTATTCCGCTAACCCTATTCATTCCTCCAAATAAAAACGTTTCCCCTTGTTGCCATTGGACTTGAATATTTTCTAATTTATTATGTTTAATTCTGGAAATAACATTTAGATTTTGAATGGATCCTTTTCCCAAAAAACGAAGACTATCAATTACATGGATGAAATCATCAAAAATAAAAACTCTAGGATCGCCAGCTAAGTTGACTCTATTTTTTTGCCATGATATTTGAATAGGATTTGACTTTTTTGATAAAGGTCTAATTAGAGGAGCAAATCGCCGATTAAATCCTACGTAGATTGGCAGTTTATTTTTTGAAGCTAAATCCAATAATCTTTCAGCATCTTCGAGGGAGTAACTTAATGGCTTATCTACAAAAACAGGAATCTTTGCTTGTAACAATTTCGATAAAATAAACGAATGGCTTTCCGTTGAACTATGAACCATTGCGGCATCTGGTTTAGCAGCAATAAGATCATCTAAATTGGAGAAGGTGGTAGTAATTCTATATTGTTTTGAAAGCTTGCTCAAGGTCTGATTATTTCTTGTGCAAAGTATAGGTTCAACTTTTGGATGATTGGCTAGAATTGGTAAATAAGCTTTTTGAGCAATACTTCCTAGTCCAATTAATGCGATCCTTTTTTTTGGTTTATCTGACATGATGCGAATCTAATTAATTTTTTTTTAAGCTAGTTAGAATAATTATTAATCACCTTGTGAACTTGGTTAATGGAAGTTGTTTTTTCTCTAACCCATTTTTTTTCTTCTTTTCGATACACCACTAATTTTCTAGATAAACTTTTCCTGTCCACTAATTCAAGTGCTACTTTTTTAAATTCTTTTCCATTGAAATAAAAAACGATTTGCTCAAAAAGAAAGCCATCAATTTGTTGAACACTATCTGGAAAAGGGCTCGTGTTGAAATGATCACTATCAAAGATTATTTTTCGTTTGATGATGCCTCGGTCATCAAAACTTTCCCATTGGTATTCATAAAATTTTTCCCGACCATGCTTTTTCCTCTTGAATATTCTTTCAAAAATTAAAATTTCTTTTCGCTTCATCTTTTCGACGACGACTTTATTTTGATTATAAATTTCTAATTTTTTATGGCTTTGTTTTCTTTTTAAAATTCCGTTGGGGAAATATTCTTTGAGTGTTGATTTCTTTTTTCTAGCTTTAATTTCCTCTGATTTTATTTTACCATTATGGAAGTATTGTATCTTTTTCCAACCTTTTTTATTTGGAATAAATACTTCAATCCGTTGTCCATTTTTACGGTATGAAAAGAGTGTGTCGATGAGTTGTCCTTTTTCAAAAACGCCTTGCATTCGTATCTTTCCATTGTGATAATAATCGGTAATTTTTCCATTGGCTAAAACCCCACAGTCTAAATATTCTGAACCAGGGCCGATTATGATGCTTTGAGTAATTCGCTGGAAGAGAAACGTATCTCTATTTATTCCATTTTTATTTATGGTAAACTCAATTTCTAATTCATCGAAACCTACGTGGAGTTTATACTTTCCCAGTTTTGGGAGAGGGAGTACTTTTTTTTTCACGTTAAGATTCTTAAATCCATACGTTTTTAAGGAGTCAGAAACTGTCCAAAATTGAGATGGCAAAACTTCTTTCGAACATTGATTGATAAAGGTTGGCTCAAAAGTAATTTGTCCAAGCAATGAGTTGGAAATAATAAAAGAAAAAGCAAAGATTAAGCATCTCATATTGGAAGTATGTTGAAATTTGTGATTGTCTTTTTTCATTCAAGGAAATAGAACTGCAAAAAAGTAAATGTGAAACCCTAATCCAAATAAACCTAGAATAATTGCAATTCCTCCTAATAATATATTTCTTTTTGACTTGGCAGATTCATCTGAATGATTGAAAGATTTGAACCCAAGAAAGATACTTGCTATCGAAAATAAAATTCCTATAAATGGAATAAATCCTAATACGCCAAATACTATTGCAAAAACTCCTGATGCATTACGGCTCTTTTTTTTGTTCTTTCGTTTTAATCTTTTTTGTTTCTTTTTGAAAAGAGAAAAAGCAATTCGCTCCTTGAAATTCATTTTGCGGTCGAGTTTTTTTTCTATCTCTTTGCTATTCATTTTATGAAGAGATTCCGCAGAGGGGATTAAGCCGATTGCCGAATAAGAAATACTAAGCTTGGAGAGCATTAAAAAAATGACAAAAGAGATTTTTAGAAAAAAGAATTTGTTTTTCATTTTTGGATGATAATTTTTTTCTTTATCGTACACTTTTTTATGCCGCACTTACAGCGCTTAAAGCTCTTATCGATTTTGACCCTTTGGGCGATGCCCAAAGCTGGTATCTTTAAGCCTTTTAGGCTTTTGTTGACTAACTCTAACTCTGAAGGAGCAAAATATATTAGTCTTGGGTATCGCCCAAGGTTAACATAAACAGGGATTTAAGCGCTGTAAGTGCGCCACAAAAGAGAATAATCTTTTTAGCTGTAAAAGTATTAATGTTATGTTTTAAATTTAAGGTTCTTGGAATAACCCTGTGATAAAAGAATTTCCGTGAAAGTTAACTAATTCATATTGGATGAAATTCTCTATTTTTGCCTCGTGAAAATAAAAAAACTCTTTCTTCTCCTCGGCATCTTTGGTGCAGCCCAATTTTTGGTTTTTACAACCTATGCTATGACTATTTATCCAGGCGGAACGATTCATGATCACACCTTGGAGGCCTATTCTTTTTTTACCAATTACTTTAGCGATCTCGGGCGAACTCGAACTTTTGATGGTACATCGAATTGGGCTTGTCATACATTATTTAAAACAGCTTTGACCATTTCGGGAATCTGTATCATGTTGTTTTTTATCACTTTACAATCTTTTTTCGAAAATGGATTTACCAAAGTGATGGCAGTTTTAGCTACTTTTTTTGGGATCATAGCAGGTGCATGTTATATCGGTTTATCTTGGTTGCCTTACGATGTGGCATTTTGGGAGCATCGATATTTTGTGCAAGCAGGATTTATTTCATTCTTGATGATGAGTCTTTTTTATTCGATTGCGATATTCCAAGATGAAATTTATCCGAATAAATATGGGTGGGCATTTATCATTTTTATAATGATTTTATTTCCTCAAATTTTGATTATGATTTATGGCCCAAGGTCATGGAGTTCGCCCAATGCATTGTTGTTGCAAGCGACGAGTCAAAAGGTGGTGGTTTATTCGCAGATACTTTGTTTGTTATACCAAGCGGTGGGATTGTGGAAACTAGAAAATAGGCTAACTCGTGGTGGTCTGCTTTAGCTGATCTAAAAAAAGAGTAAAGCGATTTTGTTAAAAAACAACTCTGTCTTCAATTCGCTACTTCCCTTCACCACTTTTTTATTATTTTTGGAAAAAACATTTCAAATCCTAATTCACAAAAAACATTTTTTATGAAAAAATATAACTTCTACACTCTTCATTCTTTACTACGTGTAAGTATTGTTATTTTATTCGCATTTACATTTTCAAATGTACAAGCACAACCACAACCCGAAAAACAATTCTATGGGTGCAAAAATAAACATCACCACCACTTCAGTAAAGCGCCAGAACTCACACCTGAGCAATTGGCAAAAGTTACTTTTAGTAATGAGCGGAGTGATACCATTAATATTTTGCATTACAATATCAGTTTAGATTTTACACAATTTAACCAACAAGAAATATCTGGTAGTTGCGCAATTTCTATCCAATCTAAAATGAGCAATGTGAGTTCGATATCGCTCGATTTATTGGCATTAAATATTGATTCTGTAACTGCACAAAATACCTTGTTAAATTATTCTTACGATGGGGATCTTTTAATTATTGATTTTCCAAATGCATTAAATATTGATGAAGAATTAACTTTTACCGTTTTTTATAATGGGCAACCTACCCCGGCGGCTTCTGGTTTTGGAGGATTGGTTTGGCAAAATGGAATTGCCTATAATTTAGGAATCGGATTAGGTGCGACACCTTATAATTATGGTCGAGGATGGTTTCCATGTTTCGATACATTTGTGGAGCGATCAACGTATGAATTTAATATCATTTCTAATGCTGGAAAAAGAGCGTATTGTGTTGGAACTTTTATGGGACAAGATACTTTGGCGAATGGTGATTTGTTACGTAGCTATGAAATGAACCAACAGCTTCCGACTTACTTAGCTGGAATTGCAGTTGGTGATTATGATAGTTGGCAATCTACCCACACAGGAGCATTTGGAGATGTGGAATTAGAAATTTTAGCAAGACCAAACAATCTTTCAACTGTTGTAAATTCATTTCAGTATTTGGATGAGTCAGTTGATAATTTAGAATATTGGTGGGGAGAATATCCTTGGGAGAGAGTTGGATATGTAATGACTGGCAATGGTGCGATGGAGCATCCGACGAATGTAGCTTATCCACTTTCGTTGGCGGATGATGGACCAGTTCCAGTGCATAATGAAGTAATGGCACATGAGTTAGGGCATCATTGGTGGGGAAATGTGGTGACGTTAAATGGTCCTCAAAATATGTGGATTAAAGAAGGTCCAGCAGAGTATAGTTCACATCTTTTTTATGAACATGTTTTTGGCAGAGATGAGTTTGTGAGGATAGTCAAGGATAATTTATTGTTGGTCATAGAGGAAGCACATATTGATGATAGTGGTTATCAGGCGTTGTCGCCGATGCCTTATGAGCAAACTTACGGAACTCACACTTATCAAAAAGGAGCATTGGTGATTCATAACTTGAGAGGATATTTAGGAGATTCTTTATTTCGAGTAGGGATGCAATCAGTTTTAGCGGAATTTGCATACGGGCATATGGATGCGCAACAATTTCGAGATCAATTGACTACTGCAACAGGTGTGGATATGGGGCCTTATTTTGATGCTTGGATTTTTGCGCCAGGATATTCTTCTTACGAAATTGATAAAATGGCTGCGACGGCTGTAGGAAGTAATTTTGACGTGGAATTAGAGGTACAACAGAAATTACATGCTGCTACTGTTTTTCACCAACAAACTCCCTTAGCTATAACTTTTATGGACGAAAACTTTAATGTTCACCATGATGAGATTATGACAAATGGAGAATTTTCAACGGTTACAGTTTCTGTTCCATTTGAGCCATCAACGGTATTTTTGAATGGAGACCACCAATTAAATTTAGCGGTCATTGGCGACCAAAAAATGGTGATAGATGATGGGCCATCGGGAATCGCTTATGGAGGAATAGGTGCAAATGTTCAATCAAATATAGATTCTTCATTTATTCGAATAGAAGAATATAGGGTGGCAGCAGATCCTTCACCGACTAATATTTATGATGCAAGAATTGCAACAGGAAGATATTTTAGAATGGCAGGAGTGTTGAATCCTGGTACGGAAGTTCGAGGTTCGCTTTCTTATACTGGAGGAGATCCCGAAGAATTGGATTATGATTTGGTGCAAAATACGGAGGATAGTTTGGTGGTATTGTACCGCGCAAATCCAGAAGATGATTGGGCGGAATATGATGATTACGAGGTTAAAACATTAGGAAGTACAACGGATGGAAATGGATTTATTTTCATTGAAAATATGCAACTGGGTGAGTATACTTTAGCGAATGCAGATATTCCTATGGTAGCGAATAAAAATATTTTGAAGGAAAAAATCGATTGGACGTTATTCCCAAATCCAACTTCTGATCAAGTACAATTGCAAGGAACACTTCCACAAGATGGTAATTATCAAGTGGAGATTTATGATATTCAAGGGCGCAATATTTTAGGGAAAAATATGGAAGTGGTGAATGAACAATTTTCTATAACAATGAATTTACAAAAAATATCGAACGGGATTTATGTGGCAGTTATTCGTGATGAAAATGGAAAAGAGTGGGGGAGTCAGACGTTGGAAGTGATTCGATAATTTTTAAACCTGCTTGTCACAAACAAGTAATGAATTTTAAAATAAAAAATAAAAAATAATAACGAATATTGAACAAGGAACAAGGATTTGAGAAGTTTGACGAACTAGATAGCAAGAGCACTTCTCAAATCCTTATCCTTAAATCGTTATTCGATATTCCCATTCATTCATCCAATCTTACTCTTTGCAAGATTCGATTGCGCTCTGCACTAACCCTTCCAGATTCCAAATAAAATAAAAACCCATCTTCAATTTCCATCTTTTCTACAAAAGTACATTCCAAAAATAAGACTGGTCGAGTAGTTCCTTTTTCCAAATTAATGCGGTGAATGGTCTTTCCTTTTTTAGTATTGAAAGCCGTGTATACCTTGTTATTTTTTTCGTCAAAGAGTATTTGTTGATGCCAGTTTTTATTTTGGTGATAAGAGATCGGAGTGTATCTTTTATTTTTTCCTTTAAAGGAGGTAAACTCTAAATAGCCAACGGTATGATTAAATAAACAAAGTTCATCTCCCATATTTAACAGCGGAGAATAAAGTGGTTTGTACATCAAATTATTCCATGCTTGAACTTGTGCCCATTTAACTGGAATACCTAACTGTTGTTGTAATACGAAATCATCTTTACTTCGTCTTAAGTTGAGTTCGTCAATAATTTGTAGTGTATTGATAATGCTTTTTTCTTTTTTATCGATTACTTGATAAGAAAGGATTTGATTTTTAGCTCTATAACTTTTCTTATAAATAAAATTTTCGGAAGACTCAATACATGGTTCAATCAGTTTTTCAAATAGCTTTTTGGGATATTTTTCTAGGAATATAATCTTGTCCTCGATCACACTTATTTCATAACCATGTCTTTTTCCAAGCAGGTGAATATTTCCCAAACAACCTTGGTGTAAACTCTTAGCTTTTACCTTTTTTAGGGGGAGTTCATCTAAAAGTTCACCTTGCCAGTTTTGTAAGATTATTTTATTACCTGAAAAGATATCAGCATAGGTAAGAATTAAAATTTGGTTATTGACCAGAAGAAAATCTTTTACAGTAAATGATTTATTTGTCAGTTTTTCAATTTTGGGTTGAGCAGTAATTTCAATCTCAGGAAGTCCAAAAGAAGAAGGTTGAAGTTGAATAAGGATTGGTTCAGTTGGTTTTTCTTTTAATTCCAGAATAAAATTTTCGTAGCCTACGTAGGAGAAAATAATTATGGCAGGAAACTTTTTTACCCCAATTAGAAAAGTCCCATCTGAACTTGAGTAACCTCCTAAAGCTGAAGTTTGATTAAAGATATTTACTTTTTCAAGTGGCAAATTACTCTTTGCATCAACAATGCCCCCTTCAATTCGTGAAGAAGATTGAGCATTCATTTTTCCAAAAAGAAAACAAAAAGTAAGCGTTAAGAATATAATTTTTTTCATTGATTAAAATTGAAATGATAGCTTATATAAAATTTTAAAAATAAAAATACTGATAAATGATTTATTTTTTTTTCAAATAAAAATTAAATGTCAGGTCACTAAATGTCAAATTCCTTCCATCTTATTTAGATTTATTGGAATACTTTTTTCATTTAATATATATTTGCTGGCACTCTAGAAAAGGAGTAGATTAAAATAAGAAATCTCCCCTCAAACTCTTCACATTTATAAATAAG
Source organism: Saprospiraceae bacterium (assembly GCA_045104975.1). Lineage (GTDB taxonomy): Bacteria > Bacteroidota > Bacteroidia > Chitinophagales > Saprospiraceae > CAJQQY01. Next base: position 95,358 of record JBGCCY010000033.1, read on the forward strand.
ATTGAAAACCTAAACTATTGATTAACTCTTTGTTAATCAGACTCTTAGATATGTGTAATTTTTTAAATTTTGATGAATATTTTTTAACTATCTAATCTAGCAAAACCAATTATGTTGTACCGAACAAAACAAAATTTTAAATTAATTGGACTATTGATAGCGTTTTTCGCTTTCTCCTTTCAATTAGCATTAGCGAATAATTCCAATCCATGGTCACCCAAAACGGAAAGAACATTCGCTAAAAAAAGTATGGAACGTCAAATCGTCCCTAAAAAATACAAGACATTTCATTTGAATTTATTGGAGCTACAAGAGTTGTTGAGTACAGCTCCGTTGCGATTTTCAGAAGAGGCTGAGAACCAAGCGCCAGTTATTCTTTATTTGCCAATGCCAAATGGAGAAATGGAACGTTTTCAAATTTTTGATGCACCAATTATGGAACCAGGATTGGCTGCTAAATTTTCAATGATCCATTCTTATGCAGGAGTTGGAATAGATGATCCGACTGCTAGTTTTCGATTTGATGTAACTCAGTTTGGGTTTCATGGAATGGTTATTTCTGCCAGACACAGCTCTGTTTTTATTGACCCATATTCTAAGTCAGATACAGAGCATTATATCTCTTATTATAAAAGTGATTTTGAAAAAGAAAACTCAAATTTTGAATGTCATGTAGCTGGTAATGATGATAATGTCGATGATGGAACAGGGGCGATGGATTCGAATGCAAGTAGTTTATTGCAAGGTGACTGTATGTTAAGAACGTATCGATTGGCATTAACATGCACAGGTGAATATGCATCATTTCATGGAGGAACAGAGGCAGCTGTTATTGCTGCGTTCAATACTTCAATGACCCGTGTGAATGGAGTTTATGAAAGAGAAGTAAATGTGAACATGATAATCGTTGATAATAATGAAGATTTGATTTTTCTAGATGCGGGGACAGATCCGTATCAAAATAATAGCCCTGGGCAAATGATTGGAGAGTGTCATGATCAATGTGTGGCAATTATTGGTTCTGCAAATTTTGATATAGGACATGTATTCAGTACTGGAGGAGGAGGATTAGCAGGATTAGGAGTTGTATGTAGTGGAGGTAGCAAAGGAAATGGAGTGACTGGAACAAATAACCCTGTAGGAGATCCATTTGATATTGATTATGTATCACATGAAATGGGACACCAGTTTGGAGCAAATCATACGCAGAATAATAGCTGTAACAGAAATGGAGCTACAGCGATGGAGCCAGGAAGTGCTTCTACGATTATGGGATATGCAGGTATTTGTAATCCTAATGTTCAAGATAATAGTGATGATTATTTTCATGCGATTAGTATCCAAGAAATTTCTAATTACATCAATAATGGAAATGGAGATAGCTGTCCTGTAACAACTGATACAGGAAACACTCCTCCTACGGTCGATGATGTGGCGAATTATACTTTGCCAATTTCTACTCCTTTCAGACTAACTGCAATTGGAGCTGATGCTGATGGTGATGTAATAACTTACTGCTGGGAACAAATGGATAACCAAGTGGCAACAATGCCTCCTGTGTCAACAAATACAGGTGGACCAGCTTTTAGAACGTATGATCCAACAGAAAATGCAACTCGATATTTTCCAAAATTAAATGATATTGTAAATGGAATTGATGATGAGTGGGAAGAGTTACCAAGTGTTTCTCGAAATATGAATTTTAGAGTAACGGTTAGAGATAATCATATGGGAGGAGGATGTACAACTGAGGATGATGTTGATTTGATTTTTTCAAATACTGCTGGACCATTTTTAGTTGAAAATCCAAATACCGCTTTGACTTGGTTGGCTGGAACAACTGAGACCGTAACTTGGGACGTAGCAGGAACTGATGCTGCTCCAGTAAGTTGTGCGAATGTGGATATTATTCTTTCTACAGATGGAGGATTTACTTATCCAATTACTTTAGCAACAGGAGTTCCAAATAATGGTTCGTTTGATGTAGTTGTTCCAAATGAGTCAACTACAACTGCAAGAGTGATGGTGGTTTGTTCAGATAATATTTTCTTTGATATTTCAAATGAAAACTTTACCATTGAAGCACCAACTGTACCTACTTTTGTGATGGGAGTTGCACCTGATATGTACGATGTTTGTGGAACGGTAGGTTCAGTAGATTATGTTTTTGATTTGACTTCTTTGGCTGGATTTAATGAAACAGTTACGATGTCAACTATGGGTGTTCCTGCTGGAGCGACTGAAGCTTTTTCTCAAAATAATTTTGTGCCAACAGGTACCACAACATTGACGATTGGAAATCTAGCTGGCATCGTAGATGGAACTTATAACATTACAATTACGGGGACTGCTGCTTCAGTTACGATTGAGGAAATGGTAACTTTGATCGTGAATAATACTTCGCCTTCAGTTGCTGTTTTGACTTCTCCTGTGAGTGGTTCGAATGATCAATTGTTGAATACTACATTATCATGGGATGCAATGACAAGTGCTTCAAGTTATGTGATTGAGATTGCTACTTCTCCTGGGTTTGGAAGCGATATTGTGGAAACTGCACCAGTTAATAACAATATGTACACGCCGATGAATTTACAACCTTTAACGGTTTATTTTTGGCGAGTGAGAGGAATCAATACTTGTGGAGAAGGTCTTTCGTCTAGTTGGTATTCTTTCCAAACTGCAGGAACGGGATGTAATACTTATACAAGTACAGATACGCCTATTACGATTTCTGCAAATGATGTAAATACAATTAATTCATTTATAACAGTAGGTGATAACTTTACGATCACTAGTGCAACTGTGTCAATGGATATTACACATTCTTGGGTTGGAGATTTGAATGCTATCTTAAAATCACCTGTCAGCTCTGATTTTGATCTTTTTGATCGACCTGGAAATCCTGCTTCTAATTTTGGATGTGATGGAAATAATCTTTTATTGACTTTTGATGATGGAGCAGCAAATGATCCAGCAAGTTTGGAAGATGGATGTGATACTGGTGGTCCAGGTTATTCTATTTCAGGAACTTATCAACCAATAGATGCTTTAGGAGTAATTAGTGGAGAGTCATCTACAGGAGCTTGGGAATTGGAAATATCTGATGCTTTTGAGGAAGATGGAGGTGCATTAGAGACTTGGAGTTTAGAACTTTGTTTTAGTGCAACTGCTGGAGCTGCACCTAGTTTGATTAATAATACTTTGACGGTAGCACCTAATGGTTTTGCAGCTGTACCGAATAGTAACTTGGTGGCAACTTCTCCAACAAGTACTTCTTCTCAGATTACTTTTATCATTTTAAGTTTACCAACCGCAGGAAACTTAACGATTAATGGAATGGCTGCAGGAGTTGGATCAACTTTTACTCAAGCTGATATTGATAATAATATTTTAGTTTATACCAATACTAATGGAGCTGCAACTACTGATCAATTTAATTTTGATATAGTAACTCCTGATGGTGGATGGATTCAAAATGAACCATTTAATATAGAAATTGGAACGGTAACTATTTCTGCGATTACAGTTATCGAATCACAAGTTACTTGTTTCAATGGAACAGATGGGATGATTATCGTTAACGCAAGTGGTGCAAATCCTCCTTTGGAGTATAGCTTGAACGGAGGTACTTATCAAACAGATAATACTTTCTCAGATCTTGCTGCCGATATATATACTGTTGAAGTAAAAGATGCGATGGGGAATATAGTTACTACGAATTCAGTTACGATTGATAATCCAGATGAGATAATTGCTTCTTCCACTTTGATTGGAAATGAAGTAACGATTGATGCAATTGGAGGAACTGGAACATTGAGTTACAGTAGTGATGGAACTAATTTCCAAGCAAGTAATATCTTTTTAGGTTTGGCAAATAGTACTTACACATTTACCATCATGGATGCAAATGGTTGTACTGTTACAACAATGGAAACCATCAACTTGATTCAAAGTGCTGCAGTTGCAACGACTCCAACTTCATGTGAAAATGGAGAAGATGGAACATTAACAGTAAGTGATGTTGTTGGAGGAGTAGCTCCATATTTGTATAGTATTGATAATAATAATTTTGTATCAAGTACTGAATTTACAGGATTACCTTCTGGGAATTATACTGTTTATGTGATGGATGCAAGCGGAAATACATTCAATGCAGGTTCTTATACTATAGGAGGTGCGCCTTCCCTTTCGGTAACTGGAATGATAAATGATAATAGTATTACCGCAACTGGATTAGGTGGAACAGGAGCTTTGCAATACAGTATCAATGGTACTGATTTCCAAACCAATCCTGAATTTCTTAACTTAATGAATGGGACTTATACTATCACGGTAATTGATGAAAATGGGTGTACATCTGTTTCTGGAGACATCTTAATTGATTTTACAAGTTTGAATGAGATTGATTTCGATTTGTCTTTTGATTTATTTCCAAATCCAACTCAAGATCAATTGAACATAGAATTAAATCAACCAACGGAGCAAAAATTATCTTTCCAGATTTTTGATGTGACGGGTAAATTAGTTCAAGAAATTCAGTTCACGAAGAACAATTCCTACTTAAAAGAGCAGGTAGATGTTTCTCGATTAGCAGCAGGAAGTTATGAAGTGTTGCTTTCTGATGGGGAAATGTTAGGAAGGGCTAGATTTGTGAAAATGTAATGTTGAAGCTTTTGCTTCGAATACTAAAAGACCAAGTTTCCAGAGATGGGGGCTTGGTCTTTTTTTTGCTTTTTTGTAATACTGAGTATTTGTGGAGTATGGGGAGGTTGTTCTTTTTTTCATTGAAAAAAGAACAATCTTTCAAAAAACCACTTCCATTCAAAAAAAACACAAGAGTTAAATAAAAAAGAATAGAAATTAATTTTTCACCCCAAAAACCTCAACATTCCCCCCATTTTCAACGTTCCAAAAAAGAAATTCAAATAGTAAAATTTTCAGGTAAAAAATCCAAAAAAGCGTATCTTTGCGCCCAATATGAAGAACTTTAGAAATTTTTGTGTGATAGCCCATATTGATCATGGGAAAAGTACTCTTTCAGATAGACTCTTAGAGTTTACTCAAACCATATCTGAACGGAATATGCAAGACCAAGCATTGGATGATATGGATATCGAAAGAGAACGTGGTATTACGATTAAAAGTCATGCAATACAACTGTATTATGACCATACTGATGGCGAAAAATATACTTTCAATCTTATCGACACTCCTGGACACGTAGATTTTTCCTATGAGGTTTCTCGATCAATTGCTGCCTGTGAAGGAGCACTTTTATTGGTTGATGCTTCTCAAGGAATTCAAGCTCAAACCATTTCCAATCTTTATTTAGCGATTGAGCATGATTTAGAAATCATTCCTATTCTGAATAAAGTAGATATGGAAAGTGCGATGATTGATGAAGTTTCAGATCAAATTATTGATTTGATTGGTTGTAACAAAGAAGAGATCGTATTGGCAAGTGGAAAAACAGGATTGGGAGTACAAGATATTATGAACGCCATTGTTGATCGAATTCCAGCTCCAAAGGGAGATCCTAAAGCACCATTGCAGGCTTTGATTTTTGATTCAGAATTTAACTCTTACCGAGGGGTAATTGCTTACTTCAGAATTCTAAATGGAATAATGAAAAAAGGAGACAAGATTCATTTTGTCAATACTGATAATGATTATACTGCTGATGAAATTGGGGTTTTACAACTCAAGCAAATTCCTAAAAAAGAATTAGGGGCAGGAAATGTAGGCTACGTCGTCACAGGGATCAAAACTTCCAAAGAAATTAAAGTAGGGGATACCATCACTTTAACTGACAATCCATGTAAAGAAGGAATACAAGGATTTGAGGATGTAAAACCAATGGTTTTTGCTGGGATTTTCCCAATCGAAAATGAAGATTTTGAAGACTTAAGAGATAGCTTGGAAAAACTACAATTGAACGATGCTTCCTTAGTTTTTGAACCAGAAACTTCCATCGCCTTAGGATTTGGTTTTAGATGTGGATTCTTAGGAATGTTACACTTGGAAATTATCCAAGAACGTTTATCAAGAGAGTTTAACCAAGAGGTGATTACGACGATTCCCAACGTTACGTATTTTGCGAAAACGACTAAAAGAAATAGTGAGAAATTTTTGGTAAACACACCTGCTGATTTGCCAGATCCTTCCTTATTAGATTTTGTAGAAGAACCTTACATCATTGCTCAGATTATTACCAAACCAGAATATATTGGATCCATCATGTCATTGTGTATGGACAAAAGAGGAGAGATGCAAAAGCAACTTTATCTATCAGAAACTCGAGTGGAATTGACATTCCACATGCCTTTGGCTGAAATCGTTTTTGATTTTTATGATAAATTAAAATCAATTACTAGAGGTTATGCTTCTTTCGATTACTCACCTTTGGATTATCGACAATCGAAATTAGTGAAGTTAGATATGTTGCTGAATGGAGAACCTGTGGATGCCCTTTCAGCATTGGTACATAGAGATAAAGCACAAGCATTTGGTAGAAAAATATGTTCTCGGTTAAAAGATTTATTACCACGGCAACAATTTAAAATTGCGATTCAAGCATCTATTGGAGCAAAAGTTATTGCAAGAGAAACGATTTCTGCACTTCGAAAAGATGTAACAGCTAAGTGTTATGGTGGTGATATTTCACGTAAACGTAAACTCCTCGAGAAGCAGAAAAAAGGTAAAAAGAAAATGCGTTCCATCGGAAATGTAGAAGTGCCTCAAAAAGCATTTTTGCAAGTTTTGAAATTGGATACGTAATTTTTTATAAAACTTGTCTTTATAAAAACAAAAAAGCTGTTGAATTTAATTCAACAGCTTTTTTTAATTGATAAAATGCTATTTTTGACTTCATCGTAAGATGGCTCGGAGAGTCGTCCTTCGTAAAACGATTTTCCAAATCGTTCCAACTAAACTTTACACCAACTTGGAAAACTGGTGATTAACATTCGACTCGGAGAGTCGTGCTATTTAATATAAAATGAAGTACTACTATTTTTATGTAATTGTATTGTTATTAATCTTAAATGCTTGTAATGAAACAACTCCCAAAACAGAAACAACAGTTGTCAAGCCAAAAGAATTTCCAGCGTTTTTCCAAAAAGTCTTAGATGCTCATGGAGGATTAGATACTTGGAATAAAATGAATACTTTAAAATTTACAGCTACTCAGAAAACACCTCCGACTAATTATGTAGTTGATTTAAAAAGTAGAAAAGAAACTATTTCAATTGAGGATAAATACACCTTTGGAAATAATGGTAAACAGATTTGGATCACTCCTGTAAGAGATTCTTTTCCAAGTAAGAATCCTCGTTTTGTTAAAAATTTATTGTTTTATTTTGTAGCAGTACCTTTTGTATTTGCTGATGAAGGAGTGAACTTGACAGACCTTGGAAGCAAGGACGTGAATGGCCGTAAATATGATGTTATAAAAGCGACTTTCAATGCAGGGATTGGAGATGCTCCAGAAGATCAATATGTGATGTACGTCAATCCAGATTCTCATGTGGTTGATTTTATCACTTACTCTGTGACCTATTTTGATAAAACAAGAGCGACGAAATACAATGCTTTAAAGTATAGTTGGAAAAAAACAAATGGACTTTTATTTCCAGAAAAAAATACTGGTTTCAAATGGGAAAACGATGAGTTAGGAGAGCAACGATATGAAGCACCATTTGAGAATGTTAGCTTTTCAACAGATAAAATGGGAGATGATTTTTTCGAAATTCCAGAAGGAGCATGGGTAGAGTAGAGTACATCAGATATCCGATAACTAATAAACTTTAAAGTTGAATATCGAATGATTCAAAACCCAACCATAATTCAAAAAATTCTTTTTATCGGAATGTCAATCTTTTTAGCTTGGCATTCAACTGGAATTTTTATGGGGTTAGAATTTGTTGAAGATCCTTCGTGGATTTTACAATTGGTTTTTGCTTTAATTTTTAATTTATTTATCACAGGGATTTTTTTTTTTTTTTTATTTGCTTTGCCTACAGAAAAATTAATGCCCTCCAAACATTATAAAATCAAAGATCCTAAAAAAGTAAATTTTTGGTTTAAAAAATTAAAAGGGGAGTGGTTTCGAAAATTTTTATTAGCAACTGTTTGGCGAAAAAAGACCGCTCAAAAAAAGTTTTTTGATGGAACGATTAGTGGAATAAATAACTTTGAAGTACAAACGCACAAATCAGAATTTGGGCATCTGATTCCATTGGTTATCATTTCTGTACTTTGTGTTTATTTTGTAATCCGAGGATTTTGGTGGGCTATTTTTTTCACTATGTTAATTAATGTGATTTTTAATTTTTATCCAATTTTATTGCAAAGACATCACCGTGGGCGACTAGTGAGAATGAAAAAGATTTTAATTCAAAAACAGAAAAAATGAGATTCGAAGAATACAATATTTCTCCTGAGATCAAAAAGAACCTTTCGAAACTAGGTTTCAAAAGACCAACCGATATTCAATTTAAATCGATCCCGTCGATTTTGAAAGGAGAAGATGTGTTGGCTATTGCACAAACAGGAACAGGTAAAACGGCAGCCTTTGCGATCCCGGTCATCAACATGATTGATGAGAAAAAACGAATCAAACGACCTGATGGAATTAAATGTTTGGTGATGGTGCCTACGCATGAATTAGTAATTCAATTAATGGAAGTGTTTACAAAATTAAGTCGGCATACGAGGGTGACTACTTATGGGATTTATGGGGGAGTGGAACAAGATCCTCAGATTGAAAAATTGGACAAAGGTGTCGATATTTTGATCGCTACTCCAGGCCGAATGTTTGACTTGCGTAGCCAAGGGCATTTAAATTTGGATCGAATAGAAGTGCTGATTTTAGACGAGGCAGATCACATGTTGGATCTAGGATTTATTGGAGACATTCAAGATTTGATGCGATACTTACCTAAAAAGAGGCAGACACTTTTTTTCTCAGCAACCATCAATCAAAAAATAAAAAAATTAGCTTACTCACTCGTGACCAATGCAATTCGAATTCAGATTTCACCAAAAAATCCAGTTGCGAAAAATGTGAATCACAAAGTGATCTTCGTTTCGATGGATGATAAAAGATTTTTCTTAGAAAGAATTGTTAATGAAAATGAAGACAGTAAGATTTTAGTTTTTGTTCGAACCAAGGTCAGAGCAGAAAGAGTGAAAAAAGCGATGGGACGTGTTGCCATTGAGGCAATTACCATTCATGGAGACAAGGAGCAGCGCGATAGAAATTTAGTCATGAATCAATTCAAAACAGGGGAAGTGAAATTGCTCATCGCTACGGATATCAGCGCAAGAGGAATTGATATTCCAGATGTGGATATAGTTATCAATTATGATTTGCCAGATAAAGATGAAAATTACGTACACCGAGTTGGTCGAACTGGTCGAGGAAAAAATAAAGGAAATGCTTATTCATTTTGTAGTAAAGAGGAAGAAGAGATGCTCGTAGATATTCAAGATTTTTTAGGAGAAAAAATTGAAATTTTAGACATCGGGAAAAAAGAATATTTCGAGACGATTGATTTTTCCAATGACACCTCAGGCGATATTAAATCTATGCTAAAGGAAATTGAAGACCATGAAAAAGGGAGACGTAAAAAAAATAAAAAGAAGAAGCGATAAATTTTAAGTTGCCTTGTTTCAACAGATCATCATCAACCGAGGTTGCCCATCTTTTTCCTTTGGCGCACGGTGAACACAAGGAGGAACTTGACTTTTAGGATGATCGATTGCCAACCTCCATAAGTGACCGTGGCCTAAGTTGATAGGTTGTGCCTGAGGTTTAGGTTGATAGTGTAAATCAAAGAAAAATTCACTCAAAAAAGATTCAAAACCTTCCTCTGCTCCACCATATAATTTTTTGAGTTCCTCTCGTATTTCAGGAATAAGTACTTTTTGTTTGGCTTGCGAGTTGGGTAATATTTCACTCGACTCACCATGATAAGTGCATAAAAAAGTATCAACTGGTACAGGCGAACGATCTACATGAAAAGAATAAACATCAGTAGGGAAAAATGGATAGGAATCATCTCGATCATAGCATTTGATCAAATTAAGGATGGGAGATGCGCCATGAGCTTTCAATACCTGTAAGTCATTTAAAAGAATTTCACGAGCAAGTTGACCCTGTTTACTCAACTTAAGTTCATGAAGCTCATCAGTATCAAGTGTTGCAATATTTTCGTTTAATTCTATCTTTTTAACAATCTCCGAAAAGTCACCAACTAGTTGACGAGTCCAGCACATCGCATTTATTTTCCCTTGGAAAGGAGTGGAAACTAGGTCTTGAAAATTCGTGACATATTGAACTTGATTCTCAGTAGAAGATAAATCTATCATAGTTGGAAATATAAAATCATTTGATGAAAGTAGAAATATTCAACTTTGAAATAAGAAAAAGGGACTTTTGTTTTTATGCACGTTCCTGAGCCAAAATTACGATTTTTTTTTTGAGTAAAAGTTATCCCGATAGTAATTTAAATAAAGCGACTTGATGAAGGTGTTTTATTTTTTTTATTAAAAATAATATACTATTAGAGTTTAAATCTTGCTAAATTAGCAAGATGAAAGTTCTTCTAAAAACGATATCAAATATTAACAGCTATTTTAAATATCTGTTAAGTTGTTTTTGATTTTTGGCAAAATAAAATAGGACTTATATTTTAGTACCATCTTTCACTAAAAAAGCTAGTTATGAAAAATATTTCCATAGTCATTTTTCTTTTTCTCTCCATTCAATCTTTCGGACAGATAACAAAACATTCTATTAAGACAGGCTTTCAGATCGGAGGTACCTCTCACCTTGGAGCGTCTGGTTTAGGCTATCATGTTCAATATGATTATGAAATTTCTGATAGATTTTCAGCAGGAATTGGCTTTGGTCAACTTCATGGGAAAGTTACTCAACGAGGAGCTTCAGCCGGAATATCTGGTGGAGTTACGTGGAATACTACTTACGAGATTCATTCAACGGAAGGTTATAATTATGTTGAAATTAATGGGCTTTATGCTTATTCCAAAAGATGGAATTTTATGGAATTAAAATTTGGAGGAGGGGTAACATTCTTATCCAATTGGATCAACTATAATAAAGATGTAACAATTCTTCGTGGGGAAATTATTAGTTCAGAAGAAACTCGACGACTAGATAATGTAGCGATGTTGAATGTGGTTTTAGATAATAATTTTAATTTGACTGATCGACTTTTTATCAATGGTAAGTTTATTTTCCGAAAAGTAATCAATGATCAAAAACCTTTATTGATCGAAACATTTTACGAAGGAACTGGACGCGGTGGTTCAACCTCAGAAGTTGATATGTTAGGAGCGGTGGTCATTGGATTAGGTTATCGTTTTTAGAAAAAGAAAAGTACTATGGAAAATATTTTTCGGTTTGCTTTACTTTTCTCTGCCTCAGGAACCTGAATACATTAGTTTCTTACTAGGAAGCGAACCACCATTAAATTCTTTGATACATTCTCGGTTTTTGAATTTAAAAACGCCTTTGATGCAGGTAAAGAAATTTTCTAACTCGGGGTAAATCTCAACATATTCTTCGAGAAGTCTTCTTGCTCCAATTTCATTAGAAGTTGGTAAAGCATATAACTTGGAGCTGATATCTTTTGAGAAGTAAGCAATTTGCCCCCACGGATAAGATATATTCCTATTGTTTTTATTGGTTTGCTCTGAGACCATAGCTCTCTTTTTTTTCCTTTTGGCAAAAGACATGTGCAAATAGGCTAATCCATTCTCATAATAATAAAGTTGTCCTTGGCTTAATAAACAAACAGGAATTCCTGTATCAGCAATCATTCTGAATAACCTATCGTTTATCATAAAACCCCATACCTCTTTTGTATTTATTTTTATTTTTTGTTGGTCTTTTGAAATTCCAGATGTTTTATTTTTGAAGTAAATAAACCTGTTTTTAAAAGTAGTTGTAGCGTTTTGATAAAATAATTTCCCGGTGTAAAGTTCTCCTGTTTGATTATCGAAGTCGCTAAAAGTTTTATAAACGATTAAACTATCTTGAGCCTTCAATAAAATAGTAAACAGGGAAAACATAATAAATAAAATAAATCTCATGAGTTATTTTTTTAATGTGATTTAGGCCTTTAATGGTAAAAGGAGAGCTTTAATAGAACGTAAAAAAATATAACCATTAAGATTACTTTTTCATGGTTATTTATTTTTTGATTTTCAAAAAAAACGAATATACTCTTTTAATATTCTAAAAAAGAATTGATGTATTGATTGAAATTTTCACTTCTTGCTTAGTAAATTTGAAGATCAAAAACTATAAAAAATAAAAATAAAACCTGTGAGGAAATTACCTTCAATTATTTTTTTTCTGTTTCTATTTCTTTGTTCAAGCGGGCAAACGGAAAATTTTTCTGTCGAAATGGCTATCGAACCATGGAAGGCTTCTTACCCAAAAGAATTACCACCCTTGGAAGTTTTAAATGAAATTGATACGATTCGTCCAGGACTTTATCGATCAAGTGTAGGACGAAATTTTGGCTATTTCACAAATGAATATTATCAAGGTTTTTTTAGTGACAAGGAGACGATCATTCCTTTCGAATATTATTTCTTGCCAAAGGATTACAGCAATTATATGATTGTGAAAAATCAGAAAGCTGGGGTAATTGACAGTTTAAATAATTTTATTATTCCGATGATTTATAGTTCTCTTTCACCATTGAATCAGGAAATTCCTTTGATGGAAAATAAGTACCTGAAAGCATGGATTGCCAAAAAAATGGGACTACTTGATTTTACTGGTGAGGTCATCATTCCAATCGAATACAAAAGTATTAAAGAGATTGCTCCCAATATCTTTACTATTCAAAATATTGAGGAGAAATTTGGATTAGCCGATTTAAATAACGCTTCCGCTAATACATTTACGGAATGTAAATATAATGATGGAATTAAATTATTAAATGAAAAAATCTGTTTAGTTACGATTAAAAAGATTAAGAATAATCGAGTAGATCGGAAGGTTGGTTGTATTGATTTGAAAGGAAAAGAATTGGTTGCTCCAATTTATAGAAGGATCGAAATGTCTGCGGATGGAAATTATTTAATTGCTTATGATGGTCAAAATTCCAAAATATTTGATCAAAAAGGAAAACTCGTTTTTCTGAAAGATAGTGTTGAGGTTAAAAGTTTAGTCAAAGGAATTTATACTTTTAATATTTCAAGAAAACAGTTTATCATTCAAAATGATTTTCAAGAAACGGTTGAATTGAAAGATCAATCAATGAAAACGATAACCGCCGACTTTTATCTTGACGCGAGAATTTATAAGCATCGAAGTCAATGGTTATCAACGAGGAAATCTGGGGTGAAAAACTATTTGGGAAAAGAAATTTTGCCCATGAACTTTGATGAAGTAATATACGCAAATGATAATTTATTTTTTGCGAATAAAAAAGGCCAACCACTTTTTGCCGCCTATAATCAAGCAGGAAAAGAAATCACTCCACCTATTTATTCTTATGTGTATTCGAAAAAAGGATTAGTTGTTGTGGCAAAACCCAATGCTCCAAAATTTGCCTTGGTCAATCAAGCTGGAAAAGAAGTAACTCCTTTTATTTATGATGAAATATTAATTCGAACGGTATTTGTGAAAAATGGAGAATTTGATATTCTTGCTGAACAATCACAAGAAGTATTCTCTTTGAATGCAAAGGGAGAAGTGATCGAAAAAATGGTAGACCCGAAGAGGTTCCGCTATGATTTTTCTAAGAAGAAATATAATAAATCAAATTTGACGGCAAGTCAATTTTTGAAAGGAAATAGATATCGATATTTTTTAGAGAATGACTTTTTGGTTCAATATATTTTTAACGAAGACTCGACTGGACAGAAAATTATTTTTGCAAAAGATAAAAAAGGAAATGAAATCAGTTTTGAAATTCCATTTTTTAGAACAGTTTTAGGCACAGGATTTTCAGGAGGGAAAGAAATGCTTTGGTTGTTTTTTGAGAATGAAAAAATTAAAGGTAATCCTTCCAAATCTATTTTGAAGAAACTTGAAAAGCAAGGACTTTTGGAGGAGAGAGAATTCTATCCCATCAAGTATAATTCGCTAAACAAAACTATTTTCTCCAATTTAATTTCTTTATCAAAAATTGATTATCAAAAAGGTAATTTGGAAGAGAAATTAAAATTAAAAACGCTTTTGGAAATTCAGAGTAGGTTGCAAAAGGAAATGGTTTACCAATCACTTTACCAAGAAGCAGCTCCTATCGTTTGGATTGATTTGGAAACACAAGAATGTTTTTTCTTTCAATTAAAATCAACAAAGTTGCGATTTAGTAAAGTGTATTTTCAAGATGGGAAATGGTATTTAGGAAGTTCCAAAAATCAAAAAACAGGAATGGAAGATGATGACTCATTTCTTTATTTTCAAAATATTAATTACCTCAATCAAGATCAAAAAATAGTCAACGGAACACTTCATTTGAATTATAAAGAGCATGCACAACATTCCTTTTTAAAATATTAAAGGAGTGAGAATTATTTAATTCCCACTCCTTTAGCTAAATTTTTGTAGTGCAGATTGTTAGGACAATAATCACAAAACTTTTCCCTTCAAGAAAAATCAATTACACAAATTATCTAAAAAATCAAAGGTCGGAAAGTTCGACGCAGTAGGATCGATGTATAGATTTTGCCAAAATAAATCTCCGCTTTCCACTTCAAAAAATATTTTATAAAAACCTGCCGAAACATCATTAAAGTTTAATGCTACCTGAGTATTAAAATCAGTCAATGGTATATCTTTTACTTGCACATTTTCAAGTTCAGCAATGGTATAGGTCAAATCTTGTGAAAGCGTTGGAATGTCATCGGAGGAAGAATCAATAGTGCATGTCGCAGGAATCAACCAAATTCGGACAATTTTATTTGGACTATAAACGAAGACATTTCCATTATTCGGAATGGGGTAAGTAGAAATTTCACCTGGGTTGTGATTGGGTAATTCCCATTGTCCAATTGGAGATCCATTATTATCGAAAAAATCTAAACCTGTAACGATGCCTAATTCTTGATAGACTGTTTCGTCCATTGGTTTATTAGTATTATCATCACTTTTGCAGCTCATGAATTGAAGTAAAAAAAGTGTGCTAAAAAGTAAAAGGATGTTTTTCATGTTTATAATATTTCTTCTAATAAAATATTTTTAAATTAGGTATCAGTTGTTACATTATCCCAATCTTGATTTAGATAATTTGTCAACCAATTTAGGGCATAGTGTCTTTCATAAATAATACTGGAATTTATATTTCCTGCTACTTGTTCACCTTTGATTCTGGCATCGACGCAAGCCCAATTCATTCGGTAAGTTTTATCTAATTCATCTAAAATTTCTGAAGTGCTTTTCAGTTGAATGGAATTTTTGAGTTCTTCTTTATTTGTTTTAATTAATGCTCCGACGATAGCTTGAACATCACAAATTTCATTTGGGAATTTTAACTCCTCCATTTTTCCCATTGCCCAAAGTATCACATATAAACTTTCATACCTCCAAGTTGCGTAAGCTCGATCTTGGTCATTTAAATTTTCCATTTGGAAAATCTCAGATTCTTTTGGAGAAAGGGAATCTATTTTTTTATCCTCAATTAATTTTGTTAAATGTTGTTGCTCTATTCCTTCCCCTTTGGCAGCCATAACCATTAAGGCATATGCTCGATCAATAATTTCATCCACACTTCTTAGTTTTGTCTGCGCAACAGTTTCGACACAAGGCAAGGTTTTATTTATTTTGATGCCATTTGAATTTAAAAAATCATTGGATTTAGTTTTTCGATTAATCTGTTCTTCCGTAGCATTTCCTACTGGTTCGTCATAATATTTAGACTCAAGATTTACAGCAAGGTCTTGAATCCCACAATTACCATTGGCATCTAGAATCAAGTCGAAATTTTTATCAAGAAAATGTTGACTATTTGATGTGTCAAAAAATTTAGAAGGTTGAGCAAAAATAAATGCATCCAATTCCTGAACAATATTTTCGAGAACAGATTTGAATTCGGGAATGATTTCAGGTTCAGCCATAAAAGGCATTTCGCAATTAGCAGCTAAAACTTTATAAACCAATTGGTTTTTTACTGCTTCATTTTGAGCAGGAAGGGATTGAACAAAGTTAGCCATACCCGCCAAGTTTTGAGTCAGTCCACATTCAACTTCATCTATTTTGTAAGATGGATTTTGTCGCTGGCGGTAGTTAATTTTTAGCGTTTTATTTTTTCCAAAGAATCCTCCCTTGATCGTTGCGACAAGAGATTTGTTCATTCCTCCATCGTTAAATTCTACCTTTGCTTTTGGTAATTTTTCTTTAACGATTTGAACAACTTTTTCAAAGTTGAGATAATGAGAGTAGATGGTACAGTTTTCCATAATTTTATTTTTTGTTAATTTTTTAGATGCTTTGAGAAGCCTCATAAAAAACCTTCGGGTTTTTTAAGGAATTTGTTAAAGAACTAATTTCTATAATTCTGCAAAAGTAAAAATCCTGTTTGTATTAACCAACTGAAATAAGCATGAGGTTCTGAACTTTACATTTCGTACCTGATGCAAATGGCTGTCAGTTAGGAAATGAAAAAAAGAAATCCCAAATTTTTGACTTAACAAAAATTCGGGATGACTCAACTTTAAAAGATAATTTTAAAAAAACTATCCCAATACTTTATTCTCTTTTACGTAAGGTTGATTGTACATTCTCACACCTGTTGCGGAGTGGAAAGCATTCGCAATTGCAGCACCTGCAGGAGGCAAGGTAGGTTCACCAAGTCCTGTTGGAGATTTTCCATTGTCTACATAATGTACTTCGATTAGAGGAGCTTCGTTCATTCTGATTAAGCGATAGCTGTTGAAATTATTCATGGATGGTGTTCCATTTTCAAAACTAAAGTCGCCAAACATCGAGTGACCTATTCCATCAATCACACCACCTTGAATCAGGTTGGTGGCAGCCAAAGGATTAACCACAATTCCACAATCCACCACACAAATTACTTTTTCTACTTTTGGAACTTTGTCCACTATTTTCACTTGTGCTACTTGCGCCACATAAGTATTGTGAGAAAAGAAAGCACTAAAACCTAAGTGAGTACCACTAGGTGCATTTCCCCAACCACCTTTTTCAGCAGCCATTTTTATAGCTGCGATAAAACGATCTGGTTCATAGTTTCCTTTTGGCATTAATCCTTTTTTCGCTTCTGCTAATTTCTCCTCATCTTTAATTTCGTCTTCCAATTTGGTGTGTGCATCATATACTTCTTTTGCTTTTGCCAAAATATCCAAACGCATTTGCACCGCATCCTGACCCGTTTTTTGAGCAACTTCATCGAGGAAACTTTGCTCTGCAGAAGCTAAGAAATTAGTGTAAGGTGCTCGCCATGCTCCGGTCGAAACATTACTTTCAATCGTATGATTATCACATTGATAATTAGTGATTCCAGATGCTGGAAATCCAGCAGCAAGCGAAGCCCACATATTTCCATTCACCGCAGCTTCGATCAAATGATAGCCTGTAATTTTTTTATCCTTGATGGCTGCTCGAATTTTATAATGTACAGCAGGACGATAAGTTCCTGCAGTCATATCGTCTTCTCGACTCCAAATTACTTGAATTGGTTTCTTCATTTCTTTCGAAACTTGAGCTGCCTCCAAAGCGAAATCGCCATAAAGTCTTCGACCAAAACCACCACCCATTCGAGTCATTTGTAAATCAATTTTTGCAAACGCTTTATCAGTAGCAGCTTTTGCAGCATCTTTGTCTGCTGGATCATGTTCCTCAATCATGTTTAACAAACCAGCTACTCGACCCCGTGTCCAAGCAGGTGTTTGAATTGGACCGACGAGTTCTACTTTATCGGCAGTTACATTGGCGAAGAAATTCATTGGTTCCAAGCAGTTATGAGGCAAAAATGGAGATTCGTAAGTTCGCTCGATAATTTCATCTGCTTGCGCGAATGCTTTATCTGGATCTCCATCTAATCGAACTGGTGTTTTACTTTTAGTCTCGGTGAGTTTGTTTAAAGCAACTTTATGGTTAGTGGTATTTTCTCCAGGAGTGGCATTTTCCCAGACAGCTTTTAAGGCTTTCTTACCTTTCATGGCAGCCCAAGTTGAATTGGCCACGACCGCTATTTTATCCAACATCACATTTTCCCCTTTGAATTGCTGTCGTTGAGGAAGTTGCATTTTGATTACCTTCTGAACACCTGTAACTTTTAGTGCTTCAGTATCATCCACCGAAACTAATTTTTGACCAAAAGCAGGCGCTCGCAAAACAGCCGCATACATCATTCCGTCTCGTTTGGTATCAATTCCAAAAAGCGGTTTTCCAGTAATGATATTTTCCATGTCGACATTACCTTTTGGAGTGCCGATGATTTTATAATCTTTAGTTTCTTTTAATTTCACCTCTTCTTCATTTGGAACTTCCATGGTGGAAGCCATTTTTGCTACCTCTCCAAAACCTAAAGTTTCCCCTTTCCCATTAGAAATCATTCCATCCGAAACAGTACATTCAGTAGGATCAATTTCCCATTGTTTGGCAGCAGCATTGACGAGCATTCGCTTAGCAGTTGCGCCAGCCATTCTCAAACTATCCCAACCATGTCGAATCGATTGACTTCCTCCTGCGACTTGCCGGGAGTACCATTCTGTATTTAATCCTGCTTGTTCCACCATCACATCTTCCCATTTTACATCCAACTCTTCTGCGATGATCATCGGCATAGAAGTTTTGATATTTTGTCCAATTTCAGGATTAGGAGAAAAAATAGTGACCATACCATTATCACCTATTTTTAAAAATGCATTGATGTCAAACCATTCTTTAGGCATGACTTTGATCGGAGTTACATCCTGAGGAGAATTACAGGAACTCCAATTAAATCCTAAAACCAAGCCTCCACTAGACAGAGCAGAAAGTTTTAGAAAATTACGACGATTAACTTTATTTATATTTTCCATAATAGAAATAATTAATTCTAAATTTTAAATGATGAATTTTAAAAAGACTACTTGCAAAACATGCAAGTGATTAACCATTCTTCGCAGCTGTTTTGATCGCAGCTTTGATTCGGTTATAGGTTCCACATCGACAAATATTTCCACGCATGGCATTGTCGATATCTTCATCACTAGGATTGGCATTATTGCTCAGCAGAGCTGCAGCATTCATAATTTGACCTGCTTGACAGTAGCCACATTGTGGCACATCGTGCTGTCGCCAAGCTTCTTGTAACGGGTGAGACGCATCAGCCGAAAGTCCTTCAATTGTCGTTATTTTTTTTCCTTCAACTGCTGAGACAGTCGTTATACAAGATCGCATTGCTTGACCTTCAAGATGAAAAGTACATGCGCCACATTGAGCAATTCCGCAACCATATTTGGTGCCGACTAACCCAACTATGTCTCGCAAAACCCAAAGCATCGGAGTATCCGCATCTGCTTCGACAGTTTGCATTTTACCATTAATGTTTAAATTGTAAGTTGCCATAAGATTTGGTATTTTATTTTTTTGGAAAAATAATTAAAAAATAGGAGAATCAGGTGGGAAAGGAAATGTTTTGCAAGAAATTAACAAGTGGAAAGTTTATTATATTTTCGAGTTTTTAAGTTTTAAAAAACGATAAACTTGAATTTACTTTGACAATGTCTTTGTTAGTTTTGCTTACTTTTGTTTTATTCAATTATGAAAAAAGAAAATCATGAAAGACATTGCAGGAAAGGAGGACATCAAAATATTTGTAGATAAGTTTTACGGAAAGATACGGGAGGATGATAAATTGGGGCCAGTTTTTGCAGGACGGATTCCTGATGAGAATTGGCCAAAACACTTGGAAAGAATGTATAGTTTTTGGAATACTATTTTGTTTTTTCAAAGAGAATATACTGGCAATCCATTCCAAAAACATGTTGGTCTTCCCGTAGATACTACTCACTTTGAACATTGGGTAACACTTTTTCATCAGACGATTGATGAAAATTTTGAAGGGAAACAAGCTGATGAAGCCAAACGTCGAGCAGAAAATATGGGGAAATTATTTAGTCATAAATTGCAATATCTGAAAGACAATCCAAATTTTAAACCTATCGTTTGATTCAAAAAAAAAACATGAAGTATCTCTTTGCCTTTCAGGCAGCTATAATCTTAGGGATGTTGCTTTTTTGTAACAATACATTTGCACAACCTGCGAGGAGTCCGATTTTGTTGGGAAAACCTACTGCGGAGGATATTTATTATCGAGGAACAGAAGCCTATTTTGACGAAAAATATGAGGTGGCAATTTTATACTTTGATCGAGCGATTAAAATGGATGAGGAAGTTCATTCGAGAGCTTACAACATGCGAGGACAATCTAATTATAAATTGGAAAACTATGAAGTAGCTCTTTTGGACTTTGATAAAGCGATAGAAACTGCACCACGATTTGCAGAGGCATATAATAGTAGAGGTTCATTAAATTTGACTATGGAAAATTATGATGAAGCACTGGATGATCTTAATGAAGCGATTCGTTTGGATCCTCGATATTCGGATGCGCTTTTTAATAAAGGGCAAGTTTATATGAAGACAAATGAATTAACTCAAGCGATTCGATTTTTTACGAAAGCCATAAAATATAATGGTGATGATAGCGATTTTTTTGTTTCGAGAGGGCTTGCTTATTATGATTTAGAGATGTATGATTCTTCCGTTTGGAGTTTAGATACGGCGCTGATAATTAATCCTAGTAATCTAAAAGCATTGAAATCTAGAGCGAATAGTAATTTCAAATTAGAAGAATTTAATTTGGCGATGGAAGATATAGATGAAGCAATTTCTATAGATTCTGTAGATTATTGGTTATGGAATAAGCGAGGGATCCTCCATGAAAAATTGGGCGATAAAGAAGAAGTAATTATTGATTTTACGAATGCGATTAAATTAGCTCCAGATACAGCTTTTATATATTGTAATAGAGGAGATGCTTTTAGGATTTTAAAAAAATATGATGAGGCGTTGTTGGATTATAATAAATCATTGGAATTAGATTCGACCTATATGGCTGCCTTAAATAATAGAGGTTTGGTGTATGATTTAACTGGAGAAGATGAATTAGCAGTTGCTGATTTTTCAAAATCGATTAAACTGGATTCTGTGAAAACTGCTTTTTCGTTAAACAATCGAGCTAACTCTTATCGGAAGTTAAAGCAATTTGAGAAGGCTAGAATTGATGTTGAAAAGTCGATTGTATTAAATGAAAACAACGGTTGGGCATATGCGACGCGTGCTCTTATTTTTGCGGATGAAGGGAAGGATAATCTGTTTTTTGAAAATATAGAATTGGCAATTTCGAAACCTTTAGCTTATCCTTTGAAAGAAAAATTGGAAGAGGTGAAGTCGTTGGAGAAATATAAAAATGATGAACGGTTTTTAGAAATATTGAAGAAATCGGAGGAGTGATATTTTGAAGCGTAAAAGAAATTTTGAGATTGTTTTACTCACAAGGTGACTCAAAGTCGAATGCCGTCAACTTAAGAATATTGTGGAGTAAATGCCGGGGATTAAATCCTCTCATCTCTTCTTAGTATTGGAGGGTAGTGGATTAAATTCTCAGTTGATTTACCTGATTCCGTTTCTTAAGTTGACGACATTCTAGTTGAAGTCATCTTGTGAGTGGGAAACATTTTTCCAAAAAAATCAAACCATTATCCATAAAATTAGTCCTAAAACCAACGTCCGAAATCCTACCCAAGAAATGGTCATTGCAAATGGAATTCCCAATAATTTACATCGCCGAATATGTTCAAAAAACATAATACTCACCACAATTCCAAACATTGCTATCAATCCAATCAGAGAAATTGGAAAGTAATAATTGGCCAAAAGAACAGGCAATAAAAGTACTCCACCAATCATTGAGACTGTTGACATATTTCCCAAATATTCCAAAGTCTTTTCTTTTTTGAAAAATGAAATGGCAATCATTTGCCAACCAATTTGACCAAAACAAATAATAAATTCTCTCATCCAATTATGTTCCCAACCAAGTCTTGCATTGAGATGAAATACAAATTGATTTAAAACTAACCCTGTAAAAACTGCTACAAAGAAAATATAAGTCCAACGATATTTTTTATTCATCTCAGGAGTGCAATCTCTTGTATGGTTATTTTCCAAAGTTGGATAAATCACTTTTCGATTGTAGGAAATAAATCGATATAGCCGCAGAAGGAAAGCATAAATTAATTTGTTATGTAAAATTTTCTTCAAAAAAACAGAACGATGAGCAACGATTTCAATCATTGCATCAATACCATAATGAGTCGTAGATGTTTCTGTATCTAAAAGGGCAATTTCATTTTTAGCTCGCTCCATGTCAATTTGGTTGGCATAAAAATCATAGATAGTTTGATAGGGAGAAATAGTGTTTTTGTCAATTAATCCAATTTTAGAAAAGCATTTCCCATAAATATTGCACATTGGGCAATCTTGGTCGATGAGTAGTTTTCGATTCTTTAACATGGCAATATTTTTAAGGTTTAGAATAATCTTTAAAACAAAGGTATGCTAAAAAATATTAACTTTCAATTTTTATTGAAAGTTCGATAAGTTAAAATAACTTCCCTTTCCCCATTTTATTAAACTAAAGCATAAAAAGATTCCCAACTTTTGATTTCCTTTGCCTATTCATAATTATGTCTTAGAACTTACCTCTAAATAAATCAGGGAATGACTGAAAATAAACGGGACACTTGGTTGATTCCGCTTTGTATTTTTATAGTTTATATAGTTTGGGGAACGACTTACTTAGGCAACGCTTGGGGCGTAAAAGTGATTCCACCTTTTATGTTTTCGGGGATTCGTTTTTTGATGGCAGGCAGTATTTTGTTGTTGATCTCTAGTTTTTTTTCCCCCATTAAGATCACTTGGAATCAATTTAAAAATCTAGCTTTTGCAGGTCTCCTTTTATTTGGAATTGGGAATGGATTGGTGACTTGGGCCTTACAATATGTGGATTCTGGAATTACAGCTTTGGTGATTTCTTTAGAACCTTTAGTCGTAGCATTTATGCTTTGGGGATATAAAAAACAAAAACCTCAAATCAACACTTGGATTGGAATTGGCTTAGGGATTTTTGGAATGGCATTATTGGTTGGACAACCCAAATTTGTATCAAGTTGGGAATGGATGGTAGGATTTAGTTTTATCTTTATAGCTATGTTGGCTTGGGGATATATTTCGATTTGGATTGCATCGGCTGATCTACCTGAGTCTGTTTTTCAAAGTGCAAGTGTGCAAATGATTTTAGGAGGATTGATGCTTTTGGCGAGTAGCTTTGGAATGCAGGAGGTTCAAAACTTTGATTGGTCTACATTGACTGCACGGGCAATTGGCTCATGGATTTACTTGATGATATTTGGTTCAATCCTCGCATTTTCAGCGTTTAATTATTTATTGTTAAAAGTTTCTCCCACACGAGTTGTGGCTTCCTCTTATGTTCATCCTGTGATTGCAATGTTTTTAGGTTGGTGGTTGAACAAGGAAGGAATTTCAACACAGTCGATTTTGGCAGCAGGGATTTTATTGATAGGGGTTGTTTTTATTAACCGAGATAAGTCGCATGCATAACTTAAGTATGTTTAAATATAACTTTAAAATTTATTCACTAAATAATACTAAAAATGAAAAAGCAGATCACTTTAATTATTTTATTTTTCACCACTATTTTTGCTTTTGGTCAGACAGACGAAGGAAATAAATTAGTCGGAGGGACAGTTAGTTTTGGGACTCAATTTGTGCAAAATAATGACAATCTTTTATTCCTTAATTTTAATCCTAATTATGGAAAATTTGTAAATGATCATTTTGCCGTAGGAGCAGGTGTTAATTTATTTTTTCAAAAATTAAGTAATAATAACACTACGTCTCTAAGTATTTTACCATTTGGAAGGTATTATGTTGGTAATTCTGATGTCTTGCAATTTTATGTAGAAGTACAAGGTGGATTTATTTATCAAAGAAATAGTAATTCTGGTGGCACCACAAATAATAATGGCTTTCAAGTAAATGCAGGGCCAGGAGTAGCATTTTTTTTAAATGAAAATGTTTCTTTGGACTTATTAGTCAATTATAATTATTCACGATTCGATGAGTTTATCGTTAATAAAAGATTGGCTTTTAATTTGGGATTTCAGATTTATCTGGATGGTGAATAGAGGATTTTAAAATAAATAAAAAAAGGTGTTATCATTATTAGTGATAACACCTTTTTTTTAAGGACGGATTTGTTAGTAGATTATCATTCAAAATCCTTGGCACGGTTTGAAACCGTATTCCAGGGATTAATTTTGTTCTTTTACTTATTTAGTCACAACAACTTTTTGCGAAATGACTCGCCCATCATTTAAATGGAATTGTAAATGATACAATCCGTTAGTTGCGATTTTTACAGTTTTATTTTGGAAAAAATAATTTGTAATTGTGTTGTTATCGTTTTCAATCTGTTGCCCAATTGAATTATAAATAACAATATTTGTAATCTCCACATTTTCAAAATTCACTTGGAAATTCCCATCATTTGGATTGGGAAAAACCTCAATTTTTTCATTTTCTAACAATTCATTTACATTCGATGAATTATCATTGATACAAGGTAATGCTGCGATCTCATCTCTAATCGTCGGCAGTAAACCATACAAGTTAACACCAGGACATACAGTTGAACTACAAGCATTTGGTGAGTCATTTCCATCCAAATGTCCTGAAATATTATTCAAATTAAAAGTTGAACTAGGATGAAGATCCATTCCTAAAACATCAATATCTTCTTCGCAAGATCCCCAAGCAATAAAATTTTGGAGTGCGTTAATTGCCTCAGAAGTAGGAGTAGCGTTTTCATAATTTCCAATGACACAAATCCCAATTGTATTTTCATTCATACAACTAAAATGTGCTCCTTGGAGCCCTTGTCCACGTCCTTCATAGATAACTCCATTGCCATCAATCAACCAATTATATCCAATATCATCCCATCCATTGGTACTAGTATGAAGATCATAATAAGATCGCACGACTGCTGCGAAATCAGAACTTGTTGTTTGTCCAGCAGAATGATGGACAATAAAATGAGATGCTACCGTAGATTCAGGAGTTGTATCTATTGGACAATCTCCAGAAGGAC
The DNA here is from genome assembly GCA_045104975.1 of Saprospiraceae bacterium. GTDB lineage: Bacteria > Bacteroidota > Bacteroidia > Chitinophagales > Saprospiraceae > CAJQQY01. The sequence goes on from JBGCCY010000033.1 coordinate 120,587, forward strand.
ACCAGCAGGCTCGTCCACAAATATCTGGTTGCTCACAAGTGCAATCTGCTTCACCACCACGTGCATGGACAGTATTGTTTTCGTCAGAATGTCCAGGAAAAAATAGACGTAAGTTGAAATCAGTTGGAGTTGTGGTGATTGATTTTAAGTTCAAGTATTTTGTTCTCGGATCAATTTCCCCACCAAAATACACCGTTCGATTTGGAGTAATACCTTCAGTCATGACTGGGATTAGTTGCCATTCAGACCATTCACTATTTTCATCAATTTGAGTTCTGAAATAGTATTGACCTCCAAAATTTTCTTTTCCTACAAAACCAGAAAGCATAACAAAGGGAGAGGAAAGGGGAGATTCAATGGTGATTTTTTTAGAATAAGAAGTCGCATATAACTGAGTAGATGTAAACTTAACATTGTATTCGAGTGAGTTTTTACTTTGTCCAAAAACACCAACTGAGATCATCATCATCAACAAAGCAAAGAAGGAAAGGCTTAGGGAATTTTTCATATTATATATTTAAAAAAACGTAAATAAAATAATCCCCAAAGCTAGAAAAAAAATGTGGTTTTGAGGAAGTTGTCTAAGTTGATTTTGAAGCAACTAAGAGACAACTTCCTACTTATTTGGTTAGTCGTGTCACGCTTGAATGCGTGACACGACTAGGCTAGGTTAAAGATTCTCTTTAAACATTTGGATCGCAATCGCAATCAAAATAATTCCAAAAACTTTCCTCAAAGTTGAAATTACCGTTGGTGAAATTTTATTAGACAACCAATCTGTTGATCGTAAAATAAAATAAATGAAAACTAAATTGACGATAATTCCAGCAATAATGCTGATGTTGTCATATTCTGATTTTAGAGAAATAATCGTAGTTAAAGTTCCTGCTCCAGCTAACAATGGGAAAGCAATCGGCACCACACTTCCAGAGCCTCCATCATCATGATGATCTCTAAAAATTCGGATACCTAAGATCATTTCCAAACCAATAAAGAAAATAATCAAAGCTCCTGCTAAGGCAAAAGAAGAAACTTCAATGCCAAAGATTCCTAATATAGCTGCACCGAAAAATAAAAATGCAATCATGATAATTGCGGCAAAACCAGTTGCAACTGATGGGTTAATTTGCACTCCCTCTCTTTTCATATTAATTAAAATAGGAAGTGATCCGATGATGTCAATTACTGAAAATAAAATCAAACTGACTGATAAAATTGCTGTAATGTTCATTGTAAATAGATTTTTAATATTTGATTTTCATTAATAATGTCTTGTTGATTGATAAAAAAATCTTTTCATCCTACTCTTCGTTTTTTCTCGATCAATAGCGATGCAATTAATCTCCAAAAAAGCCTCGATTAGAACAAAAAACTATTTTTTATAAATTAAACAGCCACCTTCAATGAAAAATCAGTTGTTTAATTATAACTGCAAATTAACTGCCTTTTATTAATATTTGTTTCATTAGTTGCTATTCTAAGTCATTATTTACATTTTTGCTTTTGATAAATGTCAAAGATTAAATTTTATTATTTTTAAATTATGAAAAAAAATAAACTTGACCCATTCGACCTTCGAATCATTCATGAACTGACAGTTGATGCTAGAATTCCATTAGTTCAATTGGCAAAAAAATTAAAAGTTTCGAATACCTTGATTCATCAGCGCATTAAAAAAATGAAAGAAGAAGGGATTTTAAAGGCAGCTTCTTACCAATTAGATCCATGGAAGTTAGGGTACCAAACTTCAGGTTACACTCAAATCATGTTGACTGATTCCAAACAACATCGAGAAGTAGAAAAAGAATTAGAAAAAATTCCTGAAATTGTGGAGTGTGTAAATATCTCAGGAAGATATGCTGTGTTGGTTCGGATTTTTGCAAAAAATAATCGACACTTAAGAGATATTATTTATGAGAAAATATTGGGAATTGAAGGAGTAGAAGGTACAAATACAACGATTTCATTTGAGACTGCTTTCTCTAGAAATGTACCTTTAGTCTTGGAAGATGGGGCAGGGGAGTAATTGCTAATTTTTTAAAATATTGAATTGGAAAATTTACGTTTAGAAATAATTTATCAAGATGAACATCTTGTCGCAATCAATAAGCCGAACGGATTACTTGTACATCGAAGCCCGATTGCTGCAGATGCAAGTGAGTTTGCCTTACAAATGTTGCGGGATCAAATAGAGCAACATGTTTTTCCCGTTCATCGATTGGATCGAAAAACTTCTGGTGTTTTACTTTTTTCATTAGATAAAAAAACAACAAAATTAGTACAAGATGAATTTGTTGAAAATCGAGTTTCTAAAAGATACCTTGCGATTGTTCGTGGTTTTTTTCCAGAAAAAATAGAAGTAGATTATGCTTTAACTAATGATCGAAATAAAAAACAAGAAGCAGTTACTAATTTTAATAACATTAAACACACGGAAGTAAATATTCCTTTTGGAAAATACCTCACTTCAAGATATTCACTCATTGAAGCTTTTCCCAAAACGGGAAGACAACATCAAATAAGAAAACATCTTAATCATCTCCGACATCCAATCATCGGTGACCGACCTCATGGTTGCAATAAGCAAAACAAGTTTTTTAAAGAAAGATGGAATATGATGACGATGCTCTTGCATGCCCAGGAGTTGAAATTTAAACACCCTTATGAAGAAAAAGAGATCGTTCTGCAAGCGTCGCTAAATGATGAGTTCTTGCGAATGCAGGAGGAGTTGTTTTGACTGTTAAATTGTTTTGACTTCGCAACAGTTGAACTGTTTTTATGAAAAAATGAAACAGTCAAAACAGTCAAAAAAAAATCCTGAACTTTCGATTTGAAAATTCAGGATTTTTCTTGAGAACTTATAATTTAAATATATTTCGCAGAATTACGATCTATAATAATCTCTTTTAATTCTTTAAGACAAGCATATTCTTCTGGCATCACTTTCTTCACCGCTTCTTTTACTGCTACAAATGTTCCTTGTTCCAATCCTGGAATTCTTTGCTTCAATTGATCTTTTACGATCCTTACATCATCTTTAATAATTCCTCTGATTGATGGAATATCATGCCAGTCACCTTCGACAGCCAATGCTCTTTGCATGTTTCCATTGCTATTTTGAGTCGGCTCTAATTCAATTAAATTGTCTTCGGAGAGAATAGAAGTCGGAGACTGTTGGAAACTACCTTTAGGGATCTGCCAGTTATCTTCTTCGTTAACTAGAAAGATTTCTAAGCCTTTTTTATTTATTCGGTAAACAACTACTCTTACTTGATCTAGAACATTCATTTTTCTTTGTTTTTCAATCCAGAATTAAATTAATAGTTTCTAAACAGAAGAAACCATAATTTGTTTCAATAACTAGTTGTCAAAAGTAACAAGATTGCCGAAAATAAGAGCTTTTATGAGTGTGAAAATTTATTTATTTACGATGAGCAAAAGCAGCGTTCAGTAGCTAATCAAAGCTTGAGGGCTATTTTTTGTCGTTTACTGAATCCTTTATTAGTTCCAACACTGCCAATGAAAGAAAAACCGCTTCTTCATTTTTTCCCATTTCTCCTACAAACTGAAAAGCTCTTGGATTGACTGAACCTGATTCAGGTTTCATCAAGGTACCTAGTTCTTTGTCACCGATGATGATGGGTAGTTCTAATTCATTTTCACTTTTATTGATCCGCGCCAATAATCGTTTTTTTCGGCCACCATGAAGTAGACCTTGGTTATTGATGACTCCTACTTTTTGATTATCAATGAAAAGTTCTGTAGCACCTTTCTTAGTTCGATAAACAAATTCGTGATTGGAAGTTCGTGCATAGATGACTTCATCTTTCTTGGAAGAAATATATTTTTTGTAAGAATAGGCAATCAACGGTTCATGATAAATAGAATTAAAAACGCCTTCCGCTGTAGTGATAATTCCTTTGCTGACTTTTTGCTTGACTTGATTGGAAGAAAGTAATTCCAATTCTTCTTTGTTCCAAGGAATTAATTCTTCGATAAAAGGTGCGATTTCATTTTTCATTTTTTTCAAATCAGTTCTGATTTTTCCCTTGCCTGGTTGAAAATGAATCAATGCAAAATAAGCGAAATAAAGAGCTAGAATAGCTAACATTCCTCCTCCTAATATTGCTAAAAAAAATATGATTGGTGTCATCTAAAATTATTTTTTTGCTTTACGTTTTACGTTTAGTGCGTGTTATTCTATTTGGTTTGTCAAACATTATAACGTTCGATGTCAAAGGATTTTAAAAAGCTCGATTATTAACTTCTATTTTATTTGCTTTCGGGTTTTTGAATTGTTCGTATCTCGTTTTTAATAAAATTTTATCTTCGGCAGTTAAAAAAATAAAGTCTGCAGATATAATCTTCTTCATCTCTTCGAGTATCTTACCCTTTGATTCCCAATAAGTTATATGTTCTGCAGCAATGTCATTTAGGATTTCAATTTTAGTTTGTAAAATTGGTTTTTCAAATAGTTTACTTTTGGCTAAAAGATCATTTGCCTCGTTGAGCAAATCAAAATGTTTCCCCTGTCCAAGCAAACTATGTCCTCCGTAATCCCATGTTTGCATAAACCAAGATTTGTAATAGTATTCCACACTATCCAACTCGTTTACATGAAATTGGAAGGTAATAAAATCATCATCTTCCGTTCCTTGTGTTTCTTTGACTTTCGCGTACATGATCCTAAAATCCTTGAAAATATTAAACATGGTTCCTTCTGCAACCAATGAATTTTGAAAACCTTGGAACGAATTTTCTAACCAAGACATATCAATTAATTTGGAAGGATCATCGATTTCAATATTATCTCCTAACTTTTCATTGATTTCATTTTGCGTTTTTTCTCCTAATAAATAGGTCTTTGCAAAATCAGTACTTGAGTTAGAAAGTTGCCATTGTTGTTGGTAAGTATTGATTCGGTCAATTATTTTTTTATCAAAAAAACTTTGCATTTGAATTTCGTCAATGATTTTTGTTTTATCTCTTTTTTCAGGTGATGCTGATTTTACTCCTGAAGCATAAATCCAACCTTTTAATCCATCTTCTCTTTTTACTTTGAGCCAAGGTGCATTTAATTTTACGCCACGAAGTTTGATTTCAGTCGAGTGCATACTTTTTTCTCCTTCATAATAAACCCAATCCCCTTTGCCTAGTCTAGCGACTTCTTCATGTTCCACCCCTGGACCGCTTCTCATTTTAAAATCATCAATATAAACTTCTAATTCAATAGGTTTAAATTCTTCTGCTGGAATTGATTTAGCAGGTTGAATTTTTGAATTATTTTGATCTGTGCTTTTCTCATTTGAGCAAGAAAAAAAAATAGATACTAACAGTAAAAAATAAATAGGTTTCATAAATTAAATTTAAGATTATGGAATTTACGATTGGGATAATCTTGAATCCATAATCCTTTTCATAAATACTTTACACAAAGCAAGATACATCAAAAAAAAATCCATCCCGAATGATCGAGATGGATTTTTGCTAAACGTTAAAATCACTAGGATAAACCTAGAAGATTATCCGAGGTATGATTTTAAGTTATTTCTATTATAAGACTTACGAAGTCTTCGAATTGCTCTTTCTTTGATTTGTCTAACTCGCTCACGAGTCAAACCATAAAGGTCTCCTATTTCTTCCAAAGTCAATGATTTGTAACCATTCAAGCCATAATAAGATGATAATACTTCCACTTCACGTGGCGATAAAATACTCAAACCTTGCTGAACTTCTTCTTTTAAAGATTGATCCATCAAGTTAATATCAGGACTAGAACCAGGATCATTTGCAGATACGACATCAAGCATTGTTGAGTCTCCTTCTTCTGTTCCAAGTGGAGCATCGAACGAAAGATGTCTTCCATTTCCTTTCATCATATTAGCTACATCTTTTGGTTTGATATCCAAAATCTCTGCTAATTCTTCATGACTTGGTTCTCTTTCAAATTTTTGAATAAAGTTTAAATAAGCTTCATTGATTTTGTTGTAAGAACCTACCTTGTTCAAAGGCAAACGCACAATTCTAGAGTATTCTACAATCGATTGTAAAATTGATTGTCGAATCCACCAAACGGCATAAGAAATAAATTTGAATCCTTTAGTTTCATCAAATCGTCTACCCGCTTTCATCAGACCAACGTTTCCTTCATTAATCAAATCACTTAAAGATAAGCCTTGATTTTGGTACTGTTTGGCAACTGAAACAACGAATCTGAGATTTGCTTTGGTAAGTCTTTCGAGTGCAGCATCATCTCCAGCTCTAATTCTTCGAGCTAAATCAGCTTCTTCATCAGCAGTAAGTAAAGCAATTTTGCCGATGTCATTGAGGTACTTATCTAGTGAAAGACTTTCTCTCGCAGTAATTTTGTTTGTAATTTTTAATTGACGCATTTTCTAGGTAGAATTTAAAAAGGTTATGTTATAAGATTTCGAATATGTTGTTCTTTTTTATTTATTGTTTTGTTTCATACCTAATCAAAAAGAGTTCCGTTCTTGTTAATAAGTACGTTTTTAAGGTAAATAAGTTGCTTTTGTTAGGAAAAAAACTTGACTTTTTTGAAAAAAACGATTAAATGGTCAGGTTTTATTATATCTACAAAAGATTCCCTTCGAAAGTTCACTTTATTGCAAAAAAAAAACCAGTTTTAAAAAAAAGTTCCCTAAAACTATTTTTTATTTAAAATATGGAAGAAGCTCCTATTTCTATTCCATAGTTGTAGGGGAAATAATTATTATTAATTCCAATGGTTCGTTGATTATATTTTGTAACAGCGGTTTTGTAGAAACTATTGAAAATAACTTTTATTCCATCCATAATCTCATATTGAAATCCCACTCTTAATCGGTAGGAAAAACCTGTTTTTTTCAGATAATTTGATTTATCATTACAAATCAAATCAGCCATAATTCCATTTTCTAAGAAAAAATTATGTTTTCCTTTTTTTGAAAAAGTATAACGATGCCCTAGTTGAATCTGTGCCCAATTAAATTTAACTACTCTTTGATAAGGTATTATTCCGTAATCCAATTTTTCTTCAAAGAAGCTATACCTTGAAGTCCCTATTCCTTAAGAAGTATTCATGATTTGGCTTAAATTTTCGATACAATTCTGCATTTATATGATATCCAAATTGTCCTTTTTGTTTTTTTATTGGACAACCTTCAGCGCATAATTGCATTTGGACTGGAGCAAAATGATGAAAGGATCTTCCAAAACCAATAGTTGATTGAAGTGAAAATTCTTTGGAGAAATTTTTTGTTTGGGCTTCTGATTTAGATGAAATTCCAACTGTAAAAAGCAAGGATAATAGAATTAATACTTTTTGCATGAGATTTTAGTTTTAGCTTGAAAGAAGAAGAAAAGATACAAATTTAAAGTTAGAGTATAGAATTACCAAAATCGATTTTTCTATTTTTGAAAAAAAAATAAAAATGCAAAACCTTAGAGTTACACTTATTCAATCCAATATTCTTTGGGAAAAAATTGAAAAAAATCTCCTCCATTTTTCTCAAAAAATAAAAACGATTCAAGGGCAAACAGATTTAGTTGTTTTACCTGAAATGTTTTCAACTGGCTTCAGTATGAAGCCTGAGCGAGTTGCGGAATCAATGGATGGGAGAACGATGAATTGGTTAAAAGATCAAGCAAAAAATGCTGATGCAATCGTCACCGGAAGTTTTATTGCAACTGAGGATGGTCAATATTTTAATCGATTGGTTTGGATGCAGCCTGATGGCAATTATTTAACTTATGATAAAAAACACCTTTTTACTTTAGCAAAAGAAGATGAAGCATACACCGCAGGGACAAAAAGATTAATTGTAGAATGGAAAGGGTGGAAAATATGCCCGTTAATTTGTTATGATTTAAGGTTTCCTGCTTGGAGTCGAAATTCGGAAGGATATGATTTATTAATTTATATGGCAAGTTGGCCGACTCCTCGAATTGATGCTTGGCAAACTTTACTTGCAGCGCGTGCGATTGAAAATCAAACATATACTATAGGTGTAAATCGAGTGGGAGAGGATGAAAATCAATATCAATATTCTGGGGCGTCTTCGGTTTTTGATTTTACAGGCAAATCGAAGTATCGCGTTTTTGATCAAGAAGATGTTTTTACAGCAGAGTTGAATTATGAGGAGCAGCAGACCTTTCGGAAGAAGTTGAATTTCTTAGCTGATCAAGATCAGTTTACTTTTGATTAAGGATTATAGATTTAAGATTAAGGATTTTGCTAACGTAGTTAATCCTTAATCTTGAATCTATAACCATCAATCATTTATGCTAATTTCTGCATATCTCGAATAAGAATACTTCTTCGATTAAAATAAATCAAATCAGATTTTCTTAAATCATTTAAAACAGAAGTCACCGTTTGACGAGAAGTACCTGTTATATTGGCAATATCTTGTTGTGTTAAAGTGTGTTTTAACAACATTTCAAAACCAACTCTTCTTCCTCTTTTTTCTACACTATCTTTTAGGAAATCAATAATTCGAGCTCGGGCATCTTTAAATATTAATGATTCGAGTCGACTTTCCGCTTTTCGTAATTTCCCACCAACCAAGTTGATGATATTAAAGCATAATTGATGATTTTTATCCATCAGTTTTCTAAAGTCTTCTACTCTTAGTAGAAGGCACTCTGCTGGTTCATTCATTACTTCCGCAAAACCTTTTCTTCTTTCTTCTCCAACCAATCCTAATTCACCAAACATGGCATGTGGATGAAGTATATTTTTGATTACTTCTCGGCCGTCATTGCTGTGAGAGCCTAGTTTTATCACTCCTTTGGTCAAAAAGAAAATAGTATCAGAAGGTTCGTCTTCTAAGAATACGTGATCGTATTTTTTGTAAGTTTTAGCTTCAGTAAATTTATCCAAATACGTTAATTCTTCTTCTGACAAAACATCAAAAAGAGGAAATTGACTTAAAAATTCGAGTTTGGAGGTAGCTTTCATTATAGAATTGTTTTTAGTGAAAAAATGTAATGAAATAGCTTAAATACTTTTGTTATGATAGTAAAATTCTACTTTTTTTTTAATGATTAAAAATACATTAAAGGAGGTTTGTACGTTTTTGTGTAGATTTTTTTTTATTTAAAGTATTGATATTCAGTTGTTTAAGTTGTTTTTGAAAATTGTTTTGTGTGGGATAGGTGATGGTTTGGATGCTGTTTTTTGAGGAAAAGCCTTTAGGTTTGAAAATAGGAAAATTACAATCCGCTATTCTACAATGATCTTATCTAAGATAATGGAGTCAAGTTTTAGTCAAAAAGAGAAATGTGAAAATAGAATAGGACTCAGTTTGCGGTTATTTTTAGTAATAGATTACAAAATATAATTGTGACATTTTTTTGTAATGTATTATTTACCCTAAATAGGTTATTTTTCTAGAAAGGAGTTAGTATAGCAGAATATCATATAGAAAAATTGTATTTTTCTGAATTAAAAAACCAAAATATTAAAAATAAAAGAAACTACTTTGTCACATAATTTAAATATTCAGTAAGTAGTTTTGAGAGATAAACTTCCTTTCTTTTTTAGCAAATTTTTCATAAAGTACTGATTATGAGGAGTTTTTGCCAGCAAAACAAAATCAAGAATGTTAAGAGAATCTTAAAAAGTGGCTTGGTTTTTGCTCACGAATTCAATGTTATTCCAACCGATATTTTCTAAAACTAAAATTCACCTAAGGTCATAGATATTTGTGACAACGTAAAGTGAGTTCATTATTAAACAAACACCATTACTTAGACTCTATTTCTATGAGACGAATGCTACACAAGCCCTACTTTAGTGATAGAGCAATGAATAAACTATTGAGTTATTTATTGCTTTTGATATTTATTTCAGTAGGCTCAACCCCAGTTTTTTCTAAATCAAATATTAATAGGACTAGCTGCCTTTGGAATTTAGAAAATGAATCCTCAATGGTAATTATGTGTACTGCTGAGGCAGGAACAATTACGCCTGATGAAGGATTTATTTGTGTTCCTGGGACATTTACTACGATAACAGCTACTCCTGATGGAAATATGGTAGTTCCTGTGGATTATTCAGTTACTTATTTTTTAACTACAGGCGCTAATTCGTTGATTGTCCAAAACGAAAATATACCTTCCTTTGATGTGTTTGTTCAAGGTGTGTATACTATTCATCCTTTCGTATATGATCCTACCACTTTTGATATTAATTCCATTATTGTAAATCTGACTACACTTCAAACCATAAATGTTCAATTGGAACAAGGTGGTGGAACCATTTGTGGTTCTTTGGATTTGGTAGGGGCAACTACATTGACAGAAAAAGCAATTGGTTTTGTGGTGACTTCTACGCCTGAGACATGTGATGCAGAAGATGGACAAGTTATTTTGGCTCCACCTTCTAATTCCTTTGAATGGTTTGATGGATTTATGGGAAGTGAACGGAATGATCTGGCTGATGGAATATATATAGTTACGGTTTCCCAAAGTTCAGGATGCTCAGGAGAAATTAGTGTAACAGTTAATGAAATATGTCAATGTCCGACTTCTCCAACAGTTGAAAATGTAATTGTTTTTGAATCAAATTGCGGCGCATCTACAGGAGCTGCAACTATAGAAATGATTGGGAATAACAATGATTATAATTATGAATGGCTGCCTTCAGTTAGTTCAACAAATTCAGCGTCGAATATCGGTGCAGGAAGTTATAGTGTGACGATTACTGATGCAAATGATCCAAGTTGTTTCTCTATTGAGAATTTTGTGATTGGAAATGTGGATGGCCCAAATGCCACACTTGTTTCTTCTTCAATGGCAAGTTGTGGGACTGCAAATGGTGTGGCAACATTTTCTTCTCCAAATTTCACTTATAATTGGTGTAATGGAGGAACTGGATTTGCTCGAAATGATTTGGCAGCAGGCACATGTTCTGTTACGATTACTGACCCCGGAACAGGATGTTTTAATGTGGTAGAAATAGTAATTGGAGAAATAAATAATCTGAACGTTCAAGCAAATATAGTTGCACAACCGAATTGTGGATTGAGTGATGGGATCGTTTCTGTTTCCGTATCTGGAGGAATAGGAAATTATTCTTATGAATGGAATGACGGAGGAACTGGGGCTGATCGTTTTGGTTTGAGTGCAGGAATATATGTAGTGACTGTAACTGACTCGAATAATGGATGTTCTGCTGTTGAGATTGTAACATTAACTAATTCAATTGTTGGTGCGACAGTAAATATTAATTCGAATGTAATCTTGAATTGTTCTGGGGATGATAATGGATTTGTTAATTATTCAGTTGTTCCTGATGCTGGATTTGTTCAACCTTCTACAGAAGTGATTCGAGATGCAGCAGGGAATACTTTTTCAAATGGAGGATTAAGTGCAGGAGAGTATTGTATTTTAGTATATGATGGAGATGGTTGTTTGGCTGGAGAAAATTGTTTTGAAGTAACGCAACCGAATCCAATTTTAATAGATGTTTCTGTAGTTAACCAAACTTGTAATCAAGCTGGTTCTATTTCGGTTACTGCTTCAGGTGGAAATAATAGTTTTACTTATGATTGGGCGGATTTAGTAGGAACAAATGATCCTGCCAATCGAACAGGATTAGTTGCTGGGAATTTCTCTTTGACTGCGACAGATGGAAATGGATGTTCGGTTGCTGTAGATATAACAGTTGGAGATGATTGTATCAATCCTCCAACGTGCACGGCAGATGCGGGGTCACTTGTAGCAGATACTAATTCTGCCTGTTTGGATAATGGAAGTGCGTTAATTTCTGCAACGCCACAGGCGAATGCAATTATTCCGATTGGCTATGAAGTCATTTACGTTTTGACAGAATCAGGTGTAATTCAAGTGGTAGAAAATGAGCCTGAATTTACGGTAATGAATACTGGCGTTTTTACTATTCACACTTTAGTTTATGATCCAAACACGTTGGATTTGGGGATAGTAGTTTTAGGAACAACATTGGCTCAAGAGGTTAACAATTTATTGATTCAAGGTGGAGGAACTATTTGTGCTTCTTTGGATTTGACGGGAGCGACAGTTTCAGTTACTGATTGTAATCCGCTTAATTGTACAACTCCTCCAGAACTTTTGAATATTGTAAAAATTGCTTCTAGTTGTAATCAATCAACAGGAAGTGCAACAGTAAACGTAGTTGGAGGAAATAGTAATTATACTTTTGATTTTTCAGGAGGAACAGTAAATGCAAATGTAGCGAGTGATTTGGCTTCTGGCATCTATTCAGTTACGATTACTGATGTGAATGATGCGACTTGTTTTATAGTAGAGAATTTTTCAATAACTAACTCAGATGGGCCGCAAGCAAGTATCATTTCTACTTCGCCAACAAGTTGTCAAAGTAATAATGGAACAGCTCAATTGACTCCTGCAACTTTTGATTACACTTGGTGTGATGGAGGAACGGGAGCAGTAAGAAATGATTTGTCAAGTGGAGTATGTGGAGTAACAGTAACAGATCCTGCGACAGGATGTACTAATATTTTGGAAGTAGAAATTATTGCTGATAATCTTTTAATAGTCAATCCAATTGTCAATAATAATCCTGATTGTGGAATGACTAATGGAACTGTCGTTTTACAAGTAACAGGAGGAAGTGGTTCTCCAAATTATACTTTCCAATGGAGTGATCCTAACTCTATTAATAATGCAATTCGAACTGATTTACCAGGAGGAACATTTTCAGTAACCGTTACTGATAGTGGCCCAAGTGGATGCGAAACGATTACCACTTTTACGCTTCTCGAGAATGTTGCTGAAACAGCAATGATTACCATCCAAAATATTGATGATGTTTCTTGTCCAGGAGATACCAATGGAAATGTTCAGTTTGATGTATCAACTGGTGCTGGTTTTATTTTGCCAGCAACTGATCAAATTATAGATGGTGCTGGAAATATTTACCTAAATGGTACAATGCCAACTGGAGATTATTGTATCCAAGTGACTGATGGAAATGGCTGTGTGGCAGGAAGTGAATGTTTTATGATAGGAGCACCTGATCCAATAATTATTGATGTGGCTGTTTTTCCAACTACTTGTTCGCAAGGTGGTTCGATTAATTTAACAGCTTCAGGAGGAAGTGGATCGTACAGCTATAATTGGGCGGATTTAGCAGGAAACAATGATCCGCAAAATAGATTTGATTTGGCTGTAGGAACTTATGGAGTTACGGTTACTGATAATAATAGTTGTATTGCGGTGATGGATAATATTGTAGTGGAGGATGGTTGTACGAACTGTATTGCTGATGCAGCATTGTTGACAGCTGACTCAACTAACATTTGTTTTGACGGTTTGCCAATTGTGATTTCAGCTTCGCAAAATGGTCCTTTCGGTATTCCTGTAGGTTTTCAAAAAATATTTATTTTAACAACTGGAGCAGGTTTAGATATTTTAGAAACAGGAATTGTGGGGGAGTTTCAAGTTGATGCCTTAGGGACTTATACGATTCATTCGATGGTCTACGATCCGAATACTTTAGACCCTTCGAGTTACTCCAATGCGTTGGATTTGAATGCAGATTTACTCCAAGGTGGAGGAACTATTTGTGCTTCATTAAATGTGAATGGTGCAGATGTAACACTTATCAATTGTGTGGATTGCGAATTACCTCAAATTCAAAATATTGTAACTATCGAAGCTTCATGTGGAAATTCAGATGGAAGCGCAACTGTAAATGTAGTAGGGGCGAGCACATATAATTTTCAATGGTCTGCGGGTTCAAGTACCACAAATTCGAATATAGGATTGGAAGTTGGAACGTATCAATTTACCGTTACAGATGAAATGAATCCTAACTGTTTTATCATTGATTCGTTAATTATTGGAAATGTAGATGGACCAGACTTGAGTATTTTTTCTCAAACGCCTGCTAGTTGTAATGCCAATAATGGAACGGCAGTTTTACAACCTCAAACTAATTTATTTGATTGGAGTGATGGAACAAGTGGAGCTATTCGAAATGATTTGGCTCCTGGAATAAATATCGTAACGGTTACTGATCCAGCAACAAACTGTATCAACATTTATGAAGTATTTATTGAATCGGTTCAATCTTTAGATATTCAAATTGCTGTGCAACAGCAACCTGATTGTCAAGTGAACAATGGTTCAGTAGATGTAATTGTTACAGGAGGAAGCACCGCTTACACTTATATTTGGAGTGATAATCCAAGTATAGATGTATCGAGCAGAGATGATCTTTTTGCAGGAGTATATACAGTTGTGGTGATTGATAATGGGCCAAATGCCTGTATTGATTCTGTTTCTTTTACCCTATTAGATGATGTGGCTGGCGCTACTGTTTCTATTTCAAATTTAAATAATGAAGTCTTTATAACCTGTGCAGGAGATACAGATGGGGAGGTGCAGTATACTGTTACACTTGATGCAGGATTTGCTACACCAGCTACTGAAATGATCTTGGACGCTGATGGAAATACTTTGATGAATGGTCAATTGGCTCCTGGAGATTATTGCGTAGTTGTGATGGATGCAAATGGATGTTTGGCAGGAGAAAGTTGTTTTAAAGTCATAAGTCCAGAACAAATTGAGATTAACCTTCAAGTAAACAATGCAACATGTAATGACCCTGGAGGGATTACCACTTTTGCATTTGGAGGAACTGGATTTTTGCTTTTTGATTGGTCAGATTTAATTAGCCCAAGTGATCCACAGAATAGATTTAATCTTGCTCCAGGACTTTATTCATTGACCGTTACAGATCAAAATGGATGCTCAGCCGTTGCGGAAAATATTTTAGTGCAGGATGATTGTATGCCTGATATGTGTCCTACTTCAAGTGAGGAAAATATTTCAATTTTAGTTAATTCGGTAGATTCCTTTTGTGTTGTTTTGGATTCTTGTTTTGTAGATTCTTTGACCACTTATTCTTTATTGAGTGGTGGAGTTAGTGGAAATTCAATTTTTGGAAATTGGGAATTAGGAGACAATGGATGTTTAGTTTATACTTCAAATGATACAGCTGGAATTTCGGTAGATACGATTTGTATTTTAGCTAATTTTAGTAATCTCGTGGATACCACTTGTATTATAGTTTCAGTCATTCCACTTTGTGATACAACTGGAAATATTATTGCAGAAGATTCAATTACTTTGGTGACGGATGACTGTTTGGCTGGGGCAGATTATTGTTTGGAAATTGAGTTGGCACAAATACAAAGTTTTAACCTTACCGATAATGGTCAACCATATAATGTTGGAATGCAAGGTTGTAATTTCGATACTACTTTCTTTTATTCCTTAGCAGCATTTTTAAATATTGCACCTGATGGGCCATATAGTTTGACCTCATGGAATTTTAATAACAATACATTTACAATAGATTCATTTCAAACTATGATTCAATTAGTAGACTCCATGAATGTTTGGGATCCAACTGGAAACTGGATTCTCAATGGTTCAATTATTACAGGAGGAGCACCTGGTACTAATTATGGTACGTTGAATTTAATTCAAATTGCAACAGGAGCGACCACTAATCTAGATGTGGATTTAAATCAAATTCCAAATGGAACATTGTTGACTTTAGATACTGGTTTTCATGAATTGATTATTACAGATTTAATTACGGGATGTTCAGATACTTTAATAGCGAATGTAATTTGTGATGATTGTCCAGATGTTTATAGTGGCCCCTCAACGATAGTCGGAGCTGATTGTAATGATGTAACTGATTTATGTATAGATATTCCATTCCAAGAGTTTTTATTCAATTATGAAGTTTTGGATAATGGAATGACCTACGGAGGTATTCGAAAAGGATGTGGTTTTGACACCTTATCAACTTGTTATTTAGTTTCTGCTTTGCCAGATCAAGGAATGGCAGGGCCATACTCAGTTGATTCTTGGGCAGTTGGTGGAATCACTTTCGCTTCTAATTTCAACACCTTACAAGAGTTACTCAACTTGATGAATGGTTGGGATCCAACTGGTAATTGGATACTTGATGCCAATTCAGAAACGATCTGTGGAGGAACTCTAGGACAAAATTATGGAGAGATGGAAATCACTCAAATCAATACTGGAGCTATTGCCTTGCTTGAACCAGATTATGTGATTTTGACTTTCGCTTCAGCAATTGAATTAGATACTGGTTTTCACGAAATCATATTAATTGATACCGTTTCAGGATGTATAGATACATTAAATATTACAGTTGATTGTGAGGTGGTGACAGGAGGAATTGATACTTTGCTTCAAGTTATGGTGAGTAATACAGATACCTTCTGTTTTAACCTAACCGATACAATTGTGAGTGCGATCAATCTTTGTCCTGATTTTGCTGATGGCAATGTTTCAGGTTTTGGTTTTATTCCAAATACTAATTGCATAGAATATACAGGAACAGTAATTGGGTTAGATACTTTTTGCATGGTCTTTACATATTCCGACGGAACGATTGATACTGCTGGAATTGTCATACAGGTGATTCCCGAACTACTTTCAGGAGATACGATCCCGTTAGGCATATTGATTAATTGTGTAGAAACTTTCTGTATTGATACTTCGGCATTTTTAGCTCCGATAGATACTATTTATAATTATTGCGAAAACTCCTCTGGGAATTTTGCAGACGTAACTATTGTCGAACCGAATTGTGTCGAAATTATGGCATTTAATGTTGGAGGATTGGACACCGCTTGCATTGTGATTTGTGATACGATGGGCGTATGCGACACGACGGTTTTATTGATTGATGTTACTCAACCTGAATTGATGACTGTCTACGACACGACTTCGATTAACCAGTCAGGAACTTTCTGCCCTGACACAACTCAACTCTATGGAGTCGTCAATAGCATTGTAAATATTTGTGATTCGCTCTCAGGAACTAATGTAGCGTTTGAAGTAATTGATTCTACTTTTTGTATTGATTTCACGCCACTCACATTAGGTACTGATACCGCTTGCATTGTGATTTGTGATGACCTTGGAACATGCGACACGACGATTTATATATTGACAGTTATCAATCCAATTGATACTATCATTGCAGTCGATGATGATACAGTTACTTACACGATCAATCCAGTTACAATTGATATTTTTGCCAATGATATCTTTGATCCAGATTCGTTAATTTTTGGAATAGTTACAGGCGTAAGTCATGGAACATTAGTCAGTAATCCAGATGGATCATTTACCTATCTAGCAGAAGCAGGCTTCTGTGGAGATATTGATTCTTTCACGTATTTTATTTCTAATGGAACAATTTCAGATACTGCCACGGTGACTATAGAAGTGCTCTGTGATGAGATTTTTGTCTTCAATGGTTTTTCTCCAAACAACGATGGAGTAAATGAAACGCTCGAGATTCAAGGCATTGATAATTTCCCAAATAATGTGGTAAGTATTTTTAACCGTTGGGGAAATAGAGTTTATTTCATCGAAGGGTATTCCAATGATGAGGGATGGACTGGAACGTTTGAAGGAAAAGATCTGCCCGATGGAACTTACTTCTACATCATTGCAGATGGGGAAGGAGCTAAATATACTGGCTGGATGCAAATTAGGCGATAGTCATTTTGAATACCGAATATTTATTATTCGAATTAAGAAAAGTCTTTTATGGTGGGGATTTTGGATTAGGGGGGTCTGATCCTTTTTTCCCATCATTAAAAGACCCATCATTTATGAAAACTAAAACAGTTTAAAATACATTTTCCATTCTTGAAATTTTCTACCGTTTAAATCTTACCAATAGTAAATTATTGTTGAAGCATTCCTAAATATCCTAATAAGGTATGGTTTTTGGATATGAACTAATCAATCTTTCTATTAGTAGAATATCTCTCAAATCAAGTCTATTTTAACTTTTTTTCCCCACGTAAAAGACTGATTGATTTCCCTAATTTTTCCCTCATTTTTAGTATAGAATATTTTAAGATACTGGTTAATAGTGTTTTACAAATAAGGAATATTTATTCTTTGTAGAATGTGATTTCAAATGCAGTTTTCTTTAATGTTTTATTGTTGACTTGTCAAATAACACAATTGTAAATACATATTCAAGAAAATGAAAAAATTATTACCATTATTCTTACTCCTTTTTTTTATCTCCAATAATATTCATGCGCAGCAAGATGCCATGTTTACCAAGTATATGTTCAATTCTTTGAACTTTAATCCTGGGTATGCGGGAAGTAAAGAATACCTGTCGATGGTCGCTCTTTATCGAGATCAATGGCTAGGATTGGATGGCGCTCCAACCACCCAAACGTTATCTATTCATACTCCATTCAAAGACCGAGTAGGATTTGGATTGAATATTAGTAATGATAAAATTGGGGTGACCGGTTCGACGGTAGGAAGTTTAAGTTATGCCTATCGTGTTCCTTTTGGAAAAGGAAAAGTATCGCTAGGTTTACAAGCCAGTTTTATGAATTACCGAACTGATTTTGGAAAATTAAATTACAAAGATCCAAGGTCTGGTGATTTATCATTTAAGGATGATGTAAATATTTGGGAGCCAAATTTTGGAGCAGGAGTATATTATTATTCTGATAAATTTTATGCTGGATTTTCAGTTCCACATTTAATTAAGACGGATTTGAATGATGCTTCAGATTCCAACACCCGAAGGGCACAATTGTATCGACATTTTTATTTCACAACTGGACTGGCGATTCCTATTCGAGGAGAAAGTTTGGTTTTCAAACCTTCGTTGTTGATTAAGAGTGTAGAACTTTTTGGAGATTTTTCTTCCAGTTCAAATAATAGAATGCCAGTTGGCGCACCTACAGAGTTTGATATTGATTTATCTTTCTTGTTTTATCAATCACTTTGGGTTGGGGCATCTTTTCGATCATCGTTTGAAGCTTTTATAGGAAAAACGAGTTCAGTAGATTCTGCTGATTTGTGGGCGATGTTTTATTTAAATAAAGGAATGAGAGTTGGTCTAGCTTATGATTTTACTTTGACAGAATTAAGAAATCACAACAAAGGATCATTCGAAATCATGTTAGGATATGATTTTTATTTCCAACAACAACATGTGGTCACACCTCGTTATTTCTAATTTTTTTTGGAAAATAAATAATGTGATAAAAAAAGGAAGGTGCTAATTTATTTAAATTAGCACCTTCCTTTTTTTATTTATACTAGAGTCGAGGCATGCCTTGTCTCTACATGAATTCAAATTTTTAAAAGAAAACCTTTTTAGTAAATATCCCAGAAATCGTTTCTACCGTCGCCACATAAACTCCATTTTGAATATTTCCAGTTTCCAATATTACTTCCTGTTGAGCTTCTGTAGAATTCATTTCTAAAACCGTTTTTCCTAACAGATCAAATACTCGAACATTTAAAATGTCACTTGCATCAGATGTAACTGCGAGTTCTTGAGAAATAGGACGAGCAACTACTTTTATATTATCAACAAAGATATTTTTGTTAGACAAAATTATCGTTCCTTCCGTTGGATTAGGATGTACAAATTGACTGAAAAATTCCCAGATATGTTCCGTAGCATTAAAGTCACGATTCGTTACTACTCCTGGCAAATTAATAGAAGCATCAGGCCAAGTATGACCTCCATTCTCGACAATATAAAACCAAACTTTCGAGTCTTCATCACCATTATTAAATTCTAATTTTTCTACGGTAGAATTATCAGTTGTACTAATATCGGCAATTTCAATTGTATCTGCTGGAGTAGAACAATTATTATGATCCACCCAAAAATCGACTAACTCTGGAATGGATGGAGCAAAAAGTGGAATGCCATTAAAATCAACAATTCCATCATTCGTTCCATGGATTTGCATCACAGGAACAGCTCGAGAAGGAGTACAATTATTTAGTTGTTCATTAAAGACACTACCCGTAACCGAAGCAATTGCAGTAATTCGATCGGATAATTGGCAAGCCAACATATAACTCATGTATCCTCCATTTGACATTCCAGTCGAATAAACCCTTGCCAAATCAATATCATAATCTGTATAAACTTTATCGATCAATAAATTCAAAAAACCAATATCATCTACATCTGTTCCAAAGTAAGCATTCCAATGTGATCCAGTTTGACCAGTAGTTGTGGTTCTAACCAAACCTTGAGGAGTCACGACAATAAAATTTTCTGTTTCTGCGAGGGCATTCAATGCAGTATAAAAAATTTGTTCTGTTGCATTCGAACCGAATCCATGAAGATTAAAAACCATAGGTAAACTCTGTCCCGCTTGATAAGCAGAAGGAAGGAAAACAGAATATTCGCGGGTTTCCCCATCATGTGAAATAGTCCCATTGATGAGTTGGGAAAAACAAAACGAAGTAGAAAAGAGAAGAACAAAAAAGGAAATGTAAATTTTCTGAAACATAATATTTTATTTTTTTAGAAATCTCCCTGTGTAGAAAGGATTTATTGATTATATCCAAATTGTTTTAAAAACCGATCATCATCTCGCCAATTATCTTTTACTTTGACAAATAACTCTAGGAAAACTTTACTTTCCAAAAAGTCTTCAATATCTCGCCGTGCAGCCGACCCTAAATTTTTGATGGCAGTTCCACCTTTTCCAATGATGATAGATTTCTGAGTTTTTCGAGCCACATAAATGAGTGCGCTAATTCTAACCAAAGGGTCGCCATTTTTAGTTTCGGTTTCCTTAAATGATTCAATCACTACTTCAGCAGAGTAGGGGATTTCTTGTTGATATTGTTGAAGAATCTTTTCTCGAATCATTTCACTTATAAAAAATCGCTCAGGTTTATCCGTCAATTGATCCTTTGGATAAAATGCTGGCCCTTCTTTTAAGTAACTCAAAATGACTTTAAAAAGTCTCTCCGTATTCATTTTTTTCAAAGCAGAAATCGGAACAACTTCTGTGAAATCTACCATCATCGTCCATTGTTGAATCAAATCCATTACCTGCTTATCTTTAATCGTATCAATTTTATTGATGACTAAAAAAATAGGAGTTTCCATTTTCTTCAACTTCTGAATAATTGGATCATCCTCTGTGTAATGTTCATTTGGTTCCGTCAAAAACAACATTACATCTCCATCTTTAAAAGTAGTATCAACAAATTTGTTCATCGCCACATGCATTTTATAAGCAGGATCTCGAACCACTCCGGGAGTATCTGAAAATACAACTTGATAATCGTCATCACTTACAATTCCAATAATCCGATGCCGAGTCGTTTGTGGTTTATTCGTAATGATCGACATTCGTTCACCGACCAAGGCATTCATCAAAGTGGATTTCCCTACATTTGGACGTCCAATAATATTTACAAAACCAGATTTATGCATATTTTTTTAATGGTTATTTTTTTAACGGTGAACTGTTAGCGGTGAACTGTTCATCCCAAAACGAGATGTTAACAATTCATCTTTAATCATTAACCGTTAGTAACGGAGTTGTTTTACTTCGCTATGAATTAAATTTTCAATAATTTTAAATACTACTTTCGGGGCAAGTGGTCGCCAAATGACATCGTTAAATTGTTGCCCGATGTTGACATAAAATTGAATTTGAGTTTCTTCCATTTCAGTCTGTACATGTTGGAGCAAGTTAATAAAACAAATCCATCCTTTTTCATCACTCGCATCTTCTTGCCATTCTTCATAATAACAATCATCTGAACCATGGAAGTTGAGTACATTTTCGCAGATCAAAATGAATTTAGAAATACCATGGTGTGCTAATGCATCCATGACATCTCTTTTCAAGAACATAATATCATTTGTCACGGCATCATTCCATTCACCAATTAATTCCATGATGGCGAAACCTTCTTCATAGTCTACAAATAAAATTTTTATATACAAAGTCGGTGACCCAAAATTATCCCATTGTGGATGGATGAAATAATTATATACTTTTTGTGAATATTGAAATTCACTATATTCTCTTCCATGAAAAGGAGAACGTTCATCTAATTCTGATTGATAACGATCTCTCCATTTGTAGTGTGGTTCTATGTTATGCAAATTCTAATCAATAATTTTAAAATGAATAATTGTAATTTTGTCCAGAAAAAAAATCAAAATTCGTCATTTATCTGTGGATAAAAAAATAAAAAAGATAATTCTCACCGGGCCTGAATCAACAGGTAAGTCAACCCTTGCTAAACAATTGGCTCAAGTGTATAACACAGTTTGGGTGCCAGAGTTCGCACGAACTTATTTAGAAGGATTGAGTCGTCCATATCGGGAAGATGATTTATTGAAAATTGCTGAAGGTCAGCGTGACTTGGAATCTTTTTTTTTCAAAAAAGCTGATCAATATTTGTTTTGTGATACCAGTATGTTGGTCATGAAAATTTGGTCAGAATATCGTTTTGGGAAATGCCATCCATGGATTCTAGAGCAATTGGAAAATGAAAAAGACACCACCTATATTTTATGTGGAACTGACATTCCTTGGGAATACGATGAACAAAGAGAAAACCCAAATGATCGAAATGAACTCTATCAAAAATACCTTTCCGAATTAAAATTTTATCAAAAAGAATTTATTGAAGTGACTGATAGTCAAGAGGTTAGAGTAAGGAAGGTTGCTCACTTTATTAATTGAATCAAAATCAAAATCGAAAATAACAATTGCGATTTTGAAAAATTAAAGAATGTCAAATGGTAAGCTCAATGCCATCTTTTTTGATTTTGATTTTGATTGCCATTTTGATTGTTTACCTTTGCGACATCTTGTTTGGGGTGTCCTTATTTAAGGACTGAGATTATACCCATTGAACCTGCTCAGATCATGCTGGGAAGGGAAATAAGCCTTTCAGAATAAAAATTTATCGACCGATAGATTTGGCTTTTCAATGGTGTTTACTGAATTAAAAATTTTACACAAACCCCTGTGTGAAGTATTTTTTTCAATCCTTTTGCAAAAAAAGCAAAAAGGCAAAACACATTTTTTATGAAAAATTTATTTAAAAACAGTTTTTACATTGTTGTAATTACATTGTTATGTTCGAATGCTGGGTTTTCCCAATTTAAGATTTTTGGAAAAGTAACAGCAGAGGGCGAGTCGTTAATTGGTGCTACGATTTACATCGCAGAACTAGAAAAAGGAACCACTTCTCAAATTGGAGGCGACTACATCATCGAAGAAATTCCCTCTGGAAACTACAATATTAGGGTCAATTATGGAGGTTACGAAGACCATGAAGTTGCAGTAAAAGTGGATGGTCATACTCGACTCGACATTGAAATTTCTCGACAAATTGAATTCGATGAACTCATCGTTTCCTCCACTCGAGCAGGTGAAAAAACTCCTATGACTTACACCAATGTCAATAAAGAAACTTTGGAAAGAAACAACTTAGGGCAAGATGTTCCTTATCTTTTGAAGTCAACTCCATCAGTCGTCGTGAGTTCAGATGCAGGAACTGGAATCGGCTACACCGGTATTCGAGTACGTGGTTCTGATCCCACTCGGATCAATGTAACTATTAATGGAATTCCATTAAATGACTCAGAATCGCAGGGTGTATTTTGGGTGAATATGCCAGATTTTACCACGAGTGTAGACAATATTCAA
The DNA here is from genome assembly GCA_045104975.1 of Saprospiraceae bacterium. Classification (GTDB taxonomy): domain Bacteria; phylum Bacteroidota; class Bacteroidia; order Chitinophagales; family Saprospiraceae; genus CAJQQY01. The sequence goes on from JBGCCY010000033.1 coordinate 144,130, forward strand.
ATCCAACGAGGAGTCGGAACTTCGACCAATGGAGCAGGAGCATTTGGAGCATCAATTAATTTGAATACCTCGAAAGTTCAGAAAGAACCCTATGCACAATTATCGAATTCTATAGGCTCGTTTAATACTTTGAAAAACAATATTCAGGTAGGAAGTGGCTTGATTAAAAACAAATTCACTTTTGATGCTCGACTTTCTCAAATCAAATCTGATGGTTTTATTGATCGAGCAGAGGTGGATTTGGCTTCGTATTATTTGTCTGCTGCCTACATTTCGAATAAGACTTCTGTTCGCCTAAATACTTTTTCAGGACATGAAGTTACTTATCAGGCATGGAATGGAGTGCCTGCACAATACATTGATAATGAAGAACTTAGAACGTTCAATTCCGCTGGAACTGAAAAGTCAGGGACGCCTCATGACAATGAAGTAGATGATTATACACAAACTCATTATCAAGCATTGTTGAATCATCAGTTCAACGATACTTGGAATTTTAGTGGTGCATTGCACTACACCAAAGGAGTTGGTTTTTTTGAACAATATAAAGCAGGGGAGGACTTAGTCGATTATGGATTGAGTAATGTTGAGTTGGTGAATGATACGATTACTTCGACAGATTTGATTAGAAGACGCTGGTTAGATAATGATTTTTATGGAGTGACTTACGCGTTGAAATTTGCACCTGAGACATTTGATTTTACGCTCGGTGGAGGTTGGAATAGATATGAAGGCGAACATTTTGGAGAAGTTATTTGGGCGCAATTCATGAGTGATGGAGAGCAAGGTCATCGGTACTATGATAACGATGCAGAGAAAACGGATTTTAATATTTTTGGAAAATTGAATACTGAAATAGTGAGCAAGCTTTATGGTTATGTTGATCTACAATTTAGAAGAGTAGATTATGAATTCTTAGGATTGGCTGGGAATGGAAACCCTTTGACAACAACTGCCAGTTTGAATTTTTTCAATCCAAAATTAGGATTGACTTATGAGTGGCATAACAATACACAAGTATATGGATCCTTTGCGGTAGGCAATCGAGAACCTAATCGAAATGACTACACCGAGTCAACTCCAACTAGTCGTCCGGTGCATGAAACACTTTATAATACTGAATTGGGAATTCGACAAAATTTCAGAGGCTTTTCATGGGGAGTAAATGGATATTTGATGCAATATGACAATCAATTAGTAGTCACCGGTCAACTCAATGATGTAGGTGCTAATACTCGAGTGAATGTGGAGGATAGTTATCGAGTTGGAATAGAACTGGAAGCTTCAAGAGAAATTATGACTGGTTTAACTTTGACTGCCAATGCTACTTTTTCTCAAAATAAAATAAAAAACTTCATCGAGTACATCGACAATTGGGATTATTGGTACCAAGATTTTTCTTTGCCAGCGGAAGAATTAGAACCACTTCAATTTCAAGTAGAACATGAAAATACTGATTTAGCTTTTTCTCCTAACACTATATTTTCGGGAGCGTTGGATTATAATGTTTTCAAAAAAGAAGACAAACAACAACTCAATATTTCTTTGTCGGGGAAGTATGTGAGCGAACAATTTTTGGATAATACATCCAATAGAAATACAATGTTGGATGCTTTCTTTTATTCTGACTTAAGAATTGGATATTCTATTCAAACTAAATGGGTAAAAGAAATTGGAATTACTTTTTTGGTTAGAAATATTTTTGATGCAAAATATTCTAACAATGGATGGACTTACCGATTTGAATCAAAAGGGTATGATGGGAGAGATGATGATCCGTATACTCGATTGGAAAATGATTCGACCTATAACTTGACTGGATTTTTTCCTCAGGCTGGAAGAAACTATTTGCTAGGAGTGAACCTTAAGTTTTAAGGATTAATGTAAAATGGTGAATGGTTAATCCCAAACGAGAGATTAACCATTCACCACTAACAGTTCACCATTAAAATTTAAAATTTATAATTGATTCCCATGCGGTATTGGATAGGAAGATTACTAGAGCTAAATTCTTGCAATACATCCCATAAAATAGATATTTGGAAACCAACTCCTCCACCTGAGGCACCGTAGCCACCTCCAATGAAAAAATGATCATCCCAACTTCGAGCAGTCAATACTTTATTATTAGTGAAATCAATATCGTACCCAATTTCGTTATTTAAGGTTTGATATTCAGCATGTAAAAAATATTGATTAAAGATTTTAAGTCGAGAGAATAATCCAATTCCATAATTGGTACTATTGAATTTTAAATCTGTGCCTGTTCCAATATTGTATCTTTCTCCACGATAAAGAATTTCAACACGTGGCCCAACGGAGAAGTTATCCGTAAATTTATAGCCAACCATTGGAGCAATACCTGCATTAAATGCATTTCCATTTGGTACTGAAAAAAAGTTTAAGGTAACATCAGCTCCGTACCAAAGTCGGTCTTTAAAAGATCCTCGGTCATCAAAGTATTCATCTACATCTCGGTTACTTCTTCTTTGTGCTTCTGTGTCGTTGGTAAATGAAATCATCAAGACCGCAACGAGTACTAAAAATTGCAATGCTTTTTTCATATTTATGCTATTTTATAATTTATAATTTTTTACAAATATATCTTACCTAAAAGATTACTGTAAAGGTGTAAAAGTTTTCTTTCTTTATCAAAAGACTTTATACCGAAATATTTTCTAAAAATATAACTATTGGGTAGGTGCAGAAGTTGTTAGATGAGATGTTAGAATTTTGTTAAATCAATTAAAATCACTTGTTGACGACATCATTGAATGAGGGAGGAATTGATTTATTAGGTTTAACTAATTGATTTTCAATTAAGTATGCTCGCCAAGCGTTGGCACGTTTGGTACTAGTGAAAGAATAAAAAGTTTGATTCTCGTTTAGTTTTTTATGAAAATTTAACTGAGTTTTAAAATGTAACTCTAATAATTTAATTAGCCCGTAAGTAAATTGATCACGGTGGCTTCCACCTCCTCCGACAAACGGAGTGACGATTTCATATTGTAAAAGGTCGTAGATCTTTTCAAAATCTAATTTTCCCTTTTTCGTCAAAAAGTCAACACCAAATTCTTTCAAGTAATATTCATAAAAATCATATTCCCTCATTTTGGAATGATTGGCGATGATTTCTTTTCGAATTTTTTCGTCTTCCACGTTAAAGATAGGTAGCCCAAAATCTTTTTGTAAAAATAGATTTGGATTAAAATTTTGCCCTTCACTCAATTGGTCAATTATATTGACAACTTTTCCAATATCCTCATAATCTGCTCTGGCCAAGATGGATTGTTGAATCAAAGCTTTGGTTGTTTCCTCTTTTTGAGATTGAATAGATTCCTCTAACTTTGAAACCAAATCTTTACCAATTGATTCGATTTGACTGATGTGTAAATAGGTAATTTTCTCTTCAGATTCACTTATCACATCGCTCACTTCAAGATAATTAACTAAGATAGTTTTGATGTTTTTTATTTCAGTAATTCTATCTGGATTTGAATTTAAAAATTCCAAAAACCAGTTTTGTGAAAAAATGTCATTCCAAAAATTACCCATTTCCGTTTCATTAAATTCACTAGTTCTTTTGACCAAATAATCAAACATCATAGTAGGGTCATCCACTTCGAATAATCTAGGAATATTATCTAAGTCTTTGTAAGTAAAATAGAAATCTTCAAAATATTTCAGATCAGTTTTAACCGAAAGTTTTTCAGGTGTTTTGAGTTTTTTGATATCTCTTAAAGGTTGTACTTTTGACAAGGCAGCTAAGCAAGTAGCTTTATATTTTGGTTTGAAATCTTCAGCAGTAAAAACATCATTGATGATATTTATTTTTAGCTTATCAGCAAAATCTAGTTGCTTTAATTTTTGTTCAAAAAATAAATCCACCCAGTTTTCAAAGTTCTTTCCGTCCGTTTTCCAAAGGGTTCTCCACTTATCTGTAGCGAATGGTTTAGTGTTTTCTTCAGGCTTGTATTGATGATTAAATGCCTTTTCAATGATCGGAATCATAACATCGCAAAGGTTGACAGGGAGGTTATATTTTTTAGTGATAAATGTCTGATTATCAATAAGTTGAAAATAGATTGGAGTGGCTCGGATTACTGGATTCGCACGTAAGTACTCCAAATATTTCTTTAATACTTTAACATCTGTCTCATCTTTCATTTGATTGATGATCGCTTGAAAATCTTCATTGCTAGCAAGTGGTAAAACTCGAATGTCATTTTTGGAAAAATCAATTGGGTTGTCAATGAACTCTTTCAAATCTGTGTTGGTAATCTCCTCTTCTTTTGGAGATAAAAATTCAATTAAGAAAATAATATCATCATCAGGTTCTACTTTCAAGAGATCATTTAATCGCTTATTTAATTCTTTTGAATTACTTTCCAATTTATTTAAATAAGCATTGCAAGAACCAATCGTTCCAATTCTTTTGTACAATGCCGCTTTCTTTAAATATAGTCGAAGTTGAGTATCATTTTGAACGACCACCTCCCAATGCTGTGAATAAAAATAATCCAAAATTCGTCCAATAGAAAATGTAAAATTATTATTGTTTTCAAAAAGACAAGCATAATATTCTACAGCAGTAATTTCTTGAATCTCCAAACTATTAATAATTCGATTTTCCAAATCATAGCGTTCAGATGCTGAAATATCATTTCTCAATTGCTCTAATTTTTGACGGAGTCGAAGACTTGGTTCGTAGTCAATATCGTTGTTGCGGCAGAAGTCGGTCAGCGTAGCTAATTGCTCCAAATATAAATGTCTAATATTTGGAAGAGTCTTGTTATAAGTTCGTAGAAGTTGCCGATATTTATTAGACAAAGTCATAACTTCTGCAGGTGCACCGATCGTAATTTGTTGAAAAGATTCCATCGCAGCTTCATCATTGGTCGAGACTAATCGACGAAAATGCTTTTCTAAATTTTCTGTTTTTTCGAGTGTCTCATGTTTATTGATGTACAATGAATAGCTTTGATTCCATTCAAAATCTTCATTGTGAGTTAACCAATACAATAAGAAATTTCGTTTTAAAGTTTCGTCATGAAGACCTGATGATTTTATTTCTTCAAATATGTTTTTATATTTTTTATCATCTCCTAATACATTGATAATTAATTGGTTAGATCCAATGAAAAAGTCTTCATATTCCTTTTTAGAAAGAATAGGTGGTATTTCATTTTTACTCGATGCCAAATGATTTTTAAAAAAGTCAGCCGCTAAATAAAGATAAGCTCGATTGTTTTCCGTTTTCATCAAATCATGAATCGCATTTTTTTTCATCCAAGGATAATCATTTGTTAAAGAAACAATTCTTCCAAAATAATCGACATCATGAGGAAAAATAAATCGGTTGAAATGGAATATTTTTTCATAGCCCATGTATCGAATATTTTCCATCGTTTCTAATGAGTCCAATAAATTGGCAAAATATTCTATCCCTGCTTCGGCATCATCAACCTCCGCCATAGAATGATTAGTTAGATAGGCCAAAACATTTTTTCCTTCCTTAAAAGGTAAAAAGCCACGTTGAATATTAATCAGAATTTCTTCTAGTGTTTCTCTAGTTGGATGATCTTGAAGTGCATGAGCAAGTTTGATGATGAGATTTATTTTCCCATCAAGGGTACTTTTTTGCAACAATTCTTCTTGCAATACTTGCAATAAATAATGGCGTGCTTCTCGAGTATTGAGTTCAATAATAACTGATAATTTTTGCTCTGCTTTTTTTCCATTTTTTTCCTCAATTGCTTTTTCAAAAGCATTGATACTTTTTCGAAGAATGACGGTTTTTTGTGTTTGAATATTTTTGGGAAGTGACTCGATTTTATAATTTACCTTTTCGACATCCATAGCAGCGATGTAGAATACTCTCGCAGGATGAAAAAAGCGAATTTGATTTTTATAATTATAAAAGAAATTTAGGAAGGTTTGACGATCAATTTTTTTATTCCAGTTTAGCTCATTTTCTAAGAAGAAGGTGTGGGTTTTTAGGATATTTTGAACTTCAGTTGAAGTTGATTTTTTATCTAGTAAAGTTCCTAAATCTCGAAGGGCGATCAAGTTGCCTTTTGAGACCTCAGATTCAAGCTGCTTCAAAAGAGGTGTTGATTTTTCGTTTCCTTTTTGTGCTTGGCACAGAAAAGAGTAAGAAAAAAAGAAAATGATGAAGCACGATATCCATCTCATCGTGGCAATAGATTTATGTTTTTCTGGAAAAATTTAGTCTTTTAAAAGTTTTGGTTGAAGAAACTTGGTGAGCAAAAGGCTGGTTATATCATCTTTTTTTGATGAAATATGGCTTGTTTGAATGCTTTGCTCTTGTGTCTTATTTTTTTATATAAAAAAATAAATTGTGTAAATCGTTAATTAATAAGGTGTTACAAGAATTGAACCGAAAAATGATAATTATTATCAAAAAACAGGAGTTATCCCGAATTTCAGGGGGAGTTCTTTTTTACCTAATTGAAGGGGAGATTTATGAAATGATGAAGGGGAGAACTGTTTTCGCTTTGCTAACTGCACTTAAACGTTAATTTGCTACCAATTAGTACAACGAAAAGACCATAAAAGTACGGTCTATTTTAAAGCTTGATGGGAAATCAAATTTCATCAAAAATGAACTGTTTCTAGCTCAAAATCTAATTCCTCAATAAGCTCTTAGTTTATTTAGAAACGAAAATCCCGAATTTTCATGCTTGAAAATTCGGGATGATTTATAGCTTTTTAAATAATTTCATTGATTAAATTTTTATTTCAAAACGATCTCATCTACAGCATATAATCTTTTATGTACGGAGATATAATATTTTCCTTAAAAAAATTCGATGGCTTGGTAAGCAGTTGGTTCATCATCAAAGAAATTAGAATTGTAAGAAATTTCTTGAAGTGCAGTAAAATCTTCGGTGGCTAATTGATAAGGAAGTCCTAACTGATTTTGGCCAAAAATTTTATCTCCCGTCACTTCTACTTTTCGCAGAGGAGTATCGGTATTGGCATATTCCCAGTTTTCACCGCTGTCTTCAGAACTGTAAAATTGATTTTCATAAAATCCTGTGGAATATAATTTTCCCTCAAATTCAAAAATATCCCAAATCCAATGGGAGAAAATTTGTTGCCATTCTCCATCGGGTTGAATCCGGTATGCACCTCCCAGAGTTGAGATATAAAAGTTTCCATCAAAAAATCGAACATTAGTAATCATACTCGCTTCTGAACCTAATAAGGTAGATGGAATATTAATACGATGAACAACATCGACAGATTGAAATTGAGTTTCCGTAGCATTCAATTGAATGTCGAAAAGGAAAAAAGAATACTGCGCTTCTTGTGGATTAAGGCTTCGAGTAGCATAAAGAAATTGGGAGGCATCATCATTAAATGCTCCGGTGGAGTAGGCGTTATTGAGTTCTTCGAAAATGATGAATTCAGCGCTATCAGCAATTTCTCGATCAGTAATTCTGAAAATTTGATTGACACTTTTGACTAAGTGAAATTGCAATTCGCGCTCATTTTCTACATTTTTTAATACTCGAGCAAATATTTTATCAGACAGAATTGGTCGTCCGAAAACCCCTTTTATAACTTCTAATGTTCGACGCTCGATGATCGTTCCAGCGCTACTCATCCGAGCAAAATTATCTACTGTTCCGATCAACATTTCATCGTCTGTAGCATGTAAGCGATTGATAGTTGAATTGAGAGAAAGGTTAGGAATTTCGACCCAAGGATTGGAGGATTGAACAACGACAGTTTGTTTTTTGCAGGAAAAAGCAAAAGTAGTGATTAAGAATAAGGAGAATAAAATATGTTTCATGATGTATGTTTATTTGAAATTCAGTAGCTGGTTTTTTATTCGTATTGAATAAAGGTGGTTTATCTTGATTGTGCATTTTTTCTTTAAAAGTCTCTCCCTATTTCAAAAATCGGAAAGGATTGAGTGGTGCACAAATACAACACTACCTGATTAAAATCAAAGTTTTCTCAATCAACTTGATTGAAAAATAAAATAGAATATAGATGTTTTTGGAAAATCCTTTTCGGTTGGGAAATATAAAAAAGGATGAGATTTGGCTAACAAAAAAACTTATAATAATCTCTCAAAAATACGGGTTTTAAGGTTAAAAAGAAAGGGATAAAAGTCGAAATTTTATAAAGATTTTAATTCCATAAATTTTGTAAAAAATATTGAAAATAGAGAGATGTTAAAAATAAAAGACTAGAAAAGATAAAAAGGGACAATTAATAGACATAAATATAGCTTAGATCAAGTTTATTTTTTTAAAAAATCTTATTTTAGCGTAAGGAATGATTAAATAATAATTTATAGTAGTTTGGCGATTATTTTAATCTAAATTAAGGCATGAAAACAGGCGGATATTTGGGTATGTAATTGTTTTCATAACAAAGAGTTAGATTAAAAGAAGAAATCAAAATGTTATAAGTTATTGTTTGACCATTTCTAAGTAAAACTTATTTTTCAAAAACCTCCTCCCTTTTAGATTGTTCTAACCGTTTATTGCAACAAGTTTACTTTATCCTTCATTGTAAATGAGTATAAAAATATACAACTTTCAAATAAATGGAAGGGGTAATTGTATCTCCAATTTTCCATATTGAAAACATTTTACTTACAACCTATTTCCAAAAATAAATGAGAAAACTGAAAATGTTTTCCTGATTTCAATTTAATTATAACCATGAGAATAATTTTACTTTTAGGCCTATTGATGATAAGTTTTATATCAATTTCGCAAACAAAAAAGATTGATGTAAAAACGAATACTTCCTTTAAATCATATGATTCCGTCCTTTCTGTTCATTTGAAAAAATGGAAGATCTACGAAATTTCTGCAGCTGAACTATTTAATCAATTACAGCAATCCGAAACTGAAAACCAAGTTCATTTGGACTGGGGTAAAGATCATAATTGGCAATTGTCCCTTTTTCCAAATAACCTGCGAAGTACTGATTATGAAATGAGAACTTCAACAGGAGAAACTTTGACAAAAGGAGCGAATAAAACTTTTGAAGGATTTGAGCAATCTGGAGGAGGAGATGTCCGATTGACGGTGGATGTTGATTTTATTTATGGATATGTAGAATCAGGAGGGGAACGATATTTTATTGAGCCAGTTAGGTACTATGATCGAAGTGCGCCTAGGAACCTTTTTGTGGTGTATGATGAGCATGAAGTAATTCCCCGCGATGATGTGAAATGTGCTTCACATGAAATGCACGAACGAACAGAAAAATTAGGAAAACAAAATCAAAATCAAATTCAAGAGAAACAGGTTGGTTTATGTTATGATGTGGAGTTGGCGATAGCATCAGATCATTCTATGTTTTTGAAATATAATAGTAGTATTACAGATGTTGAAAATCATAACTTAGGAGTTTTAAATAATGTACAAGGAAATTATGATGATGAGTTTGCGGATGAATTAAATTTTGTAGTAGTGACTCAATTTGTTTCCAATTGTAGTACTTGTGATCCTTGGTCGACAACCACAAATGGTAGTGACTTACTTTCAGAGTTTCGGAATTGGGGAAATGGAGGAGGTTTTGGAGAAGTATATGATCTAGCTTTTCTGTGGACAGATAGAGACATATTTGTTCCAGGTGTTGGGAATGGAGTGGTAGGTATTGCTTATTTATTTGGAGTATGTACCAATAATCGATACCAAGTAGATGAAGATTTTACCACTTCAGCTTGGCAATTGAGAGTTTTGGTATCACATGAAACGGGGCATAATTTTAATGCATCGCATGATGCGGCAAATTCTGGTTTTATCATGGCTCCTTCAGTCAATAATACTAATACTTGGTCAACTGCTTCGGTAAATAGTATTAATTCTTTTGTGGATTCTAGATCCTGCTTAGCAGAATGTGCACCACCAGCACCACCGACTGCAAGTTTTATTTCTAATATTCAAAATGTTTGTGAAGGTTCTCAAGTTCAATTCTTTGACCAATCGGTAGGTATTGTCAATTCGAGAGTTTGGTCATTCCCAGGAGGATCACCTGCTTCTTCTACTGCTGAAAATCCAATCGTAACTTATCAAAATCCAGGATCATATTCGGTTTCCTTAACCGTTACCAATACGATAGGCGGAAATACAGAAAATCAGTCTGGGTATATTAATGTTGGACCAGGAGGAACCAATATTTTACTATACGATGCATTTGAAGATGGATTAGGAAATTGGACTATTGAAAATCCGAATGGAAATATTACTTGGGCATCAGCTGCGGTAGGCGGCACTAACCTTGGGAGTACGGCTGTTTTTATGGATAATTGGAATTTGAATGGATCAGGTCAAAGAGATGGTTTAGTTTCACAGCCAATGAGTTTCGTAGGATTTACCAATGTGAATTTGTCCTTGGACTATGCTTATTCTCTTTTTAATGGAAATACAAATTTGCGAGATTCTTTGATTATAAAATTGTCAACAGATGGTGGAAATACTTTTCCAAATACTTTGTTTGAAGGAGGAGATAATGGAAGTGGAAATTTTGCAACAACTCAACCGCAAGGAGAATTAAATCCAACAAGTGCAGCTGATTGGTGCTATGGAGGAAACTATGGGGCAGGATGTATCAATTTAGATTTATCAAGTTTTATTAATCAGACAAATGTAGTTCTGAAGTTGGAAAATGTAAATGGATTTGGGAATAATTTGTACTTGGATAATATTACCGTTTCAAGTGATTGTGAAGTAATCTTACCTCCAGTTGCTGATTTTACAGCTTCGCAAACTCAAGGTTGTATTCCGGTGACAGTAAACTTTACTGACTTAAGTATGAATTCTCCAACCTCTTGGTTTTGGACTTTTCCAGGCGGAATTCCTTCTTCTTCAACGCAGCAAAATCCAACCGTAACTTACACGACACCTGGAAATTATGATGTGACTTTGGTATCAACTAACAGCGCTGGATCTAATACAACATTTCAAGGACAGTATATTCAAGTGGAAGATGTTCCAACTTCGGATTTTAGTTACGTAGCTAATGGAACAATGTACATATTTAATAATTTATCAACGGGTGGAGTTAATTATACTTGGCTATTTGGAGATGGAAATACAAGTAATGAAGAAAATCCAGTTCATGATTATGGGACAGGAGGAACTTATGAAGTAAGTTTGATTGTGACTAATGGCTGTGGCGTAACAACCTCAGTCCAAACCATAACAATAATGACACAACCTGTAGCAGGATTTGAAGCTAATCCTACAAGTGGTTGTAGTCCGTTGACTGTACAATTTACGGATCAATCTTCTTCGAATGTGACTGCTTGGCTTTGGAATTTCCCAGGAGGAAATCCATCAACTTCGATGGATCAAAACCCTACTGTAGTTTATAATACTCCTGGAGTTTATTCTGTTGATTTGACGGTAACTAATTCATCGGGAACAGATATGATTTCTCAAACTGATTATATTACGGTGAATGATGTGCCTATGGCAAATTTTACTCAGGTGACTAATGGATTGTCTGTTGATTTTACCAACTCATCGACGAATGCAAATAGTAATAGTTGGAATTTTGGAGATGGTAATTCATCAACAGAAACTAATCCTACACATACCTATTCTGGAGATGGAAATTATACGGTAGTTTTAACCGCAACGAATGATTGTGGTTCGGTAACTTCCTCTCAAACAGTTACGATTAGTACATTACCTAATGCTAATTTTGAAGCAAATATAACGAGTGGTTGTGCTGCGTTGACAGTTCAGTTTTCTGATTTGTCTTCTTCCAATACGACGAGTTGGTTATGGTCTTTCCCTGGAGGAAATCCATCCACTTCGACGGAGCAAAATCCTTCGGTAGTTTATAATTCAGCAGGAGTTTATAGTGTCACTTTGGTAGCAAGTAATTCTACTGGAGACAACACGATTACGTTAACAGAATATATCCAAGTAGATGATGTTCCAACAGTTGGATTTTCTCAAACGACCAATGCTCAAACTGCTACATTTACCAATACCTCAACCAATGCAAATAGCTATAATTGGGATTTCGGAGATGGTAATTCATCGACGGAAACTAACCCAACTCATACCTATTCATCTGATGGAAATTATATGGTAGTTTTGATTGCAACAAATAATTGTGGTTCAGTAACTTCCTCTCAAACAGTTAATATATCTAATGAACCTTCCGCAGGTTTTGGAGCAAATATTACGAGTGGATGTGCTTCATTAGTGGTGCAGTTTACTGATCAATCTTCTTCGAATACAACTGGATGGAATTGGTCGTTCCCTGGTGGAACACCATCTTCTTCGACGGAGCAAAACCCTAGTGTTACTTATAATAATGCTGGAACTTACTCGGTAACTTTGGAAGCAACAAATGCTGCTGGAAATAGCATCCTAACACAAACAGATTATATCTTTGTTGATGATGTTCCCATGGCTAGTTTTTCTCAAAATATAAATGGATTAAATGTAGATTTTACCAATACCTCAACTAATGGAAATAGTTATAGTTGGGATTTTGGAGATGGTAATTCTTCTTCCGATTTTTCTCCGAGTCATTCTTATGGAATGGACGGAACTTATGACGTAATTTTATCAGTAACTAATAATTGTGGGACAGTAACAACGATGACAACTGTTACTATTATCACCCCACCAACGGCAGGTTTTGGAGCAAATGTCACAAGTGGATGTGCAGATTTGACGGTTCAGTTTTCTGATCAGTCTTCTTCGAATGCTACAAATTGGAATTGGTCATTTGTAGGTGGAAATCCATCTTCTTCAATGGAGCAAAACCCAACTGTCATTTATGAAAATGCAGGAACTTATTCGGTGACTTTGACCGTAACAAATGCTGCTGGAAATAACCAAGTCGAGCAAATGGATTATATCGTAGTCGATGATGTTCCTGTCGCTGGATTTACTTCAGATATCAATACTTACGATGTAGATTTCACTAATACAACTACCAATGCTACGAGCTATAGTTGGAATTTTGGAGATGGAAATACATCAACTGAAACTAATCCATCTCATACTTATGTCAATGATGGAATGTATAATGTAGTTTTGACGGCAACCAATAATTGTGGTTCGGTTACCTTTACTCAAACTATAAGTATTTCGAATACGCCTACAGCAAATTGGACATCAGGGACGAGTGTAGGTTGTTCACCTTTCACGGTTCAATTTCAAAACCAATCTTCCAATAATTCAACTACTTGGGAATGGACTTTTGTTGGAGGAACTCCTTCTACTTCCACAGAGCAAAATCCAACCATAGTTTATAATAACCCAGGTACTTTTTCAGTCACTTTGGTAGCTATAAATAGTCAAGGAACTGATACTTTGACGATGACGGATTATGTAGTAGTTAGTACGACTCCAAATCCTACGTTTACATCGACGGTCAATGGGCCATTGGTGAATTTTAATAACCAAACCACCAATGCTACTTCCTACTCTTGGAATTTTGGAGATGGAAATATGTCCAATGAAATAAATCCAAGTCACCAATATAATTTGAATGGAGATTACACTGTTACGCTAAGTGCGACGAATAATTGTGGTACAACAACAACGACCCAAACGGTATCGATTACTTCAAGTGTGATAGCTGGATTTAGTTCAAGTATAGCTTCAGGATGTCTACCATTGGAGGTTCAATTTACGAATGCGAGTACGAATGCGACTTCTTTCGAATGGACTTTCACAGGAGGAAATCCATCTAGTTCTACTTTGGAAAATCCGATCGTAACTTACCAAAACGCAGGAGTCTATACGGTTATGTTAACTGCCTCTAATTCAACAGGAAGTAGTACTATTGTCGAGACTGGTTATATAGTAGTAGAAGGGATTCCATTTGCAAGTTTTGGAACGGATATAAATGGTTTGACCGTAGATTTCACAAATTTTTCTTCACTTGGAGATACCTTCCTTTGGACTTTTGGAGATGGAGCAATGTCAACAGAAACTAACCCTCAACATACTTACTCAGGAATCGGAATTTATACAATAACATTAACCGCAACGAATGATTGTGGAAGCAATGTTTTCACTATGGACTTAGATGTAGGAACAGCAGTAAGTGCTGGATTTTTTGCCGAAGAAACGGAGGGATGTGCTCCAATGCAGATTCAATTTACCGACCAATCTTCTAATAATGTAACACAATGGAATTGGTCTTTCCCTGGTGGGACACCTGCAACTTCTACCGAGCAAAACCCGTTAGTGAGTTATAGTACGTCTGGAATATACGAAGTGTCTTTAGAGGCAAGTAATCCATTTAATAGTAATATTGTAACAGAGACTAATTATATCACTATTTTAGATGTGCCAACTGCAAGTTTTACTTTTAATGAAAATGGAAATGTAGTAAATTATAACAATACATCTACAAATGCTGATAACTACCTTTGGACTTTTGGAGATGGCGAAACAAGTATGGATGAAAACCCATCTCACACTTATGTGGATGATGGTATTTATACGGTAATTCTTGAAGCAACAAACACTTGTGGAACAGTTACCACTCAAGAAACCATTACTATAGTAACTCCAGTTTCTGCTGGATTTACTGCGAATGTAACAAATGGGTGTAGTGGTTTAGAAGTTCAATTTACAGATGCTTCATCTGAGAATGTAACTGGTTGGAATTGGACTTTTGCTGGAGGAACGCCTAGTACTTCTACGGAGCAAAATCCAACAGTAATTTATAATACACCTGGAACTTACCCAGTTGTTTTGGAAGTCAATAATACAGGATTTAATGCGACGCAAACAGAAATGAATTTTATTGTGATTGCAGAGAATCCAACAGCGAGTTTTACTTCAATGACAACTGGAGGAACAATTGATTTTACCAATACATCAACGAATGCGACAAGTTACTTTTGGACTTTTGGAGATGGCGAAACAAGTATGGATGAGAATCCATCTTACACCTATGCTACAGATGGAAATTATATCGTAACCTTGATTTCAACTAATGCTTGTAGCTCGGATACAACAGAAATAGAGGTTGCAATTGTTCTGCCTCCAGTTGCCAATTTCTCCATTGAAACTAACTTCGATTGTGCTCCAGCGACTATTCAATTTATTAATGAATCATCTTCCAATACAACTGGGTGGCTTTGGACTTTTGATGGTGGTTCTCCAAATACCGCAACGGTGGAAAATCCTGAAATTACATTTAACGATCCTGGAACACATACCATAACTTTGACTTCATCCAATTCCGCAGGTTCTAGTATGTTTTCGATTGATATCACTTTAGGTGGAGCACCTGTCATTGATTTCGGAAGTAGTGTCAATGAGTTGACTACTACCTTTACTAATCAAACGATGGATGCAACAACTTTCTTTTGGGATTTTGGAGATTCAAATTCTAGTATAGAGGAAAATCCAATTCACACTTATGATGAACCTGGTAATTATACAGTTATTCTTTCGGCAACAAATGCTTGCGGGACAACTACACTTTCGCAGCAGGTTGAAGTACTTGGACCAGAAGCGATAGCAAGTTTTACTTCTTCTGAAGGAAATGGTTGTTTACCATTTACCGTTATATTTGAAGATACTTCAACAGGTAGTCCGACTGGTTGGAATTGGACTTTTGCTGGTGGAACACCTTTGACTTCTACTGAACAAAATCCGACGGTTGTGTACAATTCAGCAGGAACTTTTGATGTGAATTTGGAAGTGACCAATCCAGCTGGAACAAGTTCGATTGAACAGACTAGTTATATCACAGTTAGTGAAAATCCAATAGCAGATTTTACAGCTACGGTGAATATGAATGGTAATGTTGAGTTTACGAATAATTCTAATTTTGGAGATAGTTACGAATGGATTTTTGGAGATGGAAATACGAGTTTGGAAAATTCTCCATCGAACATTTACGATACTTCTGGATTGTATATCATTCAATTGATTGTAACGAATAGTTGTGGGACAGATACGATGACGCAAGAAATTTTAATTGATATTACAGGAATTGAAGATGTGACTTTCTTAGAAAAATTAGATTTATATCCGAATCCAAATAATGGAGATTTTACGCTTCATATCGAAGGGAAACCTTTGGATGAATTGGAAGTGAGTCTTTACAATATTTTAGGACAACGGATTTTTGAGGAGCAGATTGATTTCACTTCAGGGCAATTAATTAAAGATTATAAATTGAGTCGCTTGGCAGCAGCTACCTATATTTTACAAATAAAATCAGATAATCAAATGATTCATCGCAAGGTGGTGAAGAAGTAGTTTTTTAATGGTGAATGTAAGATGGTTAATATCACTATGTGTCAAAATAGCGATATTAACCATTCACTATTTTACATTCACCATTATTCTTAGTATTTTTTTATGAAATCGGTAGGCACTAAAAAACCAAAAGTATCATCAGAATATCCAGGGCCAACTCCCATGTCGATAAAATTTCTAAGTTCTAAATGTAGATGAGCGCTGTATTTCCCATCAGCAGTTCCAATTGTTCCAAGTCTTTGTCCACGCTTAATAAAATCACCTTCCTTGACATTAATTTCATCTAAGTGAGCATAGAAAGATTCCACATAAGGAAACTCAGGATGATTCGGGAATTTGTGTACAATTCGTACAATATTTCCCCAACCACAGCAAACATTTTCTGCAAAACTCACATATCCATTTGAAATACTATAAACTGGATCACCCAAATCCGTATTGCCACCACCATTGCCATTCCAATCTTCTCCAAGATGTTTACTTTGACCAAATTCTCTTGCTTTAAAATAATTAGAGCCGTCAGGTTTCCCCACAGGAAAATCAAATTTTTGGGAAATGAAAGTAGGATTTTTTGCAAAAACTACATCATACTTTGCTTCGACAACCGTAGGGTAAAAGATCGCTTCTTCCATAGCGGAAGCCACTTCTTTTTGCTCTGGACTAGCTGCGATTGCACTATTCTTTTTGATGCAAAATAAAATCGTTAGTGCAAAAATCATCGATGGAATAATGATAAGACTTGTATGTGTTTGATGTCGAGACATAATCTAATATTTTAATATAATATCCGTTGATTGGCAAATTTAAAAAGTTTCAACGAAATATTTTTTCTATTATTTTTTGAGGAATTTTAAAATAAGTGCTTTGATAAGCTTAATTTATTAATGTACGATTCCTTACGAAAATCCCCTGGCTTAACTTTTTAGGGAAAAAATAAAATCGTACCTTTATTACTACAATAATTTTTCCTAAAATTTTATTTCAATTGTTCCAATACTAACCTAACTAATATTTTTAGAAACGTCTTTCGATTTTCAAATACCTTAGTCTATTATTTTTTATTTTGAAACATTTATACCAAAAGTGATTTTTTGGATTAAATCGTTGATTATCAGTTGTTTATAATTTATAAAAAATGACCTAATTGGTAAGCAGCAAATAGGTGAATCTTTGCCTCTTTTTAAAATAAATAGTTTTTAAACTAAAATCAAAAAATAGATAAATCAGTTAGTTTTTAGATTTTGATAGACATTTTGATTGAAAAATTGCGCAACAACTTACATTAATTTACATGAACCAACCTCCCAAAACAGTTCTAAAAGCACGAAGTAAAAGATGGTTTTTGCTTTTTATACTTAGTTTCATTTTTCTTCAAGGAGAAATGTCAGCACAAGGCTGTGAGTGTATTGGTTGCGAAGGCCCAATTCCAATCTCTTCTACCAATACTTATACTTTAAATGTTTCGGGGGCTACCAATATGAACCTTTCCAATCCTGGACAAGGTATTTGTGGAATTTATTTGGATGTTACGTTTGAGCATATTTGGAGTTTGACAATAACGTTGACTTCACCTTCGGGGCAGATGGTTACCTTAATGGGACCCTATGATAACTTTCCAAGTACGACTGGTTTTTCCAATTGGGATATTAGTTTTTTGCCTTGCGGAGACCCTGTTTCACCAGATCCAATGGCAAGTGGAGGATTCTTTAATGATCAATGGACGAATCTTCAACAATGGGCATTTTTTACAGATTATACAGGATCCTATTATCCTTATTTAGGCTGTTTGGAAGATTTTACATCTGGGCCGGTTGATGGGAATTGGACGATGACGGTAACGAATGGTAGTGGTATATATGATGATGGAAATTTCAATGGATTTTCGATTTTGTTTTGTGATGATACAGGAATGGGATGTACTGCTTGTGATGCCAATGCAGGTGACCTTTCGGTAGTAAGTGATATTGATTTATGTATTGGGGAAAATTATAGTGGGAGTATTGATCCGTTTTATAGTTTTGGAACGGAGCCGAACAATCAGTATGATTACACTTATATTATTTCCCAAAACTCTATTATCCAAAGTTATGAAATGACTCCTGATTTTTCCACTTATCCTGATGGGGCTTATGAAATTTGTGGGTTGTCTTATCTGAGTACAGATGTATCTTCAATTCCTCCGCCGAATGGAATTCTTTCGGTGGCTGATTTGGAAGTAATTATGACCTCTTCTGCGCCATTTTGTGGAGATATTTCGGATGATTGTTTTTTAATAACGATTTATCCAATCCCTGATACTGTTTTTATTTCCGATAGTTTTTGCAGAAATGAAAATTATATTTTTGCTGGGAATGTATATAATGCTGGAGGTGTTTATTATCCAGTTTTGCCCGCTTCTGCAGGTTGTGATACTATGGTGGAATTGATCTTGACAGAATTACAATCATTTGAAGAAAATATCTCAGCCACTATTTGCCAAGGAGATACTTTCTTTGTAGGAAATATTTTTCATATTAATACTGGAAATTATGCTGATACTTTGACGACTATTTTGGGTTGTGATAGTATCATTAATTTGTCGTTGACTGTTTTGAATCCTCAAATAGACCTACCTATTCCTGATACGATCATCTGTTCCAATCTTGAAATAGAACTAAATGCTTCTGGTTCGACGGGAGGTTCTGGAATATCTTATAGTTGGTCAACGATTAATGGAAATATTACAGGAAATACCAACGGCAATATTACCACAGTTGATAGAGTAGGGATGTATTATTTCATGGTTACTCAAGTCAATTCAGGAGTGATTTGCTCGATGATTGATTCTGTGGAAGTATTCGAAAATTTGATTGCGCCGACGGTTGCTGTGCCAATGGATAGTATAGTAACTTGCGATGTTCAAACTATCGTTTTAGATGGAAATGGTTCGTCTGTAGGGAGTGAGTTTTCTTATGAATGGACAACTGTAAATGGAAATATTCTCCAAGACACTTTCACTCTTTTTCCAACAATAAATGCAGGAGGGACTTATATACTAAATATTACAAATCATGATAATGATTGTTTTGCTCAAGACTCTGTTTTAATTTTACAAAACACTAATTTTCCTTCTGCATCAGCTGGTGTAGATATGGAAATTAATTGCAATAATCCGACGGTTCAATTGGATGGGTCAAGTTCTTCTCAAGGAAATGCTTTTATTTATTTATGGACGACTTCTGATGGAAATATATTGTTAGGAAATGAGGGACTTCAACCAACTGTTGATTCAGCAGGAACTTATATGTTATCGGTGATAGATACTTTTAGTAATTGTGAGACGATAGATTTTGTAGATGTTACAATTGATACTTTACTTCCAATTGCAGATGCTGGGAATAGTTTTACCGTAAATTGTTTTAACCCAGAAATTCAAATTGATGGGGCTAATTCTTCGCAAGGTGGACAATATTCCTACCAATGGAATGCTTTTGCTGGTGGACCAGTAATGAGTGGAGCAACTACTTTGATGCCAACGGTTAATACTGGAGGGGTATATGGATTGGTGGTGACGAATGATTTGACAGGATGTAGTTCAAGCTCGCAAGTGATTGTAAATCAGGACTTTATAAGTCCAACGATTGTTATAGCATTACCTGTAGATACAATTACATGCCTGGTCAATACGATAACCATAGATGCTTCTAACTCTTCAGTTGCAGGAGATCTTGAATATGAATGGACGGTAATTGGAACGGGAAATATTTTGGCCGATACGTTTACATTACTTCCACAAATTGATTTGGAAGGCATGTATCAATTGGAAATTACAGATATTATTAGCGGTTGTACTTCAGTCGAAACGGTAGAAGTTTTTTCTAATAATGCAATTCCAACCGCTGATGCTGGCTTAAATATGACCGTAGATTGTAATCAACCAGAAGTGATTTTAAATGGAAGTGGTTCCGTTGGAAATGAGTTTGCGTATTTGTGGACAGCGACGAATGGCGGAAATATTTTGAGTGGAGAAACGACTTTTGGGCCTATGGTAAATGGGGATGGAGATTATGAATTATTGGTGACAAATACCTTGAGTGGTTGTACTCAAATTGATTTAGTGTCAGTAACCGTAGATACGATTCCGCCAGTAGCGGTGGCAGGAATAGATACGTTAATTGATTGTTATAACAATGTAATTACATTGAATGGAGATGGATCTTCTTTAGGTGATTTTAGTTACTTGTGGTCTACTTCTGATGGAACAATTGATCTGGGAGAAATGACGCTTCAACCAACTATCTCAGGAGGAGGGAATTTTGAATTATTGGTGACGAATAACCAAAACGGTTGTACTGCAATTGATGCTGTTTTTGTTGAAGAAAATTTAATTGAACCAATTTCTATTGCAGGTCAAGATACGATAATCACTTGTACCAATCCGACTATTATTTTGGATGGAAATGGATCATCTGTTGGAGTTGATTTTGAGTATCAATGGACAGCAACAATTGCAGGGAATATTTTATCTAACCCAACTTTACTTGAACTTGAAATTGATAGTGCAGGGAGTTATCAACTCTTAGTAACGAATATAATTAATGGTTGTACTTCGCTAGATGAAGTGATAGTTTTGATTGATACTGATTTGCCAACCGCTGATGCTGGTTTAAATATGATCGTAGATTGTAATCAACCAGAAGTGATTTTAAATGGGAGTGGTTCAGTCGGAAATGGATTTGAATATTTATGGACAGCGACGAATGGTGGAAATATTTTGAGTGGAGAAACAACTTTTACACCTACCGTAAATGGAGAGGGAGACTATGAGTTATTAGTGACAAATATCTCGAGTGGTTGTACCCAAACTGATTTAGTATCAGTAACCGTAGATACGATTCCACCAATAGCCGTGGCAGGAATAGATACGTTAATTAATTGTTATAACAATGTAATTACATTGGATGGATTTGGTTCTTCCTTAGGTGGTTTTAGTTATATGTGGACCACGTCTGATGGAACAATTGATCTGGGAGAAATGACGCTTCAACCAACTATCTCAGGAGGAGGGAATTTTGAATTATTGGTGACGAATAACCAAAATGGTTGTACTGCAATTGATGCTGTTTTTGTTGAAGAAAACTTAATTGAACCAATTTCAATCGCAGGTCAAGACACGATAATTACTTGTACTAATCCAACTATTATTTTGGATGGAAATGGATCATCTGTTGGAGTTGATTTTGAATATCAATGGACTTCAACAAATGGAGGGAATATTTTATCTAACCCAACTTCACTTCAACCTGAAATTGATAGTGCTGGAAATTATCAACTATTGGTAACTAATATAGTCAATGGTTGTACTTCGGTGGATGAGGTGATAGTTTTGGCTGATACTGATTTACCAACCGTAGATGCTGGTTTAAATATGACAATTGATTGTAACCAACCTGAAGTGATTTTAAATGGAAGTGGTTCAGTCGGAAATGAGTTTGAATATTTATGGACAGCGACGAATGGCGGAAATATTTTGAATGGAGAAACAACTTTTACACCTACGGTAAATGGAGATGGAGACTATGAATTATTGGTAACAAATACATCTAGTGGGTGTACCCAAATTGATCTGGTATCAGTAACAGTAGATACGATTCCACCAATAGCCTTAGCAGGAATAGATACGTTAATTAATTGTGATAACAATGTAATTACATTGGATGGAAGTGGTTCTTCTTTTGGCGATTTTAGCTACTTGTGGTCTACTTCTGATGGAACAATTGATCTGGGAGAAATGACGCTTCAACCAACTATTTCAGAAGGAGGAACTTATGAATTATTGGTAACGAATAACCAAAATGGCTGTACTGCAATTGATGCTGTTTTTGTTGGTGAAAATTTTATTGCACCAATTTCTGTCGCAGGTCAAGACACCATAATTACTTGTACCAATCCAACTATCATTTTAGATGGAACTGGATCATCTGCTGGAATTGATTTTGAATATCAATGGACAGCAACGAATGGAGGGAGCATTTCCTCTAACCCAACTTCACTACAACCTGAAATTAATAGTGCAGGAAATTATCAGCTCTTGGTTACGAGTACCGTCAATGGTTGTACTTCTGTGGATGAAGTAATAGTAGTGGCTGATAATGATTTCCCAACAGCAAATGCTGGTTTGAATATGACAATAGATTGCAACCAACCTGAAATAGTTTTAAATGGAAGTGGTTCAGTCGGAAATGAGTTTGAGTATTTGTGGACAGCAACGAATGGCGGAAATATTTTGAGTGGAGAAACGACTTTCATCCCTACGGTAAATGGAGATGGAGATTATGAGTTATTAGTGACAAATATTTCGAGTGGTTGTACCCAAACTGATTTGGTGTCAGTAACAGTAGACACAATTCCACCAATTGCCTCAGCAGGAATAGATACGTTAATTAATTGTTATAACAATGTAATTACATTGAATGGAAGTGGTTCTTCTTCAGGTGGTTTTAGTTATTTGTGGACAACTTCTGATGGAACAATTGATTTGGGAGAGATGATGATTCAACCAACTATTTCAGAAGGAGGAATCTATGAATTATTGGTAACGAATAACCAAAATGGCTGTACTGCAATTGATGCTGTTTTTGTTGGTGAAAATTTTATTATACCAATTTCTGTCGCAGGTCAAGACACCATAATTACTTGTACGAACCCAATTATCATTTTAGATGGAACTGGATCATCTGCTGGAGTTGATTTTGAATATCAATGGACAGCAACGAATGGAGGGAGCATTTCCTCTAACCCAACTTCACTTCAACCTGAAATTAATAGTGCTGGGAATTACCAACTCTTGGTTACGAATACAGTCAATGGTTGTACTGCAGTAGATGAAGTGATCGTAAATGGCGATACAAATTTGCCAACAGCAAACGCAGGATTAGCAGATACTATAAATTGTAATCAGAGTGTTATAAATCTTGATGGCTCAGCTTCTTCTTCAGGAATAAACATTATTTATTCCTGGATTACTTCAGATGGAAATATAGTTTTTGGAGAAAACACTTTAACTCCACAAGTTGATTCGACGGGGAATTACCTGCTAACCGTAACCGATACTATTTCAGGGTGTATCGCTCAATCGTCTGTGGAAATTTTTATTGATACACTTCCTCCAAGTGCTGATGCTGGGAGTACGATGGAGTTAAATTGTTTAGTAGAAAATATCATCTTGGACGGATCTAATTCTTCGGGAGGAAGTGATTTCTCTTACCAATGGACTACAAATGATGGTAGTATTTTTTCTAATCAAAATTCCTTGCAACCTACTGTAAATCAGTCAGGTACGTATTGTTTAGAGGTAAGCAATAATATCAATGGTTGTGTAGCAAAAGATTCTGTTATTGTTTCTCAAGATATTACTAATCCGATTTCAATAGCAGGTGTTGACACTTTGATTACTTGTGAAAATTTAACCTTGATTTTAGATGGAAGTAGTTCTTCGGTAGGTACAAATTACCTTTATCAATGGACAGCTTCGAATGGTGGAATCATTGATAATAACGCTACTTCGCTGCAACCAGAAATTAGTATGCCAGGGAATTATGAATTAGTTGTAACGGACTCGACGAATGGTTGTACGGCTTCTGATTTTTTAATTGTAGACATCGACACGAATCCTCCAACAGCTGATGCTGGATCGCCTGATATGATTAATTGCAATCAAACGATTTTGACTTTAGATGGAAGTTTATCATCGACGGGAAGTATTTATGATTACGAATGGACAACGGTGGGTGGAAACATTATTTTAGGGGGAACGACTTTATCGCCTCAAATTGATAGTGCTGGAATTTATATTTTGGAAGTAACCAATACTCAAAATGGCTGCTCCAATATTTCAACAGTTGCGATTACCGTTGATACACTTTTGCCAATTGCGGATGCAGGAATTGATACCACCATAACATGTGAAAGTAATGTTATAAGTCTCAATGGAACGAATTCATCGATAGGAAATTTCACTTATAATTGGACAACCACAGGAATAGGTGTAATAATAAATGGAAATACTTTAACTCCTGAAATTAACTATTCTGGAACATACCAATTAGAAGTAACGAATACTCTAAATGGCTGTATTTCGATAGATGAAGTTGAAGTAGTATTTGATACGCTTTCCCCAATTGCTGATGCAGGGTTGGATGGAGTTTTAGATTGTGATACGACTAGTGTGACCTTGGGTGGGAATTCATCTACAGGAGCTAATTTTGAATATCAATGGACTTATTCTTCTGGAGGAAATATTTTGACTGACTCGACTCAAGCTACGATTAATGTCAATGCAGGAGCAACTTATACCTTGTTGGTTACTAATGTTTTAACTAGTTGTACAGCAATAGATGAAGCGGTGGTTTTGCAGGACGCAAATCTTCCAATTGCGATAACTAATTTACTGGATACCATCCTTTGTGATTCTACTCAGTTGACCTTAGATGGAAATGGTTCAAGTATTGGAACTGATTTTTCCTACAATTGGACGACTACGGATGGAAATATTATTAGTGGAGAAAACACACTTTTTCCTATTGTTGACTCAGCTGGATTATACATTTTGACAGTGTCAAATACAGCTAACAATTGTGCAGTTACAGGATCTGTAAATGTAGTGTTAGAAGATTGTGATCCAATTGCTTTTGCGGGTGCTGATGGTCAAGTCGATTGTAATTCCTCCACTATAATTTTAGACGGTACTGGGTCGTCAGTTGGAACTGGAATTACTTATTTTTGGACAACTTTAGATGGTGTTATTTTATCAGATACAACTACTTTGATGCCAACAGTAGGAGCAGGCGGGACTTATGTTTTAACCGTAGAAAATACACTTTATGGTCTTACTGCCACGGATACAGTTTTAGTGAATGATTTAGTAGATTTTCCTTCCATTAATTTATCCGTAAATACATTGTTAAGTTGTGGAGATACTACTGTTTTAGTAGATGGAAGCAATTCTTCGATGGGGGCAAATCTTTCTTTTTTATGGAGTACTAATAATGGAAATATTGTTAATATAATAGGAGATGATTCTATCCTTGTCAATCAATCAGGTTTTTACTTTTTGGAAATTACTGATAACACAAATGGGTGTGTTACTATAGATAGTGTTGAGGTTTTTCAAGATAATGATTTACCCATTGCAAATGCCGGAATGGATGCGGAAATAAATTGTTATAACAATTTATTTACATTGGATGGAAACGGGTCTTCGGTTGGGAATAATTTCACTTATGAATGGACGACTTCGAATGGAAATATTGTTTCAGGAGATTCAACGTTAAGTCCTGAGATAAACTCGATAGGAACTTATGTATTGGAAGTGACCGACACTACTAATGGCTGTTTTGTTCAAAGTTCGGTTTTGATTACAGGAGATTTTAACGCTCCAATTGTTGATGCAGGAATAAGCGATGTTTTGACTTGTGTAGATTCAATTTTGACTTTGGATGGTACAGCTTCTTCACAAGGTGGAAACTTTATTTATGAATGGACGACAGTCGATGGAAATATATTGAATGGAGAAAATTCCTTAACTCCTCAAATTGATTCAACAGGAAATTACCAACTGTTAGTTTTTGATAATTTAAATGGATGTGCTGATTCTTCTACAGTTTTTATTAATTCAAATTTTATTGCACCTACGGCAAATGCAGGGATGGATGAAGCGATTGATTGTGGAATTGGGAGTTTATTTTTGGATGGAAATGGTTCTTCGATAGGAATTGAATTTGTCTATTCTTGGACGACTTCCAATGGGAATATTGCGGCTGATACCAATACTCTTTCTCCAGAGATTACCAGTAGTGGAAATTATTTTTTAACTGTAGAAGATACCATTAATGGTTGTACGGCAATTGACGAAGTTATGATTAATGCAATCAATTGTGCGCCAATGGTGTCGATTGATTTGCCTGATACGTTGACTTGTTTGGTGACTCAGATTACTTTGGATGGAAGTGCATCTTCGAATTGGGGAACGATCAAATATGAGTGGACAACGGGTAATGGAAACATTGTTGGAGTTAATAATCTACCTGTGGTAGAAGTGAATTTACCAGGAACTTATCAACTTACTTTGACTGATACTTTAACGAATGAGATTGCCTTTGGATCTGTTGTCGTTGAAATTAATAATACGAATCCAATTGCGAATGCAGGAACGACCGACACGCTAAATTGTTTGGTTACTAGTTTGAATATAGATGGAAGTGCTTCTTCTTTTGGAAATTCTTTTAGTTATGAATGGACGACAGGAAATGGAAATATTGTAAATGGATTCGATGGAATTCAGCCTCTGATTGATGAAGATGGAACATATACTTTGGAAGTAACAGATACTGAAAATGGCTGTACTGCCACTTCTTCCGTTTTGATTGAAATTGATACTATTTTGCCAACTGTGGATGTTGGGTTACCCGCAGAATTTACCTGCGTAGATACCATGTTATTCTTGAATGGATTAGGTTCTTCAATGGGCAATAATTTTATCTATGAATGGACGACAAATGATGGAAATATTGTGGGTGATTTTACGATTCTTTCGCCACAAATTAATGAAGCGGGTACGTATGAATTAACTATTTTAAACACTCAAAATTTTTGCGAAGCGAGCAATCAAATTTTGATAGAAATAGATACAGTTGCACCGACCATTATTATAGAACCTGCTGACGTATTGAATTGTGGTTTGGCAGAATTTG
Source organism: Saprospiraceae bacterium (assembly GCA_045104975.1). Lineage (GTDB taxonomy): Bacteria > Bacteroidota > Bacteroidia > Chitinophagales > Saprospiraceae > CAJQQY01. Next base: position 171,113 of record JBGCCY010000033.1, read on the forward strand.
AATTGGATGCAAACGCTTCTTTTGGAAATGATTTTACTTATCAATGGCAAACTTCAGATGGAAATATCGTTAATGGAATCAATTCTCTTTCTCCTCAAATCGATGAAGGAGGAGATTATGAGTTAACTATTTTAAATACTCAAAATGGTTGTACTTCTTCTGAAACGATTACCGTTTTACAAGACACAATTGCTCCGATTTCAGATGCTGGGATTATGATGGAATTAACTTGTGTCGATACGCTTTTAACTTTGAATGGAAGTAATTCATCTAGCGGTAATAACTTTACTTACCAATGGCAAACTTCGAATGGGAATATTGAAAGTGGTGCGGATTCACTTTTTCCAAACATAAATTTAATTGGGACTTATGAATTAATTGTAACCAATACTAACAATATGTGCACGTCCATAGATAATGTGGAGGTTTTACAAGATGTTACGTCGCCTGTAGCTATTATTGATTTAGTTGATACATTAAATTGTGAAATTGAAAATATAATTTTATCTGCCAATAATTCATCTAATGGGTTGATTTATAGTTATTTATGGAGCACAAGTAATGGTGATATTGATTTTGGAGAAACTTCTTTAAATCCACAAGTAAGTGATGGAGGAGTTTATGATCTGCTGGTGACTAATAATGAAAATGGATGTACTGCAACTAATTTTATAGAAGTGGTACAAGATACGATCTTACCTATTTCTGAAGCTGGAATAGCGATGACTTTGACTTGTGTTGATACTGTTTTAACTCTTTCTGGAAATGGCTCATCAGTTGGGAATGAATTTAATTATGAGTGGACTACTGTTGTTGGAAATATTGTTGATGGAGTAAATTTATTGAATCCACAGGTCGATGAATTGGGGATTTATCAATTAGAAGTTACCAATAATAACAACATGTGCACGTCTTCTGATTTTGTAGAAGTTTTGGAGGACATTGTACCACCTGAAATAGAAATTAATACGATAGGAGGGTTAGTTTTAAATTGTGATATAAGTAGTATTGTGCTAGATGGAAGTAGTTCTTTACCAATTGGAAATGTGAGTTTTGAATGGAGTAGTCCTAATGGAAATATTTTAATGGGGAATACTGATCCAAATCCAGAAGTGGATTTGGAAGGCGATTATCTGTTGGTTTTGACCAATGAAATAAATGGATGTACTGCATCTGAAATGGTACAAATTACTGGTAATTTTGAATTGCCAATTGTGCAGATTTTAGTACCAGATACTTTGACTTGTTTAGACACTTTAGTTACCGTTTCAGGGAGTGGTTCTTCGGTAGGAAGTGAGTTTGAATATTTATGGACACATACTTTAGGAAATATCGTTTCTGGAGAGACAAATTTGGAATGTGTTGTTGATGAATTTGGAGGATATATTTTGACTGTAACCAATACTGATAATGGCTGCATGTCATCAGCTGCAGTAACGGTATATCAAAATGCAGATGCGCCTTTTGCAGATGCTGGAGGTAACTATGAATTTGATTGTATTCAAACAGTCAAAACTTTGCAGGGAGAAGCTTCCCAAGGGCCAGAATTTACTTATCTATGGACAACAGATGATGGAAATATAACTGTTGGTTCGACTTCGTTGCAACCAATTGTAGATGCTTTTGGAACTTATGTTTTGACCGTAACAAATCAGATTAATGGATGTATCGCAACTTCTGAAGCAATTGTTACTCAAGATTTGGATGTTCCTCAAGATGTGGAATTAGAAATCATTTCACCTTTGTGTTTCGGTGATTATAATGGAAGTATCGAGGTACTGGAAGTAATAGGAGGGGAGGCACCTTATCAATATTCGATTGATGGAAATACCTTTACGGAGTATCCACTTTTTTCAAATTTACCAGCAGGTAATTATTTAATTACGATTAAAGATGCATCAGGTTGTGAATGGAATTCAATGATTGAAATTGTAGCACCAGCAGAAGTGATGGTTGATTTAGGAGAAGACATATTTTTGGAATTAGGAGAAAGTACTGTGCTTCAAGCAATGACCAATATTTCTACTTTTGATTTGGATTCGGTGAGTTGGATGAATATTGATAGTTTATTATGTGACGATTGTTTGGAACAAGAAGTAGCTCCATTATTTACATCAGGTTATGGCGTTTTTCTAATGAATGAAAACGGATGTGTGACAGAAGATGAAGTGATCGTTTATGTAAATAATAAAAGACGGATTTATATTCCAAATGCATTTTCACCTAATGGTGATGGACAAAATGATGTCTTTATGATTTATGGAGGATTAGGAGTAGAGGAAATTGAAGACTTCCAAATTTTTAGTCGATGGGGGGATTTAGTTTTTGAAAAAAATAATTTCCAACCCAATGATCCAACTATGGGCTGGGATGGATTTTTTAAAGGAGAAAAAATGAACCCAGCGGTTTTCGTATTCTTTGCAAGAATTAGATATGCAAATGGGGAAACGGAAATAGTGAAAGGGGATTTGTTTTTGAAATAGTTGATTAGGCACAAAATAGAAAAGTAAATATAATCACAGAAATAGAGATCTCCGATACCTCCGTGTCCATTCTCTGTTTGCTCTGTGGTTATAAAAAAAAATCAATTTTGTTAATAGTTGATTAAGCACAAAATGAAATAATAATTTTAAAATCTGTTCAATATATCCCCTAAAACAATTGGGTAGAAAGCGCATTTCAAAATTAAATATGTCAATGAAATAGGCATTTAGGCTTTCATCTTAATTATTATTGCCCTATCTTACAAACTCTAAAGGACATATTTTCCCTCCTTTTTGAAAAAGAATAGTTTAAATCCTCTCAGTAAATCTTTTTCATAATTTCATAAAATATATATTAATAGCCTTCTCAAAAACCTCAGTTTTGTAAAATTGTTGATTTTACTCATTTTAAGGTAGGTCAATTTTTTACGTCATTTTTACTTCCGAATAATAGAAACCCATTTAATTTCCAATTTTAGATTTTTTTTTCAAAAAAAAACAAACGATTTTATTGTTTTTTTGGTAAAAAAAATAAAGTAATTTTATTTGTAATTCATTGATTTACAATGCTTTATAAATGATTGGAATCGTATGTGTATAAATGTGGAAAATGAATAGAAAAGATATTTCAACTATAGGCAGCAAAATATTACTTTAGAGGCTCTTATTTTCTGTAAACTTATTGTCAAAACAGAATTTACACCCTTTCCAAAAAAAACAGACTCATTATATGATGCTCTGGTAAAATTAGAAACCATGATAATCAAGGTTTTTAATAAAAAATAGAGGATTTATAGCTAAAAATGAATTCCTTGAAAAGAGTCTTATGTCTTACTTTATTTCTTTTTTTATAGGTAGGATTAAGTAATTTTTTTGAAATTCATTACTTTCGGCTGACAAAGATAAAGCAATAGCAAAAAATACAAAATAAAATATTAAGCTAAACAAATACTCTCTTCAGGGATATTTAAGATAATTAAAACTAAAAGGGTAATCAATTAATTTTGATTGCTACAGTAAAGCAAACATTTAATTTTAACCAAAATCAAAAAATGCCCCTGGTATGAAAAAACAAATACTACTCGCATTATTCTTTTCTTTTACTTATTTGGGTTTGAATGCCCAATGTAATGTTCCATTTCCACCATCATTGACTTGTGCTTCTGCGCCGGTTATTTGTACGTTAGATGGTTATTGCACGACTTCTGGTGGAGCTAATTCATCCGATCAGCCAAGTACATTTTGTGGTTCGGTACAAAATAATCAATGGTTTGCTTTTGTAGCAGGTTCTACAAATATTACCCTTGATTTTATTGTAGGTCTATGTGGAGGAACAACCTCTGGAACAGGACTTCAAGCACAGGTTTACTCTATGTGTGGAGCTCCATGGACAGCTGCATCAAATTGTCTTTATGAAATCTCTCCGGGATCAACAGAGACATTGACGATGACAGGTTTGACAATTGGAAATGTTTATTATTTAATGACAGATGGTTTCTCAGGAGACATGTGTGATTATACTATTGAGGTAACAAGTGGAAGTACCACTCCTCCAACTCCAGATCCAGCAGGACCTATTAATGGAGATGCGCAATTTTGCCCAGGAGCAACTTCTGTTACTTATTGTGCAGACCCTACTTTTGGAGCTGCATTTTATGACTGGACAATTCCAGCTGGTGCAGTAATCGTTGGTCCAGATAATGGTGGATGTATCACAATTGATTTTAGTGCAGTTACTGTAACTTCGGGTACAATTACTGCAACACCTACTAATGGATGTGAATCAGGTCCTCCATCTTCGTTTAATGTATCAGAAGGTCCTTCACCTACAACTCCAGACGTTGATTTTATCTTGTGTCCAGGTGAATCAGAGACTTACGGGAATACCGTATACTCTTCAGCGGGTACATTTTTAAATACAGATGTAACAAATGTCCAAGGTTGTTTTATTGAAACATTTGTAAATGTTGAGGTAGGAACCATTGAGATGACTAGTTTAGTAGAAGTTATTTGTCAAGGAGAGACCTCATCAACTGGTGAAACTTCAACTGGATTTTATACCTATAACTTGCTAACTAATTACTACCAATGTGATAGTACTGTTACTGCAGACGTAACAGTATTGAATCCACAAACAGGAATATTTCCTGTAACGGATGAGATTGATTGTTCAGGAAATCCTATTCAAGTTGGAGCAGTTGTGACTGATACTGATCCGTCTATTCAATATATTTGGTCAGGACCTTGTTTTGTTCAAAATTTCCCAACGGATCCTAATATTTCGGTAAGTTGTGGAGGTGTATATGAAGTATTTGCTCAACAAACTCTTGATGGCGTAACATGTATTTCTCCAACCTACTCAGTTACTGTAACTGAAAATACAACTCCTCCAACTGCAGATCCAGGACTAGGTGGTGTGATTGATTGTGGAAATTCTACCATTCCTCTAGGTGGACAAGGATCATCGAATTCAAGTAGTTATGCTTATTCATGGACAGGGCCAAATGGTTTTAGTTCATCTGATCAATTTCCTTCAGCTACAGCACCAGGAACTTACTGTTTCTTTATGATTGATGTAATTACAAGTTGTGTTTCATCAACTGAATGTGTAACTGTAACAGGGGATAATACCTTACCTGTAGCTGCAGCATCTGCTTCTAATGATTTAGATTGTATTGATATAACTGCAACTCTTGAATCGACAGGTTCTGATCCAGGAACTTACGAATGGGAAGGGCCAGGAAATCCAACAGGACCAAATCCAACGGTAAATATGCCAGGAACTTATACTCTTACTGTTACCAGTCCAAATGGATGTTCAAGTACTCAAGAGGTAACCATTACCCAAGATAATGCAGCACCAACTGCTAGTATTGCAACACCATCTGCGATTGATTGCGATAATCCAACCGTTTCATTAGATGGAAGTGGATCAAGTAGTGGAGTTACTTATTTGTGGTCTACAGGAGAAACTACTGCTACTGCAACTACCAATAATGGAGCAGATGTTTATACATTAATAGTTACTAATACTAGTAATGGGTGTACAGATGAAACTTCTGTTACTGTTAACGATAACTCGACAGTAGTTACTGCAGATGTTGATGTTGCAGGACAAATTACTTGTAATAATGGATCAGTTACTTTATCAGCGATAAATGTTACAGGATCTGCTAACCCAACTTATACATGGTCTAATGGAATGAGCGGTCAAACGATTACTGTTAATGATGATGGAACTGTTACATTAACTGTAACTGATGCCATTACAGGATGTACTGGTGATGTTACTGCAACGGTAACAAGTGATACTAATGAACCAACAGCAGTAGCAGGAGTAAGTGGAGAATTAGATTGTGATAATACAAGTGTTGTATTGAGTACAGCAGGTTCTTCAACTGGTGGAAATATAATGGCTAGTTGGTCTGCTGTAGATCCTAATAATGTTACTAACCCAGGAATCTATACTTTGACGATAACAAATACTGATAATGGTTGTACAGCGACTGCTGACATTGATGTGTTAGAAGATGTTGATGCTCCAGTTGCTGCAATTGCAATTCCAGCAGCTATTGATTGTAATAATACAACGACAGTACTAGATGGTAGTACTTCAACAGGAACTAACTTAAGTTATACTTGGGCTCCTAATGGAACTACTGGACCAACGTTAACTGCACTCGCTGCAGGAACTTATACTTTAACAGTATTAAATCAAGATAATGGTTGTACTGATACACAAGAAGTTACAGTCGTTGATAATACTACAACTGTTTCTGTTACTGCAACAGTAAGTAATGATCTTTCTTGTACTGAGACCTCTGCAACATTAGATGTTTCGGGTGGATCAGGTTCATCTAACCCAACTTATTCTTGGTTCGATGGTACCAATACAACTACTGGACCTATTTTAACTACAATGATTCCAGGAACGTATACTTTGACTCTTATAGATGGAACAACAGGTTGTCAAGGATCAACAGAGGTTACTGTTTTACAAGACACCAACTTCCCAACTGCAGTAATTGCGACGCCTAATAATTTGAACTGTACAACTAGTTCAATAACATTGGATGGTACAGCTTCAACTACAGGAAATAGCATTACCTATTCTTGGTTGTTTAATGGTGCGGTAATACCGTCGGAAACAGATCCTTTATTATCAGTTACTAATGCTGGTGATTACCAAATAGTTGTGACTGATGCAGATAATGGATGTGAAGTTTCGTCTTCTATCATTCCAGTAATTTTAGATAATACACCTCCTGTTGCTTCAGCAATAGCTGGAAATAATGGAATTTTATCATGTAGTGCAACTTCATTAACTATTGATGGAAGTGCTAGTTCTACTAATAGTGGTAGCATTGAATATTCATGGATCTTAAATGGAAATGAAGTAGGTACGATGAGTACTTATGATGTTACGTCACCAGGAGATTATATTATAGAAATAACAGATACACAAAATGGATGTACTGCTCAAGAAATGGTAACTATTAGCCCTGATGCTGATCTTCCTTTATTGAGTATTGATCCAGTTGTAAATTTAGATTGTAATAATTCTTCCTCAACATTAATTGGAACAGGAAGTTCAAATGCAGGTAATTCAGTTACTGTTCAATGGCAAGATGCTTTAGGAACTACAGTTTCTACTACCGATCAATATACGACTAACGTTCCAGGTGATTATACTTTTATCGTAGTTGATGATGTAAATGGATGTAGTCTTTCTCAATTAATTACAGTAGTGGAAGATCTTAATTCACCATTAATTGATGTAACTCCTGCTCCAGTTATTGATTGTGCTAATACATCAGTATTAGTAAATGCTTCTAACTCAGCAAGTGGAACTAATATCACTTATCAATGGCAAGATGCATTAGGTAATGATTTACCACTAGAAACTAATAATACTTTATCGACAGGTATTGCAGGTGATTATATTTTTGTAGTTACCAATATGGATAATGGTTGTATTTCAACTCAACCGGTAAATGTTCCTGAAAATATTGAAGCACCAGTATTTGATGCATCTGCATTAAATAATATTGATTGTAACAATATGGAAGCTGCTTTAACAAGCAGTATTACTTCATCATTCAGTACTGATCTTAGTTATGAATGGTTATTAAATGGAGTAACAATTGGAACTACACCAACATTATCATCTTCTAATGAAGGTACTACTACGGTAATAGTTACCGATAACCAAAATGGTTGTTCGTCACAAATAGATGTAACTGTTCTTAATACAACACAAGATCCTACTATTGCTGCAGTTGCTTCAAGTAATGGTGCATTAGATTGTATCACTACTCAAACAACTCTTGATGGTACTGGATCAGATACAGGAACAAACTTTAGTTACGCTTGGACATTAGATACTGATCCAACTGATGTTTTAAGTACAGATTTAATGTACACAACGGAGGATCCAGGTCTTTATACTTTAACTGTAACTAATGCAGATAATGGATGTGTAAGTACGATTCCAGTTACAGTTACTGAGTCTACCGCACCTCCATCAGCAATAGCATTAGCTAATACAAATACTTTAACTTGTAATGATCCAATTATTACTTTGGATGGAACAAGTTCAAGCATAGGTGCAAATTTCACTTACCAATGGTTTGAAGTGGTAGGAGGAACAGCTACGGAAATTCCAGGAGCTACTGATATTTCTTTAAATGTAGATATAGAAGGTACTTATGAATTAGTAGTGACTAATACAGATAATGGATGTACTGAAGTAAGTGATCAAGTTGTATTACTTCAATCTTCAGATGTTCCAACTGCAGTAATTTCTAATGATGGAATTTTAACATGTGCTAATGGCGATGTTTTATTAGATGGATTAGGTTCGACAGCGGGAGGTACACTAGAATATGAATGGACGGATGCTAACGGAACAGTTACTACTGGTCCTGAATTAACGGTTACAACTATTGGAGAGGTTACACTTCTTATCACAGATACAAATAATGGATGTACTTCTACAGATGTATTCTTAGTAGAAGAAGATATTGATGCACCTGATGCTTTTGTAGACGCAGGAGGAACATTACTTTGTAATCAAACAAATATTCCATTAGATGGAAGTACTTCTTCTTCAAATGGAAACTTCACTTATGAATGGTGGACATTATTGCCAAATGGAGATTTAGAAACTATGGTAGAACCTAATTCAGCAACTTATAATGCAACAGAAGTTGGTGAATATGTAATCGTTGTTACCAATACAGATAATGGTTGTTCTACTATTTCTGATCCTGTAATTGTAGATGATAATATAAATGAGCCTACAGCTTCAATGACTCCTTCTGATCTAGTTCTTACTTGTGATATTCAAACAATTACATTTGATGCAGGTGGATCTGTAGTAGGTTCAGGATCAACAGGTAATTTAGTATATGAATGGACAGACGTAAATGGCAATCCTCTTCCTCTAGGGAATACAGCAACTTTTGATGTTTCAACTACTGAGGAGGTATTATTGACCATTACTGATGATGTAAGCGGTTGTTCGGTAACACAGAGTTATTCAATTGGTCAAGACATAGAAGAACCATCTGCCAATGCAGGACCTGCTCAAACTTTAACTTGTGAATCAACAGAAGTTATGCTTGATGGAAGTAGTTCTTCTGCGAATGCTCCTATTACTTATGCATGGTATGCTCCAAATGATCCAACTAATGTTGTAGCAACTACTGCTACAGTAGATGCAGCTATTTCAGGAACATGGACATTGTTGATTACCAATACAGATAATGGTTGTACTTCAGCTTCTACAGTTGAAGTAGATGAAAATATTGCTGCTCCTACAGCAGTTGTTGATTTCTCAGGAATGTTGACTTGTGTTGATATTGAGCTTCCAGTTGATGGAAGTAATTCAACTATCCAATCGCCAAATGGTACTATTGAATACCTTTGGGAAAATGGAGCAACTACAGCAACAACTACTTTTGATGCCCCAGGAACTTATACTGTATTAATTACAGATAATGGCAATGGATGTACTGCTGAACAAAGCTTTATCATAGAGGAGGATACAACTCCACCAGTAGCTGATATTCAGGTAATTACTAGTTCGACTATTTCATGTACTGAACCAAGTTTAGTATTTAATGGTGCAGCTTCTAATAATAATGGAAATCCAAATGGAGGAACATTAATTTATGAATGGACATTAAATGGTATTCCTGTAACTGGTGGAACATCAGATCAAGTTGAGATTTCTCAACCAGGTGAGTTAGTACTTTTAGTAACTAATACAAATAATGGATGTACAGCAACTATTCCACAATTGGTTGATGTGAGTGACGATGTGCCAAATGTAATTATTAGTGCTTCAGCTCAATTAACATGTATAGTTGATGAAGTACCAGTTGTTGCAACTGATAATTCAGTTGACCCAGCTAATAATACTTATATGTGGACTGGACCAGGAACTATTGTTAACGAAACAACATTGAATCCTACGGTTTCTACGGCAGGTTTATATACTTTGAATATACAGAATACGGTTAGTGGATGTGATATTTCAATTACTACTCTAATTGAAGGTGATTTTGAAGCACCAAATGCATTTGCAAATGCAACTGATCAATTCGATTGTATTACTGACGAAGTTACTTTAAATGGAACTGGTTCAACTACTGGATCTACTATCTCGTACTTATGGACAACTACCACAGGAGTTATTGCAAGTGGTCAAAACACTTTCAATCCTGTAGTTACTGCTGCTGGTGATTATACTTTATTAGTTACAAATAATGATAATGGATGTACTTCTACTGCTGTAGTTAATGTATCTGCTAATACAGATGTTCCAACTATCGCAGGATTTCAAGCAATTGACCCGAATTGTTTCGGAGAAAATAATGGATCGATTACTTTAGATAATGTAACTGGTGGTCAATTACCTTACTTATACTCAATTGATGGAGGTGCATTAGGCCCAATTAATCAATTCAGTTTCTTAAGTGCAGGACAATATGATATTCTTGTTCAAGATGCTAATGGTTGTGAAACTAGTCAAGAAATTACCATTACTGACCCTCAAGAATTACTAGTAGAATTAGGTGATAACCAAGTGATTGGTTTAGGTGATGAATTCCAGTTATCAGCTCAGATTGTTGGAGCATATGATACGATCATATGGTCAGCTAATTGCCCTGATTCACTTTGTGCAGATCAACCTGAATTCTCTGTATCTCCTCTTAATACAGTTTCTTATTTTGTAACTGTAGTGGATGGTAACGGATGTATTACAACTGACCAAATCACCATCAATGTTGAGAAAGGTAGAGAAGTATTTATTCCAAATGCATTTAGTCCTGATGGAGATGGAAATAATGATCGTTTCTGGGTTTATCCTGGAGGTGAAGTGGCTAAAGTTCATGAATTTAGAGTATTCAACAGATGGGGTGAGCAAGTATTCGGAGCTTCTAATTTCGATCCGTTTACCCAAGACAATACTAACGGATGGGATGGAACGCTTAATAACAAGAAGATGAATCCTGCAGTATTTGTTTACTACGTTGATATCGAATATATTGACGGAAGAAGAGAAATACTCAAAGGAGATGTTGCGCTTAGACGTTAATTCTCAACGTAAATAAAATATAAAAAGGCAGCTTGGATTAGTCCAATCTGCCTTTTCTTTTTTCTAAACCTATTACCTTTTTAATCTTTTGAAAAGTGTTTAATCAAGAGAATTCCCAGATGCTTGCATCGTGTGCAGATGACTAAAGAATTTCATTGCCCCAACTTAAAATGGGGCTATGAAACCGCTACAAAATTATTTTCGATTCTCCGTCAGCTTGCTGCCGAGTAGTTCAATTGAAACCTGTCTATCGGCAGGGACAGTTTTTCTTAAAAAATCATTGTATAGTGTCGCTCAATTGAAATATTTTTTAAAGGAAAATAGCAGAAAAAGTTGAGCTCAAGTAAATGCTTTTTCAGGGAAAACAAGTCTAATCTACAAATTTGTTTTGTCATAAAGTTCTATCAAATACAGGAATATTACTAGAGTCAGATTTTGTTCAATTCGTGGCAACGAGCTAACATCTTTGAGCATAAAAAATACTAGCAATCATCAAAAATTATCTCACCTAAATGCATCAATTAAATGATCCATTAGATCATCGTCTTCTTCTGTTAAATAAAAATCTAAAATATCCTCAAAGGAAGCATAAAGAATACATGCTCCAATTGGAAGTGTATACAAAATTCCAATCCCAAAAAACAATACTCCTGAAACTGAAATGATACTCACTAAAAAATAAAACAAAGCAAAAATCCCCCATTGCTTAGAAATAATTTTCCGACTCGTTTCCATTGCATCCCAAGCGGGCATATTATAAAAGATGATTAATAAAGGAGCATAAATCCAAACAACAGATAAATAAACAATAGGCAACAACAATAATAAATACCAAGTTTGGAAACCAGGGAAACTATCGATTGACAATGGCGTTTTCTGCCATTCCTCCAACCATTCCAAATACAAATTTAAATCACCAGTTATTAAAATAGGAGAGATTAGGAAAAGAAAAATGGCTGCTTCAATCAAAGACATCAAAATTAATGGAGAAATAAATTGGAACCCTTTCCAGAATTGGTCAAAATTAAATTCATCCTCTTTACTAATATTTCTAGCAACAAAATAAACTCCAACGCCTAAAACAGGACTTACAATAATCCGATTAACCAAATCACCTAATACTGATAACAAATTAACTGTTCCAGTTATCAGCATAAATAACAAAAAAAACAAAATAAATCCAATTGCAAATTTATTGCAAACTTCAAATCCACGTTGTAAATATTGTTGAAACTTAAATTCGTACGGGGCAGGATTATTCGCAACAAGCTCACCTATATTTCGATTCGACATATTTATAACTACTTTAATTTTTTTTGGAACATATTTTAATTCAAAACCCGAAACCAAAAGTACTGAAAAATGATACTATCCAAAAGAAGAATTTAATTTAATGTTTTCCCGTGATGGGTTTTGTAATCCCAAATTGGGAATAAAATAAAATACGTATTTTTTTAAAATGTTGATTATCAGTAAGTTATCAGATTGGCATTAAATTCAGTATACATCTAGTATAAATGGTGTCATGCCTTTTAGTTTTTTAAAAATTTGATAGAGAGAGTTTACTCAGGACAGTATTATTTATTTTAATAAATTTTACTGTCCTATTTTTTAGTACCCTTTGAATTCCTAAATGATAAAAAACTTTGTTCCTTATTCACCATCTAACACACGCCAAAAAATCCGATGGAGTGTTGGGAATGTTTTTTTAGCGCATTAATTAAATCGTAGATGAAATTTTATTTTATACTTAGTAAAGAATTTTCTACTTAGAACAAACGAGAAGAATTTAATAAATAAGAGGCCTTTTTAAGTACGGTGATAAAGTATGATCGGCTAAAGAACACTAATAAAAGTAAAATAAAAAACAAATTCACTACAACGAAAGTCGTACTTCATAACATGAAGATGCGACTTTTTTTTTGTAAATGTTTTGTTATAAAATAACCTCAAAATAACGGATTCATAATTCTGCCTTTTACTTAAGTCAAGTTGCGGAGAACATACATTTCATATTTTACTTCCAAGAAAAAAGTATTTAGATGATGAGTATTGGGTATTGAGAAATGGTTGTAGTACCAAAATCCCAAATTCAATTATCCGCAACTTGAATTACTTAAATAAAAAAGAGGATAAGAAATCATATTTCTTATCCTCTAAGATTTTCAAGACGGTAAAAATTTAAACATGCTCTGAATTCCTATCGTTGTAAGTTATTCTTTTACTTTTCCTAAGATCATTTTTTTAACTATTCGATCTGTCGAAGTTGTAAAAGTATAATAGTAAATTCCAGCACTAGAAAAATCATTCCCATTAAAATCTAAGTGATGAATTCCTTTCGAGAAAATTTCTTCCAACTCAAAAAATACTTTTCCATTTTGATCAATGATTTTTACTTGAACTTTTTCCTCCTTCATCATTTCAAACAAGATGCGAGTACTTTTGGAAAAGGGATTTGGTTGATTTTGAAAAACTAAAATAGATTGATTAAAGTGACCTATTCCAATTTTTTCCAAAATAGAAATGGTTAAGTCTTGCGGGATTCCTAAATATGAATATGCTATCGCAGGCGTAATTTTTTCTACTAGCTGGACATCATTAGCAAGAGAAACCTCTTCCATTTTTCCTTTAAAATAAATTTTAAATAAACTAGATTTTCCTTCTAAAGTTTTTCCTTCACTTGCTGCATCAAACCAAATCAATGTAATGATACCATCATCTAACAATTTATTCCCGTGTTTTACATTTAACTGTTTTTCTTTTATTTCAACTAATTGCATTTTACTTTTTTCAAAAAATAAATCAAACTGAAAGGCACTTATCTGTTTAAAATCTTTTGCTAAAAATTCTATGTAGAATTCGTTCTCACTTGTTTTTTCTTTTCGTAAAAAAAACGTCAACTCACCTCCTGAACTTCGAGTGACTCCTGATGTTCCTCCTCCAGTAAAATTAGGAAGAGCAGTACCATTGACATCTCCAACTTTGATCGCAATAAAATCTTGATTAGTTATATTGGAAGTGACATTAGTTAAATCAATGGCTTCTGGGAATGGATTTCCCAATGGATTAGTTGGATCAGGGAAAACAAAATCAGCAGGAACAAATCTCCAAGATTCATTATTTGGAAAAGTGTCGACATTGGCAACAATGACTTGTTGAGCTAAAAATAAATCAAAAGAGGAGATGCTATTGGAATGATCAATATCAGCAGCAATGAGTTTGTAGGGAGAATCTAAAATTTCATTTCCAACGATATGTTGTTGTATCGTAGCTAAGTCAAATGAGGTAACTCCATTGACATAATTGACATCTTTATGTGGTTCGATCGACAAAGAACTTCCCATTGGAAATGGAATAGTTGCGTAGTTTCCATTCAAGTTGGTAGTACCAGTAAATGTATTAGTGCCTGCGGCATTAAACATTTCCACGTCTTGAATTGGTGTTCCAAATTCCGTTTGGATATTTCCAGAAATGATTACACCCGGCGAAGAGCAAACTTCTGCGGAATTAAAATCATAACCCACTTGCATGACATTTCCATTTACCATCACTACAAATTCAGTTGGCAAAGTTTGATTATCCAATTCAATTTCGATACAATCACCTGGTAAACCTTTTACTAAAATATCTAAATAATACAAGATTGTTCCATCAATCAAACTAGCAGAAGTACCACTAGCAGATAACCAAACTGTGTTTATGTTTTCAGGAGTAACATTAAAGGTAGCAGTATTACCTAACTGAGTTGAAACGAAATTACTAGTGCCTACAAATTCTGCCATAGTCGTATCAGGAATCTTAAATGAATGTTGAAAAGAAACTACATTATTAAAATTTTCCACCCGAATTGGAACTTGCACAATGCTTCCAGTATTTCCATTTACCGATTCAAGATCGATTAAGATATTATTGATTTGACCTAGAGAAATATTTTGACAGGAAGTGTTTTGTCCACAATCATTACTGACTGTTAAGCAAGCTAAATAGTTTCCAGCTGCGGAGTAAGTATGTGATGGAGAAATAGTGGTACTGGTATTTCCATCTCCAAAATCCCACATCCAAGTGGTTGGATTGCCTGTAGAAAGGTCTTCGAAATCGATACTAAATCCATTGATAGTTTTTGAAAAATCAGAAGTTGTTGCAATTAGATTACCCTCTAAAATAGTTGTGGAGGTAGATGAAGTACAACCATTGTTATCTGTAATAGTTACGATGTAGGTGCCAGCTAATAAATTGTTTAGAGTTGGGTTACTGTTATTGTTAGACCATGAATATTGATAAGGTGAAGTTCCTCCAGAAACATTAATTTCTGTTGATCCATCATCACCTCCAAGGCAGGTAACATTAGTTTGATTTAAAATAAAACCAAAGAGGGGAGTAGCGGGTTGATTAATTTGGACTGAAGCTATTGCAGTCGTTCCAGTAGCGTCAGTTACAGTTACGACATAATTTCCAGCGGAAGCATTATTAAGTTGAGATGTAGTTTGCCCATCACTCCAATGATAAGAATAATTTGATGTTCCTCCAGCTGCATTTACTTGAGCGGATCCATCGTTTTCGCCATTGCAAGTGACATCAGTTGAGGTGGTGGTAAGTTCGATTGGATTGGAAGTATTTTCAGAAAACGTAGCAGTAATATGGGTTTCCCAATTAATACCTTTCCAACAAACATCATTACCTGCGCAACCTCCACCGCTCCATCCGATAAAGGTTTCACTAGCATCTGGCAGTCCAACTAGCTTTATGAGTGAATTGGTATTTATACAGTAGGAACATATTCCTTCCGTACAAGTTTCCGTCATTCCTACTGGATCAATAAATTCAATATCGACAGAACCATTTCCAATAATTGTAATAGTTACGAGATGAGTATTGGAAGGGCAATCAACGCCAGGAGATGTATCTAATTCAAGTATAACATTAAAATTACAAGTTTCGGAATTGCCACAATCATCAGAGATTAAATAAGTAATAGTACTAGTTCCAATGGGAAAAAAACTTCCGCTAGTCAGTCCACCAGTTTGTTCAACATTGACAGTTCCGGTGGAGCAAAGTGAATTTGCAGAAATAGGATCCCAAGTAACGACCTGTCCAGTTGAAGTGTAAGGTAAGGTCAAATTAATATCTGAAGGACAGTTAAAACTAATTTGTTGATTGGTAGGAGTGAAAAATTGAGGCGAACCAGTTAGTGGAATATTTTCAAATCCTGAAATGGTTTGCTGGTTGGTTAAAGAAAAATCCCAATTATGTATTTTCAAATTAGTCAAATTAAGATTGGCTGGAAATGAATAATTCGCAGCACTTGTTTCGGTATCATCGGTTTCACAAATCGCCCAAAGCACATAAGTATATTGTCCATTCGCATGTTTAAATGCACCTCCATCGACGTTGGCAGGTAATTGCATTGCTGTCGTTTGAGCATCATCATACGTTTTTTCAAAAAGTAAATTAGAAACTGTTTTATAGGCAATTCCACTATTCGTTCGCTGAATATCTCCCACCGCAGTTCCTTCAAGTTTTTCGTAGAAACCTGTCATTTGAAAAGGATAAAGTGCGTTGGTGAAAGTTTCTTTTTCTCCTAAATCATAATAATGAAAATTAAGAACTCCTTCTTTTTGTAATTCGATTGGCAACTTGACGGCGTAATTTCGGGCAGCTTCATCTGAGCCGATGTAGTCTCCAAATTTCTTTCGAGGAATACTTGACTCGGTCATGATGGCTAATTTTTCTGGGAAAGTATCTCCGTCATAACCATAATTTTTCATGACTAATTTGAATTCGTTGAGGTCTTCGGTGATGCCTTCGATAGCAGCATCAGAGTGTCGCTTATATCCTGTAGTACCATTGATCGGATCCCAAATTCGTAAACTTCCATTAATGTGAGGATAGGAATGGAAACTCAATACATCAAAATATGCACCTCCCTTCAATGGATATTCTGCGGTTACACTTCCATCTATTGGGTTGTCTGTATTTCGCATCATCGCATCTAAGAAACTTGGGAAACCTAAACCACCAACCGTCACATAATCATCAGGATCAATACTTTTGATGATTTCGTAACTGATACGAAGCATTCGATTATAGTGAAAAATGGGTGCGGCAAATTGATAATCACATGGCTCAGGATTGTTGTCCCACCAACTGCCAACTGGATCACCTGGTTCTCGCCAACCCATTCCTTGATCTGAAAAATCTAAATCCGGTTCATTGGTGATTTCCCAAAATTTGACATAAGGAGTGTACATCGTAACCATTTTGTACATAAAAAGTGCGTAGTAATTTTCATCATTGACGGGAGTTCCATTGGCGCCATTATCCCAGATGGGTTCGTACATATTTTTAAAACCCATGTTTTTTAACCAAGGTTTGGATGGACAATAATCGGTGGGATCACGATGATCTTCCGAAGGATCTCCAACAAACATCGTGTTATCTACCAAGCCCAAACTATCGAAATGTTCGAACCAAGGAAGATTGATATCGTAACCATACTGCTCTAAATAATGCTCAAACAATCCAGGTCGAAGGGCCGTCGCTCCAATGCCAGGAATATTTAAAGTTCCATTGCCAATGGCTAGATCACCAAGTTGACCATCAGTCCATCCAGGATAGTAACCCATGTTAGTTCCAAATTGAAATGGGCCTTCGTAAGGAGTTACTTGATCGTTGGCGGTGTAAGATGGCGTTTGTGTAAATACATTGTTATGAACTAACAAAAAGAACAGAAGTAAGAGAAAAATTTTGTAGTAAATTGGATCATTAGTTTGCATGACGGTTTCGTGTTTTTGGATTTTAGAAAATTAAATAGGTTGTAGATTGTTGGGTTTTTAGTATAAAAAAGAAATTAGGAAAAATCTTGAATCGAAAATTAAATTAGTTTTTAAGTTGCTGATTCACAGGGTTTTATCCAAGTTTGTGCTTGGGTTTCCTTAATGATACGCATGTAGAAGTCAATCAACAAATACGTCGTATTTGAGTTCGGGACAGTTGAGATTCAAAAAATGATTACGGGGTTTCTGGAAATGTAACTAACGAATGATTTCAAATGAATTACCATTTGAGATAGCATAATTTAGGAATGAAAAGTGAACACTTTTCAATGCAAGTTACTAATTTCTTAGTTGAAAAAGAGGATTTTTTTAACGTATATACACATGTGTATACATTGTTATAAGTTGATGATTGAAACGTAAAAGATAAATAATTAATGAAAAGGGGGATGGAAATACGGGATGTAAAATGTTCTAAATTATAGTTTAATTTTTTTTGCAAAAAATCCCGTGTGAATTTGGTTGGTTCGTTTTGACTAGATATTTGAATTTCAAATATAGGTTTTTTGTTTTTGATAAAAAAAATATAAAGGTGAATTCTTTTTAGAAAAGTGCTCTTTGTCAAAAATCATCAAAAGAAGGATCATTAAAAAAAGGAATGAGCAATCAAACTAATTATTTTTTAATAGCGGTGATCTTAATTATTTTTTGTTCTTCCACTTCATAAATCAAAACCATTTCAATTGGATTTTCATTTCCTAATCTTCCGGTGATAGATTCATGGTCGATGACTTTATTTTCAAAAATGATTCGTTTGATGATGGTAGAATATAACTTTGGTGATTGCTTAAAAAGATCTTGGTAAATTTTTCGAACTTCAGCCAAACCTTGCGCACTTGGTTTTTCAATACCAAAGTTATACATTTTGATATCGGCGTGAAAGCAAGCCATAAATGTTTCGATGTCAAGTGAGTTGTAGGCGTCGAGATTTTTTTGGACGATTTTTTCTGGAGACATATTTAATGATTTATTTTTCTGTTTTTTAAAAGATGGCGGTGGAGGTAATTCAAGTTCTCCACTTTCAATTTTTTTATTGAACTCAATTCTTCGCTTTAGTTCTTCTTTTAATTGTTGGTCTAATTTTATTTCAAGTTTATCAATTTGCAAATCTTTTTTATCCTTAAAACTAATATCAATTTGAAATTTTGTTTCTCGATTCGTGTAGTCAGAATATCTAACTCTAAAAGTATTACCATTTTCAGAAGTGTGAATATTACTAAGAGTAGATGTCCATTTATATTTGTCAATTTCTTTTTGACTTAGTTGGAGTAAGGCTTTAATTGTTGAATTTTTTAATTCTAGACTTAGATACTTTTCTAGTTTTTCATAAGTCGCATTTTGCTCCAAGAGAAAAACAAACTCTTTCGATTTTAAATAGATCGGTCTAATGTTGGCATGCCTTTCTTCGACTAAGTAATTATCAAAGTTAGTATTGATTACTCGAAATTCTTTACATTTCAATTGGAGAATATGTTGATAGTAACTATCGTAAACCCATTCTTCTTGATTGGTAGTTTTCTTAAATGTTGCTATCTCTTTTTTCCAATCTAAATAGTTAGATAGGATGATCTCTCTCTGAATATTTTTGTAAGATTCTAAAGACAAGTCTTCGAGTGGTTCATTTAATTTACTCAAGGAGTCGCAAATTTCATTTGATATTTTATCCATGATCGGTAACTGTCCAAATATAAAACTTGCTTGGATGATAAAAATTAGAATGGTTATAAATCTCATTATTTGTTTTTTCTAAAATACTCTTTCAAATGATTTTCCTCCTTCTTGCTCAGGAGATGGATTAAATTTTAATACATTTCCATCATCCATTGCCAACCATAATTCACCATTTTTAGCATTATAAAATTGCCAAATATGAGTACAAGTAAGTCCATCTTCCGCCGTATAATTTTTCATAGTTTTTCCATCGTACTTCCAAGCTCCTGTGTCTCGGTCGCCAAACCACATGTTGCCATCAGGATCTTCTCCAATTGAAAATACATGTTCGAGACTTCCTTGTGGTGAATGAAAACCACCACTACGTAAACTATTTTCAGAGATTAAACCTTTCTTTTCTGAAAAATTAAAAGTGGTTTTTCCATCGTAAATCAAAACCCCAATTCCGTTGTTACCAATCCAAAGATTCCCTTTACGATCTTCAAAGATACTGCGGACATGGAGAAAATTTGAATCAAACCCTAGACTTTTATCATTGATGATGGTAAAATTTTTCTCTTTCTGATTTTGAGTTGAAAGGTAGGCTGGCAGAGCATTACCATCATATCCAAATACACCTCCATAGGTTCCGAACCAGATCATTCCATTTTTTCCTTTGACAAAGGAAGTGGAAACTGAACTGGTAAATCCACCCGTTTTTTTTGAAGGGAGCGGAAATGCATGATAGTTCAGTTGATTTCCATCATATCGGTAAACTCCAGCTTGTGCCTCAGTTCTATTATGTCCAATACTTTCATTCCCTTTAAACCAAAGGTCATTTATTCCAGCTTCCCAATTATTGATTGAATCGTAATTTTTTTCGGTGTGAGTAATTATATTTTTCCCATCGTAACTACTGATGCCAACACCACATTCAAACCAAATTTTACCACTTGGATCTTCATAGATTGATCTAACCTGACTATCACTTAATCCATCTTCCATGGTAAAATAAGTCAACTTTTTTCCATCAAATAAAGCAACACCTTCTTGGTGACTACCAAACCAAATATTGCCTTTGCTATCTTCTAGAATAGACCGAATTCCTGATGGGAATTTTAATAGTAAGGAGGAATCAATCTTACTTTCAATGCTTGGAATATTGCTGCTTACTTCTATTACTGGTGTAGTTTGAGTTGGTTGACTTTGAGAGGTGCAAGAACTGAAAGTTGCCATCAGAAATGCAAAACAAAGGATGGTTGGATAGTTATTTTTTTGATATACTTTCATTTTTATTGTTTTTTAGATGTGAGCTTAATTTCAATTCTTCAAGGTAATCAAAGAGAAATTTTTTTAGCAATTTTTAACAGCTAGATAACAGTCTCTACGGCTTATCAAAACAAATAAATTAATGTTTTCCAATTAAACTGGGAGGTGCAGATAGTAACGTAGATTTGGCTTTAGCCGAATGCAGCAAGCAGGAAGAAAACCAAAATTCATTTGACAAAGAGCCGATCTAAATTTTAACTTCCTGCTAACCAGCCTTTTATGAAACTGACATACGCTGGTATTGCTTGTTTAGAGCTTCCTTTCTCGTGTGTTATATTATAGAATCTGAGGTTCCAATTAAAAAATAAAGTACTTGCTTGCTGTATTCGGCTAAAGCCAAATCTACGTTACGGTCTGCTCTATACAGTTTACATCTTAACTTAATGACATTCGGATTTAACTCTGTATTCCTGTTTAGAAATGGTAACAGATTTTTTTTAATTCCCCGTCAGCTTGCATCGAGATAGTTTAATTTTCAATTTCACGTTTAAAAATAAGAACAATATAATCCGTCCTTCCATTTGAATTACTATCGATTGTTGAAACAAGCTCCCAACCTTTTAGTCCTAGTTGATTCATTTGTTGAGTTAATTCTTCATCGTAAATTTTACTTCCTTGAAAAAGGGAATACTCTGTTTCAATTTTTAAATTTTTGTATTCAAATTGCTTCATTGTTATTTTTTTAGTTTTCTTTTAAAATTTTTCTTCCAATATATTTAAAGGACATAATTTTTTGTAGTCAAAGATAATCCCAAACCCATAATTTTAGAGTATTATTTAATACTCAACCAAACCTTTTTTCTTCAAAGAATGTCTTTGTTAATGAGTGTGAATCTTAAACAAACTCTTAACTTGGTAAAGAAAATAAATTTCTTATGAAAAAATATTATTCCCTTATTCTCTTTTTCTATTTAGTTTGTTCGGTCAATATTAATGCACAATCTAATTTTCCATTTTTACCTGAGAACAACTTGGAGAGACTTCCATTCTTGGATTTTTTTGGTCCCTCCTTCAACGTTATTGATTTTAACTCCCTATCTAATTATCATTTTTTTAATTCTTATGCTTTCAATCCTGCAATGGCAGGAATTGAAGATAAACGACAAATTAATTTTGATTGGAATCGGCAAGTTAATCATTCCGCTAGCTTGTCTTATGAACAACCAATTGCCAATATCAATAGTGCGATAGGAGTGCAATATGAATATAGTGATAAAAGTTATGGGAAAATACATCGCTATGGTTTGGCTTATAATTATGCATTTCGTTGGAAAGAAAATTCTCAATTGAGGATAGGTGCGCAGATCTCTCAAGTGAATGTAAAGATAGATGAGTTTTCCTACTTCCTGCTCGAAGGAGACAAATGGTATAGCTTTCCTTCCTTAGATTTTGGTTTGGCTTTTCAATACAAACAGTTAAGATTGGGAGCAAGTGTACAGAATTTAGTTCCAAAAGAATATGCGACGTTTAATATAATAACGGAAGATTTTACGAACCAAGTTAAAACCGTAAGAATCGTAAATATTTCTGCTGCCAATACTTTTAGACTTTCTAAAAAATGGGATTGGAGTCTAGCTTTTTTATTGAGGTTTAATAGTCAAGAAGTAATTAGCGACTATTATTATTACTATGAATATGGATCCAATAGAAGTCGACACGATCTTTCTAGCTATTTTTCTTTCCAAAAAAAGTGGACAATTGGAATGACTTATCGAACTCAATTTGATCCAGTTTGGATTGGTTTTGTTGGGGTGAAATTAAAAGAGAAATTGAATTTGCAGTTGTCTTTTAATACGAAGAAGGATTCTTATGAACCAAGGTTTTGGGAAGTTTTGACGCAGTATCAATTTTAGAGAAAATCGAGGAAAGTCAGATCATAAAAGCTTGTGAAATGCGAAACACAAACACACTTAACATCATTACAAAAATAAAGTTAACATGAAAAAATATTTACCCTTGATAATCATCTTCTGTTTAAGTTATTCCATCAACTTTAAAGCACAAATTTCTTCATCAGACAATGCTTTATTTGCACCTTTTGCACAAAGTGCTCCTCCTTCGATTAATGTTCTCGACTTTAATTCCATTTCCAATTATCATTTTTTTAATTCTTTTGCTTTTAATCCTGCGATGGCGGGAATTGAAGATAAACGACGAATTAATTTTGATTGGAATCGCCAAAATTATCATTCGGTGAGCACATCTTACGAACAACCAATTGCTGCCATCAATAGTGCTATTGGGGTACACTATGAATTTAATATAAATGATTTTAATAAAACGCATCGCTATGGGTTGGCATACAATTATGGATTTCGATGGAAAGAAAATACCCAATTGAGGTTAGGTGTTCAGTTTTCTCAAATAAATGTAAAAGTGAAAGATTTTACTTTGCCACTTGATAGGGACAAATGGTATAACTTTCCGTCTTTAGATTTGGGCATTGCATTTCAATTCAAGCAGTTAAGATTAGGAGCGAGTGTTCAGAATTTAATACCAAGAGAATTTGCCAAATTTAGTGAAAGAACTGAATCATATATCAATCAAGTGGACACCGAAAGAACGTTGAATTTTTCTGCAGCCAATACTTTTCAATTCACTAAAAATTGGGATTGGAGTGTCGCTGCTTTAATGAGGTTTTATAATCATGAGATTATTGAGGACATCATTTATGGATACGGTTACCCTTCTTATTATCTCTATGAGGGCAATAAAAAACAACATGATTTTTCCTCCTATATTTCTTTTCAAAAAAGATATACAATTGGGGCTACTTACCGAACTCAACATGACCCTGTGTGGATTGGTTTTGTTGGGGTGAAATTAAAAGAGAAATTGAATTTGTTGTTTTCTTTTAATATGGACAAGCATGAGGGTGAGCCAAGATTTTGGGAGGCTTTGACCCAATATCAATTTTAGTGGAGTGGAGAAGAGGATGAAATGGTTTTAAATTTTTTATTTGTTTTGCTGACTGGTAGATGAAATCTGCTAACTTTTGTGAGGTGTTGACTTTATTCAATTTGAGTCAGATGTTTTTTATTTAGGAATTTGGTTTGTTATTGAAATGCAATAGAAAAATATGATTTTTAGTAAAAATGATATTGATAAGTATTAACTTGCTATCAATTCACTCTACTAATAAAAATAAGATTGTATGGTATATTGTTTTGAAATTTTTCTAAACTTATGCTATGTTAAAATTCCAAATGTAAATTCACTTTAAATAATCAAATGTCTGCTACAAGTTCAACAAATCATTCTAGATCAAAAATTTCAGTTTACCTCTTAGCTGCTCCTGAAGATGAAAAAGATTGTCAAGCAATTCAAAAATATCTTACCCCTGTAATTAGGAATTCAAAAATACCCATTGAAATTTTTAGTGATTTTGAAATTCCCGTAGGATCAGAAAAAAAAGAATACCAACAAAAATTGTTTGAAGCTGATATAGTTCTAGCATTTATTAGTGCAGACTATATTAACGATGATGATATCTATTTCCGAACGCAAAAAGTAATAGATCGGTATAATCGCGAAGAGACGATAATGTTGCCGATATTGGTGCGTAACTGTATGTGGAAATCCACTCCTTTTATCAATTTACCTTTATTACCTAAAAGTATTCAACCGCTTAACAATAAACAATTTTGGAATAGTGAGGATGATGCCTTGACTTCTGTTACCACAGAGATTAGCCATGCCATCATGGAATTTTCGAATGAAGGAAGATCCAATTCACCTGTAGTTGAAGTTCAGGATACTCTTGAACCTAACCATATTGCAGCAATAGAAGTAGCTGAACCTGAGGTGACTCCAGAAAAAGTTGCTCCTGTTCAAACTCCAAAGGTTGAACGAAAGAAGGTAAAAACTAGATCATCAAATGTCATAGAAAAGGATTGGCGGCAAGGTTATTATAAAAAGGTGCTAAAAAAACGGGGCATTGCTTTTTTGCTAGATCAAGTGATTAGTTTTATTCCGGCCTATCTTCTTTCTTTGATCGTATTAGTTATCATAAAGGAATTTCTTGGTTTGCCAGAGGATGTTGACTCCGAGATAGTCATTATTTTTATTAGCTATCTTTTTATTTGTGCTGCTTTCGAATCCTCCAAATGGCGAGGTACTTTTGGAAAGATGATCATGAAAATACAAATTACGGATAGAGATGGTTCTTCCATTTCTTATGGTAGAGCTTTTATCAGAAATATCTTTAGATTACTTGTTGGGTATTCATATCTTTTTATTCTTCCTCTTATTATACAATATTTTAGATTTGGAAAAACTAAGAAACTCTTTCACGATCAAATTACAAGTACTGTAATTGGTGAAAAACTGACTAATTAAAATAGCTGAAAGTAAGTTTTAAGATTTTAACAAAGAACGAGTGCAAAGAAATTAATTTTTGCACTCGTTCTTTGTTTTGTACTGATAGATAATTTCGAACAAGTACCTAAGTCTAAGTACATGGCCAAAAAAAAGAAATGATTATTTAATTTTCGAAAATGTTCGTATTATTGTTTTTTTTAACCTAGTAAAATTGATGTTATTTTTTTAAGCAATGAAAATTAAATCAAAAACGCTCATTGACGATTATAGTCACATCTATTTTATTTCTAAACATTTATTATCATGAGATTAGCTAGCCTAATGCTATTAACTTTACTTTTATGTTTTTCATGTGGAAAAGATGATAGTGATCCTGAAAAAGAAGGAAACTGTTTGACCGCAACAATTGATGGTGATGACTTCACCGCTGAATCTACAACTGCTACTTTTATTACCACTAATATTGAGTACGAAAATTTGGGTATCCAAGAAACTAGACTACTTACTATTACAGGTACGATTCCTAGTCTTACTGGAAATACAGAAACGATCACGCTTGCTTTTGCTTGTTCTGAATTTTCATCTGACTTAGATTATGTCGATTCAGATTCGGATTGTGGCATTGCTATGAGTTATAATATTACCAGTTTTACTGATCCAAATTCATCTTTGGTAATTTCCTCAAGTACTGGTGCGATCAACGTGGAAGAAGTGACTGATGAAAAAATTAGAGGAACTTTTACATTTAATGGAGAAGATCAAAATGGAGGAGCATATGTGATAACTAATGGATTTTTCGATACAACGATTGAACAATAGAATGATATAAATTTGATTAAAAAAACCACTTAGGAGTATGCTTCTAAGTGGTTTTTTATTTGAATAATTTGTTCCATCCTAAAAAATAATTATAGTTGGTACTTATTTGATATCACTTAATCAACTAGTTCTCATCTACATATTTTTTTATAATTGAATCAAGATTTCCAATGTCTTTTTTTTCTTTTAGGTATTTATCAATTTTCGGATCACCCATTTTCTGAATACTATATTCAGGAAGAAAATCTTTGAACATCGTGTAGGTGATAATGTCTACGATTCTTTCTTTCATTCCATGTGCTAGGTTATATTTTTGAACGATGGATTGCTCTATTCCCATGTGAATTATTTCATGGATGATTGTATTGGTAGGTTTGTCATAATTCATAAAATCACCTTCAATGGTGGTGAAAAGAGTAATCGTTCCCAGGTCAGGATCATAGCTTCCACCAGTTCCATAAAGCGTAAATACTACATTATAATTTTCGAATGTTTTAAATTCCCAATTCCAATTTTTTTTCGAATCGTATAATTGATTGATTAAATTATTGATCAATTTTTTCTGAGACATCACTTTTTTTAAAGCTAACTGATAGTTATTTTTTTTGTAAACATTCGATTCTAATAAATTGTATATCTCTGGGAAATCTTCATTTCCAAATTTCCCATTTTCTGACTTCTCTATTAAGGATTGGATCAAATCGTTTTCGGGTAAATTTATTTTATATCCTTGTTTTTTTAGAAAATCAATATCATTAATTGTCCTCCATATTGAAGTAGCTTCTTGTTCGATAGTTGGAACCATCACTAGAATATTATTTTGCTGCTCAGGCTGCAATTCACAAGAATGACAATATAATATACCAAGGAGGAGTAATGAGAATTTGTATGACTTCATGTTTTATTATGGATGATTTAATTTGTAAGGTTAAGAATGTGTGTTCTATTTTTTATCATAATCTTCTGCCAATTTTTTCCAATCCTCATTCCAAATTCGATCTCTCTCTTGACACCAACCTGTTACATGATCCAATAAATCTAATAATTTATCTTCTATTTCTTCATTCTCTTTAAAATCATTTCTCAGTTCTTCGAGGATATTTTGGGCTTTATATTGACTTCCGCCATCATTTTTGAATTTGACTATTTCATCTCTTAATTCAGAGAAATTTTTATTTTCATTGATACTCTTTTTTAATGTTGCTTTCATTTTCTACTTTTTGCTTGTGGTGAAGATAGCCTATGAAAAAACTAAGATGTGATTTTTGAAAACCAAATTTAGTTTCATGAAATTCTTTTTACAGTTAGACGGTCTGGTTAAATGCAGTATCCGTCGAATGGAGTCTATTGACATTTTAGTTCTTGTTCGCCTCTCGCCATTCTTTTATTTTTTCAATAAATTCTTCTTCAAAGGTAGAAATAAAATTGTTGATGTATTTTTTAGAAAGGGCATTTTTTTTGACAACCATGTAATGAGTACGTTTAACGCCGTTCGGTCGAATTCGCTTTAATCTTAAATCTTCGTGTAATTTAAATCCTCTCAATTGCCATTTAGGAGAGCACATCACCCCCAGATTTGCCGCAACCATAGACAAGGTAAATTCCGTAAAAGGAATAGCTGATAATTTTTTAGGAACGACATCAATTGCTCTTAAGCAATGTTCATAGATGGCAACGCCTTCCAACGGAAAGGAATTAATAATTAGATGAGCATCTGCAAAACTACTTGGACTTACAAAATCTTTTTCATTAAAAGGATGTTCTTTGTGAACCACCGCGAAAATTTCATCTTGGTAAATTTCGATGCTGTACAAATCATCAGAAAGTGGTTTATAGGTGGACATCATTATGTCTACTTCATCTGATTTTATTTTTGTAATAATTTCATGTCTTGAACTAAACTTTAGGGATATATCAATTTCTGGGTAAAGGATGCCCATTTTTTGAATAAAACCTGGAAGGTCATGAAAAAAAGATTGGCACTCTACCGCTAATTCAATTTTTCCTTTTGAGCCTTCTTTAATTAATTCAATTTTACTAAATCCCTTTTCTATAGTTTCAAATAGTTGGACGGCCAGAGTATATAATTCTTGACCTTCATTGGTCAGAATCCATTTACTCCTTTTTCTGTGAAAGACTTTAAAACCTAATCGTTCTTCCAATTCTCGTAATTGATGACTCAATGCTGATTGAGTTAAAAATAATTTTTCTGAAGAGTTAGCAATGCTCCCTTCTTCAGCTATGGTCTTGATTAATCTGTAATATT
Organism: Saprospiraceae bacterium; assembly: GCA_045104975.1. Lineage (GTDB taxonomy): Bacteria > Bacteroidota > Bacteroidia > Chitinophagales > Saprospiraceae > CAJQQY01. Next base: position 199,418 of record JBGCCY010000033.1, read on the forward strand.
TGAGTTCCATACTTACAAAGATATTTCATTTCTTTCATTTCTTAATTGAGAATATTTCAGTTGTTCAACAAATAATGTTCAATCTGAAAACTTCGTTTCGTTTCATTTTGCCAATAGTTTTGCTGAAAAATAATAATTATGATTAGCAAATTTTATAACATCACCTCCTTAGTAACTCTATTCGTTTTTTTTGTAAATATTTCTTTTGCACAAAATCAAGACTTGGTCGAAAAGAGAAGTCATACAGCCATTTCCATTTTAGATAAAGAGAAACCTGAAATAGATGGTCGATTAAATGAGGAAATTTGGCAGACAGGAAAATGGGACACCGATTTTATTCAGCGACAACCGAATGAAAATCTGCCTCCTTCCGAGCAAACAGCTTTTAAAATTTTATTCGATGCAAAATATTTGTACATCGGCATTAGAATGTATGACCAAGACCCAACTTCCATTAACCGGCGAATGTCAAGACGAGATGGTTTTGAGGGCGATTGGATAGAAGTAGTCTTAGATGGAAATGGAGATTTACGTTCTGCTTTTTCGATCACCTTGACTGCTGCAGGAGTCAGAGGGGATAAAATTATTTCTATGAATGGAACCAATGAAGATATTTTTTGGAACCCTATCTGGTCAGCAAAAACGAATATTGATGAAGAGGGATGGACTGCAGAAATGAAGATTCCTTTTAGTCAATTGAGGTTTGGAAAATTACAAAATGCGACCTGGGGATTACAAGTTCGCAGAAAATATTTTAAGCAAGAAGAAACATCTGTTTGGCAACGAGTGCCTTTAAATGCTTCTGGTTGGGTGAGCGAATTTGGTCGATTAGAAGGACTCCAAAATGTGGGCGCTCAAAAGCTAATGGAAATTCAACCATATGTAGTTAGCTCTTTAGAAACATTTAAAAAAGAACCACAAAATCCTTTTAAATCAAAAAACAAAATAAATATTACTGCAGGGGTAGATGGAAAAATTGGTGTGACCAATGACCTTACTTTAGATTTCACTATTAATCCAGATTTTGGACAAGTTGAGGCCGATCCTTCTGCAATTGCATTGGATGGGTTTCAGCTTTTCTTTGCGGAACAGCGCCCCTTCTTTGTAGAAAATAAAGAGATATTAAATTATCAATTTTCCACTCCCCAAATTTGGAGTATTTATAATAATGATAATCTTTTTTATTCTCGAAGGATCGGAGGAAAACCACATGGAAATGCTAATCCATTTTCTAATGAATATGTTGAAGCACCTGAACGAACAACTATTTTAGGAGCGGCTAAATTTGGAGGTAAAACCCAAAAGGGTTTATCGATTGGGATATTGGAGGCCGTCACCACAACAGAATACGCCAAAATCTCTGATGGAACCACAGATAGAGAAGTAGAGATAGAACCATTGACCAATTACTTTGTGGGTAGAGTACAAAGAGATTTTAATAATAGAAATACTTTTATTGGAGGAATTTTGACAGCTACCAATAGAGACTTGGATGAAACCTTGCAAGCTTTACTACATAAAAATGCTACAACATTTGGTCTCGACTTTTTGCATCAATGGAATAATAGAAATTACTATGTAGGGGCAAATTTTATTGCAAGTAATGTTCAAGGGAGCAAAGAGGCTATCCTTCAAACACAAACTTCGATTGCTCATCTTTTTAAAAAACCAGATGCCAGTTACGCAAGTGTCAACCCAAATAAAACTTCTTTA